>CAYLPH010000075.1:0-37039 GCA_964385495.1 uncultured Candidatus Solibacter sp.
GTATAAAACATTTCAGCCCATAATTGTTCTACTTGTTTTGTGACAGGCCCTTAGAACTGCATCCGCAGCCCAAAGCGGAACACCCGCTCGTCGATGCCCTCACGCCCCGTGCCGCGCACCCCCGATATCTCCATGAACCGCGTGTTCGCCACATCGCCATTCGGAGCCGTGAAGTGCGGCGTATTGGTGGCATTGAAGGCCTCCGCTCGGAACTGCAGGTTCAGCCGCTCGTTGATCGCGAAGCGGCGGAAAACGCCCATGTCGAGGTTGATAACGCCCGGACTCTGCAGAATGCTCCAGCCCGCCGTACCAAACCGCGCCTCACGCACCTGCCCAAACGCCGCCGGGTCGTAGAACTTCTGCCCCGGCCCCGCTCCGCCGATCTTCTCCACATTCGGCTTCAGCAGATCGGCCCGCTGGCCGTTGCCTGGAGCGTTCAGATCCGTCCCCGGCGCGGTCACCGAGAACGGCGTGCCGCTATAAGCGCTCAGCAACGCATTCACCTGCCAACCGCCGAACAGCCAGTTCGCCGGACCCGAAGTGGCGTACTTCTTCCCCTTCCCGAACGGCAGTTCATAGAAGCCGGAGAACTGGAAGTTATGCGGCTGATTGAGATCCGTCACCGCGCGATTCAGGTGGTAGTACTCCGGCCGGTGGATGCGCGGCGATCCGTCCGAGTTCACGTTGCCCGCGATGCCCATATTCTTGGCGAACGTATAGGCGAACAGCGCCTGGAACCCGTTGGTGAAGCGCCGCTCCAGCTTCGTCTGGATCGAGTCGTACTTGTAAGTGCCCAGCCCCGTCACCTGGATCGTGTTCGCAAAGCGCCCAAACCGCTGGGCCAGCGGCCGGCCCGCGTTGCCTCCGCCGATCAGCGCGGCATTGCGATTGAGGTTGCCCAACTGGTTCACCGCGCGGGTCGCTACATAAGCGGCCTCCGCCACCCAGCCGCCCCACACCCGCTTCTGTAATGAAAGGTTCCAACTCTGGATATACCCGCGCGTCCACTGGTTCGCGATCACTGTGTTCGCTTCCACGAACGGCCCGATCTCGATGATGCCGTTGCCAAGCTCCGGCGCCAAAATGCGCGGGATGCCATCGTCGAACCGGCTGGCCGGCGTCCACGAGTCCGCCGCCGTCTGGTTGAACGGAATCAGCAGCGGATGGTTGGTGCGGAACGGGCGGGCCAGGTTGTACGGATCGTTCGTAATGCCATAGCCGGCCCGGATCACGAACGTGTCCGTCGCGCGATACGCCAGCCCCAGCCGCGGCGCAAAGCGGCGCTTGCTTTCGTTCACGCCGCAATCCCGCGGCACCACGCCGATGCCGCACACCAGCATCCGGTTGGTACCAAAGTCGTATTGCTCCAGCCCGCGATCCGACCGCGTTGGAAACGGGAAATACTCCCAGCGCACGCCGTAAGAAAACGTGAGCTTGTTACTAACTTGCCACTGATCGCGGATGTAGGCCGAATAGAGGCTGGTCCGCGTCGTGAATACATCCGGCACCATCAGCAGTTTCCCGAGGCTGTTCGTATGTCCCAGCAGGAACGAGCCAAACGCATTGAACTGGCTCGTATTCGGCGCTACCTGCCCAGGCCGCGGCCGGAAGCTGGTCTGGCCGTTGTTGAAGTTGAAGCCGCCCGAAGCGCCCCACGGCGCACCCACGAACTCCGGCTGCGTCTGGTTCAGTTGCTGCTGGTAGAAGTCGGCGCCGAAGCGGATCTGGTGCCGCCCTTTCATCCAGTTCGCGTTCGCCACATACTGAAACTGCGGGTCGCGATTGAGATACGGCATGAAGTTATTCGGCTGGCCGAAGTTCGTGAATCCCGCGATCTGAAACTGCGGAAAGCCGCCTTCGAAGAACCGCGTGCCATTGGTGCCCGGTAGGCGTAGCTTGTCCAGCCCGACGTTCTCTTCCAACCGCGTCTGGCGCGAGTCGCCCTGCATCCGCGTCCACCCAAAATACGCGTCCACGATGAAGGTGGGCTTGATCACGTAAGTGCCGGCGATCGTGGTCGAGTACGAATTCCCCGTCGCCTGCCCGACCTGGCCGCCCGCCACCGGCGGTCCCACCAGCGTGTCGCCAAAGTATCCGGGGTTCACCACGCGGTAGTCCAGAAACGACAACCGCCCATACATCGTGAACTGCGAACTCGCGTTCCAGTTGAACTTCGTGTCCAGCGTGTCGCGGTCAAACCGGTAATTGCCCGCGGCGAAGTAGTTATTCTGCGTACCTGCAAACGTTGGCTCCGGCCAAAGGCCCAGCAACCGCGTGGCGGCCGGGCTGAACCGCGATGCCGGAATCCGCTGTTCCGGAAACGGTTGCCGGTCGAAGTTCCCCGCCACTCCCGAGTCGGGATCGAACACCGGCCGGTCCGGCGGCGCCCCCGACAAGTCCCCCGTACGCATCGCCAGGCTGGGAATCGACGACAAGGCCGAGGCGAACTGGCGGTCCCGCGACCCCTCATAACTTGCGAAGTAGAACAGGCGGTTCTTACGGATCGGGCCGCCGACGGTGCCGCCGAACTGGTTATACACTAACTTCGGCATATCCCGGCCGGCCGGGAGAAAGAAGGGTTTCGCCTTGGTCGCGTTGCTGTTGTGATACTCGAAGGCCGACCCGTGGAGGTCGTTCGTCCCGCTCTTGATCTGCACATTGATGGCCGCGCCGCCGGCCAAACCCTGCTCGGCGTCGAACGAGTTCGTCACCACGTTGACATTCTCAATCGACTCCAGCGCCGGCACATACGCGACGATATGCGGTAGCCACACGTTGGTCGACGACGCCCCGTCAATGCGCGTGTTATTCGACGAAGAACTGGTGCCGTTCACATTGAACTGCAGCGCCCGCGAAGGGTTCGCCGGCACCGAATGCGCATTGCGCGGCGGCGAGAAGCCGGGTATCGTCACGAATAGCCCCTGGTAATTGCGACCCGGCGGGACGGGGATGTTGAGCAGCGTTTGCCGCCCCACCTCGGCCCGCACCTCGGCCCGGTCCGTCTGCAACGTCTGCGCGGAAGCCTCCACCGTAACCGATTCGGCAATGGCTCCCACCTGGAGGGCAACATCGGTACGCGATACGTTGTTGATTGCCACCGTGATGCCCGACTCGCGCTGCGTCTTAAAGCCCTCTTTGCTAAAGGCAATCTCGTAAGTGCCCGGCTGCACCGTCGGGAAGGAGTAACTCCCGGTGACGTCACTTACCGTCGAACGGGACGTTCCCGTCTGCGCGTTTGTTATGGTGATGTTGACTTGCGGGACGGCCGCCCCCGTGGCGTCCCGAACGTTGCCTACCAGCGAACCATACAGAATCTGCGCATCCAGCGGCAGTGAACACACTACCGCCAGGAGCGCGCACAAAGCGCGATGAAAGTAATTTTGCATGTAAGTTCCCCAAACTGTAAGTAAGGCGAGTATACGAAGCAAGAGACGAACAGACAATACTGGGATTGCCCGACATGGTGCGGCGGGCGACATGTGTAGCCGGCCACGCCGCGCAGAAAAATGCTATTTTGCGGCGGCGCTGAACTCCGCCCAACCTTTCGCCGGCAGATCCTTCAAATACCCCTTCTGCCAGGCGAATTGCGAGTGCTTCTTCAAGTGCTCAGCCGCTTTGAAATCGCGGCCGCAGGAGTGTCCGTAGTGCACATGGATGGTCAACTTCTCCGCCAGCGCCGCCGTTGTCACCTTCGCCTGCACCGCACCCGCCGCGCCGAAGGGCGGCTGCCACGGTTCCATCCCCCGTGGCGACAACTCATTATGGCCGCACAACGTCCGCTCGCCCGGATTGTCGCTCTTCGTGATCACATCGTAGTGATCGGATAGAAACCTCTTCCCGGCATCGAGATCGATGCGCCCCTTATGCTCCGCCATCAACTGCTCCCAGCGCACGCGGCGGGCATTCGGGCTCAGGCCTGGATTCTTCATGTCGAACTGCGTCTCTTCCCTCGCCATGGTCTCGTTCACCGGGAAGTTGGCGCCGCAGAAATAGCCGTCCTTGGCCCGCCGCAGCGTAACATGCCGCAAGCCCAGTTCCAGACTCGCCACTTCGCCGGTCTTGTTATCGGCTACCAGCCAGTTATTGGCGTAGCCGCCGTTATTGCCATGGCGCATGTGGCGCGCGAAGTCGTCGATGCTGGCCGAGTACTGCATCGCCTTACGCGCCCGCATGAACTCCGGGATGCCATCGGGATCGAAGCCGTCGAACTGGGTGATCGTCGTCTCGGTGATCATCATGCCCGCCGTATTCAAGCCGAAGTCGTCGCCGGAATGAATCAGGCCGGGGTAGCCGTCCATCAGAATCCGATGGCCATTCACCGGATTAATCTCAAAGACGATGTTCCAGTAGACGCCGTTCGCGTAGCCGGTCCAGGCGTTGTGCCCCATCACCGGCCGCCCGTCCGCCGTGTACGGGCCCGTGGCGACAAAGGCGCTGCAACGATCGGCCGTCGGAGCCTTGCCGTGGTTCTTGTCGTACCAGTTGGTGAAATAGGGGCTCCACTCCAGCCAGGCGTTCATAGCGACCATGTCCCACACATCCAGCTTCGTGCCCCGCGCCGCCAGCCCTTCGGCGATCCCCGTGATCTCTTCCTGGTACTCCGCGTCCAACTTCGGCCAGAAGTAGTCCTTGCCCGCTTTCTTATAAAACGACCAAGGCTTCTTTGTATCGCGCTCCATCTCAAACGCGATCGTGCGATGCGCGGTCGCGATCTCCCTGGCCAGCAGATACCCATGCTGGTAGCCGATCTCGGAAGGCTTACCCTCCAACCGCACGTAGATCCAACCATTCCGTTCCGGGGCGCGAAAACCGCGCTCCAACCGCTGATCGCGAGCGGCGAACACAGGAGCGGCGGCAAGACTCCCCAGCAAACCACGGCGCGTGAGACGAGGCATACCGCCGATTATAAGAAGTCGCGGGACGCGTAGAATGGAAACGTTCAGCGCATGATCATTTCCAGGCTGAGGCTCTCCAACTGGCGCAACTTCCGGTCGGTCGACGTAGGGCTGACCAACCGCGTCTTTGTCGTCGGGCCGAATGCCTCAGGTAAGTCGAATCTGTTGGAGGCAGTCCGATTTCTACGCGACATCGCTAAACCCGGCGGCGGCCTTCAATGGGCCGTCCAACAGCGCCACGGATTGTCCAAAATACGCTGCCTTTCAGCGAGAAAAGATCACGATGTCGAGATTGCCGTGGAACTGTCCGGCGGGGAGTCAGCGGATGTGTGGCTGTACGAGATTGGCCTTCGAAGCGCTCACCGGCAAGCTATGCTGCGCTACGAGCGCGCCTGGAAGAATGGCCGGAAGATCCTCGATAGACCGGATTCCCGGGACAACAGCGATGCCGTTCTGCTAACCCAAACGCATCTCGAACAAGTAAGTGCGAACGCCGGATTCCGCCAGGTGGCGCAGTTCATGGAATCTATTCGATATCTGCATCTTGTCCCTCAAGTGCTGAAGTACCCGGAGAGCTTCGCCGCAACCCAACCAACGGAAGACTACTTTGGCCGCGGCTTCCTGGAGACGGTGGTAAAGACGCCCGAGAAGACCCGCCGGGCGAGACTTCGCAAGATCGAAACGGCGCTCCGCGAAGCCGTCCCACAATTTAAGGATCTTACCGATACCAGAGACGATGCTGGTGTTCCGCATCTCTAGGCAGTTTACCAGCACTGGCGGCCCAATGCCGGCAGGCAACGCGAGGATCAGTTCTCGGACGGCACGCTGCGCCTGATTGGACTTTTCTGGGCGCTGCTGGATGGCGGCGCCCCATTGCTTCTGGAAGAACCGGAACTGTCCTTGCATACGGCGATCGTAGCTCTGTTGCCCAGGCTGATCTTTCGGGTGCAACGCCGCGGCAACCGGCAGGTTTTCATGAGCACACACAGCGCGGACCTACTCTCGGACAAGGGCATTGGCGGGGAAGAGGTGCTCATCTTAACTCCGAATTCAGAAGGCACCGCGGTGCAGGTCGCCTCTTCCGTGAAGGAAGTCCGGACACTGCTGGAAGCTGGGGCCAGTGTCGCGGATGCTGCCCTTCCCCGCACCCGTCCCATGGCTCTCGACCAATTGAGTCTCTTCTGATCAGCGCGGCGGTGCTCCGGCGCCTTCTCAGCGACTGCGGAAGCCGCTACCTGTTGGGCGCCGTCCTCGTAGGCCATGGATTCGGCTATCTGCGGCGAACCCTGCGGGGCTGGAACAATGCCGCGAAGGGCAGCCCTTGGATTGTCCTTACGGATCTTGATCGGGCGCACTGCCCCGCCTCGTTGCTGCGGAGTTGGCTTGACGTGCCCAAGCATCCGAACCTGTTGTTTCGGGTCGCTGTGACCGAAGTGGAGTCCTGGCTGCTGGCCGATCGAGTCAATCTGGCCAAGTTCCTCGGCGTTTCGCCGGGCCGCATCCCCGAATCGCCCGACCGGCTTAGCGACCCGAAGCGCGCGCTCGTGGGCATAGCCGGGCAAGCCAAAGCTTCCGTGCCGCACCGTCTGGTTCCAAGACCGAATAGTACGGCACAGCAGGGACCGGATTACAACTCCTGCCGTGTCGAATTTGTGGCCGGAATATGGGACGCCGGCCGCGCGGCACAGGCGTCACCCAGCCTGAGCAGGACGATGGATAGGCTACGGACCTTCCAACCCACTTAATACCGCAGCAACCGCTCCACCCCCGCCATCACATCCGAAACCTGCGGCAAAATCTCATCCTCCAGCGCCGGGTGATACGCCACCCACGTGTCCTTCGCCGCCACGCGCCCCACCGGCGCATCCAGGAACCCGAACAACTCATCGGCCACTCGTGCCGCAATCTCCGCCCCATACCCGAAGCTCAGCGTGTCCTCATGCGCGATCAGCACACGGCTGGTCTTCTCCACAGACGCGCGGATCGCCTCCCAGTCATACGGCGCGAGAGACCGTAAATCCAGCACCTCGATGCTGCACCCCGGATTGCTCCTCTCCAACTGCGCCGCCGCTTGCAGGCTCTTCTGCACCAGCGCGCCATACGTCACCAGCGTTAATGACGACCCAGGCTTCACCACACGCGCCCGGCCGAACGGGATCGTGTACTCCGCGCCCGGATGCGGCGCCCGGTTGTACGGCTCGCGATACAGCTTCTTATGCTCCAGAAACAGCACCGGGTCGTCACAACGCAGCGCCGTGCGCAGCAGGCCGCAGGCATCGGCGGCGTTCGACGGCATTACCACGCGCAGGCCCGGAATATGCGTAAACGCCACCTCGCCAGACTGGCTATGATAGATCGCGCCACCGCCCAAATACCCGCCAGTCGCCACCCTTATCACCATCGGACACTGGAAGCCATTGTTGGACCGCCACCGCAGCGTCGCCAGTTCTTCGCGAATCTGCATCATCGCCGGCCAGATGTAGTCGAAGAACTGGATCTCTGGAACGGGCTTAAAGCCGCGCAACGCCAGTCCAATTGCCCGCCCGATGATGCCCGCTTCAGCCAGCGGCGTATTGAAACACCGCGCCGTGCCGAACTGCCGCTGCAATCCCTGGGTGGCTTTGAAGACCCCGCCCTTACCCTTGACCAGCGGCAGGCTCTGTTCCTTGCCGCAATCGGCCACATCCTCGCCGAAGACCAGGATGCGCGCATCCCGGCGCATCTCCTCGTGCAGCGTCTGGTTGATCGCGTCCACCATGGTCCGCGGCTCTCCCTTCCATTCGGCCACCTGTTCAAAGGACTCGGCGGTGGGATCGACGACCTCGGAATAGAGATGGCGCATCGCGCTGCCAGACTCCGGCGCGGGGGCGCGTAAGGCCTCGTCCGCGGCCTGCTGCACTACCTGCTCCACCTCGTGCCCGATCAGTTGCAGCGTGTGCCGGTCGGCGGCGCCGTGCGCCAATAACCATTCCGGAAAGCGAAACAGCGGGTCGCGCAGCGCTTCGGCCTCGCGCTCGGCATCGCACTTATACAGCCGCTCATCGTCGGAGAGCGAATGCGAATAGGGGCGAATCACGCTGGCTCGCACGAGGGCGGGTCCCTGGCGCCGCCGCACCCAATGCACGGCACGGCCCATCGCTTCCCACGAAGCCACCAAGTCGGTGCCATCCACCTCTTCAACATGCAGTTGCGGGAAGCCGCTCACCAGTGCCGCGATGTTGCCGCCCGCGGTCTGCCGTTCGACGGGCACGGAGATGGCGTAGCCGTTATCCTCCACCAGGTAGAGCAGCGGCAGCCGCTCCAGACACGCTATGTTGAGCGATTCGAAGAACTCGCCTTCGCTGGTCGCGCCATCGCCGGTACACACCAGCGTGATCTCGTCCGAGCCCGGATGCAGCCTTAGCGACGCATCGGCGCAGCCCGCCGCCTGGAGGAACTGCGTGCCCGTTGGGGAAGATGCCGATACAATGTGCAGCGCCGGATGGCCCCAATGCGACGGCATCTGCCGCCCCCCGGATGCGATGTCGGCCGCCGCGCCCACCGCCTGCAGCAGCATATCCAGGGGTGTCACTCCGAGCGCCAGGCACAGCGCACGGTCGCGGTAGTAGGGATACACCCAATCGTCGCCCGGCCGCAGCCACTGCGCCGCGGCGATCTGGATGGCCTCATGCCCGGCGCCGCTGATCTGGAAGTAAATCTTGTTCTGCCGCTTCAGCATTACTTCGCGATCGTCGAGGCGCCGAGAGGTCAGCATCAGGCGATACGCATTGCGAAGCAGGTCGATGGTGAGGTTCGGCTGCTGCGTGAGCAAGCTCGGATTGGGGTGGTTGGCCATGACGGTGATCAGGTCCAACTACAGTGTACGGCACCTCCGGCGCTATTCGCGTTCCCAAACCAGGATACCCACATACGCCGGCGTGTCGGCCGTCAGCGTCAGCGTGTTGCCCTTGAATTCGTACTGGCGCCGCAGATCGCTGCCCACCCAGTTCGGCAACAGGCTCGCCTTCACGTGATGGATAACCGTACGCTCGGCGGGCAATACGTCGAAGGTGCCGTAGTAGGCGATAAACCCGATCGCCGCTTCGCGCACCTCTTCGGCGGCGGCATTCTCGATGATGTTGGCCGCGCCGGCCTGCGGGATCCGGCCTGATAAGGGCTTGCGCTCCGGACGCATCAACTGCGCCGACATGCGCCCCTTCTCGTCATAAGTGATGCGGCCTTCCGGCTTGTCCGTGTAAGGCAGCGTCACCTTGCCGGTGGCTTTATCCTTTAGCTCATAGCGGACCAGCCGCCAGACCCCATAGAATGGCTGGCGCGGATCGACCGCCGCCAAGCTTCCGAGCAGGGGCAATAGCAAGCCGCAGGTAAGCAGCAGAGACATGGGGGACAGTGTAACAGGGATTGGTGCCGTGTAACAGGGATTGGTGCCCGGGGCGGGACTTGAACCCGCACTCCCTCCCAAAAAAGGATTGTAAGTCCATTCCTAGTGGCCGCGAGTAGTAACGTCTGCGATCTTGGCCACCGGGATCACGGTCACGCCCTGCTTGCTGAACTCTTGGATGTGAACGTCCTCGAACAGATCTAGATCGAGTGTACCCACCCATTGTTCATAATCTCTGCCGACGCGAATCATAACGTAATGGCGAGAGGCTGCCTCGTTCGAATAGTTCAGTACGATTTTCGAAACTCTGTCCCAGGCCAGCCTGCGGCGGCCAGGTATGTCGAGTGCGGCTGGACGTACAATCTGACCCATAATCCAGTCCCCGTTGATGAGTTCAACGATATCGTAACGCCAAGCGAGGGCGCGACGCATGTCGAGCTTGCCGTGGGACTCGACAAAATCCCTCAGGCCGGGCGTAACCTGAACCGTAGAAAGGATGCGGCGCTTGATCGCGGCGGGATCCTCAGGAAAACCAGTCGTGAGGAGAAGCGCCGAGGTTAGGCTTACCAGAGGCGTCGCTTGCGATGTGCCACTCATCTGTTGCCATGCATCGCCGCCAATCGTGGATGCGACATCGACACCAGGCGCAGCCAGGTGAACGGTACGTCGGCCATAATTGGAGAATTCGGCAAGGCGGCCGGCCTCGTCGTGGGCGGCTACGGTCATCACGTTGTCCGCTTCCGAGTTGAATCGCGCGGGGAAGCCTACTGTATCCTCAGTGGCGTCCAAAACGTCGAGGTTCAAACCGGCTCCGAGCTTCTGGTTGCCAGCCGCGATCACGAACAGGCGCGACCGGAAGGCCCGCAGTTTTTCTTCGATTACCTCGTCACGTGGACCCGAGAGACTGAGATTGATAACATTCGCTTGGTTCTGGTCGGCGAACATCATGGCGCGAACAACTCTGCCACTTTGAATCTCACCACTCTTGTTGGCAACCTTGAGGACCATCAACTGGAGCCGCTCGTCCAAGATTCCTTTTTCTGATGAGAGGGATCGACCAACGGCGAGACCAGCAACGTGTGTGCCGTGAAACTTGAGCTCCTCAGGCTCGATGTCATCTACAGGATGTGAGAAGCGGTCAATGAGGTTACAGCCCACGGTGGCGATACCGCAATCAACGCGGGCGGCTAACGCTCGAGCAGACGGGTCCAAAGCCTCTCCCTTCCAGTAGGCGAATCTCGAATCCGCGAGGTCGCCGTTGAACGCAATTCCGGTATCAATTACGGCGATGGTCGCAGTCCGATGACGATTATCGAATGTCGTCCGATTTAGACCCGAAAGTGCCCACCGGTTTCGCGGGTTGTCGTCCAACTTGGCCAGCGGTGGGCGCCGCCCCTGCGCTGCCGTTGTCCAGGCCGGTACCGGGACGAACACTTTAGAATGCCTAACGCTCTCGATTTCACCCGTTCGGACCAAGTGCATCAGCTCTCCGTAGATCTGCTTCGCCTTGCTTCGCAACTCAGGCTTTAGCTCGATCACAGCGTAACTGCTTGTATAAGGAACCTTAAGCGGCTGCGTTACCGGGCCGTAGCGTGCGCCGTCTTTCAAACCGTTAAGTTGAGCAACGACCCTCCATGTCAGTGGGCCCGCCGAACCGACGTGGAGGGCCAACTGCTGTTGAACCGTGCTCTGCATCGCAGGCGCAAGGATGTCGCGGGACCTCCATGTCGGGAGGTAGGGCAGCTTAACCGTCGCCTTTGTCGAGGTATGGGCGCCGAAGCCAGGGTTGAAGCTCCTAACCACGCCGATCACGCTAGGCTGAGCGTTTCCGTAGTAGCGCCTTACAATCTCCTGAATCGAGAGCCCAGCCGGAACGGCGGCCTCTAGTGGCTCGGAAAGGCTTGCGAGGTAAGCTAGGGTGCGGCTGCTGGCTCCTGGCAGTGCTCGGACCATGAAAGCATCTGGTTCGCTTTCCGCGCCAAGCAGCACAGCGAAGAGGAGCAAAATGCCAAGTTTCCTCACCGGCCAAACGTCAACTTGACTTTGTGGGTCTTCTCGCTGGAAATCTTCCCGCCGAACTCGATCCCAACAGGAAGGAGGTCGCCGATGTCAATTCCGCCCTCCGCTTTCTTGGTGACAGCGAACTGCACTTCGATGGAGGTATCCCCAATAATCAGTGCCTTCAGCGAGGAACTCCCAGCCTGGATATTGAGGGCTTGGAGATATGCGACCTTGGCGGCATTGATCGCCCGGGCTAGCGATGCCTTCAGATCCTTCTCGCTGAAAGCCATCGGCTCCATCTTGTTCTCGGTGCTCGGTGCCTTTAGCTCAACGCTTAAGGTCATGGAGCGGTCGCTTTCCACTCCACCTCCAAGTGAAAAGACAATGAATTTGACTTTGTTGTCACCGCCTTTCACAGCGGAAGCAGATAACTCCGCCACGACCTTCTTTAGCGGTGGGAATCCCTTGACATTGTTCTGCTGTGCCTCGGTCAGAGCTCCGTCGAGCGCCTTAAGTACCGCGCCCAGGTCAGCGCCATCCGCCTGCTGTGCATAAGCTTGGGCGCCAACGCTGATAAACAAGCAGAAAAGCGCCAGAACACGCGTAGTGTTGGTCATGATATTGAGCAGTATATTCCAATTGCCAGTGAATGCAATGAGGAATTTTCTTTCACTCATTTTCTTGCCACCTGTTGTCCTATACGCTTGAGTCAACAGGAGATGATGCGCATAGTTTTTTTGGTGCGATTAGAACGGTGAAAGTGCCTCACACCTTTGAGGGCGAGTAGGAAGCGAGACCATCCAGGCGGGGCGGAGCAAACCCGCCGGAAAGACGCGCTGCAGCCGTCTACCAACTGCACGCCGGTTGCCCAGCTTCGCAGAGGAGGCGCCACGTTAAGTTACTGATAACGTTGGTGCCCGGGGCGGGACTTGAACCCGCACTCCCGTTTCCGGAAAAAGGATTTTAAGTCCTTTGCGTCTGCCGATTTCGCCACCCGGGCACGTTGAGATAAAAGACTTAGTTCTCATTATAGTAGACGCGTCGACTCCCGCCTCGCCAAGCCGCGTTCCGTAGGTATGCCGATACGTGTGGGGGACGAAATCGTTGGACATCTTCAGGAGCCGACGGAGCTTCGAATGCTTCTGATTCACCCATCAAAGACGTGCCTCACCTTCTTGGGCCCCCCGGCTACCGTTCGCGATTTACGAAAGCGGGGGAGATCTGCCGGCCGCGGCGCGCCGATGCCAGGGGCGCGAACTTGAGCAGGAATGCCAGTTTGCTCTTGCAGAACGCGATTGTTGCGGGCTTATCTGACGATCGGGTTTCGGTGCCCGTCTCGAACTGGGGACAGACTCGCTCAGCCGGCACCACACCGGACAAGATCGGCGGTCCTTGGGCCTTCCTTTAACCCGTGGCCGATCAAATGCAGGATAAACAGACTCCGGGAGCAAAGTCCCCCCGCCTTCGATCAGGTTCAGGATGCCGGACCTAGACGGCCTCCCTGAAACATAACCTAAGATTGACGTTTTCGGTTGGGCTTCGCGCGCCGTCTCGCCGTGATATAGTTGGGCCGGGAAGGAGGACCCCAATGGCGGAGGAACTACAGTCCGACGAGAAGGTGAAGTACGTGTCCGGGCAGGAAGCAGAAGGTGTCCTCGATTCTGCCGCGCGCCACTACTTGGGCATCAGCGGAAGAGAGTTCATCAGGCGCTACGACGCAGGAGCATATGGCCCCGCTGAGCACTGCGATGATCCTCGGGTCGTATACCTTTCGATGCTTCTTCCGTTCGGCCGTTCAGCGTAGGCGGCTAACGATTGGCAGGTCCGACGCCGGCCCTCGCGGTCGATTCCTATCTCCGTGAAATCCAACTTAGCGTTTCGTGCTTCTCCGCGGACGCGCAAGTTCGTTCAACCCCTTACCACAAGACGGTCGGTACGTTGTGTGCCCTGGTGGTGGGACACGGCCCGCCGATTCGGCTAAAAGGGCCGATGAAACCGCGGATCACCATAGCCCAGAATTTTAAGGTCGTGGAGGCTGACGGCGAGCGTGGTCCTTACAAGGTGCAAACCACTCAGTACATGTATGCGGTCGAAGATAGCGAAGGAAGAGAAATATTCAGCTATCATTGGCAACCTGCCGGGAAAAGCCATTTGGTTGAGCCACACATGCACGTAGGCTCGGGAGCGCTCTGCGAGTTGCCGGCGGTGACTGCCGCTCATTTTCGGACTGGCCGAATCTGCATAGAGGACTTTCTTCTCGTCCTGCAAGAAAGCTTTGGAGTTGAGCCGACCCGGCCAGATTGGGAGCAGGTGCTTGCGGAATCCCGCCAGAAGTTTAGGGACTGGCGATCCTGGGCATGAGGGCAGCCACTTGGGGAATCTTTGCCCAGACTTTGCATGGCAGCACCTCAACACTCGTAAATGCGCCGCGTCCCGATCTAACCATCCGGTTAACGGCGTTAACCACATGGGATGGCGCGGACCCCGCACGCACCGGCAACAGCGGCTGGGGTTGCCCACCGCTTCCAGTGTTTTCAACCGCATACAGACAGGCGGGGAGCATGGCGGCAGGTGGCGGGAGGCTTGCAAGCAAGCACGCTTCCCGGTGGCTGGTTGGTTAGCTCGCGCGGCACCGGATGCGTCAAAACTCGATGAACCAGGGAGAACGAATAAGCAAGCAGGAATCCGTTCCCGGGCGCGGCTTGAGAGGAACCATGAAGAGAACCACGTTCTTGCTATTACTCACTGTTGGGTCGTGTTTTGCCCAGCAAACCAAACCGATTACAGCAGCCTCCACCTTCTATGACGTCACCGACGGCAATGAAAGGGCATTCGTGGAGTTCTCGAAGACGGCGACGAAGAAGCTCGTCGAGGCGGCGATGAAGGACGACCCAGCGATGCGTTCCGTAGCCTTGAGCGTGCGGATGTGGGGTGGGAATCCCGAGCCGGTGGGCCGCTACCGCCTGGTCGTCATCCGGGACGGATTCCCTGCCGCCGGCACGGAACGATTGGCGGCACTCTCCATGAAGGCGACAGGGATGAGCTATGACGACTACATGAAGAAGGCGGCATCCCTGCGAAAGCGGACGGGACAGTCGCTGCGGCAGCGCATGGCTTCCACCAGCGCCGACGCTCCCGTGGCACTCGTGGAAGGCGACATCATCCGGACGGACCTGATGAAGATCATGCCAGACCGGGGCGCCGACTACTTCAATATGGAGCGGAACGACTGGCAGCCGGTGCATGCGGAGCGAGTCAAATCCGGCGCCATCAAAAGTTGGTCGTTGTGGGCGTTCCGCGCGCCCATGGGGGCATCCCGGTTATACGATGCCATGACCACGTCGGTGCATAAGGATCTGGACTCGGCGATGGCGAACCCGAACTACAATGCGCATTACTTGAAGCTACATCCGGGCGGCAGCATGGCGGGCATGGCGGACCGGGCGCGCACCGTGCGTACTATCCAGAGGGTAGATTACTGGCGCGTCGTGTGGGCGGCAAACCGGCAATAGCAATGGCGGAGTGGGCGCGGCCTTGGGGTGGCCGCGCCTCCTTGCACCTCGATCAAAAAAGGAGAATAGAATGGACCGCATGAATAAGTTGACTCGGCGCAACTGGATCCGATCGGCCGGCGCTACCGCCGGTCTGCTGGCAACCACTCCGGCGGATGAGCTGATCGCCGCCCCAGGCAAAAGCAACGGCGATTCGCTCGCCATGCAGCTCTACAAGAGTCTGTCGGACGCGCAGAAAGAGAAGATCTGCCTGCCCGCCGATCACCCGAAGCGGCAGTACATCAGCAACTGGTGGTACATCCATCCCGAGCATCGCATCCCCACCAGTTTCAGTGCGGAACAGCAGGAGTTGATCCGCGACATCTTCAACTCTCTGCACAGCCCCGAGCATCAGGACGCCGTCAACAATCAGGTTCTCATTGACCAGTACGGCCAGGAGAAGAATGCGCCCTCAGCCGGTTTCTTTGGCACGCCCGCCGATGAGAACTTTGAATTCATCTTCACCGGCCACCACGTCACCCGGCGCTGCAACGCCCGCGCCCACAAGGGCCAGGGATTCGGCGGGGCGCCCATTTTCTACGGGCACTATCCGCACCCGGTCGACAATAGCAGGGAGAATTTCAACGAGGTGAAGGATCACCCCGGCAACCCCTACTGGTATCAGGGCAAGGTCTTCAATCGCTTTGTGCAAGCTCTCAACGGGCGTCAACAGGGAATGGGCCTTCTGGCCGACGAGCCGCGCAGTGAGAAATCCGATGCTGTCATCCAGATCGCAACCGAAAAGCGCGGACTGCCCTGCTCGGAGCTGAGCAAGGACCAGAAGAAGCTCTTCGTGGAGACCATGCGCGACATGCTGGCCATGTTTCGTCAGGACGACGTCAGCGCTACCATCGCAACCATCCGGAAAAAGCACATCGTCGACGATCTGACGGTGTCCTGGTTCTCGGGCAAATACGACCTCGGTTCCGACAAGGTGTGGGACACCTGGCAGATTGAGGGCCCGAGCATGGTTTGGTATTTCCGGGGCATCCCGCACATCCACTCCTACTTCCACCTCAGGGCCTAGACCTCAAGTAAGAGGTCGGCGGCGGAGCGGCGGCGCGGGCGAAAAGGGCGGAAAAAGGCTATGCTGCTACCTGTACCTATGCTCACGCGCCGCCAGTTCGCTTCGTTGTTCCCCGCCCCGCTCCTCGCGCAACAGCGCCGCCGTCCTAACCTGGTCCTCATCATTTCGGACGACCATCACTGGCAGTGTCTGGGCGCCGCCGGCAACTCCAACATCCGCACGCCTAACCTCGACAAACTCGCCGCCCGTGGCGTGCGCTTCTCCAATGCCGTCATTTCCAGTCCCCAATGCGCCCCTAGCCGCGGCATTCTGCTCTCCGGCCAGGAGAGTTACCAGACCGGGCTCGACAGCAACGCCAACGAAGCCTACCGCACGTTCACCGGCGCCACCATTGTTGAACATCTGCGCCGTGCCGGCTACCAGACCAATCTCGTTGGCAAGTGGCACATCCAGAACACGCCCAAGCAGTGCGGCTTCACCAACGCGCCGGTCTGGCTCAGCATCGCCGCTACTCCGTACCCCGATCCTGAACTGCGCCACGGCCTGGAAGCCACCGCCAACACCAAAACGCCCGGCCTCACCACCGCTATCTTCACCCGCGAAGCCGTCCAGGTCGTCGAAAAGGCGCGGCAGCCCTACCTCTTGTGGCTTGCCTACAATGCGCCCCATACTCCCTGGACCGCCAGCGACGCCTTCCGCAAGCCCTATGATGGCCGCAACGCCGAACTCGCTCCGCCCCAGCACCCCAAGCCCACGCCGCGCGCAGCCGGGGTCCCCGCTCCCAAGATGAAGAAGAAAGGCGGCGGTCCCGGCGGCAACCGGCCCGACGGCATGTTCGACTGGGAGACGTACTACGCCGTCATCTCCGAAATGGACGACGGCATCGGCCGCGTCATTGACGCCATTGACCGCTCCGGACAATGGGACAACACGCTCATCCTCTTCCTGGGCGATAACGGCTACCTCGCCGGCAGTAAGGGCCTGCAAGGCAAGGTGTTCGCCTGGGAGGAGTCCATTCGCATTCCCCTTCTGGCAGCGGGCGGCGCGGTGAAAGCCGGCCTGGTCAGCGATGCCGCCGTCGCTTCGGTGGACGTGCCCGCCACACTACTCGATGCCGCCGGTGTCAAGCCTGGCCACAAACTGGCAGGCACCAGCTTCCGTCCGGTGCTGAGCGGCGGCAAGTTCCCCCGCGACGCTGCCTTCAGCCATTGGAACGACAGCCGCCCGGAGGCGCTCTACGCCGGCTATGGCGTGGAGGCCTACCGCGCCGTGCGCGCCGTGGGCTGGAAGTACATCGTTTGGGAGTCGAAGAAACAGGCGCTGTACCACCTGAAGGCCGATCCGTTTGAAGAGAGAAACCTTGCCGAAGACCCGGCGCATGCGGCGGACCTGAAGCGCCTCAAAGATCGCCTGCGCGCCCGTATGAAAGAGACCGCCGACCCCGCCAACGCATGGCTTACCTAGGGATCCAGCCACTGGCCAGGATTGCCGCGCCCCGCCCGTGGGAGTAGTTCCGCGCCGCCACGCAACGCCGGTTTTGAAGGGATCGAGCATGCTGCGCCAGTCGCTGAGTCCGAAACAAGATCGGTTCCAAGACCCGGACCAAGGGCTCCCGCGAACCACTTACCCATGCTAAGTTAAGGGGGAACATCGGGAACCATGGCGGCTCCACTCGCAATCCGTCCTATTTCGCTATCGCCCGTAGCGTGGGGCTTCTGCCTGGCTCTGTGCATGGTCTCGCCCTCCCGCTCGGCCGCCGCCGATCCGGAAGCGCTCAAGGCCGATGCCGAAGAGTTCTTCAAGGGCCGCGTTACCCCGTTCATCCAAACCTATTGCCTACCCTGTCACCAGAACCGGCGGCCAACGCGGGCCGGCGTGAATTTCTCCCCCGCGCTCAAAGCTCCCGGCCACGCCGCCTTTACCGAGCAGTGGAAGCGGGCGGCCGCCAGGGTGAAGGCCCATGACATGCCGCCCAGGAGCGCGCCCCAACCCACCGACGCCGATCGCCGCATGTTCGCCGATTGGCTCGCAAAGCTGAAGTACCTCAGCGAAAAAGATCCGGGACCTTTCGTCATGCGGCGGTTGACCAAGACCGAGTACGGCAACACGTTGAAGGACCTCTTCGGCGTCGACCCGTCGATTGCCGATGGACTGCCGGATGAGGTCGGCGGCGAGGGCTATCTCAACTCGCTCTCGCCCCTCCAACTCGAGCAGTATCTGACAGTCGCCGGCGAAGTGCTGCGGCGGATTGTCGCTCCACAAGGCGCACCGCCCACCGCAATCGAGAAGCGGCTGTTCGGCAACCTCGCCGCGCAGCCTAAACCCAGCGAGGCGGCACGGCGTGTCGCGCGGTCTCTTGCCAGGAAAGCCTATCGCCGGCCGCCGTCCGAGTCGGAAGTCAATACTCTCGTGGAGGCCTTCGAACTGGGCAGGCGGAACAAGCTCGCCTACCGGCAGTCTCTACATGTGATGGTCAAGGCTGTCCTTGTTTCTCCGCAGTTCCTCTTCCTCACGCCGGCTGGGGAAGCCTCGTCCGCCACGGGTATCGTTGCGCTGGACGACCATCAACTCGCTTCCCGCTTGTCCTACCTTCTATGGTCCACCATGCCGGACGCCGAACTGATGGCGCTGGCCGATAAGGGAACGCTGCATGAGCCAGCGGTTCTCAAGGCACAGGCCAAGCGCTTGCTCGACGACCCTCGTTCCCGCGCTTTGTTCGACGGCTTCGGCGCGCAGTGGCTGGGCGTCGGCGGTCTGAAGCGGCAGGTCTTCGATCCCGCGATGTTTCCCCAAATGACCGCCGAAATGCGCCAGGCGATGTACGATGAGGCCCGCCTGTTCTTCGAGAGCGTCGTGCGGGAAAACCAGAGTGTTCTCCGTTTCGCCGATAGCGATTACACGTACCTCAATGCAACCCTGGCCCCCATCTACGGCTTGCAAAAGACCGTGAACGGGCCTGAAATGCGCAGGGTTCGGCTGACGGATCCCAATCGCGGAGGCGTTCTGGGCATGCCGGGCGTTCTCGCCGCAACCTCGTTCCCTAATCGCACCAGCCCGGTCAAGCGCGGCGTGTGGGTGCTAGAACAACTGCTGGGGGACCATGTACCGCCCGCCCCGCCCAACGTGCCAGCCCTGGACCAACAGGACCAAACGGCGGTCGCCAACCTCACCGTCCGTCAGCGTACGGAACTGCACCGCACCAATCCCGTCTGCGCCAATTGCCACCAGACGCTCGACCCCATCGGATTCGGTTTGGAAAACTTCGATGCGATCGGGCGCTGGCGGGACCGGGACGGCAACGGCCAGCCGATTGACGCCGCGGGAGAGCTTCCGGGCGGGCAGCGTTTTACAGGCCCGAAAGATCTAAAAGCCATCATCGCCGAAAAATCGAGCGAGCTCTCCCGCAATTTGACGGAGAAATTGCTCGCCTACGCCCTGGGCCGTAGGTTGGAAGGCTATGACGCAATTGTGGTGGATAACCTGATGAATGAGATCGCCGCCGATGGGTACCGCATGCGGACCCTTATCAACGGTGTCATCACGAGTTATCCTTTTACGCATCGGCGAATCGAAGAGCAGAGGAGGCCTCAATGAGAGGAACGATGGACCGGCGAGCTTGCCTGAAAGGGCTGGGCGTTTCGCTCGCCCTGCCACTGCTGGAGTCGATGGGTTGGGCTGACACGAAGGGCAAGACATACAAGCCTCCGGTGCGCCTTGGATTCATGTACATGCCGCACGGCGTGATCATGGATCAGTTCTGGCCTACCAGTGCGGAGAGTTTCCTCTCCTCCCCGCCGCCCGCCCTGCAATCTCTGCGTCCGGTGCTCGATCAGTGCCTCATGATGAAGGGGATCTCCGGCGTGCCCATCGCTCCGTTCAACGGGGCGCCCCACGCGCTGGAACTATCCACCTGGCTCACCGCGACACTGCCTGCCGCCGAAAAGCGGAACGAGATCAACATCGCCATCTCCGCCGATCAGATTGCCGCCAACCACGTGGGAGCCTTCACAACGTTGCCGTCGTTGGAACTGGCCACCATGCCGCAGACCTGGAAGGAGAACCAGGAAGGCTTGAACGAGGGCTACTATTCGCATTGCAGCTTCCGCTCCCCAACGCAGGCAGTCCCGGCCGAGGTCAATCCACGCCTCGTGCTTGATCGCCTGTTCCAGAAACAGGAGGGCCAAGGGCGGCCAGCGTCACCGATGAATGCCCTGGATCGCAGCTTGTTGGACATCGTGCTGGGCGGCGCCAGGGAACTGCGCCGGACCTTGCCGACCTCCGACCAACGCAAGCTCGATGAGTACCTGGACAGCGTGCGCTCGGTGGAACGGCGCATCGCCGCCATCGAATATCGCCAGAAAGAGGCGGCCATGGAAAAGGCCGGCGTGCGCGCCAGCAACCGGCACGCCACCGATTCGCCGCCTATCGAGATCAAGATTCCAGACGGCGAGAAGCGTAGCGAATACATGCAGGTGATGTGCGACTTGAACGTTCTCGCGTTCCAGACGGACACCACCCGCGTCAGCACCTACATCGGCTCAACACCCAACGGCGCATCCTATCCGGAACTCGGATTCAACGACCAGCATCACTCGCAGACCCATCACCAGAACGAGGCGGAAAAGGTCCGCAAGGTTGCCAGCATCACGGAGTTCAATATCGCGCAGTTCGCCTACATGGTGAAGAAGATGCATAGCCTGCGGGAAGCCGGCGGCACCCTGCTCGATAACTGCATCATGATGTGGGGATCCGGCCTGGAGGATGGGAACCAGCATCAGCGCGAAAACCTTCCCTTCATCATTGCGGGCAAAGGTGGCGGCTCCATCAAAACGGGACGTTTCCTGCCCGATACGAAGGGAAATCAGGGAGATCTGTTGACGACGCTGCTTGCCTGCGCCGGCATTCCCATCGACCGCCCGGTTGGGATCGCGACCAAGCAGATTACGGAGATCAAAGCCTAGTTGTGTCCGCTATTTCGCGCCATGCCGCTAACATCGCCGCGATATCCTCATGTCCAAACTCCAGCGCCCATCCCTGCGCCGTAGCCTGGAACTCCGTATCCTCCAACGTCCGGTCCGCCCCCCGCGCAATCAAAAACTTCACGGTCTCGATATGCCCGTTCGCCGCCGCCCAATGCAATCCCGTCGCCCCAAAGAATCCCCGGTAGTTGATATCCGCCCCACGCCCCAACAGCCCCTCCGCCACCTCGACATGCCCATTCCGGCAGGCTATATACAGCGCCCGTCCCAACGCGGGACCATCCCCATCGAAATCCGCCACCTGGTCGCACATCCCTAATCCCGCGGCGCTATACAGGTTCAGCCCCGCCCCGCGATCCAACAGAACCTGCGCCGCCGCCTGGCTGTTCATTGTCGCCGCCCACTCCAGCGGCGTCATCCCCCAATCCGTCACCGCCTCCAACCCCGCACCCGCCCCCAGCAGCAGATGCACGATCATCGGATGATTGAACTCCGCCGCGATGTGCAGCGGAGTCTTGTCATGTTCCATCGGAAGAGCGGCCAGCGAAGGGTCCGCCGCCAGCAGTTGATGCACCGCCAGCAGATCCCCTTCCTGGCACGCCTCGTGGATCGTCATCGATTACACCAACTGCGCCACCGGCCACGACACAGCCGACTGCGCCGCCGCCACCGCATCGCCCTTCACCGCGAAGCCCTCGCCCGCCAGCGCGTCCTGCATGCCCCGCAACAGCAGCAGCGTGTTGTCTTCGGTCGCTAGCGGACCCATGATGCCCACCCGGAATACCTTGCCGGCCAACGGCCCAAAGCCGCCCGAGATCTCGATGTCGGTGGCCGCCAGCAGGCGCTTGCGAACCTTCAGGTCGTCCACGCCCTCCGGAATCACCGGCGTATTCAAGTTCCAGATCCGGTTTCCGGCCTTCACATGCATCCGCAACCCCATCGCCTCGACGCCGGCCACGAACATCTCATGCGACAGCTTGTGCCGCAGCCAGCGATTCTCGATCCCTTCGTCGTTGATCACCGACAGGCCCTCGCGCAGCGCGTAGAACAGGCTGATCGGCGCCGTATGGTGATAGCGGCGCGCCCCCTCGTAGTAATCGGCCAACAACTTCAGATCCAGATACCAATCGGCCGGCGTAGTCTTCTTCGCCTTCAGCCACTCCAACGCCCTTGCCGACACCGTCACCGGCGACAGGCCCGGCGGGCAGCTCATGCCCTTCTGCGTACACGAATAGCCAATGTCGATGCCCTGCTTATCCAACTCCACCGGCATCGCGCCCAGCGACGTTACGCAGTCCGACATCGTCAACGCGCCCACTTCGTGCGCGGCCGCGCAGAACACATCCGAGTTCTGGAATACGCCCGTCGACGTCTCGGCCTGCACAAAGCCCACCACGTTCGGCTTCAACTCGCGAATCTTCTGGGCCACTTCGTTTTGATCGAACGCCTCACCCCACGGCTTCTCGATGCGAATCACGTTCGCACCCTGCCGCCGCCCCATCTCCGACATGCGATCGGCGAAGAATCCGGCGGCCAGCACCACGAAGGTCGAGCCAGGCTCGACGAAGTTCGCCACCGCGGTCTGCATACCGGCACTGCCCGTGCCCGACATAGCCAAGGTGAACTCATTGGCGGTGCCAAAGGCGACGCGCAGCAGGCGGCGGCAGTCTTCCACTACCTCGAAGAAGTAAGGATCGAGGTGGCTGACAACGGTCTTCGTCATGGCCTGGTAAACCCGCGGGTCTACCATGGTCGGGCCGGGGCCGAACAACAGCCGGCGCGGCGGATTCAAGGGCGCAAGAGGGGTCGACATGGAAAATAGTTACTTACCTTTACTGAGTGTGTTGCTGTATCCAGCGGGTGATCGTTTCCAGCGCAAGGGGAGCGATCGTCTCTTCAATGCTCCCATACTCGCCGGGGCCGCCCGTCGTGGCGGTTTGAAAAAGATGGTTCAGCCGCGGCAGCTTTGCCACGGTATAGTCCGCGTGTTGGCCGTCTTCTAACGCCTTCACCAGCGGCGGAATGTTCTGCCCAGGCGGCACCTGGCGGTCGAGTTCGCCGAACAGCGCCAGCAGCGGCGCCTTCGTCTGGCGCAGGTACGGCGCCGGGTCCAGCTTCAGGAACGCCCGATACCACGGCGACACCAACAGCCGCGCCTGGTTCGGCGGCGCCATCGCCGACAGCTTCTCGAGAGCCGCCGCGTCGTCCGGTTCGGACTCCACGATGTCCAGCACCTTCTTCTGCGCCGCCAGCGCCATCTGGATCGCGCCGTCGTTCATCCCGTTCAACCGGGTCATGGTCTGCACCTGTTCCAGGATGATCTCGCGCCCCGGCACCGCCGTCCCCGCCAGAAGCACCACGAACGCCACGCCGGCGTTACGCGACGCCACCACCGGCGCGATCAGCCCGCCTTCGCTATGGCCCACCAGCCCGATGCGCCGCGCGCTGATCTCACTGCGCGTCTTCAGAAACGCTACCTGCGCCTCGGCATCGGTTGCCAGATCCAAAGTCGTCGCCGCCGCCGCCGATCCGCTCGACTTCGCATACCCGCGATCGTCGCAGCGCAGCACCGCAATCCCGTTTCGACTCAAATGATCGGCCAGCACCCAGAACGGCTTGTGCCCGGCGATCTCCTCATCGCGATTCTGTGAGCCCGACCCGGTGATCAACGCCACCGCCGGCACCGGACGCCCCTGCTTCGGGACGGTCAACGTACAGGCCAGCTTCACCGCATCGGCCTGCGCATTCGCCACCGTCACCTCAATCTCTTCATAGGGAAACGGCGCTTGCGGCACCTGCGTGCGCCGCAACTCCGCCGCAGGCCCGCGCCGGAACGTCAACGGCAGCGCCACCCCCTGCGACCATTCGCCCTCCATCGCCTGCCCGTCCGCGCTCACCGTACCTTCATACTTGCCGCCCACGCTGGGAACCTCGAAGCGCACCTTCGCCCCATCCCGCGTGATGCCCGCCAACGGCAGTCCCTTCGCCCCCTGGCTCAGCGAATCCAGCGTCCCCCGATACGTCTGCTCCGGCCCTTCCTCAACATGCAATGCCAAACGAAGCGAGTCGCCCCCGGCCTGCAGCGTCCCTGCCCAATCCCCTGTAATCGGGTGCGTCTGGGCACACAGGGCCCACGCACGCACAAACAGGACTCCCAACCAACGCATATCTCTACAGAATAACAACCGGGCAGGGGTAAAATAGAAGGATCATGCTCCGAAGGTCCTTGCTGGCTCTGCTGGCTATCCCTGCGTTGTCGTTTGCCGCCGTCGATTTTCAGAAAGACATCGCCCCGGTTCTCGAGACCCGCTGCCATGCCTGCCATGGCGCCAAGCAACAGATGATGAATCTGCGGCTCGACCAGGCCGCCGGTGCCGCCAGAGTCAAGGATCACCTCATCGAACGCATCACCAGCACCAAGGCCGGCCATCGCATGCCGCCCGTCGGCGCTCCCCTCACCGAACCGCAAGTCGCCGCCTTCAAAGCCTGGGTCGCCGAAGGCGCAGCCATCCCCGCCAGCTACCGGCCCGCCGCCGCCAAAGCTGTCCTCTGGAGCTTCCAGCCCGTCGCCAACCCCCAACCGCCCGCCGTCAAAAACAGTGCCTGGGTCCGCAACCCCATCGACGCCTTCGTGCTCGCCCGCCTGGAGAAGGAAGGCCTCGCTCCATCGCCCGAAGCCTCCAAACTCACTCTCCTGCGCCGCGTCACCTTCGACCTTACCGGCCTGCCCCCCACCCCGGAACAGATCCGCGCCTTTCTGGCCGACTCCCGCCCCGACGCCTACGAACGCCTCGTCGACGATCTGCTCCGCTCCCCCCACTACGGCGAACGCTGGGCTCGCCCCTGGCTCGATCTTGCCCACTACGCCGATTCCGACGGCTACGAAAAGGATCAGGTTCGCAGCTATGCCTGGCGCTACCGCAACTGGGTCATCGACGCCCTCAATGACGACAAGCCCTTCGATCAATTCACCATCGAACAACTCGCCGGCGACCTCCTCCCCAACCCCAACACAGACCAACTCGCCGCCACCGGCTTTCTCCGCAATACCCTCACCAATCGCGAAGCCGGCGTCGATCGCGCCGAAGCCCGCTATGACCAACTGATCAACCGCGCCCAGACTGTCGGCACCACCTGGCTCGGCCTCACCGTCGGCTGCGCCCAGTGCCACGACCACAAGTACGACCCCATCTCCAATAAGGACTTCTACCGCCTGTTCGCCTTCTTCGACGCCACCGACGACCGCGAGGTCGAAGCCCCCATGCCCGGCGAACGCGAGGCCTATCTCAATGTCCTCCCCCGCTACCTCGCCCTGCGCGGCCACATCGAACAGCAGTACAAGGTTCCCGAACTCCAGGCCCGCTGGGAGAAGAAGATGATGGCCGCCATGGATGAGCCTGGCAAAGACGTCGAATTCGACTTCTGGGTCACCTCCATGCGCGCCATGGTCGACCATGCCGAACGCGTGCTCCGTACCCCTGCCGCCCAGCGCACCCCTTACGACGCCCGCCGCCTCACCGATTACTTCCTCTCCGTCATCGGCCCCGAGTTCAACCAGGATAAGGACATCAAGGACGCGCTCACCGAGGCCCGCAACAAGATTAACGATCTGAAGGCCGACCTGCCCCCGCTCACCTACGCCATGGCCGTCGAGCCTAAGCCCGATTACAAACAAAGCCACATGCGCATCAAGGGCGATTGGAAGGCCATGGGCGAACCGATCGCACCCGGTGGCTTCTCCGCCCTGCCTCCCCTGGAGGGCAAAGCCGACCGCCTCGCCCTCGCCCGCTGGCTGGTATCCAAAGATAACCCGCTCACCCCGCGCGTTACCGTGAACCGCTCCTGGCAGGAGTTGTTCGGCAAAGGCCTCGTCCGCACTTCCGAGGACTTCGGCACGCAGGGCGAAAAGCCTACTCATCCCGAACTGCTCGATTGGCTCGCCCGCCGCTTCATGGACGATGGCTGGAGCCAGAAGAAGCTCCACCGCCTCATCGTGACCTCCGCGGCTTACCGCCAGGCCTCCGACACTCGCAAAGAGCTAGCCGAGCGCGATCCTGACAACACCCTGCTCGCGCGCCAGACCCGTCTCCGCCTGCCTGCCGAACTCATCCGCGACGCCGCGCTCGAATCCGCAGGCCTGCTCAACAAGAACATCGGCGGCCCCAGCATTCGTCCCTTCCAGCCCGCAGGCGTCGCCGAACTGGGCTACGGCAACAGCGTCAAATGGAAGCAGAGCGAAGGGGAGGACGCTTATCGCCGCGGCCTCTACATTCACTTCCAGCGCACCACGCCTTACCCGATGCTGATGAACTTCGATGAGCCCGATTCGAACGTCTCCTGCAGCCGCCGACGGCCGTCCAACACGCCGTTGCAGTCGCTCAACCTGCTCAACGATCCGGTCTTCTTCGAAGCCAGCCAGGCCCTTGCCAAACGCATCCTCGGCAGCGGCGCCACCGGCTTCGGCCCGCGTCTCGAAAAGGGCTACGACTACGTGCTCGGCCGCAAACCCGACACCTGGGAAACCGAACGCCTCGCCCGCTACTACGACCAGCAACTCGGCATCCTCAAAGCCGAGCCCACCGCCGTCGCCAAGCTGTCCCCCTACGACACCACCCCCGAGGCTGCCGCCTGGGTCGGGGTCAGCCGCGTCCTTCTCAACCTCGATGAATTCCTCACACGGGAGTAAGCCATGAACGAGCGCCAATTCAAAGCCATCCAAAGCCGCCGTAGTTTCCTCACCCAGACCGCCGGCGCCGTCGGCCTGCCCGCCATGGCCTCCTTATTACAAGGCGCCGAAGTTGCGAATCCCCTCGCCCCCAAGAAGGCCCACTTCGAAGGCAAGGCCAAGAACGTCATCTTCATGTTCATGGAAGGCGGCCCCAGCCAGATGGATCTGTTCGATCCCAAACCGGCGCTGCAGAAGTGGCACGGCCAGCCGTTGCCGGCCTCGATGACCAAGGATCTGCAGCTGGCCTTTATCAAGCCCACAGCCGCCGTCCTCGCCAGCCCCCGCAAGTTCGAAAAGCACGGCCAATCCGGCATCGAGCTCTCCGACTACATCCCCCACACCGCCGCCCAGGCCGACAACCTCTGCCTGGTGCGCTCCATGCACTCGGATGCCTTCAATCACCACCCCGGCCAACTCCTACTGATGACCGGATCCACGCAGTTCGGCCGCCCCACCATGGGTGCCTGGGTCACCTACGGTCTTGGCTCGGAATCGAAGAACCTGCCCGCCTTCGTCGTGCTCTCCTCCGGCGTCGGCACCTCCGGCGGCGCCTCCAACTTCATGAGCGGCTTCATGCCCTCCCACTACCAGGGCACCATGTTCCGCAATGCCGGCGACCCCATCCTTTATCTCTCCAATCCCGCCGGAGTCAGTAACAACACCCAGCGCGCCGCCATCGACGCCGTCCGCGACCTCAACCAGCACCGCCTGGAACAGGCCGGCGATATGGAGATCGCCAGCCGCATCGCCGCCTATGAGTTAGCCTTCCGCATGCAGATGTCCTCCCCCGAGTTAGTCGATTTCAGTAAGGAATCGCAAGCCACTCTCGACTTATACGGCGTTGGCCAGGAGCCCACCCACCAGTTCGCCACCAACTGCCTGCTCGCCCGCCGGCTGGTCGAGCGCGGCGTCCGCTTCGTCCTCATGATGCACGCCAGTTGGGACGACCATACCCAACTCAACCGCAAACTGAAACGCAACTGCGACATCAGCGACCGGCCCACCGCCGCCTTGATCGCCGACCTCAAGCAGCGCGGCCTCCTCGAAGATACGATCATCGTCTGGGGCGGCGAGTTCGGACGTACCCCCATGGTCGAGGTGCGCAACACCAAGGAAACCGACAACGGCGGCCGCGACCATCACCCCTTCGGTTACTCCATGTGGGTGGCCGGCGGCGGCTTTAAAGGCGGCACCGTCGTCGGCGCCACCGATGAACTCGGCCTCGCCATCACCGAAGACAAAGTCCACATCCACGACCTGCAGGCCACCATCCTGCATAACCTTGGCTTCGATCACGAACGTCTTACGTACCGCCACATGGGCCGCGATTACCGACTCACCGACTTAGGCGGTAAAGTCGTCAAGAAGATGCTCGCCTAGGTCATGGAAGCGCTCGCGGAAGACGAAGTGTATGGGGTGATCGGCGAGGAAGGCTTCACCCGCCTCGCCGCCGCCTTCTACCGGCAGATCCCAACGGACGAGATCCTCGGCCCCATGTATCCGAAAGAGGATCTCGGCGGCGCCGAGCAGCGCCTCCGCGATTTCCTCATCTTCCGCTTCGGCGGACCGCCCCGGTACCTTGAAACCCGCGGCCATCCGCGCCTCCGCATGCGCCACGCCCCCTTTCCCATCGACGCAGCCGCCCGCGACCGCTGGGTCCAACTCATGGACCAAGCCATGGACGAAGCCCAACTCGACGCCCGTGCCGCCGCCGTCCTCCAGCCCTTCTTCCATAACGTCGCCACCTTTTTGATGAACAGGAATCCTGCGGGTCCGGGCATGCCCGCGCCGCCGTTCTAAGCAAATCACCCTACTAACTCCCTAAGGAACTCCCTCGGTCCCAACGGTTTTATCCCCTCCCTTAAGGTCTTCTCCGCGTAGTAACTTCCCGTTCGCCACTCTACGATAAGGGAGAAGCCAGGAGACCGCCTCCCATGAAATGCCTGTATTGCGGCAAGAAGATCGCTCTTCTCCGCAAGCTGAAAGACAGCGAGTTCTGCAAGGACGAGCACCGCCAACAGTACCTGCGCGAGCAGGAGCAGATGGCCCTCGCTCGCCTGACGGGCTCGCAGTTGTGGGCGAAGGGCGAAAAGGCCGACCGCGACGAGGCCGAAAAGGTCCGTACCGAAGCGGCTCAGGCCGCACCCGAGGTGAAGGCCGGCCTGAAGAGCTTTCTTCCCCTGCCTCCCCATGTCATCTCACGAAAAGGCTTCCTGCGGCTGCGCCCGGACACCTTCCCGCAGCTTCCCGATGTCTGGCTACCCGAGTTCCGAGTCGCGGTCGATACCAGCGATCTTCGGATAAGTATCGCGGAAACCGCCGCCAAAGCCCCCGCCGCCGTTCTTGAACTCGCCGCCGGGCAGGACCAACCGCGGCCCGATCCCGAAGCGGTCGTACCCCCGGAAGCCGGGCTGCGCGCGCCTTCTATTGGACCGGATCCCACCGTCTGGATGCGCAGCGCCGGCGCCGCCTTCGTGCCGTACCTCGAGCACGAACTGGCATGGCCCATCTCCCTCGGCCTCATCAATGTTCCGGGCGTGCCCTTACAGGCCCCGCACCCTGGCAAGGCCGGCCTCGTGGGCCAGCCCATCCCGCCGCCATCCCTCACTGCCGCCGCCGCCGCCGTTCCCGAAACCTTCGTGGAGCTCTTCGCGGTAGCGCTTGTCCTTCCATTAGCGTTCCTCCGCCCCATGGCCGGCGCCGCCCCCCCGCCGGAGCCCGAGCTCCTGCCCGAAACCGCCGCCCCACCCCTGCCGCACGCCGCACCCGCCGCCCACACCGGGCCCGAACCGCTGGCATTCCCCCTCCTGCCCGCCTTCAGCCCCGCGCTGGCCTCCCGCGAAGCCGATCTCGAGTTCCTCGCCCTGCCCGCCACCGAGCCGGAGTTCGTCGAAGTGCCGGACGTGCCCCTGACGGACCCGCCCGCATCCATTTCTATATACGCGCTCCACCCGCCGCGCACGCAGACTATCCCGCTCCGCCCGCGCAAACCGCGCACCCGCGAGATCTTCTTCGCTACCCCCCGGCTGCATGACCTGCCCGCCCTGGCCGCCGCCGTCGCCCGTTCGAATTGGGAAGCGAAGCTCACCAGCCCCGGTACGAAGCCCTGGGAGGCCGGTCCGCTGTCTTTGCCCGCCCGGCTCCAGCCCATCCGGACCGGCTCGCTGCCAAGCGCCATCCTTGCCTTTGAGGCGGCCGGCGAGCCGGCCGCCGCCGCTCTACCGGTACTCGCCGTCCCGCCCGCGAATCCGCAACTCCCGTGGGCCCGCCAAGCGGGCCTGGATGGTTGCGCGGCCGCCGGTTTCCCGGCCGCTCCGCCCGCCGCCGCGCCCCTCACCGCGGAAGCCTGGAATACCGATGTCCAGGAACCGGCGCTCACCGCCGCTCCCGTCGCGCTGGCACTTGCCGCCGCCGGGCTCCAGGCTCCCAACCCCTTAACCGCCAGCGCCGGCTCCCAACCGCTCATTCGTTGTTCCACCCCGTCGCCTCTCGATGGCGGCCAGTCCGCGGCGCCGCGGTCCCCCACCTGGATCCCCGCCCGCATCTCCACCGCCATGCGTGCGAGTGGCGGCTTGGCCCCGGTAAAGCCAACGGGCAACGGCGGCCGTCACACGCCGCGCCGCTTTGGGCCCGAGTTTGAGCCGCTGGCCGGCGCCTCCCCGCCTGAAACCGCGTATCCGGCCGCCGCGAGTCTGGCCGGTGGCGCTCCGCCCCTCATCTCCGAGATGTGGCCCGTCCTGCCCGCCGAAGCGCTGCCCTATCCGGCCAGCACGGTCGCCATGCAACCCCTGGAGGCGGCCTGGCCCGAAGGCAACGCGCAATTGCCGCGCCTGCGCGCCGGGATCCTCGAAGACCGCGCCCTTCGCGAACGGCTCGGCGGCAGACTCGGTGGGCGTACCAGCGCGGGCGGCCGCATGGGCCGCTTGTTCCACGGCTTCTCGCCGCCCGCTTTTGCAATCCCGGCCCGGCCCGACGCCAAGTGGCTGGTCATGCTGGTCCCCGTCGCCCTGCTGCTGGCGGTCTACTCGCTCACCGGCGGCGGCGCCAAACCGCGCCCGGTTACCACCGCCCAGACGAGTACGCCCGCCCCGGCCGAAGCCGCCGCCATCATCCCCGAAGCCCTCGCGGAAGCGCCGGCGAGTCCTGCCGGCAACTCGCGCCGCCGCCGCAAGCTTACGCCGGCCGAGCCTCCCGTGGCCGTCGCCGCGCCGGAACCGGTTGCCATTGTGCCCGCCGCCGCCGAATCGAACGCGGGCTTCGCCGATGGCGTGAAGGCCAGCATCATGCGCCGCGCCGCCATCTCGTTTACCGACGACTTCCGCACCGGCCTGGCCGATTGGCAGGGCGGTGACAATTGGTCCACGCAGTGGTCCTACGATGCGGCCGGCTTCCTCAATACCGGCCCGCTGGCGCTCTACTCGCCGTCCATGTCCCTCAGCAACTACCGCATGGAGTTCCTCGGCCAGATCGACCGCAAGAGCCTCGGCTGGGTCTTCCGCGCCAAGGATCTGAAGAACTACTACGCCACCAAGATCACCCTGGTCCGCGGCGGTCCGCTGCCTTCGGCCGTCATTGAGCGCTATGCCGTTATCAATGGTAAAGAAAGCCAGCACCAGCGGCGCCCGCTCCCGCTCCAGATCCGTACCGATACCCTCTACCGCGTGCGGATGGACGTAAATGATGAGGATTTCACCCTAACGGTTCAGGGCCAAGTTGTCGATCATTGGAGTGATAGCAGCTTGAAACACGGGGGAATCGGGTTCTTCAGTGCAAAGGGAGAGCTTGCCCGGCTGCGATGGGTGGAGGTATCCCATCAGTACGACTTCCTTGGGAGACTGTGTGCCCTGTTGGTGCCGTACCAGATCCCAGCCAGAGACGGGAGTTTGAAGTAAATGAATCAGAAAAGAAGAAATGACCGCGACGCGGCGCGGGTTTCCCCGGTGGCGGAGGCGGCCGAAAGCCCGGTAATGCCCGGCTCCCATGCCAAAGCGCTGGCGAAGGCCGTCAGCCTGCACCTGGAGGGTAAAGCCAAAGAGGCGTTGCGCGAGCTCGACAACGCCGTTGCCAATGGCGCCGACGCGCCCGAGGTACATTCGGCGCGCGGCCATCTGCAATACGAGCTCGAACTGTACGACGACGCCGTGCAAAGCTACTCCCGGCTGCTCGCGCTCGATCCGCGGCATCTGAACGGCGCCTTCAACCTCGCCGTCTGCCTCGAAAAGCTCGGGCGCTGGGATCAGGCCGGCGCGCACTTTGAGAAGGCCCTCGATGCCGATCCGCAGCGGATCGACGCCTGGCTTGGCCTCGGCATCTGCCGTCTCCATAGCGAACGGGCCGAACAGGCGCTCGAAGCCTTCGAACGCTGTCTCGCCCGCGAACCGGAACACGAGACCGCCCGCTTCGGCAAGGCCGTCGCGCTGCAGTATCTGTGGCGTTTCGATGAGGCTGCCGATCTGTACCGCGCACTGCTCGAGCGCAACCCCAACTCCGAAGAGTCGCTCGTCAATCTCATCACCATCGGCATGGCCCGCAAGGATGAGAAGACCATCCGCGAGTATTCGGAACGGCTGCTCGCGCTGCGTCCCTTCTCCCAGGCCGCGCTCGAGGGGTTGGCCACCTGCGCCTTCTCTTCCAACGATTTTGAAGCCGCCGCCCGCTGCTGCGCCAAGCTGGTCGAATTCACGCCCAACCACTTTGAACGCTGGTTCAACCTGGGGGTGGCGTACCAGAAGCTCGGCCGCCTGGAACAGGCCGCGCAGGCCTATACCGAAGCCGTCCGCGTGCGGCCCGACGCCAAACAGGCCTTCGTCAACCTCGGCATCGTGCGCCAGGAACTGGGCGACCTCAAAGGCGCCCGCGAAGCCTATGAACGCGCCCTGCAGCTTGCGCCCGACATCCCGGAGATCCTTTACAACCTCGGCTCGGTGCTCGAACAGCAGTCCCAGAAGGACGACGCCGAAAAGCTTTACACCCGTCTGCTGGTGAAGAACCCGGATTGGGAAGACGCCTGGTTCCGCCTCGGCTACCTGCGCCTCAGCCGTGGGGACTTCCATGGCGGCGCCGAAGCCTTCGACGCCTGCCTGAGAAAGCGCCCGAACTGGCCCGAAGCGCTGGTGAACCTTGGCCTGGCCTATTGGAAGATCGGCGACCGCGAGGCCGCCCGCCGCGCCTATGAGCAGGCGCTCGAAGCGCAGTCCGAATCGGTGGATGCGCTGCGCGGTCTGGCCGCCCTGGCCATCGAACGAACGGACTTCCAACAGGCGCTCGACTTCCAGGCACGCCTCATCGACCTCGGCGAACGCACGCCGGAGCTCTTCTACAACACCGGCCTGCTGCTGCAGAAGTCCGGCCAGTTGGAAGATGCCATCCGCCTTTACAAAGAGGCGCTCGCCGAACGTCCGAACTTCGCCGAAGCGCTGCTCAACCTCGGCCACGCGCTGAAGAGCCGCGGCCAGCAGGACGAAGCCCGCAGCTACTGGAAGCAGGCCCTGGACGCCAAACCGGAACTGGCCCAAGGCTACTTCGAGCCGGTGCACAGCTAACCGGATTGCAGACCGCGGCGCACCAGATGCCCGAACGGGGTAATCGCGCCGTTGCGTTTCAGATGCGGATCGTCGCACCAGCTCCACGCCGTCCAGCCCATACCGAGCTGGTCGAAGTAGGTGGCCATCCGCTCGCCCCATTCCAGATGCTGGTCCCAGCCGCCCCACTCGCCGGCGAATAGCGGTACACCCTCATCGGCGCGATGGCCGAAGGCGTCGTACGGATCGAGATCCGCTGTCTTGTTCGGATAGACATGGGTGGAATAGACGATGTGGGGGCGGTCGATGACAACGTCGCGCAGATCGTAGGCCCAGTTGAGCCCTCCTACGAAGAGCAGCGAATCCGGATGTACGGCGCGGATGGTGTCGGTGAGCAGCGTCGCCCAATAACACCAATCCTCCACGGTCGTATCGTGCGGCTCGTTGTAGAGATCGAACAGAACCGCTGGATTCTGTTTGTAGCGCTCCGCGAGGATGTGCCACACCTTCGGGCTGTTGACGTCGGGCAGCGGGGCGATCTTGACTTTGGTGTTGATCCACTGCAGATCGAGCAGCGTGTAGGCTCCGCGCTCGGTAGCCCATAGGATGACCTGGTCCAGCGTCTCCAGATAGCCCGCCCGATGCAGCACCCAGTCCTGGTTGAACGGCAGCCGGATGATGCGGCTGCGCCATTCGCCCGTAATCTCGTCTAGTTCGGCGGGCGTGATGCCGTGCTGGTCCGGCGCCGCGTATTCGAGGCCGGAACGGTTGACGCCGCGCAGGATGACGGGTTCCCGCGTATCGGCGCGGAGGATGTCCGGTCCTTCGGTGGTCAGTAGCGGCAGTTCAGGCATCGAGCCAGACCACCGCGTACGGCGCTAGAGCGAGATCGATGGTTCCGGATGCGCTCGACAGCGTATCGGCGGGCGCGGCCTTCCAGGCTTCCGGGGATTGCGTGGCCTGCTCGACGCTGTGTTCATCGAGGCGGCGAATGGCCAGCCGCTTCTGCGGACTGCCGAAACGCAGACGGGCCGTTTGGGCCTCGGCGGTCATGTTGGCTACGAGCAGGCGGGTCTTCGCGCCCAACCGCAGCGCCATGGCGTCGACGGCAAGCGGCTGGTTCGAACGCACCGGCAGCACCTCACCGCCGGCAAACTCATTGACTGCCTGCAGGACGTGATAGAGCGGATAGACGCGGTCTTCGGCGAGCACACCGCCAGGGCCGGCGGCCTCGTAGTAGGTGACGCTGCCAGTGCCGGCTTCACCCAGGTACTTGAGGCTGCCCAGCGTCCAGACGGCGCCGAACAGCGAGTCCTGGCGCGGGTCTGCCGGCGGCGGCCCCGCGACCGCTTCGGTGGCGTTCGGGTTGAAGCGCGGCAGCAGGGTGACCGGCGTGATGACGATGGGCTTGCCGCCGGAGAACTGCTTGGCGGACAGTACGGCATCGGCCTGCGCGGCGGCATTCTCCACCAGGCTGGTGTTATCGAAGGCATGCACCTGCGGGTTCAGCGAGTAGCAGAGGAAGTCGAAGGCGGAGGGGTCGGGACGCTCGCGGTTGAGTTCGGCGAAGTAGGCGTTGGTGCCACCACCCACCGGCGCGCCGCTCAGGTGCTGTTTGGCCAATTGGATCCATTTGGGGTTGGTCGATTTGTCGTCCTTGTGGTAGACCACCCAGCGCGCGACCTTAAGCGCTTTGGCGGCCTCGGCGGCGGCCTTCAGATCAGCTTCGCCATCGCCGGTCAGGTGCAGAGCGACTTCGAGCGGAATGCCTTCCACGGCGGCCTTCACGCCCTCGACTCGCAAGTGCGCCGGCCGCAACGCGGCGATGCGGCGGGCGGCGCTCGAACTGAGCTTGCCACCCGGGAAGCCGAGTCCAATCTTCGGCACGGGCGCGGCAGCCTTCGCATCGAGCGTGAGTTCCACTGCCCGGCGGCTGATGACGAAGCGGCGCGTGGTCTCCGGTGGCACGCCTTCCAGTTCCACCGTCACCGACTGCCGTATCTTCGTGCCTTGCGGTACCTCGACCGGGAAGGGCTTTTCGAGCGGGGTGCAGTAGGTCTTGTAGGAGGCGTCCGTCCAGTTGCGATGGTCTTCCATCTCGAAGGTCTCGCCTTCGAAGCGCACATGAGCCATCACGCCCGGCGCCACCTGGTGCGAGATGGAGGCCATGTCCTTGAAGGGCTGGTGCGGCGAGACGCGGAGCGGGAATTTGCCCTGCTCCTTGCTGCCGTCGCCATGATGGACGGTACACCAGTTGCCGGCGCACTCGGTGATGGGATGGAGGATGGCAAAGCCGAGGCGGTTGCGGAGGAAGGTGCCGCGGGCCTCACCTTCCATGGCGAACTTCACGCGGTTGCGAGTCTCGCCGGTGACGATGCCGCGCCAGAAGAAGTCGATGTTGCCCTGCTTGCAGATGACGTCGAAGGTGGCTTGGAAGCCGCCGTCGCCCGATTCGACTTTGACGTTGCCGACCCGCGGGGCGACGGTGCCCCAGTTGCGATCGCGCACGGCGGCGTAGATGCCGCGGATGATCTCGGCGTTGCCGAAGCGGAGGTAGCGGAGAAAGCCTAGGTCGGGCTCCAGGATCATGGTCATGCGTCCGGCGGTGAGCGGGATCTGTTTGGGGAGCGGCTCGTCTTTGCCGGAGTAGAACTTCTGGTAGGCGGCGGCGGGGAGGGCGGCGGTGAGAACGATGGCGGTGCGGCGGGAGAGCTTACCTGGCATCTCTGATATTCCTATCCAAGAACTGAACGATCTTCTGGCGTATCTCGGGTGTGTTGAAGGGCGGGCCGCCGTGTCCGGCTCCGGGCAGGAGGAGGAGTTCGACGGGGACTCCGGCGGCGCGCAGGGCCTTGTCCAGAAACTGGCTCTGGGTGTAGTGCACCAGCGGATCGGCATCGCCGTGAACGATGAGGAACGGCGGGTCGCCCTTCGTGACGTAAGTGAGCGGGCTCGCTTTGGCCGCCTTGTCCTTGTTGTTCTGGATCGGCCCGTCGATGAGCAGCGACTCCGGGGAGTCCGGGGCATCGTGATCCATGGCGCCCTTGACGTCGTTCATGCGGAGGAAGTCGGTGGGACCGAAGAAGTCGATGACGGCGTCCACCTGGCTCATCACGCCGAGCAGCGCGACCAGATGACCGCCAGCCGACGCGCCCCAAGCCGCTATACGGCGCGTGTCGAGCTTGTATGCCGACCCATGGTCGCGCAGCCACTTCACCGCCGCCTTGCAATCGTCGATCTGCGCCGGATACTTGGCGACCATCGAGAGCCGGTAGGAGATGCTGGCGACGGCATAGCCGTGTTCGGTGAGGAAGCGCGCCGGGGTCTGCTTGCGGCTGCCGCTGCGCCAGGCACCGCCGTGGACCCAGACCACGAGCGGATGGGGACCATCGCCGGGTGGCAGGTAGAGGTCGAGTTGCAGGTCTCGGTCGCCGATGCGCGCGTACGTCAGGTCGGGATGGGTCTGCGCACCGCAGACACCGGCGATAGCCAACAGCAGGGCGGCGCTTCTCATACGCGCTTGACATCCACGTAATGCGCGCCGATGGTGTCGACGACGGCCTGCAACTGCGAGGAGCCTGCGTTTAGACGAACGCCGGGCAGGGTGAGTTCGGTGGTCCCGGCAGGGAAGGGTTTGTCGACGCGCGTGTCGCCGAGGGTGAACGTGGCCTTGCGTTCGGCTTCGGCTTTGGGCAGGCGCAGCGTGATGTCGTAGTTGGCGGCCTGGCGCACATCGACCTCCCAGTGGCCTAGACCCTTGTTGTCCCAACTGGCTTGTGGGCCGCGCCAGTCCTGGCGGGTAAGCGTGGTGGTGGCCTCCTGCGGAGCGCCGAGGTAGATCTTGGGCGGCTCGTAGTTGCGGGTGGCCGAGACATCGGCGAACCAGGCATCGTACTCGCCGCGAAGCTTGTTCACGATGTCTGGGTTCTGGGCGGCGATGTCGGTCCTCTCGGTGG
>CAYLPH010000076.1:0-36787 GCA_964385495.1 uncultured Candidatus Solibacter sp.
AGCATACTGCCCCGACGGACATAAGTTGATCTACTTGTTTTGTGACAGGCCCTTAGTCCCTCGGAAAGTCCCAGCACCAATTGGCTGCGCGTCACGCTTACCGAGCGGAGCAGGTGCGAACCCGGCCTGTGGTTGTGCAGAACCGCAAAGGGCTCTCCCCGCGGACGCTTAGTATGCGGTTCCAGCCGTTGTGCCCAAATACAGCGATACCGGTCCCGATCGGATGCGAAGTAAAGCAGGTGACCATCCGGCGACCAATCCATTAAGCTCAACGCTCTACTCCAATAGGCATAGCCGTCTCCAGGGCCTCCTATGGTCGCCACAATTTCTACCGGCTTGTCCGTTCCATCCGGCACGGTATGTAAGGCAATCACTGAGTCTCCCGGCTTGAGCGTGAGCAGCGACGCCGCCCAGCGCCCGTCCAGGGAAAATCGGGAAGCAGTACACGGAAAACAAATCCCCTTATCGACCGTGAAGCTGGCACCGTGCTTGCCCGTTTGCAAACCGAGGACCCGAACCTCGCGGACTTCGCCGTTGGGATCCGTCGTCGAGTAGTAAACCTTCCCCCCATCGGGCGAGAGCATCGCGGAGCACTGGGTACAAACCCGCTGCATCTTGCGATCTTCCAGCGATCCTGCGTAGATCGCCGCGGTTTTCCCTTCCAGCACCCGGTACAGTACCTTCGATGCGTCATCGTTTGTCGCAAGCAGATACTCCTGCGCGGCAGTGCCTACCACCGTCATTCCCGAGTTGCTAATCGGACTGAACCTTCGGATGTCGGTGTTACCGTCAAAAACGCTTTGAAACACGAGCCAGCCACCGTCCCTCCCCATCGCGCCAATGCCGTCCGATGCCGTGACGCCCTCAATCTTACGCAGTCCAAGAGAGTGCGTCTTTCCCGCATTGGCATCCAGGGAAACGCTCCAAAAGGAATATTCGAGTCTTTGGCCGCAGAAAACGAGGGTGCCCTCGTTGCTCGCCGCTGGCAGAGCCTCCCGCGCGCCCCCGAACGTCACTTGAATGGCCTTTTCCGCGGGCGCGAATGTTCCCGGATTCAGGCCCAGGGTCCAGACGTGGATAGAATCGTCGCTGCGCCCTCCACGGAAAACAATGCGATCCCGGTACCAGGCGGATGGCCAGACGAATTCGGTATCCTCATCCCGCGCAATCACCCCCTGGTCAACCATCCTGCGGACTGCGCCGGTACGGACGGGCGTACCTCCCTGGGCGGGGACTACCCACCAATCGCGCCGTTCCAATAGGGACTCTTGCCCCGGCGCCGTGCCCAAAAAAATGATGTGCCTGCCATCCGGCGACCAGGACGGGAAGGCCGAGTCGAAGAGACCCGGTGCCAGTTGCTTCGGCGTACCTCCCGCGCTCGCTACCAGAAAAAGTGCATGACGCCCGCGTTCCCTCCCGGTGTACGCAATCCACTGTCCGTCCGGCGAGAGGCGCGGGTTTCCGGTGTATCCGCCGAGGATTTTCCGCGGCTCGCCACCGTCCACGGGCACGATGTAAAGCCCTTCCTCGCGCGATGCTCCGGGGCGGATGCTCGAATACCAGAAAAGAACCTTCTTGCCGTCAGGCGAGAAAGACGGTGTCCACTCCATCTCGGGCAGTTTCGTAAGCTGGACCGGCTGGCCGCCCGCCACTTCCTGCAACCACAAATCCGTCCCGCCCTGTCCCGCCTTGTGCGACGCATAGACCACCAGCTTGCCATCCGGCGATACCGACGGCATGGTGGCCCAATCAAAGGTAAGACGCCGCAGGTTCCGCTGTGTAGCGGGGCCACCCGGAAGGCTCCTGCGCCAATCGCCGCTCAGGACAAGGGTCAGCAGGAGCGCCGCGGCCGCCAATGGAATCGCGGCGCGGCGCACGAAGCGTAGTGGAATGCCGGACCAACGAACTCGCTCCGTTCCCTCCGCTGCGCCGGGAATCGTCAAGCCGCCCTGCCCTTGTGGGGACTCCCGCTTTTCCAAACCGGCAAGGTGGAAAATGGGAATGTAGCACCCTTTCGGCAACTCAATCCGGATGGGATCTTCCGCTCCATACTCCCGGTAGTACTCTGCCAATTTCAGCCGCAGACGTCCCGCCTGGACACGGACGATCGGGTCGCGTTTGGAGTCGAACCCGGCGCCTCGCTCGAAAACATCGACGCCAATCGCATACTCCTTGATTTCCGACTGACGGCCGCTTAAGGAGAGATCCACAACATAGCGGAGAAAGCTACGAATGCGCGGCGACTCGCGAAATCCAGGGCTTTCCAGAACCTTCTCGCAGCAGCGGCGAATCTCGGTTTCCTTGCCCACCGGGTTGGATGACACTGGAGAGCCTCATTCTACAACAGGCGACGCTGTGACCCGCGCAAGCAACGCCGGACGCCGGCAAAGCTCACCGAATTCTTCTCCTGCCTTGTTGAAAACAAACGATGTTACGTACGTAAATTTAACCGCCGGTTACCCTCGCACCCTTTACCCACGAATGCGAGCCGCCGTATCGTTCCCTCCATGGAAGATCAGTCCAATTCCCACGCCGCCTTTCGCCGCGGTTTGCCATTTCTCCGCCTTGCCCTCGCGTCATGTCTGCTCAATCCCACGATGATTCTCGCCCAAGCCGGTTCGGCCACGACTCTCATCGTCGATTCCGACAACGTCGTCGCCTACTTACGAGATGCCGCCGACCCTACCCGCTTCGCGACAAGTCAAACACCACTTGTGGGCGTCCTCGGAAGAAACTTCAATCACTACGAAGTCATTGGGGACATCGTCAGCGTAAACGGCGTCGCCGTCCGGGGAACCTGGCGGGCGACTCTTCTCGGCTTGGTGTCTCATCCTACGCCCCAGCCAGGGCAGGGCATCGCCGATACGTTCCGCACGGCCACCGCTCTCTGGACCATGGAAATCCTGCAACTCGATGGCACTCCGATTGGCACTATCTTTGGCTTCGGACTCACCAGCGGCGATCCCCCTCCCGGCTCGCCCTCCACGCAACTCCTTCAAAACGTGGCGGTAGTCGGTGGCACGGGTGCCTTTTTTGGCGCTCGTGGGCAGATGGGCGTCGGGGGTCCCCCGCGGACGGTGGCTAGTCCGCCTCGTCCCAATTCCTCAGTCGCCGAGGACCCCTCCCTACGCCGCGCCCTGGGAGGTGGCGGACTTCGCCGCGACATCGTTTACTTCGTGCCGATGGAAAGACCGGAGATCCTCGAGGTGCTTCACTCCGACTTACGACCCGTGTCCCCACAAAGTCCGGCGCGAGCGGGCGAAACACTGATTCTTCGTGTCCGCGGCCTCGGCCCCACCGTCCCGGGAATTGAGCGAGGCCAGCCTTTCCCCTTCGAACCGTTGGCAGCCGTGAATTCGCCCGTCGAAGCAACCGTGAACGGCAGGCGCGCGGAACTCATCAACAAATTGGGTTGGCCAGGCTCATCGGATACCTATCGTGTCGATATACGTGTCCCGGACGGCGTCTCGGGTCAGGGCTCGATCCGCCTAACGGCCGCCTGGATCTCGGGCTCCGAAGTCACCTTTGCGATCCAGCAATGATCCTTCCGAGGCCAACCGGTGGACGGGAGTGGCGCCCCGTTCGCCGCCTGACCCTCTACCGCGAAGGGAGTGGACACCGTGGTGCTTCCCGACAACGCCCACCTCTTGTTGCTAAGGCAACTTGACCGTGACCGGTTTGCCGCCCTGTTCCTTACTCTTCTGCGCGGCATCCATAAACGCGAAGATCTCCAGCGTCAATTCCGGGGCCACCGGCGGCTTACCAGTCTGGAAGAAAGTCACGATCTCCTTCAGCATCGGAGCGTAGTTCACCTTCATCTTCGGCCCGGACTGCAGCACTTCCTTCTCGCGGAACACCACGGCTCCGTAACCGCCATACGGCCGCAGCGTCCGAACCGAACCCATGCGCCCGCCTTTCCAAAGACACGTCACTTCGGTCATACTCGCCGATTCCACCCGCGTCACCGTCTGGCAGCCCGGCCCCATCAGCGCGAACAGCATCTCCACCGGGTGAATCCCATACCACGAGAGATCCAGGTAGTGATGTTCTTCGGTGGGTCCCGGGCCCCAAGTAATCACCCCCTGGTTCGCGTCCGACTTGAACTGCATCACCGCGTCGGAATAGCGCAGCGACGAAGTGCTGAAGAACGGCACGTCGTTATCCTTCGCCAGCTTCGCAATCGCCCGCGCATCCTCCAGCGTCGATGCCAGCGGCTTGTCGATAAACACCGGCTTCCTGCACTTCACCGCTTCCTTGAACTGCGGCAGATGCTTGCGGCCGTCGACGCTTTCGAGCAGAATCGCGTCTACCTTGCCGCACAGCGCGCCGATCGAATCCACAATCTCCAGACCCCACTTGGTCTTCAGTTCATCGGCGTACTTCTCGACGCGGGTGTGGCTGGACTCCACGTCGGGGCTGCCGCCTTTGAACGCCGCCACCACCTTCGCCCCAGGCACGTGATCCGGCGAGCCCGGATCGTTGATGATCTTGGTGAAAGCGATCACGTGGGAGGTATCGGTCCCGATGATGCCGACCTTGGTCTGCGCCAACGCAAGCGACGCAAAGAGCGGGAAAAGGAGCAGGCTACGCATGTCGCCTGCTATTGTAACCCCGCCGCGTTTACCAGCGAATGCGCGCGGGCAGGAACTCGGACACTAATTCTTCGTAGTACGGGCGCAGCTTCCCGACGTCCGGCTTCTCATGCGACTTCGAATAGAGGTCGTACTGGTTGAACTCCTTCACCCAGTGGAACATCTTCCGGTCGTGCTCGTTCATCAGGTACTGGTAGTCGTTCTCGCGATGGCATGGATAGAAAGAGTGGTATCGGAAAATGTACAGCGCCTCTTCCGGCAGATACTGCTTCATGACCTGATACAGATACTCGTCGTGCCCGAACGACATGTCGACGTTGCCCAGCCCGCAACCCTCCGTATAGACCCCTAGTTTCGTCTGCAACTCCGGCTTCTTCTCATCCGGGTTGTCCTTGAAATACTCGCGGTACACGATCTTATCCGACCAGGCACAGCCCACCGGGAACGTATCGCCGACCACCGCCCATTGCGGCTCTCCGTACAGGCATAGCACCTTGCCCAGGTCATGCAGCAGGCCGGCCAGGATAAACCAGCGCGGGCGCCCGTCGCGGCGGCAGGCTTCCGCCGTCTGCATGTTGTGGGCGATCTGGCTGAGGTCGGTGTCCGGATCGCTGTCGTCCACCAGCGTTTCCAACTGGTCCATCGCCTCCCACACGCTCATCATGCGGCGGTTCAACTGGCTGTAGCCGGCCTTCTTCGCCACGGCGAACTCCCGCGTCTGGAACGTATGGTTCTGGCGGTAGAACTCGCGGACCCCAGGCGTGGCAGTCTCATAATTGCGGAAATCGTCCTTGGCTTTGTTTGGATCGTAGCGCTCCCGGACGAATTCTTCCCACTGGTCGGCGGCGTTCACGGCGTGCGACATATTTTCGTTACTGGAATTATACCAGCGCGACGCCGCCCGCTGATTTACCCGCCCATCTGGACGAAATTCCGGGCTTCGTGCGGCTCACTATGGTCGAAGCTGTGGAAGTAGCGCGTCAATGCCAGGGCAATGGCACCAAACAGCGCGGCATTGGCGGCATGCGCCGAGGGCAGCAGGCGCACCCCTTCCAGCCACGATGGCGGGATGCGGTCGCGCAGCACTTGCCACAGCCGCTTCTCCACCAGATCCCAGGCCGCCGCGCACCAATTGTCGACAATCACCGCTTCGGGATTCAGTCCGATGATGAGGCTGGTCAGGCCTAGCGCCAGGCATCGCGCCGCTTCGTCCAGGCATTCCAGCGCGGCCGGCTCGCCCTTCCTGGCACAGGCGACCACGTCCATCTCCGAAACCGGCTGTCCCGTGCGCTCCCGATACAACCGGATCAGCGCGCGGTCCGAGGCATACTCCTCCCAGCAGCCCGTGTTGCCGCACAGGCACTGCCGCCCGTCCGGATAGAGAATCATGTGGCCGAACTCGCCGGCGCGACCGAAGGCCCCATGCAGCACGTTGCCCGAGATGATAATCCCGGTGCCAATCCCTCCGCCGAGCGTCACGAACACGAAGTTCTCCAAAGACCGTACCCCGCGCGAGCGGAACCAGCGTTCTCCCAACGCCGACAGGTTGGCGTTGTTGTCGAAGTACAGCGGGACGTCGAAGCCCTTCTCCAGCATCGGCGCCACCGCCACGTCTTTCCAGCCCAGATTGACGGCGTTGGTCACGGTTCGGGCCTGCATATCCCAGGTACCAGGCACCGCCACGCCCACTCCCAACACACGATGCGCCGGCTTCGACGTCACCAACGCCCGAATCACGTTGTGTAGATTGCGCAGCAGCACCTCCGGATTCGGATCCCAATCCACCGCCCGCGTCTCCAGAATGGTGCCGGTCCAATCGGCCAGCGCCACCCGCGACCCTAAGGGCGTGATGTCCACTCCCACCACGAACCGCGCTCCGGCCGCCAGTTGCAGAATCGACGGCGGGCGCCCCACCTGGTAGTTGGCGATGTCGACGCGGCTCTCCTTAATGAGCTTGTCCTTCGCCAGGCGCTTGACGATGAAGGTGACTGAACTGGGAGAAAGGCAAGTGATGCGGGAAATTTCGACCCGCGAGAGTTCGGGATTCTCGCGAATGGCATTCAGAACCAGCCGCTCATTGGCTTGGCGGAGCGCTGACTTGCGCAGCGCCCCCTGGGTGGTAAAGGTAACGGCAGAAACTGATTTCACAATAGATCAGACCTTGGGTTTAGGTGGCGGCAGGTCGCGGGCTTCGCAGACCGACTGCCAGCCGTTCCGGGCATGTGCCCCGTCACAGAACGGCTTGTTCTCGCTGAGACCGCAGCGGCACAGCGAAATCACCGTGCGCCCGGCCAATCCGAACACTTTCCCGGATGGGTCCTGGATGGTGATGTTCTCCCCTTCAATCCGCAGCGGACCGTTGTTGTTCACAGTAATGCGATCAGGCATGGTTACCGATGTTAGCAAACAGGGGCGGTATAGTGCCGTGCGTTGGTACGCTGGGGGCATCGGAATGACGCCCCTCCGCAGCGGTTGCACCATCTGGTTTACGGGCCTGTCCGGCAGTGGGAAAAGCACGCTCTCTACGCTGTTGGCCGAGCACCTGCGCCGCCAGGGCGCCCGCGTCGAAGTGCTGGACGGGGATATTGTGCGGACGCAACTGTGCCGCGGCCTCGGCTTCAGCAAAGCTGACCGTGAAGAGAACATCCGGCGCGTCGGCTTTGTCTGTGAACTGCTGGCGCGCAACGGTGTCATCGCCATCGCCGCGGTTATCTCGCCCTATCGCTCCGGCCGCGACGCGGTTCGATCGCGCGTCCCACGCTTCTTTGAGATCCACACGCACTGCCCGCTGGAAGTGCTGGTGGCGCGCGACCCCAAGGGTCTCTACAAGAAGGCACTGGCCGGGGAGATCGCCAACTTTACCGGCGTCTCCGATCCCTACGAAGCGCCGCTGGCCGCCGAGGTTACCCTCGACACCTCGCTGGAAACTCCAGAGCAGAGTCTGGCGGCGATCCTGCGCGCTCTGGAGGCGCATGGCCTGCTCGCCCCTGCAGCCAGCGCCCCGAACACGATATCGTAATTCTCATGCTGCCTCGCCGTACCGTTCTGCAAACGCCGCTTGCGGCGCTCGCGTCCTACGCCCCGGCGATGGCCGCAGCCCCACCCCAAATGACGCTCAGCATGCACCAGTTCACGTCCGCCGCGGCGGGCTACCAGAAGGCCATGGAAGGATGGGCGAAGGCCGGCATCCGACAGGTGGAGCCATCGGCCGCCGCCCTCGACGACTTCCTCAAAACCGGCACCATGGCGGAGGCCAAACGCGTGCTCACCGATAACGGGCTCACCGTCGTCTCCGGCGTCACCAATGTCACTAATCTCTGGGAGCCGAATCCGAACTTCGCCGACCGCCTGGAACTGTTCAAGAAGCGTTGCGAGCAATTCGCCGAACTTGGCGCCCCGGTGGTCTACTCGCCCTGCGCCACCGCCGCTAAGTTCACTGCCGATGATTATGCGCGGTCGTTGGACAACATCCGCAAGGCTGGCGATATTGCTCGCGAGTATAAGCTCAAAGTGGGCGCCGAGTTCGTCCGTAACTCCACCTTCTTAGCTTCCCTGCCCACCGCGCTCAAACTCCATCGCGAGGCCGCCCACCCCAACTTCGGCGTCCTGTTCGATTGCTATCACTTCTGGTCCGGCCCGAGCAAATTCGAAGACATGGATGGCATCAAGCCCGGGGAAATTGTCCATGCGCATCTCAACGACGTCATGGATATTCCGTGGGAACTGCTGGATCTGCAAACCCGCGTCATCCCCGGTGACGGCACCGCGCCGCTTGCCAAAATTCTGAAGAAACTCGTCGAGAAGGGCTACAAGGGCCCCATCTCGGTGGAGTTGTTCCTGCCCAAGTACCAACAGGCCGACCCGTACACGCTGGCCAAGGAAATCAAGGCGAAGTCGGAGGCCATCTTCCAGCAGGCGGGCATCGGATAATAGGGAACATGCGACATGGTTGGCTGTGGCCTGCGGCTTTGTTGCTCGCCGGAACCCTGGCACCCATCCCGGCCGAAGAAGTCACGCCCGAAGCCCTGCTGCTGGCGCGTATCAAGGTGCGTGCCGCGGAGAACCTGCGGAGCCTGCCTAACTACACGTGTCTCGAAACCATCGAGCGCAGTCACCGCCGCGCCGCCGGACGCCGCTTTGAGTTGAACGACGTCATCCGGTTGGAAGTGGGCTATGTCGACCGCAAGGAAGTCTTCGCATGGCCCGGCTCCGGTAAGTTCGAAGACACCGACATCACGGAGATGGTTTCCGGCGGTACGATCGGCAACGGCAGCTTCGCGTTGCACGTCAGCGGCATCTTCCTCAGCGACGCGGCCAGCTTCACCACGGTGGGCGAGCGCGAGCGCGAGGGGCGCAAACTGCTGCAATACGATTACCGCGTGCCCATGTTCCGCAGCGGCTTCCGCATGCGCGTCAAGCCGGCCGAAGGCATTGTCGGCTATCACGGTTCCTTTTGGGTGGACCCGCAATCGCTCGACCTCGTCCATCTGCAGATCCTGGCCGAGGAGATCCCGCCGCAGTTGCCCATAAAGTCCGCCGCGCACACCCTGCGGTACCAGCGCATGCAATTGGGCGAGCGCGACTTCTTGCTGCCGCTGGAAGGCGAGATGACTCTCACGGATCTGCGAGGCAATGAAAGCCGCAATCGTCTGAGCTTCACCAAGTGCCGCCAGTTTGCCGGTGAGTCCGTGGTGCGCTTCGATGACCCGCCGCCATCGGCGGAGGCTGCACCCGCTCCCAAGCCTCCCGAACGGTTCTACCTGCCCGCAGACCTGGACATGGATCTGGCGATCGAGACCCCGGTTGAAGCGGGGCTCACGGCAGTGGGCGATCCTATCGTTGCCAAGGTGCTACGCGACGTGAAGCGCAAGGGTACGGTCTATGTGCCGAAGGGCGCCACGGTGCTCGGCCGGCTGGCACACATGTCTCCGGTGAAGTCTCCGCGAGGCGATGGCTGGCTCATCGGCCTAGATTTCCGCCGCGTCGAGTTTGAGAACCGCTACGCCTTTCTCCACGCCAGAATGAACACGCCGATGGAGCGCCCCAGCCCGATGGACCTTCGCGCCGGCGTTGTTGCGCTTGGCCCCGCGATACCTTCGCTCCATCCCAGGGTTGGTATTCTCTACTTAAGGGGAACAACGGGGAAGATCGCCGCTGGCCGCGTGACCAGTTGGCGGACCTCTGCCCCTGAAACGAAGGAATCACAGTGATACAGTTTGAAGCCGAGTCCGACAGAGGTCCGTTCCAGGCTGCCATTGCCTTAGGGAAGCAAAAGGTCGAAAACCTGATCGAAAACCATCCGGACTTCTACCCGCTGTACACGGTAGACGGCCGCTGGAAGCACGAAGGTCCCGTCTGGACGCACTGGTGCGACGGCTTCCTGCCGGGCATGATGTGGATGTTTCGCAAGCATTCGGCTCCAGGAAGCGCCGAAGAGCAGTACTGGCTGGAGCAGGCGATTCGCTATACCAAGCCGCTGGAACAGCGCAAGCACGACCGCGATGTGCACGACCTGGGCTTTGTCTTTCTCTCCAGCTATCTGCGCTGGTACCGCTTTAGCCGGGACAAGGCACTCAATGACGTCATCATCGAGGCGGGCAAGACTCTCGCTCTGCGTTTCAAGGAGCGCGGCCAGTACCTGCGCTCGTTCGTCGGCGATAACAGCCTGTTTATCGACATCATGATGAACGTCGGCATCATCTTCTACGCGGCGCGCGAAACCGGCGACCGCAAGCTGCGCGATGTCGCCGTCCGTCATTGCCTCACCACGCGGCGCGTGCTGGTGCGGGGCGATGGGTCGACCGCGCACGAGGGCCTCTTCGATGTCGAGACCGGCGAGTTCCTGAAGCAGACCACCCACCAGGGCGCCCGCGGCGATTCCTGCTGGGCGCGCGGACTTTCCTGGGCTCTTTATGGCTTTGGCATTTCCTATGAATATGCGCGCGATCCACGCTTTCTGGAAACCGCCGAAAAGTGCGCCGACTACTACATCACGCACGCCAACGCCGACGGCATTCCGCCCTGGGATTTCAATGCCCCGAACGACACCCGCAAGCTGGTGGACACCTCCGCGGCCGCCATCGCCGCCAGCGGCCTGTTCCGTCTCTCCCGCCTGTTGCAGGATCCGGTGAAGGGCCACTTCTACTGGGCCACCGGGCTGCGCATTGTGCGTACCCTCTGCGACGAGCACCTGGCCGGGGAGCCGGATTGGCAAGGGCTGCTGAAGGGCGGCGTGTACCACCTCCATAAGGACCTCGGCGTGGATGAAAGCGTGATGTGGGGAGACTACTTCTTCCTGGAGGCGCTCGATCACGTGCTGGGTTAGACGACGCAGCCTGGTTGATATAATCGCCAGGCTATGTCTACCCGTTCGCTTGTTGGTCTGCTGCCGGTGTTGCTTGCCGCCACACTTTGGGGGGCGGAATCCGAACTAAAGTATGGAGACACGGTGGTCCGCTACGTCGTGGACGCGCCGGAGGGCGTGGCTCCCGCCGGCACGGCCGACCCCGCCCGCCAGGTGGGCCTGATTCTTTGCTTCCCCGAGCATGACCGCCCCACCGGCGATGAGATCCTGCCCGTCCGCGAAGCCTTGAAGCGCTTGGGTGTGCGGGACCAGTACGTGCTGGTGGGCGTGCATCCGCAGGAGCGCAAGTTCGGGGCCAAGGATCATGAGCCCATTGCAAAGGTGATTGCCTGGGCCAAGCAGAATTACCCCGTCAACCCACGGCGCCTCTACCTCTACGGCAAGGGCGAAGGGAACAAGATCTCCGGCGAGGTGGCCATGGCGAACCCGAAGGTGGTGACCGCGGCGATGACCTATAGCTGGGGCTGGTGGCGCATGCCTTCCGAACTTAGCGAAGCCATCGATGCCGAGAACAGCGCCCCCGAGTTCTACATGGTGCTGGGCCTGCGCGACCTTTCTTATCATCTGACCACCGTGCGTGACACCTACGCCCGCGTGAGTGCCAAGGGCTACAAGATCATCTACCGCGAGTTCGCCGATCTCGGCGCCCGCACCTACCACCAGCCCAGTAACGACGATGGCATCGCCTGGATGACGCGCCTGCGTAACAAGAATCTTCCGCTGTCCGCCGGCGAGCAGAAGCTGCTGGCCAACCCTATCGTCAACGCCGCCGGCTACTATGCCGGTCTGGCGTTAGTAGGCGGCGCGGCGGCGGGACCCGCTGTTGAGAAACTGCTGGCTTCCCCAGACGCAAACGTCCGCGCCGCGGCGGCTGAAACCTGCCGTCACGCCATCTTCCGCGAACAGACGATGCAGGCGCTGGGCAGGCTGTTGACGGACCCGTCCGCGAAGGTGCGTAGCGTGGCCACCCGCGCATTAGCCTGGAATGCCAACTGGCGCTCACAGGCGGCCCAGACGGCCATCGTCGATTTCCTGTCGCACCCGGAGAAGGCCGTTACCGCCGAAGACCGCGCCGCCGCGGCCGATGCCCTCATTTACGCCATCCGGCTTCAACGCAACGGCGCCCGCCAGGACGTGCCCCTGTTCCGCGCCCTGGTCGCCCTGCTGGAAGACAAGAACGAAGAACTCCGCACCATGGCCAACAATACCCTCATGACGATTCGCGACCCTGAGTTCCGCGGCGACCTTGGCCGTCCCGAACAGAAGGCGCCCGAAGGCGGCTGGCAGAACTGGCTGGAGCAGGTGAGCGTGCAGGCGCTGGGTTATCGCAAGGATTACGAAGTGTGCGGCAACAAGCCCACCGGCGATGAGGCTGTAGCCGCGTTCTGTGCCGGCGGATCGGCGCACGAACCCGCGGCGGCATTCCAGCATACGCTAAAGGCAGCCGAAGCCGGCTATGTGCCCGCGCAGAATGCCGTCGCGCTGCTGTACGCCAACGGCAAGGGCACCGAGCAGAATTACGCCGAGGCGGCCAAGTGGTGGATGAAAGCCGCCGAAGCGGGACATTTGCAGGCGGCCTTTCATCTGTCGATGGTGTATCGCGGCGGGGCGGGCGTGAAGTCCGACCCGGCGCTGTCGGCCAAGTGGGGCAAGCTCTACGATGAAAAGCGCGTCCGTATTCCTTAGTGCGCCAGTTTCAATGCGGTGAGTCGCCGGAGCAGCGGCAACTCCGCGCCGGATTTCACTTCGACGCGTACGCCGCGGCCCTCCGGATACTTCGGCGCCTCATCGAGCAGCGGCGCCAGTTCCTCCGGTGCCGCCTTCACGGCTTTCTCGCCCAAAATATACGAAGCCCAAAAACAGCCTTCCCTGACGCTCATCCATACAATCGTGCGCTTGCCCTTCAACACCCGCAGGCTGGGCGGCACCTTCTTCGAATAGGCCTTCCACTCGGTCAGGTTCGCGCCATAGATGCCGGCCAGTTCCTCGAGCCACGCCTGCCATACGGCTTGGGCCGGCCCTAAAACCTCCAACGCCGGCGGCACTACTTCAAGTACGTGTTTAGCCATTTGCCTACCTCGCTATAGAAGAAGCGGCTGTCCTCCGGCTTCAGAATCCAGTGGTTCGCGTCCGGGAAGACGAGCAGCCGGCTGGTGATGCCCAGCCGCTGCAGGACCGCCCAGTTCTCCAGCGTCTGGTTCAACGGCACGCGGAAGTCGTTTTCGCCGACGGTCAGCAGGATGGGCGTCTTGAAGTTCGCCGCATAGCGGATGGGGTTCTGTTCCTTCCACACCTTCCCCTGCTCCCACACCGGACCGCCGGCCATGATCTCGCGGTGATAGATAGAATCGCTGGTGCCCCACTGCGATTCCATGTTGATGAGCCCGGCATGGCTGATCAGGCAGCGATACCGCGTCGTAGTGGCTTGCAGCCAGTTAGCCATATGCCCGCCATAGCTCGCGCCGCCCGCGCATTGGCGGCTGCCGTCGATGAACGCATACCGTTTGATGGCCTCGTCGGCGGCCTCGTTGATCTCCTCGCCGGGGCCACGCAGCGGATCGCCCAGCATCACCTGCGCGAACTTCTCGCCGAAACCGGTGGAACCCGTGTAGTTCGTCAACAGCACCACGTAGCCGTTCGCCGCCAGCAGGTGATAGTTCCAACGCAGCGTGATCTCATCGCGCCACATGGTGTGCGGGCCGCCATGGATGACCACGAACAGCGGATACTTGCGGCTCTCGTCGAAGCCCGGCGGCAGCGCCACCATGTTGTGGATCGTACGCCCGTTCTTCGCGGTGAAGGTGAAGTGGCGCAGCGGCTGCCAGTCGATCTCCGCCGCCTTCTCCCGGTTCACGCTCGTCAGAAATCGATGCGCGCCCGTGGCCGGATCGATGCGCACCACCTCCGCCGGATTCACCGCGCTCCCCCACAGCCCTACCAGAAACGTGCCCTGCTCCGGGGCTTGCAGCGCCGTGAACGTGCCGTTCTTCTCCTGGGTCACCACCTTCTCCTCGCCGCCCGCCGCGGGGATCGCAAACACGCGTTCACTGCCCTTATCTTCGGCCGTGATAAACACGATGCGGGAATCCGCCGCCAGAGCCACGGAGTTCACGCTGAGATCCGCCTTCGCACTTACGGATACCGGGGCGCCCATCGCCGGCCAGGCGAAGCGAGCCAGCCGCGTCAGGTTGTAGATCTTCTTATTGTTCGGCTCCTGCTGCGCGTACAGCCACTTCCCATCGGGAGAAAACTGCGCATGCGAATAGCTGTCGTCCGCCCCCGGCGTCAGCACCTTCGGCTCGCCGCCGCTAAGCGGCACGGTATACAGCCGCAGCACCGTCTCGGCGCGGGCGGCCTCATGGCGATTCGTCATCGCCGTAAAGATCACCGACTGCCCATCCGGGGTCCACGCCGCCTGCAACTCATCGCCGCCCGGCGTGGTGGCGCCGGCGAAGCCCTTCTCGTTCACCAGTGCGCTGCCCGCCAGCAGATCGCGATGCTTGCCCGGTTGGTCCACTGCCTGCACCATCAGGTGCGTCTGCATGTCATCCATCCACGTATCCCAATTGCGGATGGGAAACGCATCGTAGACGCGGGCGCGATACTTGCGCGCCTTCCGCTCGGCGGCCGCCTTCTTGTTCTCCTCCTCATTGCGCGAGCCGGGATAGACGCGGCTGGCGAACAACAGCGACTTGCCGTCCGGACTCCACTGCGGCCCACCGGCTCCCGTGGAGATCGCGGTCACCCGCTGCGCCTCGCCTCCGGTGAGGTCAATGACGTAGATCTGGTTGACTTCATCGCCTTCGCGCTTGGCGGAGAACGCGATGCGGCGGCTGTCCGGACTCCAGGCCGCGCCGCCCTCGGCGCCCTTCGAAGAAGTAAGCCGCCGCGCCGCGCCACTGCCCTCGGAGGGCACCAGCCACAAGTCGCTGGTCTGGTTGGCCGGGTCGTAATTCGGCTCGATGAGCGTGAACGCCACCCACTTGCCATCGGGGGAAACCACGGGACTGGTGACTCGCTTCATCATCCACAACGTCTCGTGTGTGAGGGGCGATTTGGCGGGAAGGGGAGCGAGGAAAGCGGCGGCAAGAGCGAGAGCGGCAACCATACCGAAAGTATAGCCACGTACGGCACCCGCGCTGAACCGCAAGTCGCAGGAAATCCGGGTGCATGGCCAGGAGCGGCGGTTTCAAAGCTAGTGCCCCGTGTGCGGATCACTCTCGAGCCTGAAGTGGCGCCGCCTGCTGCAATCCCTTGTCGTCAGCGTGGCAGCCATTCTGGAAACAACTCCGTTCTACCACCAGAGGCTGCATGCTTAACCCCGCTCTCTTCAGCCGCATGATCGAGTCGATTTCATGGGAGCGCCCGAGGCCCGACGGTGCGTCTAGAATGCGGGGCATGTGGCAACTGACACAGGACAACGGCTTGCCTTCCACTAGATGAGCCGTGTGTTTCAGGTGGGCCCTTACTTGTACAATCTCCGCAAATGGTTTATGGCATTCGGTGCAGAAACGATCAGAATCCTCCGGAAATCGTAATAGATTTACATGATGCTTTCCCTCGGCAGTGCCCGGTGTTGGATGGATCTGGTGACATTTGGCGCAAGTGGCTCCGTTTCGAAAGCACTTCGTCCGCCGCAGAGCTTCTCCTATGAAGGTGGCGCGCCGGAGACGTCCATCGGCTAGGAAAGCTTCCCTCGAATACTCGTCAAGCGACCTCCGCTGGACGCGCGGCACGAAGGGATAGCGGCGGCCGCTATAGTTCAACTCCCCTCCATCTCCCCGTACAAACACCGCCGTATGAGTGTGGCAGGGCAGGCAAACCGCATCCACTTCCAGTTCCTTGCGCGGGACGAACACCTTCCTGAGCTTGTCTCTGCCCGCCTGCGCATGATCCGCCGAAGGGCCATGACAGGCTTCGCATCCAATTCCGTACTCCAGCACATCCCCGCCGCCCGGACGCCTGCTGTCGCGCCGGACCCTCGTTGCGTGGCACGGTGCGCACTCGCCGAAAAACTCCTTTGCCATGCCCGGCTCCGAGCCTGGCCTCGGGCCGAAGAACTCCGCGATGCGGCTTTGCCGTACGTCTTCTTCCTCGGCCCCATACACCTCCCAGGACTTTACCCGGCGGCTGTATTGAAGCGGCAGAATCATCAGCCTGCCGTTCAGCAACGTTGCAAAGGACTGCTCCCAAAGCGAGCCGATCGTTAGCGTCACCGGAAATTCCCGTTGCTCATCGTCATGATCCAGAATCACTCGCGGCGGCCGCCTGCCCCCAGTGCGGAACTCGACCCAGGTGTCCCCAACACGCTGCCGGTTCCCGCTTGGCGGCATGGCCCCTGCCGCGCCACGCGATATGTCGCGGGACATCGCCCCCATCCCGCTCGCCCGCCAACTGCGCCTCACGGTCAGGTGACATCCGCGCGCGGAACAACTTGCCGAACCTGCGTAGACAGGTATTGCGTCCCTGACGTCCGCCGTCAGTCCTAGTGCCGGCAACAGCACTTCCCATTCCGGGGTCTCGCCGGCCACTGTCCCCCCTTCCCGATCCGGCCGGTATTGCCTGGCTAGACTGAGGAAACTCCGCGCTGCGTCCGCCTGGGCGCTCCCCACCGCAAGAAGGAACTCGCGTTCGAAACGGCTGGGATGTGCCGCCAGCAGCCGTCCACTGGTCAGAAGCAGGCGCGCTAACGCTCGCCGGCGCTGTTGCATCTCCCATGGCGCGTGCGCCAATTGGCTGATTCGCAGCAGTATCCCCCCCGCCCCGCTCACCAACCTCACCTCGTCGCCATCATCGATCCGGAACGCACCACGGCGCCGGTATAGGCCCTCTGCGTACAGCAGTGCTTGCAGAGCATGATCCGATGCCTCCGCCCATTGATGTGTCTGCTCAAAGTACTGAGCCAACTGAAGCTGTAACGCTGGGTTTTCCGGCGCTATCGCCAGAGACTTCATCGCCATTGCGGCGCCCGCTTCTTCCTCGCTTGCGAATAATGCCCACGCCCAGTGATCCCAGGCCCAGTGGAGAAATGCCGACCTCGGATACCGCCCAACAAAGTCCGCTGCAAGCCTCTTTGTCTTTTCCACGTCCCGTTCCACTTTCCAAGCCTGCACCAGAGCTTTCGCCTGCAGCCGTTCGTTGAGGTCGGCAACCCGGCACAGAATCCACGGATCTTCCCGGCAAACTGGTCCGGCTGCGTGTAAGGTACAAGCAAACGCCAGCAGAGCTGCCGGGAAAGCGCGAAAACGGCTCGCCAATTCTCTTCCTCCCACTCCCTGGCGTTAGCGTGCGTGTCCCGCGCTAACGGCATCGCGGCGTTTTCGAGCCTGCAGCGCCAAGCTCTCCAGGTACTGCCTGTTCTTCAGGGACTTCGCCACCAATCCTCGCTCTCGCTCCCCGGCCCGGAAACTCTGCAACACGTTCCATTGCTCTGCCGTTAAGTGTCTATTATGATCCCAGCCAGCAGCCATCACGAAGCCCCGGAAGGCCCTCATCCAGTATTGCGTCGCGCCCACGTCGTTTCCGCTATAGACGGACGGCGCGAGCCGTTCTTCGGCCGGCTCGATCTCGTCACCGATATGCAGCAGGCCCGCGATATGGCAGAGCTCATGGCTGAGAGTCGCCCTCAAAAGCTGAAACCACTTCCTGTTCTCTTCCTTCTGCTGCCTCCCTCTTTCGAGATCGAACGGGTACGGTTTCACCTCCAGAAACAACAAACTCCCGCCAATCGCCGCGCAGCCACTGTCGGCAAAGCCCTTAGCAAAGACGTTACTTGCGTAAACATCAAGATTGCAACTCGCCCTGATACTGGGCAGCAGCCACATCTCGATCTCGTTGCTGGGTACGGCCAGAATGTTGAAGGCGACGTTCGCCTCGCGATTGAATTCGCCCCGGCTTAGTTGATGCCGCACGGCTTCCACGCGGGCCTCATTAAAGCCATCACTGTTGGGAAACGGATACCGCAGAAGGTCGCCGGCTTGTGCATCAGTCAGTGTCGTACTAAGCTGCTCCACCGGCCCGGCCAACTCCACTCGCAACACGCATTTTCTCCGTTCGACTTCCTTGGGGAGCGCACTCGGCGCGGCATCCTTGCATGCCGAAACCAGCAAATTCTGCGTGTCTTTTACCAGTAGCTTAAGCTCGTTCTCCGTGAAGTAGTTCGTAACTGCCGGATGGCGTTTCACCCGCAGCCTGAAAACAGGCTCGCATTGGCCGCAGAAGGTAATAACAAACAGCAAAAGGATCAAGCGATGCACGGTAAGATCTCTCATTATGACAAAACGTACATCTTCATGTTGAGCGGCTGTAGGACCTTGAAAGCAGATTGTGTAGTACACTTATTTAAGGCCTAGGCTGTGTATTCTATTGACTCAGCTAGCGCTCATCCCGTATAAACAAAGCTTATGCGGTTCCCCGGATCCGGCGCCGTCGTCTGCCGTGCGCCGTCAGGGCCATGTTGATTAGCCCCAAGCGTTTTGTTTCAGTTGTGTTACCTTAAGGTCTGAGGAGGAGTGATCGCGTGCAATGCGAATCCTGGTGACGTGGTGTCTTCTCTGCGGTAGTGCCGTGTTGGCGTTCGGCGGCGGCACAGAATGCTCCAAGAGGGAGCGGGGAATGGCAATGAAATCCGACTTCGGCCGCTTCCTGGGGGCAAGTTTCCGCATCCCCACAGACACAGACCTTAAAGAATTTTTGGCAGAGAAGAAAATAAGTCCTCTCGAAGCTGTCGATGTGTCCAGGGCTGTTCTCAACTGCCGTTCTCTCCGGTCGGTCTGGCCGGCCGCTGTTTTCTCTCTCGGCGCTTTGGCAGATCCTGGCGACAGCATTGTGATCGACGAGCTGGTGAGTTACCTTGCCAAGCCAGCGCCGGACACGGCCGCCTCCCGGCAAGAGCAGGAGACCTACTGGTTCGTGCAGGCGAAACTGCAGGTTCCCGAAGCACTTGCTCTGCTGGCCAAGCGTCGCCAGCGTCATCCTGATCGCCAGATCTCCGCAGGCCAGGAAAACCCAGAGCCTGATAAGGCTTTTGATACACTCGCTAAGCTTGCCGCCGTGGAAGGTGCCGCCCTCGACGCTATTCGGGTCTCCGGTGTCGATGGCGCCGAATGTGCCGCGAGTACACACTCCCTGCGTGTGTCCGCGATTCGCGCTCTTGCCGAGCTAACCGCTGTCCGCCCCGCCGATGTCGATGGCGCCTTGGCTGATGTGGCGCGGGGTACCAAAGACCCCACTCTCCAAGCGGAGGTGGAGAGAGTTCGGGCAAGGCAGTGAGGAGCTAATTCCGACGCCACTGCCTACGGGCGGTTATGATGTTAACGGGTGGCTTCGAGAGCTTTGCATCTTGCGTCCCGGCTGGGTCTCAGTGTGTTTGTCCTGGCGGCCTGCCTGAGCGCAGCGCCCTGGGACTATGAAGGCAAGCCCATCGGCGACATCCGCTTCGACCCGCCATTACAGCCCTTATCTGGCGGGCAACTCGCGGTAATCGTCGACATGCGGCCCGGCGATCCCCTCACCGCCGCCAACGTCCGTCGCGCCATCCAGCGCCTCTACGCCACCGGCCGCTACGACGAACTGCAGGTGGACGCCATCCTCCGCGACGATCGCGTCACCGTGACTTTCTTCACCAAGCAGAACTGGTTCATCAGCCGCATCTCCGTAGAAGGCTCGGCCGATCCCCCTAACCGGGAACAACTTGTCGGGGCCACCAAACTCGAGTTGGGGAGCAAGTACACCGAGGCCAAACTTGCCGATGCCATCGAAGGTCTGCGCGCGAATCTGCAAGCCAACGGGTTCTACGCCCCGCGCATCCAACCGTTAGTGGAACGCTATCCCGCCTACGACGAACTCCATATCCAGTTCTTGGTCAACCCCGGCGAGCGCGCCTACTTTGCCCGCCCTAACATCACGGGCGACCTCAAGGTCTCCCCCGGCCAGATCATCGGCGCCTCGAACTGGAAGCGCTGGTGGGGCCTGCTCGGCTGGAAGGCGCTTACCGAAGCCCGCGTCACCCAGGGAATGGAGCGCATCCGCCGCAGCTACATCAAGAATGATTTCCTGCTTGCCAAGGTCGAGTTGGAGACCCTTGATCACAATCCTGTCGCCAACACGGTCTCCCCGCGGCTGCTGATCAATGCCGGACCGCTTGTATCCGTTACCACTACGGGCAACCGCCTCTCCAAGGGCCGCCTGCGCGAACTGGTGCCGATTTACCAGGAGCAGTCCGTCGACCAGGATCTGCTGGAAGAAGGGTCGCGCAAGATCGTTGAGTACTTCCAGGGGCGCGGGTTCTTCGATGCCGATGTGCGCTATGAAACGTCGCAGCCTTCGCCCGAGGAGCAGCAGATCGAATACTTCGTTGAGCGCGGGCAGCGTCACAAAGTCTCCCGAGTGGAGGTCCGCGGCAACCGGTACTTCGACACCCTCACCATCCGCGAGCGCATGAGCATCTTCCCCGCCGGCCGCTTCTTCAATCGAGCCGGACGCTTCAGTGAGGATCTGCTTGCCCGCGATCGCAACGCCATCGCCGAACTCTACCGCAGCAATGGATTCCGGGACGTTGCCGTTACTTCCGACGTGCAGCGGAGCGCGGTTGGCAACGATCGCGACGTCGCCGTGGTGGTGAACATCGACGAGGGGCCCCAGTACTTCGTGAATTCGCTGGAAGTCGCTGGCGTCGATCTGCGGCTGTATCCGTACGTTCAGGAACTGCTCACCTCTACGGAAGGGCAGCCCTACAGCGCGTTCAACCTCGCGCTGGACCGCGATACCGTCCTCAACTTTTACTACAGCAACGGCTATCCCGACGCCTCTCTGGACATCAGTTCGCAGCCTTCCGACAACCCGCAGCGGATGGAAGTCCGACTGGTGGTCAATGAGGGCCGCCGCCTGTTCGTGGGCGACGTGGTGGTGAATGGACTCGGCGCCACCCGCCCGAACCTCGTATTCAGCCGCATCAGCCTCCAGCAGGGCGAACCCCTCTCGCTCAGCCGCATGGTCTACAGCCAGCGCCGGCTCTATGACCTCGGCATCTTCGCCAAGGTGGATATGGCGCTGGAGAATCCGGAAGGCAGCGTCCGCGAGAAGCGCGTGCTCTATCAGTTTGAAGAAGCCAGCCGCTGGTCATTCAACGCGGGCATTGGCGCCGAGTTCGGCCAGATTGGCGGCTCGGTCACCAGCCTCTCTTCGCCCTCCGGAGCCAGTGCCTTCGCCCCGCGCGTCTCGCTTGGGGTCAGCCGCCTGAACTTCCTGGGCATCGGGCACACGGTCGGGGTGCAGACCCGCGTCTCCACATTACAACGCCGAGGCATCGTTACCTATCTCGCTCCCCAATTTCAGGGTAGGGAGAATCTCAACCTCACCTTCACCGCGCTGTTTGACGATTCCCGCAATGTCCGCACCTTTTCGTCCCGCCGCTTTGAAGGCGCCGTTCAGTTAGGCCAGCGCTTCTCCCGCGCCTTCGCCGCCCAGTACCGCTTCGTCACCCGCCAGGTTTCGGCCCGCGACGTGAAGATCGAGCCGGGCCTCATCCCGCTGTTCTCCCAACCCGTGCGCGTCGGCCTCATCTCCACGACGCTCATCAACGACCGCCGCGACGATCCGCTGAACGCCACCCGCGGCTATTACACCTCTATCGATATGGCGTTGGCCAGCGGCTACGTCGGCTCGCAAACCAACTTCTTCCGTACCCTCGCCCGCAACTCCAGCTTCCATCGCGTTTCCCGTGACCTGGTGCTGTCGCGCAATACCACCTTCGGCTGGATTGCCCGCCGTGGCGATGCCGAGATCCCCCTCCCCGAGCGCTTCTTCGCCGGCGGCGCCGTCTCCCACCGCGGCTTTCCGGAGAACCAGGCCGGCCCGCGCGACTCCCTCACCGGCTTCCCTGTCGGCGGCCGCGCCCTCCTCTTCAACCAGACCGAACTGCGCTTTCCTCTGCTTGGCGACAAACTCGGCGGCGTGCTGTTCCATGATTCCGGCAACGTCTATTCGCGCCTGGACAACATCTCCCTGCGCTACGCCCAACGCAACCTGACCGACTTCGACTACATGGTGCAGGCCGTCGGCTTCGGACTTCGCTATCGCACCCCCATCGGCCCTGTCCGTATCGACCTGGCCTACGCCATGAACACCCCGCGCTTTGACGGTTATCGCGGCTCCATCAACGATCTCATCAACAACCTGGGCCAGCGCGTTACCCAGAAGGTTCGCGCCTTCCAGTTCCACTTCTCGCTAGGGCAGGCCTTCTGATGATGCCGCGCACCCTCACCATCGCAGCGCTCTTCGCCCTACTGGCCCATGCCGAGATCATCGACCGCATCGCCGTTACCATCGGTAATCGTGTCATCACCGAAAGCATGCTCATTGAGCAGATCCGGCTCTCCGCCCTCTACGATGGCAGGGAACCCGACTTCTCGCCTGCGTCGAAACGCGCCGCCGCCGGCACCCTCATCGCTCAAACCCTGCTGCTCCAGGAGATGGACGACACCCGCTATCCCGAGCCGGCCATGAAAGACGTCATCGACCAACTGCGTAATGATGTCGTGCCATTGTACGAAGGCGAGGCCGGCTTCCCCGCCGCACTCCGCGCCCGCCGCGTCACCGAGGAGGACCTGCAGCGCTTTATGCAGCGTATGATGCGCTCGCTTAGCTTCATCGACCTCCGCTTCCGCCGCGGCCAGACCGTGACGACGGAAGAGATCCGCCAATACTATGAGGGCGAGTTCCGCCAGGTCTGGATGAAGAGCAACGCCGGCAAACCCATGCCCGCGCTCGAAGACGTCACCGAACAGATTGAGGAAGTCATCGTCGGCCGCAAGACCGACAAGGCTCTGGAAGAATGGGTGGCCCAGACCCGCCAGCGTTCCGAAATCCGCTTCCGCGATGAGGTATTCCAATGACCAAGCTGAAACTGTGGCTGCGGCGGATGGCGATGGTTTCCCTATTGCTGGCCATCGGCGCCGGCATCGCGATTTTCTTTGTCCTTCGCAGTAACTGGCTTCGCGAAGAAGTCCGCACCCGCATTATCACCGAAGCCCAGAAAGCCACTGGCGGCAAGGTTAGCATCGGCCGCTTCCATTTCGATGCGAGTGCGCTGCGCTTTGAAGTGCATGACTTCGTCCTGCGCGGCAAGGAGCCCGCCAACGAAGATCCCATGGTCGCCATCAGCCACATTGTGGTGGGCGTCACGGTGGAATCGCTGGCCGCGCGCCGGGCCTACCTTCGCTCGCTTAAAGTGGAGAATCCGCGCATCCGCATCATCACCTATCCCGACGGCACTACCAACATCCCCGGGCCGAAGATCAGGCGCGAAGGCAAGTCGGTGTTTGAACGCTTCATCGACCTTGCCATCCGCGACGTCACCGTCGAGCGCGGCACCTTCGCCTACGACCATCGCAAATGGCCGCTGGAACTGCGCGCCCGTGACCTGCTGGTGCAGTTCGCCTGGCAGCGCGAAGGTCCGCGATACGTTGGTAAAGTCGCCGCCCGTCCGTTCCACTTCAACTGGCCGAAGATCGCACCCCTCGATTTCGACGTGGATGTCGATCTTGCGATGGAGAAAGAAGGTCTCCGCTTTGATCGCGTCATCGCCCGCCGCGGGAAGTCGGAGATCCAGGCGTCCGGGCGAATGTACGATTACCGCTCCCCGCGCTTCGTGATGGACGTTGGCGGCAATTTCAGCATGGCCGAATGGGTGAAGGAGACGAAACTCCCGCTCAGCCCCGAAGGCACGGCGTCCGCCAAAGCGGTCTTCACCTACGCCAACGGCATCTATGATCTAAAGGGTTCCGTGAACGGCCGCCGCCTCGCCGTGCGCCAGGGCGGGTGGACCGTCGCATCCATTGACGCCGATACGCAGTTCCACCTTGTCCCTGACCTGGTCACGTTCACCGGCCTCAATGCCCGCGCCCTGAGCGGCACCTACCGCGGCTCCGGCGAGATCCGGAACTGGAACCGGTATCACGTCACCGGTACGCTCAATGGCGCCTCGCTGGAACAGTTGTGGAATGTCGAAAAGGGCCGCCGCGAAATGGTCTGGTCGGCCTCCGTCACCGGTCCGGTGGAAGTGCAGGGTACGTTCACGGGCGCCGCGGATACGAACGTGAAGGCCGCCGTCTCGCTCACCCCCAGCGGCGGCAAACTGCCTATCGAAGGCCTGGTGCGCGTGGAGTACGACCGTGCCCGCAACGCCATCTCCTTTGAAAACTCGTTCCTGAAAACTGCCGCCACGCGCGTCGATTTCCGGGGACGGATGGGGGAAAACATCGACGTCGCTCTGGAATCCGCCAACCTCAACGACGCGCTCCCCGCCATTGCGCTGTTCGCCGATAATCCCCCGGCTGATTTGCCTCTTAAACTCGAAGCGGGCGGGCTGGCACGATTCAAAGGCACAGTGGCGAATCTACTGACCGCCCCCCGCGTGCGCGGCCATGCCGGCGTCACCAAGGCGGTTGTCGAGAAGCGCACCGTCGACCACGTCACGGCCGATGTGGATGCCGAAGCGGGACAGCTCTCGCTCACGGCCATGAATGTCGAACAGGGTGCGGCGCGCCTTACCGGAGGCGTGCTCTTGGGTCTGGCGAATTGGCGTGCCAGCGCGTCCAGTCCCGTCACCGCGAACCTCACCATCCGGCAAACTCCTGTGGAACGCCTGCTCGCCGAAAACGGCACCAAAGCCGCGGACGTGAAGGGCCTGCTTTCCGGCACCGTGCAGGTGAAAGGCACCCTGGAAAACCTGGCCGCCAACGGGCAAGTTATCCTCAGCGATGCGCTGATTGCCGGCGAGCCGTTCCCCCGTATCAGCGGCACTGTCGACTACCGGCCCGACCTCATCACCGTATCGAACGCCGTGGCCGAACACCGCGCCGGACGCATCCCCTTCCAGGCCCGCTACGCCCCCAACAAGGACGACTTCCAGAGCGGTAAACTCACCCTGGAGGCATCCACCGCCGGCCTCGCCCTGGGCGCCATTGAAACCGTTCGCAAGGAGCGCCCCGACCTCACCGCCCGCATCCGCGCCAAACTCGCCGGCACCGCTACCTTGAGCAAAGGCACGCCACTCATAGATGTCGTGAACGCCGAGATGGACATCGGCGCCATCACAGTGGGCAAGCGCGTTCTAGGCAACCTCGACCTCGCTGCCCGTACGCAGGCCGGGCGCATCGAAGTCACCGCGGGCGGCGATTTCCTGGGCTCCACCATCCGCGGCAACGGCGAGTGGCAGATGAGCGGCGATGCCGTCGGCCTGGGTACGCTCGAACTTGGCACCCTTACCCTTACGCGCCTCAGCGATCTGCTCAAAGTGTTCGGCGCCGAACGCGACCTCCCGCTTGACGGCCAGTTCGAAAGCGAAATCGTCTTCAGTGGCGCCCTGCGGCGGCCCAACACGCTCAGCGCTCGCGTCAACCTTTCGCAGGTGCAGTTGTATCCCAAGCGCGGCAGCACCACCGCCGTCTCGCCAGCCGTTCTCGACGACCTGAAGCTCAGCAACGACGGCCCGATCGTCGCGCAGTTCGACGCCAAAGGCTTGCAGATCCTCCAGGCCAGCCTCACCGGCAAAGATACCAACCTTGCCATCAGCGGCACACTCAGCCTCAACGCCCGCAACGCCTGGAATCTCGCCCTCCAAGGCGGTCTCAACCTCGGCATCTTCGAAAACTACGTACCCGGACTCAAAACCTCCGGCGCCGCGGAGGTTAACGCGCTTGTGCGTGGCACCCTGCAGAGTCCGCTGCTCGGCGGCCGCATGGAGATCAAGAACGCCGCCGTCACCCATCGCGACCTCCCCAACTCCATCGACCGCGCCAACGGCCTGGTGGTCTTCGACCGTAACCGCGCCCTGCTCCAGGAACTCACCGCGCAAACCGGCGGCGGGGAACTAAAGCTGAATGGCTTCGTTTCGTTCGGCGGGTTGGAGCAGGCCACTTACCGCCTGAACGGACAGTTGGATAAAGTGCGCATCCGCTACCCCGAAGGCGCCAGCACCACGGTCAACGCCAGCCTCTCGCTCACCGGCACCGCCGACCAAAGCCTGCTGGCGGGCGTCGTGACGATCCTCCGCTCCGGCTTCTCCACCCGCACCGACTTTGGCAGCGTCCTGTTTGACAAGCAACCGATCCAGACGCCTACTTCCAGTTCGCTCCTGCGCGGGATGCAGTTCGACGTGCGCCTGGTCAATGCACCGAACCTGCAATTGGAAACCTCGCTCACCCAGGGTGTCCAGACCACTGTCGACCTCCGCCTGCGCGGCAGTCCACTGAAGCCCGTGATCCTCGGCACCGTCTCCGTTACCCAAGGCGAGCTCAACTTCTTCGGCACCACCTACACCATCACCCGCGGCACTGTATCCTTCTTCAACGCCGCCCGCATTGAGCCCGTGCTGGATCTCGATCTGGAAACCGAAGTCCGCGCCGTTACGGTGAACATGAACATCTCCGGCTCGGTCGATAAGCCTAACATCACTTACCGCTCCGATCCGCCCCTGCAGACTTCCGACATCATCGCTCTGCTGGCGGTGGGCCGCACCCCCGTGAACTCCACCATCGCGCCGCAATCGAACATCGGCGGCTCCAGCAACGGCCTGTTTGCCGGTACCGACACCCTGCTCGGACAGGCGCTCAGCGCCGGCGTCTCCGGCCGCCTGCAGCGCTTCTTCGGCGTCAGCCGCGTGAAGATCGACCCGCAATTGCTGGGCCTGGAGACCACTCCCCAGGCGCGTCTCACCATCGAACAGCAGATCTCCCGCGACATCACCTTGACCTATGTCACCAACCTTACGGGTACCCTGCAGCAGTTGGTGCGTCTACAATGGGACTTCAAGAAGAACTGGTCGGTAACCGTCATCCGCGATGAAAACGGCGTTGTCGGTTCCGATGTCCAGTTCCGCACCCGGCTGAAGTAGATAGATGAAGCTGCGCAAGCTGCAAGGCAAACTGAAAATCGAACACAGCATCCTTGATGGCGTGCGCGCCATGCTGGGCAAACTGCTGGCGCAGAACCCTGAGATTCGCAGCGTAATCCCCGGTGTGATCCGCCAGGTGCGGGATGCCAAGGGCGAGGTGAAGGTGCGGGTTACCGTGCCCACCGCCAACGGCTGGAAAGCCATCGCCCTCAGTGACGGCGCCCGCCAGGAGCTCTTCATCAGCACCACCTGGACCCGCGAGCAGTTGGAGGCGGCCCTCGATCGCGCCGCCAGCCAGGTATGAGCGCCGTCTCGCGCCTGGGGATCGCCTTCTGGCTCGCCCTCACGCTGGCCGGGGCCGCCAACTTCGATGCCCTCCAGCCGCAAGGCTACGTCAGCGACTTCGCCAACGTCCTGGACCCCGCCCATCGCCAGGAACTCGAACGTTACTGTAAGCGGGTGGAAGAACTGACCAAGGCCGAGATGTCGCTGGTTACGCTGCCTACGTTGGAAGGCGAGCCTATTGAGGACGTTACCAACAACCTCTATCGCCGCTGGGGTGTCGGCAAGAAGGGCACCAACGAAGGCGTGATGCTGCTGCTGGTCACCAATGACCGCCGCATGCGCCTCGAGGTTGGCTACGGCCTGGAACCCATCCTGCCCGATGGCTTTGCCGGCCGCATTCTGCGCCAGATGCGCCCGCTGCTTCGCGAACGGCAGTACGGTCCGGCACTGCTCGAAGCCGCGCACCAGATCGGCGGCACCGTCGCCCGCTCTAAAAACATCAACTTAGATGTCAGCATCCCGTCGCGCCGCGAGGTTCAGCAGCGTCCGGAGTTCGGCAGTTGGCTGCCGTTTCTGTTCCCCGTCGGCATGCTGCTGTTGCTGCTGTTCTTCAACCGGCGCTCCCGCCGCGGCCACGGCTACTCCGATGGTGGCTTCTTCCCCTTCTTCCTCCCCGGCGGCGGTGGCGGATGGGCCGGCGGCGGATCGAGCGGAGGCGGCTTTGGCGGCTACGACTCCAGCGATTCGTTCGGCGGCTTCGGGGGCGGCGATTCAGGTGGAGGAGGCGCATCCAGTGACTGGTAAGGAATCGATGGATAAGCTACTGAACCAAGTCTCCGGCAAACTCACGGCGGCGTTTGGCGATCGCCTGGTGGCCGTCATCCTCTACGGCTCGGCCGCCTCCGGCGAATACAGCGGCGATTTCTCCGATCTCAACATCCTCTGCGTCCTCACCGCCGTAACCACCCGCGAGATGCGCGATGCCGAGCCCATCTTCCAGTGGTGGCGCAAGCAGGGCAACCCCGCCCCTTTGCTACTGAGCGCCGCCGAAGTGCAGGCCTCCACCGATTGCTTTCCTATAGAGTTCCACGACATGAAGGAACACCGGCGCGTGCTGCAGGGCCAGGACGTCATCGCACCGCTTGAAATCGACAATTCCTTCTATCGCGCCCAAGTCGAACACGAACTGCGCGCCAAACTGCTACGTCTCAGACAAAAGGCCGCCGGCGCCAGCTTCGATAACGATACCCTGGCGCGCCTGCTGGCCGAATCGGTGTCTACGTTCTGTGTTTTGTTCCGCCACGCCTTGCGGCTCTGCGGGTTTCCCTCGCCCGCGTCGCGCCGCGAAATCGCCGCTCAGGCGGCTTCCAGCTTCGGATTCCTACCGGAGCCCTTCCAAACGGTGCTCGCATTGCGCGATCATACCGGGAAGCCGAAGGCCGTGAAGGCGATGGAAGTTCTGGAGGGGTACATTGCCGCGATCGGCCGCGTGATTGATGCGGTGGATCGCTTGGAGAAGTGAGTCTTATGAAGATTGCATTGGTAGTGATTCTGGTTCTGGTTCTGGCCGTATTGGGCTTCGGAATGAAGCTGGCCGGAATCCGTAATGACCTGGTAGTCCAGCGCGAAGCCATCAACGGCTCCTGGGCGAATGTGGACATCGCGCTACAACGGCGAGCGGACCTGATCCCGAACCTGGTGGAGACGGTGAAAGGATTCGCGAAGCAGGAGCAATCGGTGATCGATTCGGTGACCAGCGCCCGCTCCGCCCTTGTCGGCGCCCGCACCCCCGGCGAAAAAATCGAAGCCAATCGCCAACTCGACAGCGCTCTCGGCCGGCTGCTGGTCGTTGTCGAGAATTACCCCAATCTCAAGTCGAATGAGAACTTTCTGAATTTGCAGACCGAACTGGCGGGGACGGAGAACCGTATTGCCGTGGAGCGCCGGAAGTACAACGAGACGGTTCAGCGATACAATACCAGCATTGAGCTTTTCCCGAATAACATCGCCGCGGGTCTCTTTGGTTTCAGCCGCAACGATGCGTATTTCAAAACGGATCCCGGCGCCCGCAATGCGCCGGCTGTAAAGTTCTGATTTCAAGTTTTCCATCCATGCCCAATATCTATCCCAACTACATCAATGGCGAGTGGCGTACGCCCGCCTCCACGTTCGAGAACCGCAACCCGGCGAACACCGACGAAGTGGTCGGGCTGTTCGCCAAAGGCACTGCGCAGGAAGTTCAGGAAGCCGCCGATGCGGCACAGGCGGCGCTGGCCGGCTGGGCGGGCATGACCGCGCCTGCCCGTGGCGCGCTGCTGTTCAAAGTGGCTGACATTTTGGAGCGCAAGTTCGACCAACTGGGCGAAGAGATGACCCGCGAGGAAGGCAAGACCCTTCCCGAAGCCAAGGGCGAAGTGCGCCGCGCTATCAACATCTTCCGCTACTTCGGTGGGGAAGGCGCCCGCATGCCCGGCTTTTTGGTCCCGAGCGAACGCGACCGCGTGCAGATGTTCGCCATCCGCAAGCCCATTGGCGTCATCGGCCTCGTCACCCCCTGGAATTTCCCCATCGCGATTCCAGCCTGGAAGCTGGCCCCGGCGCTCATCTGCGGCAATACCGTGTTGCTGAAGCCGGCTTCGGCGTCGCCCCTCAGCGCCTGGCGTATTGTAGAGGCCTGCCATGAGGCCGGTATCCCTAAGGGCGTGGTGAACTTCATCGCCGGCTCCGGCGGCACCATCGGGGAAGCGCTGGTCAAAGCCGGTCCGCTGAAGGCCGTCTCGTTTACCGGCTCCTGCGAAGTGGGCGCCTGGCTGCACGAGGAAGCCTCCAAGCGCCGCCTGCGCATCCAGCTTGAAATGGGCGGCAAGAACCCCACTATCGTGCTCGCCGACGCCGACTTCAACGCCGCCGTTGAGAATGTCGCCAACGCGGCGTTCTTCTCCACCGGCCAGAAGTGTACCGCCACCAGCCGCGTGATTGTCGAAGAGTCCATCTATGACAAGTTCCTCGCCGCCCTCGTGGAGCGCACCAAGAAGCTTAAGGTGGGTGACGGCATGAAGCCCGGCATCGATATTGGCCCCGCCGTCGACCAGGGCGCTCTCGACACCATCCTCAAGTACATCGAAATCGGCCGCCAGGAAGCCGGCGCGCCGCTGGCGGGCGGTAACCGCCTCACCGGTGGCGACTACGACAAGGGCTACTTCGTCGAGCCGACGATCTTCGCCGGCGTCACCGAAACCATGCGCATTGCCCAGGAGGAGATCTTTGGCCCCGTCCTGGCCGTTATGAAGGCCAAGGACTTCGACGATGCCATGAAGATCGCCAACAACATCCCGTTCGGCCTCTCTGCTTCCGTGCAGACGACGAACGTCTCCCGCGTCTTCGAATTCATCCACCGCATGGAAGCGGGCCTGCTCACCGTCAACCTGCCGAGCGCCGGTGTAGAATACCAGTTACCCTTCGGCGGTACCAAGGATTCCAGCTTCGGTCCCAAGGAACAGGGCCCGGCGGCATTCGAATTCTATAGCGACTACAAGACGGTGTACCTCAAGTACTAAGCCATTGGCCACGGAAAAGGCGCAGAACACATGAAAATTGGACAGATCCGCTGGAGAAACAACGAAATCACGGCGGCGGTATTCGACGAGAAGGGCGCCCGGCCGATCCCGGAGTACACCCTCCAGGGGCTGATTGAACGCTCCGAGAAGGAAGGGGTGGAACTCGGCGTCCTGGCGGGAAGGCGCGCCGCCAGCCACCACGAAGACGCGGCGCCGATCATCCCCATTCATCCGCGGGAAGTCTGGGCCTGCGGCTGCACCTATGAAATGAGCGCCAGCTTCCGCGACGCCGAACATGGCACGCGCGAAGGCTTCTACGCTTACGTCTATCGCGAACCGCGCCCGGAGATCTTCTTCAAAGGCACCGCGCGTGTCTGTGTCGGGCCCAATAAAGGGATCGGCATCCGCTCCGATTCCAAGTTCACCGCTCCGGAACCCGAACTGGCCGTCATCCTGGGCGCCAAGGGCCGCGTGCTGGGCTACACCATCGCCAACGACGTTTCGGCCTGGGATATCGAGCGCGAGAATCCCCTCTACCTCCCCCAATCGAAGGTCTATAACGCCTGTCTTTCCCTGGGACCCTTCATCGTCACCCCCGACGAACTGACGGACCCCTACAAGCTGGACATGAACTGCACCATTACCCGCGACGGCAACACCATCTTCGATGGCGGTACGTCGACGGCAAAGCTCGGCCGTAAGATCGAGACCCTGGTGGAGTATCTCTATCGCGCCAATTCCGTGCCCTCCGGATCCGTGCTGCTTACCGGCACCGGCATCATTGTAAAGGAAGACGCCGCGCTTGCTCCCGGCGATGTCTGCTCTATTACCGTCTCCGGCATTGGTACGCTCTCCAACACCGCCTGTCTTGTCGAGTAGCCAACCACAAACAATGGATGAGCGCCGAACCGCGGCGTACTGGGAACGCAACGCCGAAACCTGGACGCTGTTGGTCCGCCAAGGCTGGGATGTTTACCGCGATCAGGTGAACACCCCGGCCTTTCTGGCTGCCTTGCCGGACGTGAGCGGATTGCGGGGCCTGGACGTTGGCTGCGGTGAGGGCCACAACACGCGCCTGCTGCGGGAGCGGGGGGCACGGATGACGGCATTGGACGTATCGTCCGTTTTCCTGCGCGCCGCCGCGGCGGCGGAACCGGCCGTCGCGCCCATTCGCTTCGTCCGCGGCAGTGCCACCCGCCTGCCTTTCGCTTCTTCCAGCTTCGATTTCGTCACGGCGTTCATGAGCCTGATGGATCTGCCGGATCAAAACGAAGCCATCGTCGAGGCCTTCCGTGTCCTCCGCCCTGGCGGGTTTCTCCAGTTCTCCATTACGCACCCCTGCTTCGGGACCCCGCATCGCCGCCTGCTGCGCGATGCGGATGGCATGGCCTATGCGGTGGAGATCGGTCGCTACTTCGACACGCAGGACGGACGTATCGAGCGCTGGATCTTCGGCGCCGCCCCGGCCGAGGTGAAACAGGGACTGGCTCCGTTTGAGATTCCCGTCTTTCACCGCACGCTGTCCGAGTGGCTCAACGGAATCTCAAGTTCCGGATTCGTGCTGGAGTACAGCGGCGAGCCCTATGCGGATGACGAGACGGCGCGCCGGTACCCCAACGTGCAGGACACCCAGGTGGTGAGCTACTTCCTCCACCTGCGCTGCCGCAAGCCGGCGGCCGCCTGAACCCGGCCTATTGCTTCTCTTTATCCTTGCCCATCGTGGCGCGCGACTTCACGACAATCGGCGTCGCTTCGAAGCCGAACTCCTTACGAAGCTGGTTGATCAGGAATCGCTCCACCGAGAAGTGCAGCTTGTCCCTTCCGCCTTTGAACGCGACAAACGTCGGCGGGCGCACCGAAGCCTGGGTGATGTACTTCAGCTTCACGTCCGTATCCACGTTCAACGACTCCACAAATCGGTTCAACTCCCCAGTAGAGACGCGCTGCGATGCGGCGTCGAAGGCCTTCTCGATCATCCCGTACAGCCCGCCCACGCCATGATTGGTGGCCGCCGACATGAACACAACCGGCGCGAAATCCAGGTAGCGTAGCTCGTCGCGCACGTGCTGCGTGAACGCCTTGCGGTCCTGGTTCTTCGAGATATCCCACTTGTTGACGCACAGAATCAACGCCCGTCCGTCTTCATAGGCGTACCCCGCGATGGTCGCGTCCGACGCCACTACCCCTTCGCTCGCATCCAGCACCATCAGCACGACATTGGCCATGCGGATATGCCGCCGCGCCATGACGACGCTCAGCTTCTCCGCCATCTCGTGGGTCTTACCCTTACGCCGGATGCCCGCCGTATCGACAAACGTGTACCGCACATTCTCCCGCTCCACGGTCTCATCGACGGCATCCCGCGTCGTGCCCGCAATCGGCGAAACGATCGAGCGGTCGGCTCCCACCAGCGCATTCAACAGCGTCGACTTACCTACATTCGGCCGCCCGATGATCGCCACCTTGATGCGCTTCTTCGCCGGCGTCACCACGCCCGTCTCCGACTCGGCAAAGCTCTCCGTGACGTGGTCCAGCAACTCCGAGATCCCCAGCCGGTGTTCGGCCGACACCGGGAACAGATCGCCAATGCCCAGGGAATAGAACTCGTGTGTCAGCGACTCCCGCTTCGGCACGTCGATCTTGTTCACCGCCAGCGTCACCGGCTTGCCGGTCCGGTGCAGCAGTTGCGCCAACTCCCGGTCCGGCCCCGTGATCTCGGTGCGCCCGTCAATCAGGAAAATGATGTGCGCCGCCTCTTCCAGCGCCACACGCGCCTGGCGGAAAATCTCGCTCGGAATCAAATCCTCATCGTTGGGGATGATGCCGCCGGTGTCGATAACTTCAAACTGGCGTCCGTGATGTTCGGCCTTGCCTCGGATTCGGTCGCGCGTGATACCGGGCTCGTCGCCCACGATGGAGCGGCGGTCCCGAATGATAGCGTTGAAGAGGGTGGATTTGCCCACGTTGGGGCGGCCGACTATCACGACAACCGGCAGTCGGCTGTCTGTTTCCATTTCCCTCCATGGTACCATCCGCGCATGTATTACCCGGTTTTTCTGGACCTGCGCGGGGCCAAGGTCCTGGTGGTCGGGGCGGGGAAGGTGGCGCTCCGCAAGGTCAGAGGACTGCTAGAGGCCGGTGCACGGGTGACCGTCGTCAGTCCCACCGCGGACCCGGAGTTCGCCCTCCTCGACCTGGAATGGAAGGCCCGCTGCTTCGACTGGGATGATGTGCAGGACCAGGTTCTGGTCTACACCGCCACCAACGACCGGACCGTCAACCGTGCCGTCGCCGAGGCTGCCCGGGCGAAGGGCATTTGGGTGAATGTGGCCGATGCCCCGGAGGAATGTTCCTTCCTGGTGCCGTCGCGCCTGACCCGCGGCGACCTTCAAGTCGCTGTCAGCACGAGCGGGCGCGACCCTCGCATCGCCATGGCGCTACGCAAGCAGATCGAGGAGTTGTTGGATGCCGCCGGCGATCAGGGATTGTCGCGATAACGCAGCGGCGCACCCTGGTTGGCGGGAACCCGCGAGCGATACGTGTGCCCTGCCGTGCGCTTCTGGAAGTCGGCCTTGGCAGCCTTCAGAACATCGGGCATGACGAATAAATCGGCGGCACTGAAGGTCAGCGTCTTGGCCGCCACCATCATCCCTTTCCGGCCGATACTCATGCCCGCGCAAGCTGCCGACTGCCAACTGTGGCCCGCCGTTCCGGGAACGTAGGTGGCGGCGGTGAAGCCGCCCGTCGGCACCAGCCAACTCACATCGCCCACATCGGTCGAGCCTCCAATCGAGCCGCGCCCCGCCCCAAACGGCCGCACGGTTTCCTCGCTGCCCAGCGGTTCCATGGCGGCGCCGTCGAAGGTCTTCCGAAGCGCTTCCGCGAACTGCCGTTCCTCCGGCGTGTACTTCACTCCGCCTACGGCACGCAGGTTGCGGTCCACCACCCGGGCGAGCGGATCGTTGTACAGCAGATTGTAGACCGAGTTCACGATCTCCATCTCCATCTTCGTTTCCGTGCCCAGCGCCCCGGCTTGCGCGCACTTGATGATCCTTTCCCAAACGCCGTCCAGAATTGTCATGTCCGCGTCCCGCGCGTAGAAGTAGCCCTCGGCGAATGCCGGGACGATATTGGGCGCCGCGCCTGCTTTCGTGAAGATGTAGTGGATACGCGTGCTGGGCGGGACGTGTTCGCGCATCATGTCGACGGCATGTGCCATCAGGAGTAGGCCATCCAGCGCGGACCGGCCGCGATGGGGCGCCGCGGCCGCGTGTGAGGCCACGCCGTGGAACCGGAACTTGGCGTTGATATTCGCCATCGACGTCTCGGTGCTAACGGAGTTGGTGGCCCCCGGATGCCAGTGCAGTACCGCGTCCACATCGGCGAAGGCGCCGGCCCGTCCCATGTAGACTTTGCCGCCGCCGCCTTCCTCCGCCGGAGTGCCGTAGAACCGCAGCGTCCCCTTGATGTTGTTCTTCTGCATCCACTCCTTCACGGTAATCGCCGCCAGTGCCGATGCCGCGCCAAAGAGGTTGTGACCGCAGCCATGTCCCGGCGCCCCGGCGATGCGCGCCTTCCGCTCCGGCACGCTTTCCTGGGATAGCTCCGGGAGCGCGTCGTATTCGCCGAGGATGCCGATCACGGGCTGGCCGCTACCATAGGTGGCGAGGAACGCGGTGGGGATCTTGGCATATCCCTCCTGCACCTGGAAGCCCGCCTTTTTCAGTTCCCCCGCCAGCAGCGCGGCGCTACGGGTCTCCTTGTAGCCGACCTCCGCGTACTCCCAGATCTGCCGCGAAATCTCGCCCCATTGCGGGCCGCGCACTTCGAGCGATTGCAGCATCTGGCTGCGAACATCGGGCGGCACTTGGGCGTGCACGGCGAAGGTGGCGAGGAGAGAGACGAGTAGGGCGCGGATTAGCATGGACGTATGATAGCCTGTGCCCCACCCACGGGCGAAACTATCAAGATGCTACTTACGATGCTTCATCAGCTATTCGAGCATCAGGCCTGGGCCGATGACGAACTGCTGCACGCCGTTGGCGCGGTTCCAAACGTTGCCGCCGACCAGAAGATGTTGGGCACGCTGCACCACATCGTCTTCGTGCAGCGGGTGTTCACGGCCATGTTGCAGGGTGCCGCTTTCGACATCCAAAAGGAATTGGAACCGCTTGCGAGCCTCGCGGCGCTGCGCGAACGATACGCTGAAAGCCATACAAACCAACGGTCGCTGCTAAAGGAATTATCCCCGGAGTCACTCACAAGTAGCGTGGAAAACCCCTGGGCGCCCGACCTTAACGGGACCGTGGCGGAGTTGCTGATGCAAGTCGTGCTGCATAGCCAGAATCATCGCGGACAATGCCTGACGCGGTTACGGGAACTGACCGGCGCGGCGCCCACGTTGGATTTCATCGTGTGGTTGAAGCTGGTCCGCGAGCGGCCCGTTGTCAATCGACAATAGTCTGCGTGACCGCATTCTGAAACTCCGGGCGCAGGTTCAGGTGGGCATACGGCATGAGCTGGATCATCAGGATGCCCACCATCTGCTCCTTCGGATCGTTCCAGAAGTAAGTGCCATACGCGCCGCCCCATCCGTACTCGCCCACCGAGCCGAGCGTCGCCGATTGCCCCACATCCAGGCGCACTCGAAAGCCCAACCCGAACCCGTATCCCTTGTAGGCGTCCTGCCACAACGTCAGCTTGCCGATATGGTTGGCGGTCATCGCTTCCACCGACTTCCGGCTCAACAGCCGCGTTCCATCCAGTTGCCCGCCATTCAACAGCATCTGGCAGAATCGCAGGTAGTCCTCGGCGGTCCCAGCCAATCCGCCCGCTCCCGCGAAGTAACGCCCGTTGCGCGCCGCCGGTCCAAGGGCCGTCAATTTCCGCAAACTCCCATTGTCGTTGGTGTAAGCCGTAACCAGCCTCGGAAGCTTGGCATCCGGCAGGTAGAAGTACGTGTCGTCCATCCCGAGCGGTTGAAAGACGCGCGTCCGGAAGAACTCGTCCAGACCGCGGGCGGCGATCACCTCCACCAGCCGCCCGAGCACATTCGTGGCAGGCCCGTACTCCCAACGAGTCCCCGGATGGAAGT
>CAYLPH010000077.1:0-36019 GCA_964385495.1 uncultured Candidatus Solibacter sp.
ATACTGCCCCGACGGACATAAGTTGATCTACTTGTTTTGTGACAGGCCCTAAGCAATCGAGCCGGCCGGTTCCCAGGGCAGGCGCCGGGGTTTGGGCTTCGGCTGCCAGACGGGGATGGCATTGGCGAGAGGGCTGACGCGGGCGCCAGGCAGGATGATGCCGGTGAGGTTCAAGGGGTCTGCGGCAGGCACTTCTATCGGCGCCGCGGTCTCTTTGCCCCGCTTCATGGCTCGCAGGAGTTCCAGGGCTTCGGGTCTGGCGAACTGCTCGCCGGTGAAGCCCGCCACGAAGCGGCCGCCGCGAATTTCGCCGCGCGCTTCCATGCGGCGGAGGACGGGGAGCAATTCCCGCCAGGGCGGGGCACCGGCCTCGCGGGCGAGCAGATCGCGGAGCAGGACACCCCAACGGGCTAGCAGTTGGAAGGCCCACTTCTCACCGCGGGTGGCGGCGTTGGTTTGTGCATCGCGCGGGACCAGGGCCCAACGGCCGGCCGAGTGTCTCGGCCGCGTTTGACGGCCCCGGCCTTCCCCGCGACGGCGTTTGGGGTCGATGAGGGCGCGCAGACTTTCAAAGCCATCGGCGGTCACCAGGCCCGCCGCTACCAACTCCCAGAGCGCATCTTCGATCTCGCTGGGCAGGCGATGGAGGTAGCGGGCGAGGTCTACAAAGAACAAGGCGTGGCGTTCGTGTAAGACCCCCAGCAACTGCCGCGCGGCTTCGCTGAGCGTGGTGTCCTCGGGCGCTGGGGATTCGGCGGGCAGCAGCCAGTGCGCTTCGGCGCGTTCGAGCAGGGTCAATGGGGCGACACGGGTGGCGCGTACCTTGCGGCCTTCGGTGTCCTCCAGTGCGGGATGCGGCGAGACGCGCGCCCACATCACTTCGCCGGACAGGCAGAGCTCGTCGAGCAGCGTCGGGTCATAATTGGCGACGCGGCTTGCCAGGATCTGCGATTCCCATGCCGCGGCGGGAATCTCGTAGCCCTGAAGTTGCTTGACGATCTCGAAGACACCGTCCGCGCCGTGCAGTTGCCCGCCAGGGGTGACGTGCTGCCAGCGCTGCAGGAAGGCGTGGAACTGGTCGGCGGTGACCGGGTCGATCTCGCGGCGAAGGCGGCCGAGCGTGGTGCGGTGGATGCGGGCGAGCACGCGGCGGTTGCACCATTCGATCTCGCGGGTGCGGTCGGTTTCCGAGAACCAGCCGCGCATCACTTGGCCTTCGCTCTCGAGTTGGGCGAGCGCGGCGTCGACCTCGGGGCGGGGAAAGGCCAGCTTTTCCGCCAGCGCTGTCGCGGTGATGGGGCCAATGGATTCCAGCCAGCCGCGTAGCGTGAGCACGGTGTCATCGGCGGCAGCAGTGCGTTCGGTGGCCAGCCAGAAGGGGAGGCCGTTGCGCCCGTGCAGAGCGGCGCGGCCGGTGGCATGGAGTTGCTGGAACCACGCGTCCCAATCCTGGGTGGGGGGCAGGGTGATGAGCGTCAGCAGCGCGTCGTGGAGCTCGTCGGCGTCGCGGACGGTTGGCCAGCTTTCGGCCGCGACCTGGGCGATGGCCGCTGGGTCCAGAATGCCGGTGCCATCGGAGCCATCGGGGGGCAGGGTGCGGCGCAGTTGGACGGCGCGGGCGCGGCGTTCCTCCAGCGGAGCGTCGTCCAGAAAGGCGTAGGGATTGGCGTTGAGGATCTCGTGGCTGAAGACGGAAGGCTCGGGCGTGTCGAGCGTCACGGTGCGGATGCGGCCCTCTTCAATTCCTTGCAGGACCGCCTGCAGACCATGGACGTCCATCGCCTCTTCCAGGCAGTTGGCGATGGTTTCGTTCACCAGCGGATGGTCGGGGATGCGGATCGGCCCGCTGAGATTTTCGGCGCAGGCCACCTGGTCCGGGAAGACTGAGGCGAGGAGATCCTCGGATCGCGTGCGTTGGATGGCGGCGGGGACCTTGGTACCGCTGCGGAAACGAAGGATGGCAAGGGAGCGGGTCGCGTTCCAGCGCCAGCGCGCGCCGAACATAGGGGCGTCGAGCAGCGCCTGGGTGAGAACATAGCGCACCGTCTCTGTTTTGAGGAACTCAAAGATCAGTTCTAGGGGAAAGGCATGGCGGTCGCTCAACGAGATGAGCACGCCGTTATCGGTGGCGGCGGCCTGCAGTTCGAAGTTGAACGTGCGGCAGAAGCGTTTGCGCAACGCGAGGCCCCAGCCGCGATTCACGCGTGCGCCGAAGGGGGCGTGCAGCACCAGTTGCATGCCGCCGGTTTCATCGAAGAAGCGCTCGGCGACAACGCAGTCCGCGGTGGGCAATGCGCCGAGTCCGCGAACGCCTGCTTTCACGTAGGCGACGGCCTGCCGCGCACCAGCTTCGTCGAGGGCGCATTGCTGTTGCAGCCAGTCGAGGCCGTCAGGTTCCAGCATCCGGGCGCGGGTTTCAGACACGGCCGCCGAGAGTTCCCGGGAGCGGCCGGGCGCTTCGCCGAGCCAGAAGGGGATGGAAGGCGCGGAGCCATGGGCGTCTTCCACGAAGACCTTGCCGCCCATCACGTGACGAATGCGCCAGGAGTGCGTGCCGAGCAGGAAGACGTCGCCGGTGAGGCTTTCGATCGCGAAGTCCTCGTCGACGGTGCCGACGGTTTTGCCTTCCGGTTGGGCGATGACGGCGTAGGCGGCCATCTCCGGAATCGCGCCGCCGGAGGTGATGGCGGCCAGGCGTGCGCCGCGGCGGCCTTTCACGGTGCCGTTCACCTGATCGCGATGGAGCATGGCACCGCTGCGGCCACGGGCGGTGGAAACGCCTTCGGACAGCATGGTCACGATGGCGTCGAAGGACTCGCGCGGCAGGTTGCGATAGGGATAGGCGGAGCGGGCGAGGTTGTAGAGGCCGTCTTCGCGCCAGGTGTCCGATGCCGTTTCCGCCACGATCTGCTGGGCGAGGATGTCGATGGCGTTTTCGGGAATCTCGATGCTTTCGAGGCCGCCGCTGCGGATGGCGTGGATGAGCGCGGCGCATTCCACTAGTTCATCCCGGGTGGTGGGGAAGAGGATGCCGCGCGGCGTTGCGCCCACCCAATGCCCGGCGCGGCCGATCCGTTGCAGCGCGACGGCGATGGAGCGCGTCGAGCCGATCTGGATGACGAGGTCGACAGTGCCGATGTCGATGCCAAGTTCCAGCGAGGCGGTGGCGACGACGGCCTTCAACTCGCCGGCCTTCAGGCGCTGTTCGGCATGGTGACGCAGCGGGCGCGCAAGGCTGCCATGGTGGGGTAGGACGACATCCTCGCCCAGGCGTTCGGACAGGGCATGGGAGATGCGCTCGGCCAGGCGGCGTGTGTTGACGAAGACGAGCGTCGTGCGCGTTTGGCGGATGTGATTGGCGATGCGGTCGTAGATCTCGGCCCACATTTCACTGGTGGCGACGGCTCCCAGTTCGTCGTTGGGCACTTCGACGGCAAGTTGCATGTCGCGGCGGTGGCCGGTGTTGACGATGGCCGCCGACGGGCTCAGATAGGCGGCTACGGTTTCGATGGGGCGCACGGTGGCGGAGAGGCCAATGCGTTGCAGACGGCCGCCGGCGAGAGACTGCAGGCGGGCCAGCGTGAGGGCCAGGTGCGAGCCGCGCTTGTCGTCGGCGATGGCGTGGATCTCATCGACGATAAGCGTACGGGTGGTGCGCAGCATCTCGCGGGAGCGGGCGGCGGTCATGAGGATGAACAGCGATTCGGGCGTGGTGACCAGGATGTGCGGCGGCTGCTTGATCATGGCCTGCCGTTCCCAGGTGGGCGTGTCGCCAGTGCGGACGGCGGTGCGGATGGGCGCCAGCGCGAGGCCCTTGGCTTCGGCCAGGGCCCGGATCTCGGCGAGTGGCAGTTCAAGGTTGCGATGGACGTCGTTCGAGAGCGCTTTCAGCGGCGATACGTAGACCACCTGCGTTTCGGGCGGGAGGCCGCCAGCGAGAGCGGCGCGCACCAGCCGGTCGATACAAACAAGGAATGCGGCTAATGTTTTGCCGGATCCAGTTGGCGCGGAGATGAGGACGTCGCCGCCGCCGGCGATGTGCGGCCAGCCCTGGGTCTGCGGTTCGGTGGCGTGGCCGAAGCGGGATTGGAACCATTCGGCGACCAGGGGGTGAAAGTGCGCCAACGTCTCGCGCATCTCTTCAGCTTACGGGAAAGATGGCGGCGGCGGGTGACGTTATTCGCCGAAGTTTCGCGCGTTAGTATATGGACGAGACCGAGGGGAGAGTACCGTGAATTCCTTTCCATACCTGGCCGCGGGATTGCTGCTGTCGACGCCGTGGCTGCCGGCGCAGGTGGCATCGCGCGATATTGTGCTGGAAGAGCGCTATGTGAAACAGCCGGTGGCGCTGCCGCGGGCCTATGCGCTGGTGGTGGGCGTCAGCGACTACAAGAACCTGCCGCCGAAGCAGGATCTGCGCTTTGCCGAGCGGGATGCCGAGGCAATCTACAACGTACTGATCAGCCCGGAAGGCGGCAACCTGGATTTCCAGAATGTGCGCAAGCTGCTGGGGGCGGAGGCGACGCTGGCCAACTTGCGGGAGGCGGTCGAGACATGGCTGCCGCAAACGTTGACCGAAGCCGACCAGTTGTACATCTTCTTTGTGGGACATGGCATGAGCGGGCCGGACGGCCGCGTGTACCTGTCGCCCTATGACATCGATGTGAGGCGCTTTGCCGAGACCGCGTATCCGCTGGAGCAGTTGTCCGCCCAGTTGACGCAGAGAATCAAGGCGAGGCGCAAGGTGCTGTTGCTGGACGCCTGCCATTCGGGCGATGTCAGTCCGGTGCTGCCGGTGCAGAAGGCGATGGCGGCGCTGCCGCAGGATCTGTTGGTGCTGACGTCGAGCCGCAGCACGGAGCTGAGTTTCGAAGACGCGAATCTGGCGGGTGGGCGCGGGCTGTTCTCCTACTTTCTGGAGCGCGGCTGGCGTGGGGAGGCGGATGTGGCTCCGAATGACGGCTTCGTGGTGGCGGGGGAACTGATTCAGTATTTGCAGCGTGAGGTGTCGCGCTATGCCACCGAGCGGGGCAGGGAACAGAATCCCGCCGAGCGCGGGCGCTATGAGAACAAGCTGATTCTAGGTTTCAATCCGGAGCGGCGCACGCAGGTGGCGGCGCGCACGCCGGAGTTGGCCTTTGGCGGCCTGGTGGTGCAGGTGAACCGCACCGAGACGCGCATTTTCCTCGATGGGAAGGATGTGGGCGAAGCCGCGCCGGGCAAGGAGTTGCAACTGCCAGGCATCAGTCCGGGGTCGCATACGCTGCGGGCGGTGCGCAAGGGCTACGAACCGGTGGAGATACCGGTGAATGTGGTGCCGGGGATTATTCGCCTGGTGGAAGTGCCGATGAAGTATTCGCGGCGGATCAAGGCGTCGTCGGAAGGGTTACAGCAGCAGGGGACCGAGGCTTGGCGCAAAGGGCGGAATGCCGCCGATTTCCGGCGGGCTGCACAGTTGTTTGAGAAGGCGTTGGCGGAAGACGATCGCAATAGCGAGGCGGCGCTGGGGCTATGCCGCGTGCAGCAGGCGTTGGGGGAAGACGAGGCGGCGCGCAAGTCGTGCGAACGGGCGATTCGGATTGACGCCGACTTCGCCGATGCTCATCATCATCTGGCGATTCTGAAGCTGGAAGCGGGGGATGCCAATGGGGCCGTGCGTTCGTTGTTGGATGCGGCGCGGCTGGACCCTAAGAATGCCTTGATCCAGAGCAATCTGGCGATGGCATATCTGGATGTGGACAAGTATCGCGAGGCGGAACAGGCGGCGTCGAAGGCCATCGAGCTTGCCGGACCTGGTTCCAGCGCGGCCGGACAGGCGTTGAATCATCGCGGCGAGGCGCGGCGGTTTCAAGCGCGATTCGAAGAGGCCATTCCGGATTACCAGCAGTCGCTGAAAAACCAGAGTTTCGATTCGGGCTTTCTGCGCCATGTGTATTACTGGGGTTTCAGCTTCGCGCCGGGGTTGACGACGAAGCATCGCAGCGGGGTACGGCCGTTGTATCGGGAGCAGAAGGCAACGGCGCTCGCGGGGCTGTGCGCGGCGGAGATGGGTCGCAAACGGCATGCCGCGGCGCTGGAGTATTGCCGTCAGGCGATTGCGGTGGATCGGCAGGATGAAAACACGCAGGCCTTATATGCGGAAGTGTACAAGCACCTGTTTCTGGCCGACAACCGGATGGATTATCTGGACGGCGCGATTGAGGCGTCGGAACGGGCGCTGGCGTTGAATCCCGACATGGATAACGCGGCGAAGCTGAAGGGCTCGCTGGAAGAGATGAAAGCCATTCGCCGCGAGATGCGGCAATCGAAACGTTAGTCCTGCCTGGTTTACTCCTGCCGGATGACGATCCGGAATAGCTGTTCCCCCTTCGTACCTGCCGATTTCCGATACACCGCGTTACTCACCTTGGCTTCCTCCTCCTTTTCGGTTTCGACGATGACGTCGCGGCTGGCCAGTTCCGTGGGAGGCTTCTGCCGCAGGGAGCCGCGAAAGTCGCGGGCGCGTTGCGGGTCGGTGGTGACCAGGAACCACAATACGTTCTCCCCGGCGGCGCCGCGAATGCAGAAAGCAGGCAGCGCGGTGTCTTCATGAGCCAGGATCCGGGCCACCTCCTCTTCTTCGCGCGGCAGCAGGTCGGCGATGGCGCCGGAGGACTGTTCGGCGAACACGTAGAGATAGCCAGTAACGTTGGATTGCAGGACGATGCGGAAGCGCTCGCCGCTGTGGAAGACGCGGGATTCAGGGACATTGCGCCAGGCGCGCTCGGCGTTTCCCCCAGAGCCGCAGTCGCGCGACGCGGTGTCGATCTGAACCGTGGTGCGGGTGGCGAGGGGGGCGCCCTCATCCGTGGAGTAGAACAGGTCGCGGGCACCCAAGGCCGCGGGCTCCTGGCTGAATGCCAGAAGCGGCGCGGCCAACAGCAACCAGGGACTTCGAGGCAAGGCTACCTCCAGCTTACGGGCTCGGACTCACCGGGACTGGCGTTGTTGCGAAGGCGGACGGTGACGTTCTGGATGTCGCCGATGCCGCCGTTGGTTAAGGTGACGGGCAGGCAGAAGCCGAAGACGGAGCCGCCCTGCTTACCGGGGGGGCTGATGAACCAGTTTTGGAACTGGCTTGTGAAATCGGGGGTGGAGCCGAGGTCGACTTCGAGGCTGCCTTCGGCGGTGCGGCCGGGCACCAGGGAGAAGGTGACGGTGCCTCCGGTGATCTGGCGCGGTGTGGAGAAGGCGCTCTTCACGTAGACATAGACGCTGCCGGCAACCACGCGGCACCCGGCGGGCGCGGTGGTTTCGAGCGAGACGCCGCCGCTGGCAATCACCGGACGCGATGGGGCGACGGTGAAGGTTTGGACGGTGGCGTTGGAAACGGGGACCGCCGCGTTGGTGGTGGCATTCACCAGGCTGACGATGCGGATCTCGGCGCTGCCGGCCACGGTGCCCTGTTGGACGGGGAAGGACTGCGGCGCCATGGAGCCGGCGGGGATGTTGAAGTCGAGCAGGCGCCGGTCCGTGGCCAGCCCCGCGACAAAAGAGGGGTTGGGCGTTTCGGTGGCCTGAACGTTGGTGTTGGGGGCCGGGGTGAAGGTGAGTTGCAGCCGTCCGCGGAGCGCGGCGGCGGAGCCGCTGCCGGGGGTCACGGTGACCGTCGCGTTGCCGGTGGGCGAGGTGGCGGGCTGCAGGTTCAGGGTGATGGAGAACGGCGCGGGCTGCTGCACGTTGAAGGAGCAGGTAATCGGGGCGGAGGTGCGGGCCGGACTGGCGGAGTCCGTGACTTCCAGCCGCACACTGGTAGCGCCGGTGGCTGTGTTGGGCGGCGGTGTGCCCGCGATTCTGCCCGTGGCGGGCGTCAGGGTGAGCCATGCCGGCGGATTCGAATTAGCCGCGAAGCGCCAGGTGAACGGGGACACGCCGGTATTGGGATTGACGGCGGCCATGGAGCCGTAAGTCTGGCCGATGGTAGCGGTGGAGTTGGCGATGGTGCCGCAGTTGGCGACAGGAGGAGGGGGGAGCGCGGCTTGCACGACGATCCCGCAGGTCCGCGACGCCGTGTTCGGCGTGGGCGTGGCCTGATCGCGCACCGTGACCGTGACGTTAAAGGTATTGGCCTGGGTTGGGGTGCCGCTCACCAGGCCAGTGGCCGCGTTGATGCTGAAGGGACCGGCATTGGCGATGGACCAGGTCCGCTGCGTGCCAACCCCTCCGGCGGTCGTAGGCGAGGCCTGATAGAGCTGGCCGACGGTTCCCGTGCGGGTGGTCAGTTCGCCGCAGGTGACGTCGAGGGGCGCCGTACCGGCAATGACGTTGAAGGTACAGGTGGTGCTGGCGGTGCGGTTGGCGCCGTCGGTGACTTCTAGCGTGATGCGGCGCGATCCGGTTTGGGTGAAGGTCACGGTGGTCTGTCCGGTAGTGCCGTTCACGACAGGCGCGGCGTCGCTCTGCTGCGGCGAGTAGCGCCATTGATAAGGCTGGATGCCGCCGGTGACGGTGGGCGTGAAGGAGAACGGCTGGTTTACCGTTACGGTGGCGGGCGCAGTGCCGCAGGAGGGCACCGGCGGCGGCGATTGGCAGGACGCAACCTGGCGGCTATCTTCCAGGTTCTGGCCACCGAAGCTTGTACGGACGCCGAGGGTGAACTGGGGCGCGGTGACCGTGCGCGGGCGGAAGACCAGGCGATAGGTGGCGCGCCCGGCTTCGGCGGCGATGAGGTCGGAAGCGAGTATGTTCGCGTTGGCGATGGGGTCGCCGTTTTCGGTGAAGGCTAACTGACTGGGCGCGGGGAAGGCGGATTGGGTGACCTGCGGACCGCTGACCACGAAGGTAACGGTGACGCGGTTCTGGGCGCAATCCGGTACGGCTTCCTGGATGCTCAACGTGAGTTGGCAGTTCTGGTTCACCTGTCCGGAGAAGGGGCCGATGTCCTGGAGTTCGGAGTTGGTGGGAACCAGCCTGACGCTGGCGTTGTAGGTGATCGTTTGCGTGGTGGTGTAGTTGATCTGATAGGTGCCGCCGCCCTGGTTGCTGATGGAAGTGACGGGGAACGCAGCGGCGCCGTTTTCACTGATGCGGGCGCTGCCAATGGGGACGGTGGGCGCGGGCGACACAGTGACGAGGAGGGTGGCGGTACGCGGGGCGACGCAGGTGGCGTTGCCGGTGACGCTGCCGCTCACGGCGCAGCCTGCAATCGTTTGCTGGCGGGTGATGGGCGCCGCTCCCGCCGCGGTGACCGATAGTTCCAGCGTGAAGCCTTGCTGGTTCTGGCTGGTGTAGGTGAGAGTGTAGTTGCCGGGACTGCCGGTGTTCACCTGCGCCTGCACGGGCGAGCCGTTCTCGCGGAGTTGCAGGGTGGGGGGGCTGGAGGGAGCCGGGTTGAGGGTGACGCTAGCCGTCACCAGCCCTGTATTGCAGTTTCGGCTGGCAGTGAACGTGACGTCGGAGACGCAGGGGTAGGCGATGTTGGCCGAGCCGGAGTAGGAGAGATTGCCGGAGGCGGTGCTCACACTGACGAGGAAGTTGGCCTGTTGCGAACTGTTGTAGGTGAGGGTGTAGGCGCCGCCGGAGCCGGGAACCGCGGTAGCGGGGGAAAAGGGTGCGGCGCTGCCTTCGCGAATCGTGAAGGCGGTGTTGGCCAGGGGGCTGGCGGGCGCGGGATTCATCGTGACACTCAGGGTGACAACGCGCGTGGCGCAGTTGAAGCTGCCGGTGACCGTGAGCGAGGTGCTGCACTGCACGGAGACCGTTGCGTTCTGGGTATGCACGAAGGAGCCGATGGTGACGCGCACCGCCACCGGGAAGTTGGCGGTGCGGGGGCTAGGGGTGTAGATGAGCCGGTAGGGGCCGCCGGGGCTGGAGGGGAGCTGGGGCATTACGGCGGGTATGAATTGGCCGCCGTTATCGGAGACGGCGAAGGCTCCGTTGCCGAGCACGGTAGGCGGGGGCGGGTTAAGAGTGACAGACAGGGTGACCTGGCTGCTAGGGCAGTCGTAGGTGCCGGTGAGGGAAACGGGGTTGGGGCACGAGACCGTAATGGGGCGCGTGGCGCTGAGCGGGATCTCGCCAGGCATGCGTACCTCCACCGTGAAGTTTGCGGTTTGCGAGCTGGTATACGTGATGAAGTACGTACCGGTGACGGTTGCCGGGAGTTCAAAGCCAGTGATCGGCCGGTTCTGGGTCGAGCCCGGTTCGAAGACCTGGAAGGCGTTCTGGGGATAAAGAACCGTGGCGTTGTTCACCCGGACGCCCAGCCGCACTTGGCCCGAAGCGCAGAGGTACTCTCCGCTGACGACCTCCATCGGTGGCCCGCAGGAGAGCGTAGCGGAGTCTGTCGGCGAGGACGCCACAACGATGTTGCCGGGAAAGCCTGGCACAAACACTTCCACTACCATCTGGACCGTGCCGCCGGTGGCCGAGGAGGTGTAGACGACACGGTACAAACCCGTGTTGGGAACGAAAACCACCTCAGAGGGAGTCCTGACATTCTGGCCTTCCCGCACTTGGACATTGGCGGTGGACAGCGTAGTCACCGAGGCCGCGGCGGGAGTCTGCGTGTAGCGAACCTGGAGGGTAATCACACGGCAGTTGGCGCCGGTGCCCGGCGTGGCGCTTTGGATAGATAGTTGGGCAGCCGCCGGACTGACGAGGAAAACCGCGCTCAGCAGCGTTAGTAGCATGCGGATCATTGCCGCACCTCCTCAACCGGAATCTGGGGACGGGGCACTTCATAGCTGCGCTGTTCGGTGCCGAACGCGTGGAGGCGCAAGGGGTGTCCGGCGGCGCCGGTCAACAGCAGCGTGTCGCGGAGTTGCATCTCCTGCAGTGAGGCGAGGCCGGGGATGGTTTCAAATCGCCACTCGCCGTGGTCGTAGGTCCAGAGGAGTTCGCGTTTGGCGCTGAGGACGGCGAGGCGGCCGTGGGATCCGGCCCATACGATGGAGGGCACGTCCAGGCCGTCTTCGGCGCCCAGGAGTTGGCGCGGCGATTGGCCCGCGTCGATGCGCAGGACGGCGTTCTGGTGGAGGTCTGCCACCAGCAGGGCGGTAGAGTTGGGGATAAAGGAAAGGCTGAGGATGCCATGGGAGCGGTAGGGCTCGGTGGCGGGGGAGCCGGGCTGCCAGAGCAGCAGGCGGCCTTCGCCGTAGAGGGCGATGTGCGTGGCGCCTTCGTTAACAGCGAGGCGTTCGACTTGGTTGAGCCCGGCGGGGAGATCGTATTCGGCGAGGTTGGCCTGGGTGGGCAGGCCTGTGACGATGCGGAGCTTGGTGCCGGAGACCAGGGCGGCCTCGTGGCCGGTGTTGCTGAAGGCGGTTACCTCCGCGGCGGGGCCGAGCGGAAGCAGGGTGCCGCGCTGCCAGTCGAAGGCGAACTGTTCGCCGCCCCGATCCAGCAGCAGCCACTCCTGGCGGGGGGCGCTGGCGAGCAGCGTAGCGCCTTCGGGCAGGGCGATGCCGTCGCCGGGGTCGAGCGCGCCGGGCAGGCCGTGGAGCGGGCGCAACGCTTCGGCTTCGCGCAGCAGGCCGACCACGGGGGTGTTGACCGCATCCGCGCTCCACAGGTGGGCGCCAGCGATAAGAAGTAGGACGGTATATTTCATGGCTGGCTCCTGTTATTGGCCTGGGATGACGCTAACGCCGCCGCCGATACCGATGCGGATTCCCGGCGGGGGTGGGGTGCCTGTGTTGGAGTTGGTGGGAGGGCGGTCCTTCGGGCGTGTCGCGGCGTAGATGCCGGCGGCCGCTCCGCCACCGACCGCGGCGACAATCGCGGCCAGCGCGCCGGAGGAAAGTCCGCCCCCTCCGCCTCCTCCGCCCGCAGCCGTTGTAGATGCCGATCCGGTGCCGGCGGCTGCTGCTGCTGCGGCATTGACCGGGATGCTGGCCGTCAGGGTGGAGCCAGGCACGGAAGCCGTGACGGCGATGGAGAAGTTCGTGGTGGCAGCGGTACTGACGCTAACCCCGGCGGAGGCGAGTCCGGTGCTGGTGGTCGTACTGGTGAGCGTGAGGGCTCCGCCGCTGAAGCTGGCCCCGGTGAGTTGCGGCATGCTGAACATGACCACAATGCCGGCTACTGGCCGGTCGTTCTCATCGGTGACTTTGACTACGGCTTCTGAACTGGCGCGGCCTCGGGCGGCGCGACGGAACTTGCTGGCGTCCTCGACGATGGTCAGTTTGTAGCGCTGCGCTGTCCCTGCCGGCGGTTGCGGCTCCTGCCAGGAGAGGGAGCGGGGAGCGGCGGCGAATCGCGGCAGTGGAATGGGGTCGGCCGCCGGTGCGGCCAAAGCGGCTACCAGCAGCGACGTAAGGGCGCGCAGTCTCAGAGTCATTCGGACAACTCTCCGTTCGGAAACAGAAGTGGGTTACAGCAAAACTGCCTGTCTACGGTTAATGCGTAGTGCAGAGGGAGATACGGTCAACCTTTGTAGCAAAACGGCAATGAAGTGTGCAATGCCTTACGCCGAGAGGATCTCTTTCAGCCTCTGGCCTACGATTTTGTGTTCTTCGCCACGCATTTTCCAAACCGAGATGAGCAGTTCGCCATTGCCGGGGCGCTGCACATGGATGGGCGGGTCGCTCTGCTGGAGTCTCTTAACCACGTCGGCGGAAGTAAGCCCGCGGGCGGCTTCGTCCCATTTGACCGTGACATGCGGGAGTTCATTGGCAATAACCGGGATATGGCGATCGGTCTCAACCCCCTTAACGCCCTTCAGCGCGGCGCGGATAGACGACACTCGCGATTCCAGCAGCTTCCATTCGCCTTCGTGATCCAGCTTGAGATAGCGTTCGACGGCAGCCAGCAAGCCGCAAAGCTCCTCCTTGCCAACCTTCATGCCGCGCCCGATGCCGCCAAAGGGGGACATGGCCGGGTAGGAGGCTTCAATAAGGTCCTTACGGCCGAGCAGCAGGCCACTGGCCTGGGGGCCGCAGAGCGCTTTCCCGCCGCTGAAAATGACCAGATCGAAGCCGGCCTGGGTGTACTTCCAAAGGTTTGACATGGGCGTGGCGTCGGAGGCGGCGTCGTTCATGGTGGGGATGCCGCGCTCCTTACCGATCTTGATGAAGTCCGCGGCATTGACCTTGCCCAGCGGTTCCGCCTTATTCAGAAAGAACAGCATGCCGGTGCGATCGTTGATAGCGGCTTCGAGTTCCTGGCGGCTTTCCACCGTGACGATCTTGGCGCCGCAGAGCTCCATCTGGTGTTCATAGCCGGAGCGATGGGTCTTCTGCTGGATGACTTCGTACTTGATGCCGTCGCGATTGGGGAGGTGGCGGAGTTTTGCAGGGTCGCCCTGGGAGAGGCAGGCGGCGGTGCCAACCGTGATAGCGGATGCGGCGCCGCAGGTGACCATGGCGGCGGGGGCCTTCAGTAGTTCGGCGATGCGGGCGCCCACCTTCTTTTCCAGTTCAGGCAGTGGGACGAAAAATTTGCTGGCCTCCTCCATCGCCTGGAGGACTTCGGGCGGCATGATGGAGCCGCCGAGCACGGTGACGACGCCAACGCCGTTGATCACGGGCTTCACGCCGAGGCTGCTATACAACGATGACGTGGAAGTGGCGGTCAACGCAGTGGCTTTATTGGCGGCGGCAGCGGCAGCGGGCGTGATGGCAGCGGCCTGGAGCAGACGACGGCGAGTGGCTTTCATGGGTATCATGATAATCCCATTTGCCTATGCGCTATCTTCTGGTTCTGCTCGCCGCGGCTTCCGCGTTTGCACAAGCTCCCTATGACCTGCTGCTGAAAGGCGGGCATGTCATCGATCCGAAAAATAAGGTCAGCGCCGTGCGGGACGTCGCCATTAAGGACCGGCACATTGCGGCGGTGGCGGCCGATATTCCGGCATCGCAGGCGCGCAAGGTGGTGGAGGTGAAGGGCCTCTACGTGGTGCCGGGCCTGATCGACCTGCATGCGCACGTGTTTGCCGGCACCGAAGGCAAAGGCTTGGCCGACGGCGATTCGAGCATTCATCCCGATTCGTTCGCGCTACGGGCTGGGGTGACGACGCTGGTGGATGCCGGCTCGTCGGGTCGCCGCAACTTCGCGGTGTTCAAGAAGAACATCATCGACCGCGCCCGTTCGCGGGTCCTGGTGCTGTTGAACATCGGCGGTGTTGGCATGCCCGGCGATGCCCAGGAGCAGAACGTCGCCGATATGGATGCCAAGGCGGCGGCGGACCTGGCCCTGGCGAACCCCGATACGATCGTGGGTTTCAAGGTGGCCCATTACCGCGGCGCGGATTGGACGCCGGTGGAGCGCGGCGTGGAAGCCGGCACGCTGGCGAAGCTGCCTATCATGATCGATTTTGGCGAATTCCGCCCGGAGCGGCCGTTTCAGGATCTGGTATTGAAGAAACTGCGGCCAGGCGATATTTACACGCATTGCTATTACGCGCCGGTGCCGATGATCGACGACAACGGGAAGCTCATGCCGTATCTGTTCGAGGCCCGCAAGCGTGGGGTGATCTTCGATGTCGGTCATGGCGGGGCGGCCTTCGAGTTCCGGCAGGCGGTGCCCGCGGTGAAGCAGGGCTTCCCTCCCGATTCCATCTCAACGGACGTGCATTCGGGCAGCATCAACAGCGGCATGAAGGACCAGTTGAACGTGATGTCGAAGTTTCTCAGCATGGGGATGCCGTTGGACGATGTGATTCTGCGGTCGACCTGGAATCCGGTGAAGATCATCCATCGGGAGAAGGCGATTGGGCACCTGTCGCCGGGCGCAATCGCGGATATCGCGGTGCTGCGCGTGGAGAAGGGGCAGTTTGCGTTTGTCGATTCCTTTGGGGCGCGGATGGACGGCTCGCTGCGCCTGTTGAATGAGATGACGGTGGCCTCGGGGCGAGTGATGTATGACCTGAATGGGCGTACGCGGGAGCATTGGGACAAGCTCGGCAAGTACCAGGCATTGGGCGAGCCCTATTGGGATAACTCGCGCGGCGGGGGGCGTCCGCTGCCTTTGCCGCGGCAATAGCGAACGAAGGCTTGCATCCTGGGGGAGACGGCGTTCATCCAAGTGCCTGAAAAAGGTTGTTGAAAGGATGAATATTTGATGTTTACCCACTGGAAGGCCGGCGAGATTGAGATTCCGAACCGCGTGGTGATGGCGCCCATGACGCGCTCGCGGGCGGATGAGCACGCCGCTCCGACGGGCTTGACAGCTCTTTATTATGCCCAGCGCGCGCAGGCGGGGCTGCTGATTACCGAAGGCACGGCGCCGTCGGCAAACGGGCTAGGGTATGCGCGGACGCCCGCAATCTACACGCCCCGGCAGGTGGAAGGCTGGCGGCATGTGACCGAGGCGGTGCATTCGGCGGGCGGGCGGATTGTGATCCAGTTGATGCACGTGGGGCGCATTGCGCATGGATTGAACCAGCCGGCCGGGGCGCGGATTGTGGCTCCGTCGGCGGTGGCGGCGGCGGGCACCATGTGGACGGATCAGAGCGGCATGCAGCCGTTCCCGGCACCACAAGAGCTGACCGTGGCGGAGATCGCCGAGGTGGTACGGGAGTTCGCACAGGCTACGAAGAATGCCCGTGAGGCTGGCTTCGACGGCGTGGAGTTGCATGCCGCGAACGGCTATCTGCCGAACCAGTTTCTGGCGCCGAACACCAACTTGCGAAGCGATGCCTACGGCGGGTCCATCGAGAAGCGCGGCCGCTTTGTGCTGGAAGTATATGATGCGATGGCGGCGGCGTGGTCGGCGGATCGGGTGGGGATCCGCGTAAGCCCGGGCGGCACCTTCAACGATATCAACGACCCGGATCCGAAGGCGACGCACACCTGGCTGGCGGCGGAACTGGCCAAGCGCAAGGCGGCGTTTCTGCATATCGCGCGGCTGGGCGCCCTGGACTTCGACGTATTTGGTGCACTGCGGGCGGTGTTTCCAGGCACGATCATTGCAAACGGAGGCCTGGACTTTGCCGGCGGGCAGAAGCTGATCGAGGCTGGTACGGCGGACCTGGTTTCGTATGCGCGGCTGTTCATCGCAAATCCGGATCTGCCGGCGCGGTTCAAGAACGAATGGCCGCTGGCGGAGGCGGACGGTAGTACGTTCTACACGCCGGGAGAGAAGGGGTATACGGACTACCCGGCGTATCCGGCGTAAGCCGCAAGCGCGTTTGAGGGGCCGGGTTACTATAGGAAACAAGGCTTCCCCCGGCTCCTCATTCGCTCATGTCGCAAGTCGTATTCGAACTACAAGCCACCTGTCCGGCCACGGGCGCGCGCGCCGGTATACTCCATACGGCGCACGGTCCCGTGAAGACGCCCGTCTTCATGCCGGTGGGGACGCAGGCCACGGTGAAAGGCGTACAGCCTCGGGATATCTGGGATGAGGTGGGCGCCCGGATCATCCTAGGCAACACCTATCATCTGTATCTGCGTCCGGGGCATGAGTTGATCCGCGAGTTCGGCGGCCTGCATTCCTTCATGAAGTGGCCTGGGGCGATCCTCACGGACTCGGGCGGCTTCCAGGTCTTCTCGCTTTCCAAACTGCGTAAGGTGACTGAAGAGGGGGTGCTGTTCCGTTCGCACCTCAACGGGGACCCGCACTTTTTCACGCCGGAATCGACCATCGACGTGCAACTGGCTTTGGGCAGCGACGTCTGCATGGTTCTGGATGAGTGCCTGGAGTATCCGGTAAGTGAAACGTTGGCACGGGCGTCCATGGAGCGTACGATCCGCTGGGCGGGACAGGCCATGTCGCACTACCGGGGGCGGCTGGCGGAGGATCCCGGTTTGGGCGCGGTGTTTCCTATCGTGCAGGGCAGCATGTACCCGAATCTGCGGCGCGAGTGTGCGCGGCGGCTCCTGGAACTGGATGCCGACGGGTATGCCATCGGAGGCTTGAGTGTAGGCGAGCCGCGCCCGCTGAGCCTGGAGATGGCCGCGGTGTCGGCCGAGATCCTGCCGGTCCACAAGCCGCGCTATGTGATGGGCGTAGGAATGCCGGAGGAACTCATAGAATATGTTGCGCTAGGCGTGGACATGATGGATTGCGTGATGCCGACCCGCAACGCACGCAACGGGTGCCTGTTCACGCGCCAGGGTAAGCTGATTATCAAACAGGCGCAATACCGGGACGATGCCGGGCCGGTGGATGCCGAGTGCGGCTGCTATAGCTGCCGCAATTTTTCGCGCGCTTACCTTCGCCATTTGTTCCTCGCGGGCGAGATGTTGTACTGTACCTTGTCCAGCATCCACAACTTGCGTTGGTACCTTGACATCATGGGGCAAATCAGAGAAAGTATCTTGCTTGGGACATTTCCGGATTTCCTTGGACGCTGGCGGTCCGGGGCTTTGTCGAAAGGGGCTTAGCGGTTGCCGTTAGCAGTCTTCCAGGGCGAGTTGTTCCCTCCTGAGTACCACCTCACGCGAGCCGTAACGAAGAGGATTGTTTGATACCTGCATTGCTGCTGCAAGCGACGCCACTACAAGGTCCGGCCAACCCGTTGGTGCAGTTCCTTCCATTCCTGGTCATCATCGGCATCATGTACTTCATGATGATCCGGCCGATGCAGCGCCAGCGGAAAGAGCAGCAGGCCATGCTGGCCGGATTGCAGAACGGCAACGTGGTTGTGACCAACGGTGGTATTATCGGCACGATCGTCACGTTGACGGACGACACCGTTACGCTGCGGGTCAAGCCCGATAACGTCAAGCTGACCTTCGCTCGCACCGCCATCTCCGGCCTGGTGACCGAGGAGACAAAATAAGGATTTCTGTATGGATAGATCTTTGCGTTGGAAACTGATCGTCATCGTCGCGACCGTGCTGGTATCCCTATACGGCATTATCGGCCTGCCGACTTCGAAGGATCAGCTTGTCGCCAACTGGAAAAATAACATCAAGCTCGGCCTGGACCTGCGTGGCGGCAGCCATCTGGTACTACAGGTACAGGTGCAGGATGCGTTCAAGGCCGAGGCCGATGCGGAAATCGAGCGGCTGAAGGAAGACCTGGGCAAGCAGAGCGTAAACTATAGCTCGATTGAGCGTAACGATCCGCAGTCGCTTGCCGACGCCGAAAAGATCGAGATTCAGATCAAGGGCGTGCCGGTGGACAAGACGAGTCAGGTGCGGTCGCTGATCAACGACAAGTACGATTCCTGGACCGTAGCGGCCATCAACTCCACCGACTACCGGCTGAACATGAAGCCGACCAAGGCGCTCGATCTGCGGCGCGACACGCTGACGCGGAGCATGGCGACGATCGAAGGCCGTATCAACGGCTTGGGCCTGGCGGAATCGACGGTGCAGCAGCGCGGCCGTTCGGACGCCGAATCGGAGTTGTTGGTGCAGTTGCCGGGTGTGGACGACCCCGCCCGCATCAAGCAGATTCTAGGCACTGCGGCCATCCTGGAGCTTTACGAAGTTAAAGGCGGCCCGTACGCCAATGCCGAACAGGCACGCCTGCAGAATGGCGGCGCGCTGCCGCTTAATTCGAAGCTGATGCGCGCCGGCGCGCGGGCGGACCAGTCCGAAGGCTGGTACATCGTGTCGCGCACGCCGGTGGTGACTGGGCGCGACCTGCGCAATGCCCGTCCCCAGCAGGGCGAATTTGGCAAGTGGGAAACCTCCTTCACGTTGAACCAGGACGCCGCGCGGCGCTTCGGACGGTTCACCGAGTCGCACATTGGCAAGCAGTTGGCGATCGCGCTGGACAATAACATCCGCAGCGCGCCGACCATCCAGAGCAAGATTGAGGACCAGGGGCGCATCACGGGGGCGAGCAGCCAGCAGGACGCGTCGGATCTGGCGCTGGTGCTGCGGGCCGGGTCGCTGCCGGCCAGCGTAACGTATCTGGAAGAGCGGACAGTCGGTCCCTCGCTGGGCGCGGATTCCATCCGGCAGGGCCTTGTCTCGGGCGTGGTGGGGCTGATCGCGGTGGTGTTCGTCATGTTGGCGTACTACAAGCGATCCGGTATCAACGCGACCATCGCACTAGTACTAAACGCTCTTATTTTGATTGCCGTGCTGGCCTACTTTAATGCTGTACTGACACTTCCGGGCATCGCCGGCATCATCTTGCTGATCGGTATGGCGGTGGATAGTAACGTGCTGATCTTCGAGCGTATCCGCGAAGAGCTCCGGGCCGGCAAGAGCGCGGTCGCGGCGATTGACGCTGGATTCAGCAAGGCGTTCCTGACGATCATCGACACCCATGTGACGACGGTAGTGAGCTGCGCGTTCCTCTTCATCTTCGGTACCGGACCCGTCCGCGGCTTCGCCGTGACCCTGGTTATCGGATTGATTGCAAACCTATTTACCTCAGTCTTCATCTCCCGGTTTATCTTCGATTGGGAGACCTCCGGGAAGAAGGCTGTGAGTTTGAGTATTTGAGGCGATTATGGTAGTTTTGTTTGGTCGCCAATCGGGAACATCTTTTAACATCCTGGTGTCTAAGCAACCAAGGCACCGGAATTCGTAGACTTTCATGGAGTTATTCAAAAACACCAACTTCGACTTCCTGGGCAAGAAATGGCCGTTCATTGCCGCCTCGCTCGTGCTGACGGCGGCCGGCTTGGGAAGTCTAATCGTTAAAGGCGGGCCGCACTACGGCATCGACTTCCGTGGCGGCGTGAACATGTACGTGAAGTTCGCCGACGCCCCTCCCGTGGATAAGATCCGCGGTGCCTTGTCGCAGAAGATCAGCGGCGAAATCTCGGTGGTGGAAGTGCCGGGCAGCAGCGAGCTGATCATTGGAACGGAACTCAAGGACGAGAAGAACCTGGAAGCGTCGCGGCGTACGATGATCGACACGCTGGCGGCGAACTTCGGCGGCACGCAGGGCAAACTGGACCTGCACAATACAGGGGCGGTGGCGCTGGCCGACCGGCTGCGCGATCCCCTGAGCCGGGCTGGCGCGGGACTCAACGACCAGCAGCTTGGCGACTTGGCGAAGGCCGTCCTCGCCTTCCGCGACGGCAATCCCAACTTCGGGATTATCAGGAGTCTGGACCAGTTGAGCGCGGTGCCTGGCGTTACCCCGCAGGTGCTGAACGTGATCAAGCAGGAAGTGGCGCTGGCCCCTTTCAACATCCGGCTGGTGGAGTTCGTTGGGCCGAAGATTGGCGCGGAGCTGAGGAATCAGGCGATCCTGGCCACCTTGTACGCGCTGGTCGGGATGTTGATCTACATCGCGTTCCGCTTTGAGTGGATCTACGGTATTGCCGCTGTGATCGCCGTGTTCCACGACACCATCATCACCATCGGCCTGTTTTCGATCTTCAACAAGGAGATCTCGCTGACCGTAATCGCCGCGCTGCTTACCTTAGTCGGGTATTCGATGAACGATACCATCGTCGTATTCGACCGTATCCGCGAGAGCTTGAAGACCAAGCGGCGCGAGAGTTTCGAGACCATCGTGAACGCCAGCATCAACGAGACGCTGAGCCGGACGACGCTAACGTCGAGTCTGACACTGTTGTCGGCGCTGGCCTTGTGGATCTTTGGCGGTCAAGTATTGAATGGATTCGCGTTCGCGCTGGTCGTTGGTATTATCGTAGGAACCTTTTCGTCGATCTTCATTGCGAGCCCCATTCTGATCTTCTGGAAGGACTGGATGGAAAAGCGCGGTGGGGGAGCAAAGAGCTCGAACGAGCGGGTTGTCGAGAGTAAGGCCGCACGCCGGGAGCAGGTGAAGGCGGCCAAATAGTCGGGACTCCTCCACGCTGGTTGGGTGTGGAGTCTAGGAGAGGAAACAGATCATGTTTGAGCAGAGCCTCGTCGACGGCAAGGGCAAAACAAGTAAACCCTGGACCGTCGTCTTATCGTTCGCCACGCAGATCATTCTGCTGGCCATCCTGATCATCATCCCGTTGATCTACAATGAGACTCTTCCCAAGGCGCAGCTTACCAGCTTCCTGGTGGCCCCGCCTCCACCGCCGCCGCCCCCGCCTCCGCCCGCGGCCACACCTCCTCCGAAGATCGTCAAGGTTGTCCCCCGCCAGTTCGACGCGGGACGCTTGATGGCGCCGAAGCAGATTCCCAAAGAAATCGCCAACATCAAGGAAGAAGAGATGCCGCCTTCGATGGCGGGTAACGTTGGCGTCGTCGGTGGCGTCCCGGGCGGCGTTCCGGGCGGCACGCCGGGTGGCGTGATTGGCGGCATCATCGGTTCGGTACCCTCCGCCGCGCCGCCGCCTCCTCCTCCTCCCGTGAAGAAGGAAGAAAAGCCGGCCACCCCGCAGCGCATCCGCGTTGGTGGAAACGTGCAGTCGGCGAAACTCGTCCGTCAACCCAAGCCCGTGTATCCGCCGCTTGCCAAGCAGGCGCGCATCCAGGGCCAGGTGCGGTTCCAGGCCATTATCGGCAAGGACGGTACGATTCAGAATCTTCAGTTGATCAGCGGCCACCCGCTGCTGGTCCCCTCCGCGACCGAAGCGGTAAAGCAGTGGGTGTACCAGCCCACGCTGCTGAACGGCGAACCGGTCGAGGTCGTTACCCAGATCGACGTGAACTTCACTTTGAGCAGTTAGGCGCCTGAGGTGGGGCCGCTACCTCGCGGCCCTACCCGGTACCTTGTGGTTTTCATTTCATCAGCAATCCATATCGGGAATTGCCCCCGATTAGAAACTCAACTCGCAGGAGAGAATTCAACATGTTCCTTCAGATGCAGGTATGGGCCTTGCTGCTATTGCAGGAAGGCGGTGCCGTAAGTTTCGACTTGCGCTCCATGTGGAACCAGATGGGCGCACTGGCCAAGGCCGTCGTGATCATTCTGTTTATCATGTCGGCGTGGTCCATCGGTGTAATGATTGACCGGTTATTGGCATTCAACGCCGCCCGCAACCAGTCCCGCCAGTTTGCCCCCGCCGTCGCCGGCGCGCTTCGCGAAGGCAAGCTCGACGAAGCCATCAAAATCGCCGACCGTTACAAGAAGAGCCATTTGGCGAAGGTAGTGGTAGCCGGGCTGCAGGAGTTCAGGGCACACCAGCTTAGTAATGAGATACCGGGTGAAGAGATCGAAGCGTCCCGCCGCGCTCTCGAACGCGCCGAAGCTATCGTTCACGCCGAACTGAAGCGCGGCGTCAGCTCGCTGGCCACCATCGGTTCCACCGGCCCGTTCGTTGGACTGTTCGGCACCGTGGTCGGCATCATCAACGCGTTCAAGGGCATCTCGACCGAAAAGTCGACTGGTCTTGGCGCCGTCGCCGGCGGTATTTCGGAAGCCCTGGTAACGACCGCATTCGGTCTGTTCGTGGCTATCCCGGCCGTCGTCATGTTCAACTACTTCACCAACCGCGTGGAATCGTTCGACGTGGAAATGGGCAACTCCAGCTCCGAGTTGATCGACTACTTCCTGAAGCGGTCGCAGAAGACCGCCAGCAAGTAAGCCGGCGGCCCTTCGCGAGTTGAAAGGCAAATAGAACAGGGGAGGGAAGCGTCCCTGCGGCGCTTCTCTCCCAATGTTCAGGCTCGATAGGAGATTGAAATGGGCAAATACCATGCGCCGCCTCCCGTGGCGGATATCAACGTGACGCCGATGGTGGACGTTATGCTCGTCATGCTCATCATCTTCATGGTCATCACGCCGATGTTGAGTAAGGGCGTGAGCGTGGACTTGGTGAAGACGAAGAATCCCATCGCCATGGCCAACGCGGATAAGGAAGACGCCGTGTTGATCGCGGTCAGCCGCGACGGCCGCGTCTACATGAACACGACGCAGATGACCACCGACGCCATCGCCAGCAAGGTGAAGGATATGCTCACGAACCGCCTCGACAAGACGGTATACATCAAGAGCGATTCCCGCGCCCGGTTCGAACGCGTCGTGGAAGTGGTCGACAACATCCGTACCGCCGGCGTCGACAACATCGGGTTGCTGACCGAGCAGATCCAGCAGCAGGGTCAGGCCGCGGCGACCGAAGAGAAGAAGTAAGGGCGAGCGAGAGAAGGGAGATTCTACTATGGGTATGGCAATGGGCGGAGGGGGTGGCGCCCGCTCCGACATCAACATGACGCCGCTGATCGACGTGTTGCTGGTGCTGCTGATCATCTTCATGGTCATCACGCCGCTCACGCCCAAGGGTTTGGAAGCGCTCGTTCCGCAGCCCCCGCCGCCGAACGCGCCGCCCCCGCCTCCAGGCCAGGATCGCACGGTCGTTATCATCATTAATAAGGATCGGACGATGATGCTGAACACCGAGCCGATCGCCGAGGACCGGCTGGGCACCCGTCTCGAAGAAGTATTCAAGACGCGCGCCGAGCGGGTGGTCTTCGTCAAGGGCGATCCCGATCTGGAGTTCCGCGACGTAGCAAAAGCGATTGACATCGCCAAGGGCGCCGGGATCGACAAGGTTGGGCTCATGACGCCGAAGATTGAAGCAGGGCAATAAGGAGACGGATCCATGAAGAGCAGGCTCAATACGTATCTCTCCGCGGGCCTTGTGATCGCTCTGGCTGTTGCCAGCTATGGGTGCGAAAAGCTCCAGGCGCGGGACAACCTGAACAAGGGTGTGCAGGCCTACAAGAGCGCGAAGTACGCCGAAGCCGCCGACTATTTCCAGAAGTCGGTCGAGCTTGACCCGACGTTTCCGACCGCTCGTCTTTATCTCGCCACGGCTTACATGAGCCAGTACATTCCGGGCGCCGAAAGCGACGACAACCGGAAGATGTACCAGATGGCGAAGGACAACTTCCTGAAGGTGCTCGAGCAGAGTCCCGGGGATAAGATCGCGGTGGCGTCGCTGGCTTCGCTGGCGTACAGTCAGGCGCAGGGCATTCCGGAACTCGAGAAGAAGCTGGAGAAACTCGACGAAGCCCGCACGTGGTACGCGAAGCTTGCCGAAGTCGATCCCACCAACAAGGAAGCCTTCTATAGCTTGGGTGTTATCGCCTGGGCGAAGTGGTATCCGGCGCTGATGACGGCCCGCGCCAAGCTGGGCATGAAGGCCGAAGATCCGGGTCCGCTGAAGGACAAGAAGGTGAAGGCGGAGCTTCAGGAGAAGTACAACGCCACGATCGCCGACGGTCTGAAGAACCTCGAAAAGGCGTTGGAGATCGACAAAGAGTACGACGATGCGATGGCCTACATGAACCTGCTCATCCGCGAGCGGGCCGATCTGGCGGAGTCGCCGGAGGATTACAAGAAGGACATCGAGGTGGCGGACAACTGGGTGCAGAAGGCTCTTGAGACGAAGAAGATCAAGGCTGCCCGCACGCCGGCGGTTGGCGGCATTATCCAGGAAGAAGCCAAGTAGTTTATCCGAAAGTAGCACTCCTTTCCAAGGGCGCCCCGGGGACAACCCGCTGGGTGCCCTTCTTATTTGCGCAAGTAGCGCAACGCCGCCCTTTCAAACGGTAAACTGATTCCTTATGCGCTCCGTTGCTCTGGTTGCCCCGCGTGTGTTGGAACCCTACACGCTTCCCGACCCGCCGGATCCCGGCCCCGGCGAGGTGCTGGTCCGGTTGAAGGCCGTCGGCATCTGTGGATCCGACATGCATTGGTATCTGGAGGGCGGCATCGGCCACAGCGTGGCGAAGTATCCGCAGGTGCTGGGGCATGAGCCGGTGGGCGAGATCATCGCGATTGGCCCCGGTGTTCATCACCGCAAGGTTGGGGACAGGGTGTCGATTGAGCCGTCCATCACCTGCGGCCACTGCCAGTGGTGTTTGAAGGGGCAGCACAATAACTGCTCGGCCTGCGTGTTTCTAGGCAGTCCCCAAGCGCCTGGGTTGTTCCGGGAGTACGCCGTCGTGCCCGAGCATAACGCCGACCTGATCCCCGATAGCCTCACGTGGCTCCAGGGGACTCTCATTGAGCCACTCGCGGTGATTGTGCACGTGCTGGAACTGGTACAGGTTCGCATGGGCGAGACCGTGGCGGTGCTGGGGGCCGGCCCCATCGGGATGCTCTGCGCGTCCATGGCGAAGCAATCCGGAGCGGCACGGGTGTACGTTGCCGACAAGCTGCCGCATCGCCGCGCGATGGCGCTAGAGATGGGCGCCGATCTGGCGCTGCCCGTTCCGCAACTCGCCGAAGCCATCATGGACGAAACCCGAGGCGTGGGTGTGGACTTGGTGCTCGACGCGGCGGGCGCTATCGAGACCATCAACATGGGTATCGCGCTGGCCCGCCCTTCCGGCACGTACCTCATCATCGGCATTCCGTCCGTGCGGGAGACGATGGTCGACCTCCACACCGCGATGGCCAAGGAACTGACCATCAAGACGCTCAAACGCTCGAATCACAAGGGCGCTGCTGCGGCGCAACTGCTGGCCGCCGGGCGCGTCCGCGATTCGTTCCTCACGCACACCTTCCCGTTGATGGACACCGCCAAGGGGTTCGAACTGCTGGCCAACTATGAGGACAATGTCGGCAAGGTAGTGATCGAGGTCTGACATGGGCCGCTATCTGGGGTTTGACTTAGGCGCCGAAAGCGGACGCGCGATTCTTGGCACGCTGGACGGCGCGCGGCTGACCTTGCAGGAGATCCACCGGTTCTCAAACGACCCGGTACGCTTGCCAACCGGGCTTTATTGGGACACGCTGCGGCTGTTCTGGGAGATCCAGCGCGGGCTGCAAACCGCCATCAAGACGGTGGGAAAACTGGATGGCGCGGGCGTCGATACCTGGGGGGTCGACTTTGCGTTCCTCGGCCGCGACGGCGCGCTGGTGGATAACCCTCGCCATTACCGGGATGCGCGAACCGATGGGCAGATGGAGCGCACCTTCGCTGTCGTGCCCCGGAGCGACATCTTCGCCGCTACCGGCATTCAGTTCATGCAGTTGAATTCGCTCTTCCAGTGGCATGCCATGGTGCAGCAGCATTCGCCCGCGCTCGAAACGGCGGACTGCCTCCTGTTTATGCCGGATCTGTTCAACTACTGGCTCACCGGCGAGAAGCGCGCCGAGGTGACTATCGCGTCGACATCGCAGTTCTACAATCCGGTGGCGCGGACGTGGGCCTTTGGCGTGTTGGAGCGATTGCGGCTACGGGCGTCGCTCTTGCCCAAACTCATCGAGCCGGGGACGCTGCTGGGACCTGAGCGCGACACCGGAGTGCCCGTGTATGCCACTGCGGGACACGACACCGCGGCCGCCGTCGCAGCAGTGCCGGCGAAGGGCGAAGGCTGGTGCTACATCAGTTCTGGCACATGGTCGTTGATGGGCGTGGAGACCGCCAAGCCAGTCATTAACGACGCCGCCCTCGAGGCGAACTTCACCAATGAGATCGGCGTCGGCGGCACCGTGCGGTTGCTGAAGAACATCGCCGGGCTATGGCTCTGGCAGGAGTGCCGCCGCGCGTGGGCCGAACAAGGCCGCGAGTATTCGTACGAGCAGATGGCGGAGATGGCGGCCGAGGCCCGTCCCTTCAGCGCGCTACTCGATCCGGATGCTTTCCTCGCGCCGGGAAACATGCCGAAGCGAATCGCGGAGTGGTGCGTAAGCCACGGCCAGGAGCCGCCCGCGACGGACGGCGAGTATTGCCGGGCAACGTTGGAGGCGCTGGCGTTCCGCTACCGCCAGGTATTGGAAACGCTGGAGCAATTGACCGGCAAGCCGATCACCCATATCCATATCGTGGGCGGCGGAGCGAAGAACCGGCTGTTGAATAAGTTCGCCGCCGACGCAACCGGCCGCTCCGTACTGGCAGGTCCGGTGGAAGCGACGGCCATCGGGAACGTGCTGGTGCAGGCCCTGGGCGCAGGCGAGTTGCGCGGCATGGCCGAACTGCGGCAGGTGGTGGCCGATTCCTTCCCGGTGACGGTGTACCCGCCGGAGACCGGCCGCCAGTGGGAGGTCGCCTACCGCAGATGGCGGCTTCTGCTTAGTTCCGCCGCGCCAGCGTAAGGCCGTCGCCCAGGGGCAGCAGGCAGCAGGTGACGCGGGAGTCATTGCGGATCTTTTCGTTGATGGCACGGATGGCGAGGGTATCGATGTCCTGCTTGTTGGGATCGATGACGTCGCCATGCCACAGCACATTGTCGATCAGGATCAGCCCGCCCGACCGCACCAGTTGCAGACATCGCTCGTAGTAAGCATCGTAGTTCTCCTTGTCAGCGTCAATAAAGGCAAGGTCGAACTGGCCGGCCTGCCCCTGCGCAAGGAGTCGATCTAGGGTTTCCGTCGCCGGGCGCAGATGCAGCTTGATGCGGCCATCGAGCCCAGCCTTCGCCCAGTACTTCCGGGCAATGGCAGTGAACTCCTCGCTAACGTCGCAGGCGATCAGTTCGCCATCGGGAGGCAAGGCGCGGGCAACGCTGAGCGACGAGTACCCCGTGAACACGCCCACTTCGATAGCCCGGCGCACTCCCAGCAGACGCGTCAACATGGCCATGAGCGCACCCTGTTCAATCGTGATCTGCATGCGGGCGAGAGGCAACGTTGCAGTCTCAGCGCGCAGTTCGGCCAGATAGCCCGGTTCCGGATCGGAGACGGCGCGCACGTAGGCAAGCAGCGGATCGGTCAGTTGGATGTGCTGGTAGGACATGGAGCTTCTATGATAGCGGGGCCCCAACTTCGGAAACGCTACTCCGCCCGCAGCGCCACGATCGGATCCACGCCCGCAGCCCGCCGCGCCGGCACATACCCCGCCGCCGCGGCCACCCCCGCCAGCGTCACCATCATCGCCCCAAACGTCACTGGATCCGCCGCCGTCACCCCGTACAGCAAGCCGCTCAGTGCCCGCCCTCCGGCCCACGACACCGCCACTCCCAGGCCTATCCCTAACCCCGCCAGCCGCAGCGTCTGCCACAACACCCCGCGCCGCACCTCCTCCGCCGACGCCCCCAGCGCCATCCGGATCCCAATCTCCTGCCGCCGCTGGTTCACCGCATACGAGATCACCGCATAGATCCCCAGCGACGCCAACAATAACGCAAACCCCGCGAATCCGCCCAACAGCCAGATCACCACCCGCCGCGGCGACACCGACTTATCCACTAGCTGCCGCAGTGTCCGGAAATCGTTCCCCGGCAGGTTCGGATCCAACGCCCGCAGTGCTTGCCGTACCGCGGGCGCCATCTGCCCCGGCGGCAGCGTCGACCGCACCACCAGATCCACACTGGCATAATCGCGAATCTGCCGCATCGAGATATACACCTCCGCCCCCGACCCCTTCTCCAGCGCCAGATGCCGCACATCGCCCACGATCCCCACCACCCGCCGCTTACCCGCGATCCCCAGCATCTGCCCCAACGCATCGCCCGGGATCTCCTTGGCCAGCGTCTCGTTGATCAACAGTACCGGCTCGGTTCCGTCGCGGTCTGTCGCCGCGAAATCCCGCCCCCGCACCAGGGGAATCCCCATCGCCCGCAGATACCCCTCGCTCACAATCCGCACAAAGAACAGCCGGAACTCCTTAGACGAATCAGCCTCATTCAAGCGGAAGCCCCACGTCCGGTTCCGCCCATACGGCAGCACATCCGTGAGCCCGGCCGATTGCACGCCGGGTATCTCCCGCACCCGCCGTAGCGCCTCATCGAAGTACGCGTTCCGCTGCTTGGCGTCCAACTGCCCGCTCGGATCAATGCGCATCGCCCCGGCATGTTCCGGATGGAAGCCCATGTTCACATCAAGCAGGTTCAAAAAGCTGCGCACCAGCAACCCCGCGCCTACTAACAGCACAAACGCCACCGTAATCTCCGACACCACCAACGCCGACCGGATCCAGGCGTGCCCCTTGCCCGTGCTTGACCCGCGGTTGCTGTCCTTCAGACTCGCATGCATCCCGCGCGCCCCCTGCACCGCCGGAATCACTCCGAATAGCACCCCCGTCGCCACCGCCAGCAGCATCGTGAACGACAGCGCACCCGCATCCAGCCGCGCCGTGTCCAACAGCGGGATGCTGATCGCCTCGAGATTCGCCAATAGCCGCACCCCGCCATAAGCCAGCAGCAGGCCCAGCAGCGCTCCGCTCACCGACAGCAGCACACTCTCGGTCAGCGTCTGGCGGATCAGCCGCCCCCGCCCCGCGCCTAGAGCCGTCCGGATCGCCATCTCCTTCCGACGCGCCGCCGTTCGCGCCAACTGCAGATTCGAAAGGTTCGCGCACACAATCAGCATCACCATCCCCACCGCGAACGCCAGCACCTGCAGCGCCGGACGCAGCCGCCCGCTCACCTGCTGATCGAGCGGCGTTACCCGAGGCCGCAGCCTGTTCCGCTCCGGGTGCTCCTGCTCCAGCCGCTGCGCGATGTCGCGTACTTCCGCCTCCGCCGTCGCCGCCGACAGCCCCGGCTTCAACCGCCCCACAATCGACAACGTATTCCCCCATCGGTTCGTCTCCGGCGTTAACGGGAACGGAAAGAAGAGGTCGATCCGCGTCCCCGGGGCAAACACCGTCCCGAAATCGAAGCTCGCCGGCAGCACGCCCACCACCTCCACTGGCTGATCGTCCAAAATCAGCTTCCGGCCCAAAATGCCGCGATCCGCGGCAAACCGCCGCTGCCAGAATGTATGGCTCAACAGCACCACCCGCGGCCCGTTCCACTTGCATTCCTCGGCGGCAAAGAACCGCCCCAAGTAAGGCTGCACCCCGAGCAACGGAAAGAAATTCTGCGACACCGGCACCCCGCTCAGCCGCTCCGGCTCGCCCGATCCCGTCAGCTTGCTGTCCCCCACTCCATAGAAGGCGAAGTACGCCGCCAGATCGTCAAAGGAGCGCGCCCGTTCCTTCAAATCGAGGAAGTGGCCGACCTGCACCGTCGCCGCCGACAGCCCTTCGCCCCCATTGTTTGCCACCCACGCCAGCCGCTCCGGCTCGGCAAAGGGCAGCGGCCGCAACAGGACTGCGTTGACGATGCTGTACACCGTCGCACTGGCCCCGATCCCCAGCCCCACGATCAGCAGCGCGAAGGTAGTGAATCCTGCCTCGCGGCGCGATTTTGTGAAGGCGTAACGGACATCCCGCAGAACATCGGCGAGCAAGTGGAATCCTGGCATCGTAGGAGGTACTACGGCCCCCAACGTCGAAGGTTCGCCCGCTCTCGCACATTTAACAGCACGGCGGTGTCCGCCTGCTACGATGGAAACCGAACACTCAGGAGAGAGAGCTTAGCGTGATCCAGCACATCCGCATCGGAAACTATAAGTCGCTGAGCAATCTCGATCTACGGCTGGAGAGGCTCTCGGTTCTATTCGGCCCCAATGCCGCCGGTAAGAGCAACTTCTTCGATGCCCTCCAACTGCTGTCGCGGCTCGCAAACAGCCGCGGCCTTAAGGAGGCTTTCGAGGCTCCCTATCGCGGGCGCCCCATCGAATCGTTCGCCTTCGGTGCCGGTGGCATCGAAGGGCTCCTCCGCCAGGATTCCGCCGCGCTGTCCATTGAGGTCGACGTCGAACTATCACCCTTTGTCGTCGCCACCGTCAATCGCCAAATCGCCGAGACCCGTCGTGGCCAGACGAACGGGAACGGATCAGAACCGGAAAACCATATCCACCATCGCCTGCTACGCTACCGGGTGGAGATCGGCATTACGCCCTCTACAGGGGTGCTGCATGTCAATGATGAATACTTCGGACCCCTTGATCGCAAGGGCCAGCCGAAGAGCCGTCCGCAACCGTTCCTCGAGAGTGCCGAAGGCAGACTCCGGCTCCGCATGGAAGGCCAGTCCCACCCCTCCTACTTCGATCTCTATCTCGACCACACCCTGCTGTCCCGCCCCCACTACCCACCCCACTACCCGCATCTGACCGCCTTCAAGATCGAACTGAGCAATTGGTTCTTCTACTACTTTGAGCCCCGGGAACGAATGCGCGCCGCGACCCCCGTCAAGGAGGTTCGCCATATCGGTCTGATGGGTGAGGATCTCGCCGCCTTCCTCCATACCTTGCGCACACAGGATCCGAAACAGTTCCAGGCTGTCTCCAAAGCCATGCATGAACTGATTCCCGCCATTACCGGCATTCTCACCGGGGTCAACAAATTCGGAGAAGTCGAACTCAGTGTTGTCGAGGGCGGCACGGCCATTCCCGCTCGCGTCGTTAGCGAGGGAACTCTGCGCGCCCTCGGCCTGCTCGCCCTGGGCGGAGTCAAGGAACCGCCTTCCCTTATCGCCTTCGAAGAACCCGAAAACGGGGTCCACCCGCGCCGTATTCGCGACATCGCCGACATCCTGGTGAACCGCGCCGGTTCGGACGACACCCAGGTCATCGTAACCACCCACTCGCCCATCCTTCCAAACCATATCCCCACCCAAAGCCTGTTTGTCTGCCGCAAGATTCACGGCGCCACCTCCATTGATCCCTTCTCCACCTGGGGACCACTCGGAAAGGCGGATGAAATAGCTTCAGGTCTCGAAGATGCCAGCGAACTGCCCATCTCCGAACGCCTCCTCCGCGGTGACTTCGATGGATAGAGTGGAGCTGTTCTGTGAAGACCGCTTCCATGAAGTTTTTGTGGGCAGCCTTGTGCGCCGGCTTGCTGCCGGGAACCACCGCAAGATCGACCTTCGGATCCGAAGTGCCACCGGCGGTATCCCGGCCATGAAAGGAAAGCTTAGGCATTATCTGCGAGACCTTTCCCGCGAAACACAGTCGCCTCCGCACGCGGCCGAATCTACTGCGCCGTTCCCGACCCGCACATCGAGCGTTGGATGATGGTGGACCCCGATGCCTTCCGCACTGTCTTCGGCCGCGGATGCACGCTGCCAGCCTTAAAGTGCGCCAGGGACACGTACAAACGCCTGCTGCGCAACGAAATTAGGCTAAGCGGACGCGATGCGCCGCTCGGCGGCCGCGAGTTTGCCGAAGACATCGTCGCCGCCCTGAACCTCACCAAGGCCTACAAAGAGCCATCCCTCGGCCGGTTCCTCACCGACCTCAAGCACATCCTGACATAGCAACTTTCCCCGCATTAGGATAGTACCTGTCATGAAACGCCGCGACTTCCTCTCCTCCCCAGCCTTAGCCCCAGCCCTCGCCCAGGATTCCCCCCGCTACGAGACCCTTCTCAAAGGCGGCCACGTCATCGACCCCGCCACCCAAACCAATGCCCCCATGGACGTCGCCCTCCTCAATGGCCAAATCGCCCAACTAGACCGCAACATCCCGCTCTCGGCCGCCCGCCAAACCATCAACGTCTCCGGCTACTACGTCACCCCAGGCCTCATCGATCTTCACATCTGCTGCTACTACACCCGCCTCGACCTCACCCCCTCCGTCATCGCCGACCATCACTGCCTGCCCTCCGGCGTCACTACCTGCTGCGACGGCGGCACCGCCGGAGCCGCCAGCTTCGAGGACTTCAAAAAGATCATCGACAAGTCCAAGCTGCGCATCCTCTCCTTCCTCAACATCGCCGCCGCCGGAGCCCAGGCCAGCGGTGCCGAGCAGGACCCCGCCCAATTCCAAATCGACCGCGCCGTCGAAATGGCGAAGCGCTACCCCCAACACATCATCGGCTTCAAAACCGGCCACTACGCCGGCGCCTTTAGCGAAACCCGCCTCCCCTGGGCCTCTGTCGACGCCGTGCTCGCCGCCGGCCGCGCCACCCAACTCCCTGTCCTCGCCGACTTCACCCCCATGCCGCCTCAAGGCAACTACGGCCCTACCAGCTACCGCGAGTTCCTGCTGGAAAAGATGCGCCCCGGCGACATCGTTACCCACTGCCTCGCCGACCGCTATCCCTTCCTCGACGCCCGGAATAAGCTCAACCCCGACGTCCACAAAGCCCGCGCCCGCGGCGTCAAGTTCGACCTCGCCCACGCCGGCGGCAGCTTCTCCTTCCGCCGCGTCATCCCCGCCATCCAGCAAGGCTTTCTCCCCGACTCCATCAGCGCCGACCTGTTCTCCGACACGCCCCATACCACCGGCATCAACCTGGTCAACGTGATGTCCAAGTTCCTCGCCCTTGGCGTGCCCTTCGAAGACATCATTCGGCGCACGACTCTCAACCCCGCCCGCATGATCCAACGCCCCGCCCTTGGCACCCTCAAACCCGGCTCCCCCGCCGACATCGCCGTCCTCGAAATCCAGAAAGGCAACTTCGCCTACCTTGGCTCTTTCGGAGGCAAAATTACGGGCACGCAGAAGATCCAGGCCGTCCTCACCATGGTCAACGGCAAGATTCTCTACGATCACCCCTACGGCCTCAGCGTGCCGCTCTGGCAAGACATCCCGAAAGACTCGCGCTACTGGGCCGACACCACCAAACAGAAGTTCTGATCCCTCACGGTCCAGCCACGCGGGGTCACACGTTCCCATTGTTGTAGTTTAGAAACATGTGCGCGCAGGATGGCTGGGTAGTCGTCGTACTAATGTTGTGCGGTGCGCCAGCCTGGCCGCAGCCGCCAGACCTCGAACAGACACTGGCCCGCATCCGCGACGAAGGGTTCTCGCGCTCCCGCGTCCGGGATTACGCCGCGCAACTGATCGATGGCATCGGCTCCCGCCTCGCCGGGTCCCCCAACATGCAGCGCGCCCTCGCTTGGGCGCAGCAGACCCTGCGGGACGCCGGAATCGCCAATGTTCGCGCCGAAACCTGGGGCCGCTTCGGCCTCGGCTGGCAGGAGCGAAACACCTGGGCCCGCATGACGGAGCCCGACACCACCCCTATCCTCCTCCGTGCCGCGCCCTGGTCACCCTCCACCAAAGGCGCCGTTACCGCCGCCGTCGTCAAGGTGCGCGGTTTTCGCAACGCCTCGGAATTCGCCGCCTACCGCGGCAAACTGCGCGGCAAGATCGTGCTCTATGGGTTCGCCCCTTCCCCACCGGAGGTTCTCCCCATCGACAAACCGCTCTTCACCCGGCTCACCCAGCAGGATCTGGATGCCTGGGCGGCGCAGCACTGGGAAAAACCCACTGGATCCGGAGCCCCGCCCTCCCTCGAAGCCCACTTCGACCTGCTCGAGCGCGCTGGCAAGTTCTTTGCCGCCGAAGGCGCCGTCGCCGTGCTGGTTCCCAGTGGAAACGACAGCCGCGGCGGCCGCAGCGGGGGAACCATCGCCGTCGATACCAACAACACCTTCGGCTGGTTTGTCTACCAGCGCGACCGCGCCATGACCGTCCCCCTTGCCGTCACCGCCATCGAGCATTACGGCCGCATCGAGCGCTTGCTCGCGCGCGGTGTGCCCGTGCGCCTTGAACTGCAGATTGATACCGTCACCGCGCCCCGCGATGTGGATGACGCCAATGTATTTGCCGATATCCCCGGAACCGATCCCACCCTGCGCCACGAACTCGTCTTCGCGGCGGCTCATCTCGACAGTTGGTCCAGCGGCACCGGGGCCACCGACGACGGCGCGGGTGTCATCATTGCCATGGAGGCCATGCGTATCCTCCAGGCGGCCGGCGCGCGGCCCCGGCGCACCATTCGTCTTGCCCTCTGGGGTGCCGAAGAGCAGGGCGCGCTCGGCTCACGGGCCTGGGCCAAACGCTATCTTGGCCACGTACCCCTCGCCGATTCCCCCCTCCCGGACTTCCTCCGCCCCTCCGTCGGCCCGCCGCAACCCGTCGCCGATCCCGCCCGCATTTCCGCCGTCTACACGCTCGATGCGGGAGGCGGCCGTATCCGCGGTGTCAGTACCGGCAATCCGGCTCTGGTTCCGCTGTTCCGCGAATGGTTTCGCCCGCTCGCGGATCTCGGCGCCACCATGGTTGCCCCCCGCTCAGACTGCGGCGGCGATTGCCTTACCTTCCAGCAACTGGGCGTCCCCACGCCATCCTTCAAACAGGACCCGCTCGCCTACGGCACCCGCACCCATCACACCAATATGGACACCTTCGAACACCTCATCGAAGACGATTTGAAGCAGGCTGCCGTCATCGTTGCACAGATGTTGTACCGCACCGCCATGCTCGATGGAATGCTCCCTCATCTCGAGCCATAACCCAACTTGCCGTCACCGCTTGGCCTCCGGCGGCTCGATCAACCAGAGATTGGATTTCGATTGTTGCATCGACAGCACCAGGCGGTCCTGACTCAGCGAGAATCCAGCCGCGCCAACGTCACTAAACTCGAAGCCCGGCGGTGGCGAGAACACCAGGAACGGCTCCCCCTTCGACCGCTTCGTAGCCGGATCCAGTCGCTGGGCATAAATCCCGTCATAGGACCGGCTCGACAGAACGTAGAGCAGATTGCCGTCCGGGCTCCACCACGCGTGGCGGATCGAACGCCCCTCGCTGACGTCGATCCATTCCGCGACCGGGCCGGCGGAACGGTCGTGGAGGGGAGAAATATACATGCGTGTAGCCTGTTGGCGGTCGGGAAGATGGAACGAAACCCATAGGCCGTCCGGAGAGATCCGGGCATTCTGAATGGACAGCGTGGGATGAGATACCAGCGTCTTCCGGGCTCCGGTAGCGAGATCGAAAGTATGGAAGCGGATCGGCTCGCCATCCCAATAGACGACGCGCGCCGAATCGGGAGTCCACGTGGGGAGGCCACAGGCTTTGCAAACGAGCTTGGGCTCGCCGCCGGCGACGTCGCGGACGTAGAGCGAGGAAACCGCCCCCGACACTTCATAGGCCATTCTGCGGCCATCGGGCGAAATCGTCGCGCGCCGCTCGAAGTCCGGCGTCGCAGTGGCTTGCGACTCCTTCCCCGTCACCAGATCACGAACCCAGATCTCGCGGTTCCCGCGCCGGTTCGAGGTGTAAAGCATGAGGCGGCCGAAAGCGGATAGCGAAGGCCACCATTCGACCGCCTCGTCGTTGGTAAGCCGCTCGGGCGGCCCGGTCACCTTGCCCTCGTTGGCCCGCACCGGCAGGCTCCACAGATCGGTCACGCCGGCAAGCGTTGCCGCCACTATGGACTGCCCGGCAACGGCAAACTGCAGCATGGATCCTGGAAACCTCGCCCACCGGCGCACGGGGCCCTCCAGCTTCCAGGAACGCGAGAGAGAATACTCGTTCAGCGCGTCTCCCTCGCCCAGGAACAAACGATCCCCGCGAAGCCGAACGCCGCGGCCGTTCCAGGCCAGCGGTTCGCCAGACGGCAGTCGGAGCACTGTCGCCGGGCCGCCTGCGGCTGGAGCCGCATACAACGATGCATCTGTGATCACCGTCGTGTGAGGGCCTTCCCGCCCGACACTAAGGGCCTGTCACAAAACAAGTAGAACAATTATGGGCTGAAATGTTTTATACT
>CAYLPH010000078.1:0-35748 GCA_964385495.1 uncultured Candidatus Solibacter sp.
AGCCGGAGACGGGCGCTACGTTCGCCAGCGCCGCTTGCCGGATGCCGGATTGCGGGTTGCGCGCTTCCTCGGCCAGGCGCGCTTCGATCGCCTGGTACAACTGCAGCCGCCGGCTCTCGTCGTAGCCATTGAGGACCGGCTCCAACTCCGCCAGTAGCAGGTTCTTGCGCTCGAAGCCCAGATCATGCCGCAGCAGTTGTCGCAGGTTCAGGGAGAATAACGCCGCCGCCGCGAGCAGCACTACGGCCACGGCGACTTGCGCTCCTAACAACAGGCGCCCGATCCGCCGCGCGCCGGGTGCCTGCGACGCGCCGCGTATGCTGGAGATCAGGTCGAGCCTTGTCGATTGCCACGCCGGGGCAAGCCCAAACAGAAGACAGCAGCCGAGAGCGATGAGCATCGTGTAGGCCAGCACGCGGGCGTCGGGCGTGGCGTCGAATTGCGAACCGGACCCAGCCAGGGGAAAGCGCGCGGCCAGCCACGGAGCGATCACAGCCGCTACCAGAAACCCGGTTGTGCCTCCGGCCAGCGCCAGTAAGAGGCTTTCCAGGAAAAGCTGCCTCACCACGCGCAGTTGCGACCCGCCAATCGCCAGCCGTGTGGCGATTTCGCGTTGCCGCTCCACACCGCGCGCCAGCAGCAGACCGCCGAGGTTCACGCAAGCCAGCAGCAGAAGCGCGCCCACAATCCACACCAATGTCTTCAGGTGTAGCCGGACCCGATCGTCTAACACGCCATCCGCCAGCGGTTCCAGGCGTATGCTGCGTGTCCGAAGCATCTGGCGCTGCGATTGTGTCAGCCGCGAATCGGCATCGAGGAATGGCTTTTGGAACACGTGCAGCCGCTCGGTGAGTTCACGGCTCAATGCTTCGCTATCGACTCCCGGCTTCAGGCGCCCCGCCAGTTGCAGCCAAGCAATCAACGGCTTGTCCAGTCCATTCCAACCGGGCGTGATCTGCGGCTTCATGCGCATGGGAACGAAGAGCGCCCGTTGCCAACCCTGATCCATGCCTTGGAAGCCTGGCTGCGCGATGCCCACTACGGTGAACGGACGGTTGTTGATTGTGATGGCGCGGCCGACGATCGCCGGATCGGCGCCTAAGTGCCCTTGCCAGTAGCTGTGGCTGAGAACGGCGACCGCTTCGTCGCCCGGCATCAGCAGCCTGCCTTTGTACGGCCGCACGCCCAGAACCTGGAAGTAGTTCCCGGAGACTAACTCCATCTCCACGCGTCGCATGGCCCCGGCTTTGCCAGCATTGACGAAAGTCGCGAACGTACACAATACGCCGTCGAATCGAGGGTCGGCGGCGATGTGCTCGTAGTAGGGGTAGTTCAGGATCCGGCCGAAGTTGCTGGTGGCAAACCAATGCAACTCCCGCGGCCTCTCCACGGGAAGAAGGCGTAGCAGCGTGGCGTTCACGAGCGAGAAGATGCTGGTGTTGGCGCCGACACCGAGCGCCAGGGAGAGAATCGCGACGCCGGTGAACGCGGGCGCCGCCCGCAGCTTTCGAAAGGCGTAGCGGACATCCGCCGCCAGGGACTCCAACCTCTCGACGGGTTGATAGTCGCGCAGCGCCTCCTTGGTGGATTCCACATGCCCGAACGCGACCAACGCCTGGCGCCGCGCCTCCTCCGGGGTCATGCCCGCCGCCAGGTTCTCCTGAATCAGTTGCTGCAGGTGATATTGCAACTCCGCATTGAGCTGTTCATCCGATGCCTTCCGCCGCCATAGCCGCATATCCGCTACTCCATCTTGAGAACCCAGCCCACCGCGGACGACAACCGCTCCCAGCGGGCGCGTTGTTCGGCCAGCATCTTCCGGCCCTTCCGGGTCAGACTGTAGAACTTGGCCTGGCGCCCTTCTTCCGTCGGCTTCCACTCGGCTTCGATCCAGCCTTCGGCTTCCATCTTGTGCAGGGCCGGGTAGAGCGACCCTTGGTTCACCTGCAGCACTTCGCGCGACAGCAACTTCAAGCGCTGGGCGATGGCCCAACCATGCAACTCCTGCGCCGAGAGAATCTGCAGAACCAGCAGATCGAGCGTGCCGGGGAGAAGATCATCTTTGCGTGCCATGTGTCGCTTACCAACAATTGTCGATTGCCGACATCATTACATGAAAGCGCTGTACGGTCAACCCTGCGGCCGTGAGCCGAATCCGGAAATAATCTCGCGATCTCAGGCAGGAACAACCATGGCCGATCTACGAACCGATCCAATTGTCTGGAGCCGCCTTCTCCGTCACATTCGCGACCGCGAGGGGCTCTACACCTACTTCTACTGCGATTCCGCCGAGTTGGTGACCATCGGCTACGGTGAGTTGGTGGACTCCCGCGATGGGGACGCCGAAGGCCAGCGGATGGCCGGCGAACTCGCCGACCGTTATGTATTCCGCACCGTGACTGGCGTCGCTGTGGGGCGCGCCGCGGTGTTGGAGGACTGGCAGCGCGTCAAGGATCATGGCCGTCAGAATCCGAATTTGCGGGCACGGCGGTACGAAGCGATCGCGCAACTGCGGATTACCTCGGGTGATGCGGAAGCCATGCTGTCGGCCAAGGTACGGCGGTTTGCCGATCGCATCTACCGGCAGCGTCCGGTGTTGTTGCAGGCCGATGCAAGGATTGCGGCGGCTCTGGTGGATGCGCGGTATAACCCGGCGGGTATCGTGGTCACCGGCAGTGCCGGCGCTGTGGGCCGGATGTGGGACGCGCTGACGCCGACCTCCGCGCAGTACTCGCCGCAACGCGCGGCACAGGAGTTCGTCAATGCGTGGGCGGGCCGCGCCACGGCGCGATACCAGCAGCGCCATGCCATTCGTGTGAGTTGGTTTCAGGAGGGCGCCGACGCGATGGAGCCCAGACCCGCGCTGGCACGGATCGAGATGTGTTATCGCTGAGGCGGGGCGCGAACCTGTACAATCGTCCTCGGCATGATTACTCGCCGGCAACTCCTCGGCTCCGCGCCTGCATTCCTGGCCGCTCCCAAGCGGCCGAATATCCTCTACGTCATGACGGACGACCACGTTCCCCGTGCGATGAGTTGCTACGGCAGCAAGGTGCTGCGGACGCCGAATTTTGATCGTCTGGCCGAGGAAGGTTGCCGTTTCGAGAACGCCTTCTGCACCAACTCGCTTTGCGCGCCGGCGCGCGCTTCGGTGCTCACCGGCACGTACTCGCACATTAACGGCGTCATCGGCAACAGCGAAGGCGCCGATGCCATCGAGCATATCGACGCGAAGCTGCCCATGTATCCACAGGTGTTGAGGGCCAACGGGTATCGCACGGCGGTAGTGGGTAAGTGGCACATCCAGGACCCTCCGCGAGGCTTCGACTACTCCTGCATACTGCCAGGGCAGGGCCTGTACTTCGATCCCGTCTTCCTCGAGAACGGCCAGAAGAAGACCTTCAAAGGATACGCTACCGATATCACCACCGATCTCGCGCTGGCCTGGCTAAAGCAACAATCCAACGCCAAGCCCTGGTGCCTGGTGTTCCAACATAAGAGCCCGCACCGGCCCTTCCTCCCCGCGCCACGCCATGCAGAACTGCTGGCCAACACCGGCGTGCCCCATCCGGCCACCTACGATGACGACTATGCCACCCGCCGGCTCGCGCGCGAAGCGGAGGACATGAAGTTCGACATCAGCCTGGAAGCGGACTACAAGGACATGCCGAAGGGCATGAACGCCAAGGAAAAGAAGGATTGGATTTACCAGCGGTTCGTTAAGGATTACTACTGCGCGGCCTATGGCGTGGACGAGAACCTGGGGCGTGTTCTGGAGCACCTGGATAAGACGGGGCAGGCCGCGAACACCGTCGTGGTGTACAGCTCCGATAACGGCTTCTTCCTTGGGGATCACGGCTGGTACGACAAGCGCTTCATGTATGAGCCGTCGCTGCGGATCCCGCTGCTTATCCGCTATCCGGAGGGCGCGCGCAAGGGCGCCGTGGTTCGTGACATGGCGCTGAACATTGACTATGCGCCCACCATTCTGGACCTGGCTGGAGTCAAGGTGCCAGCGTCGATGCAGGGGCGCAGTTTGCGGCCGCTGTTGGAAGGCCGCACACCGAAGGACTGGCGCCGCTCCATGTACTACACCTACTACGAAGACTCCTGGCGCCTGCGAGGCAAAGCCAAGGAGGCCATGACGGATCCCAGCTTCCAGTTCTTCACGCCGCACCGTGTGAGCCCGCATCGCGGCGTGCGGACGGAGCGCCACAAGCTCATCGAATACTACCGGGAAAACGGCTATTGGGAGCTATTCGACCTGGTCAAGGATCCGAATGAGTTACGAAACGTGGCCGAGGATCCCGCATACGCCAACATCCGCCGCGACCTCACGAAGGAATTAGGGCGCCTGCGTGCCCAGTTCCGTGATCCCGGCCGCGCTTGACCGCTTCATCGCATCGCGCGTCTTCGCCAGCACCTTCCGCAGCGAATCCTCGGGGAAATTCTCGATGATGGGCCGGATCAGCCGCGACATGCCAAATGGAATATCGCGCGACAGCGACACCGACGTGCACTCCAGATACACGCCGCCATCGGCTTCGAGGAAGCGCCAGTAGGAATCCAGACTCCAGACATAGCCGCGTCCGGTGCCGGGGGGCAGTTCCTTGCTATCGTCGACCTCCGCCACCTTTAGCGAGTTCGAAGCGCTCTCCCAATGCTGCGCGTCGATCTGCCGGTACTCCACCTTATGTTCTGTCTCTAACAGCACGGTCACGATCTTCTTCGTGAGCAGGCGCAGGCGGATCCGGAAGCTGTTGCCCTTGCGCTCCAACGTCTGCGACTCGCTCACTTCAGGGGAGTAGATATTTTTGTGCCCGTCGTAATTCTGCACCAATTTCAAAACGTCGTTCACTTTCACTCCGGGAACGAAGACGGTCCCCTCCCAGTGGTGAATCAGTCCGCCGGGCGGCTCATTCCGAGGCCGCCGTTCCTGGACGTAAACCTGGCCGCCGCGCACCCGCTCCCGCATGCCGGGAACCGTGTCCACCAATAGAAAATTCCTGCGGCTGGACAGATCCTTCTCCACCGTCTGCAAGTACTGGCGATACTCGTCGCGCGTTTCCTGGCGAAGCTCGGCCGCCGCTGCGTCGAGCGCGCCACCCAGCATGATCCCTATGAAAAAAACAAGGCGAAACATCAACCCTCTCATGTTATCGAACAGACATATAGCGATAGGGCGGCCGCGCGACAATAGCCTTGATGCAGCGTCGAGATTTCCTCTCTTCCCTTGCCGCGGCCGGGCTGGCCGGCGGTATCGCTCGTGGTGCCCGCGGCCCTTCGCCCATCGCGATCCAGACCGGCGATGTTGTCCCTGGACGCGCCACCGTTTGGGTCCGCAATGCCGATGCCGCGGAATGGAGCGTCACTTGGCGCGCGGGGAAGGGCGCTGCCAAGACCGTCAAGGGCGCGCCGCTCACGCCTGACCGTGACTTCACCGGCCGCATCGACCTGACCGGTATCCCCGCGTCTTCGGAGATCACCTACGAAGTCACTCTCGGCGGCCAAAGTGCAAAGCTCACGGGCAGGTTTAAGTCCGCGCCTGGCGCCGGCGATGACATCCGCTTCCTGTGGTCCGGCGACATGGTGGGGCAGGGTTGGGGCATCAACCCCGACCGCGGCGGTGTCACGATATTCGACCAGATGCGGAGGACCGATCCTCATTTCTTTCTGCACAGCGGCGACACGATTTACGCCGACAGCCCCGTCCCTTCCGAAGTGAAACTGCCCGATGGCCAGCTTTGGCGCAACCTCACCACCGAAGAGAAGAGCAAGGTCGCCGAATCGTTAGACGAGTTTCGCGGCTGCTACCGGTACAATCTTCTCGATCAGAACGTGCTCCAGTTCAGCGCTGCCGTGGCACAGGTCTGGCAATGGGATGACCACGAACTCGCCAACAACTGGTCGCCCTCCAAAGACCTTTCCAATGATGCCCGCTACGGCGAAAAAGACGTAAAGAAGCTGCTTTCCCGCGCCCGCCAGGCGTTCCTGGAATACGCTCCGTTGCGTTACAACCGGACGGAGGCCAACCGTGTGTACCGCCGCATCCCTTATGGACCGCTGCTTGATGTGTTCGTCATCGACATGCGCTCCTATCGCGGTCCCAACACCTATAACCTTCAGACCGCCGAATCCGTCGAGACCGCCTTCCTCGGCGCGACGCAGTTCGACTGGCTGAAACGCGACCTGAAGGCATCGAAGGCGGTGTGGAAAGTGATTGCCGCGGACATGCCCATCGGATTGCTGGTGCCCGATGGGAAAGACGCCCAGGGGCGGGCGCAGTTTGAGGCGATCGCCAATGGCGACGGGCCGGCGCTGGGCCGCGAACTGGAAACCGCGCGGCTATTGCGGTTCATCAAGGAAAGCCGCATTCGCAACACCGTATGGCTTACCGCGGATGTGCACTACACTGCCGCCCACTATTACGACCCTACCAGGGCGCAGTTCTCCAACTTCGACCCCTTCTGGGAGTTCGTTTCCGGCCCCCTGAATGCCGGCACGTTCGGCCCGGGTGTTCTGGACAATACCTTCGGACCGCGGGTGATGTTCGCCAAAGCTCCGCCCAAGGGGCAGGCGAACCTCTCTCCCGCCGCGGGCATGCAGTTCTTTGGCGACGCCCATATCGAAAGTAAGACGAAGGCCCTTACCGTAACACTGCGCGACTTGAGCGGCGCCGGGATATACTCTAAAACTCTGGCTCCGGAGCCCTCATAAATGAAGTATGCCCTGCTCATCCCGCTTGTCCTGATCCCCACCGCCGCCATGTCCCAACAGCGATCGCAAGCCCGCTCGATGGTGATTACCCCAGGCGGTATCGTTGCCACTAGCCAGACATTGGCGTCGCAGGCGGGGGCGCAGGTGCTGGCCCGTGGCGGCAATGCTATCGACGCCGCGCTGGCCGCCAACGCCGTCCTTACGGTGGTGGAGCCGATGAGCTGCGGCATGGGTGGCGACCTGTTCGCGCTCTACTACGATGCCAAGACCAAAAAGCTGCATGGACTGAACGCCAGCGGGGGCGCGCCGGAAGCGATGTCCATCGCCAAGCTGAAGAGCCTGGGCATCTCTTCCATGCCACAGGATGGCATCCATTCGGCTACGGTGCCCGGTTGCGTGGATGGGTGGCGCAAACTGCACCAGAAGTTCGGCCGCCTGCCCTGGCGCGAGCTGTTCGCTCCGGCGCGCTATTACGCCGCCAACGGCTTCCCTCTCACGGAGATCATCCAGGATCACTGGCGGGGCAGCGTTACGAAGCTGCATTCCACGGACTACTCGCGGGAGACGTTCCTACGTAACGGCAGCGCGCCGGAAGTCGGCGACATGATCAAGAACCCGGACCTGGCAAAGGCGCTCGGGCTGATCGCCGAGCAGGGTGCAGACGCCTTCTACAAGGGGCCGATCGCGCAGGGCATCCTGGCGACGTCGAAGAAGCTGGGAGGGCTGCTCTCGGCATCGGACATGGCGACCTTCTCCGCCGAATGGGTGGAGCCGATCCAAACCACCTACCGCGGCTGGACGGTGTATGAGCTGCCACCAAATTCCCAAGGTGTCGCGGCGCTGCAGATGCTCAACATGCTGGAGACGCTGCCTGTCGATGAGCACGACGCGGAGAACCCGCGCGTCTGGCACTGGAAGATCGAGTCGCAGAAACTGGCGTACGCCGATCTGAAGCGATACCTCGCCGATCCCAGGCATGCCAGGGTACCGCTGGCGGGTCTGCTATCGAAGGAGTACGCCAAACAACGCGCTGCGCTTATCGACGACGACAAGGCCCGTTGCGAGGTCGAACCGGGCACGCCGCTGCCGCCCTCCGGCGATACGATCTACCTTGCGGCCATCGACAAGGAAGGCAATATCGCCAGCCTCATCCAAAGCGTGTACCTAAGCTTCGGCTCCGGCGTTGCCGTCGAAGGTTTCGGCTTTCACCTGCATAACCGCGGCGGGCTGTTTGAGTTCGACCCGGAACACCCGAACGCGCTGGCGCCGCGTAAGCGCCCGTTCCACACCATCATTCCCGCCATGATGGAGAAGGGTCCGCTGCGGATTGGATTCGGCATTATGGGTGGACTTAACCAGGCGCAGGCGCATGCGCAGTTCGTGAGCAACATCGTCGATCATGCGATGAACATTCAGGCCGCGCTGGAAGCGCCGCGCTTCACCAAACTCAACTTCGGCGGTTGCGATGTGATGATGGAATCGCGCGTGCCGCTTACTACCCGTGAGGTGCTTACGGAGAAGGGTCACCGGCTGGAAGTGCAGGCGGAGTACTCCGGCTGGATGGGCGGCGGGCAGGCGGTGATGCGGGATGAGAAGGCCAAAATAAACTATGGCGGCTCTTCTCCCCGAAAGGATGGAGCCGCCATTCCGGAACCGGACCGTTACTTCGATTCGAAAGCGCCGGTTACCACTCGACGCGTCCAACGATGATGTGATGCATGCGGGCCGTGCCGATATCGGAGAAGCTACCGCGTCCGATGCCGGCAAAGCGCCCGAACTGCGCCAGGTTGTTGATGTTGTACTGCGCGCCGGGATCGGCCAACTGCGGCTGTTTGGTCGGATTGTTGACGTCCCAACGCACACTGAACCTTATGCGCTCACGGATGGGAAACACCTTCGAGAGCGAAAGCTGCGTCCATTGCAATCCGGGAGATTCCAGCACATTGCGGCCCATCGTTCCCGCCGTAAACGGAGCCGGGTACGTGAAGCCATTGGTGTTGAAGTAGGTGTTCTGGGCGGCCAGCGGGAAGCGCGCCCCAACGTTGTAGTCGTCCACCACTAGCTGGTCGGCGGGCAACAGGGCGTTCGGGCGCTGCAGCCCGGGCAGGTAGCGGTTCGGGCCGCCGGCGGCCGTGACGTGCACGGGCGGTCCGCTTTGGAAGGTTTGGGTCCAGGCGAAGTCCCAGCCGCCGAAGGCGTAGTTCAGAGCCCCACCCTGGTTCATGAAGCGGCGGCCCTTGCCGAACGGCAGTTCGTAAGTCATCACCGCCACGAAGCGATGGCGGATATCGTAACTGGCGCGGGCCTTTTCCAGGTTGCGGTTGTACCAGGTGATGCCGCTGCGTCCGCCGTCGTCATCCCCGTCGTTCAGCGTCTTGCCGAGTTGGTAGAAGGCATTCAGCGTCATGCCGGAGCTGTAGCGGCGCTCAAAGCGCAGCATGCCGGAGTGGTGCGAGTTATGCCCGTAGTTGCTGTAGTGCTGGATGGCGCCGAATTGGCGATAAGGCTTGAAGTTCTGCACCTGCGTGAAGATGTTATTCAAGGTGGCCGTATCGTTGGAGATGTTCAACGGCACTACGTTCATGTCCCAGTTGTTCAACAAGCCGACGCCCGAAGAGCCCTGGTAGATGGACTCCATCACCCAGGTGCGGTTCAACTGCACCTGGAAGCCGCCGGACCACATGGCGACATACGGCAGACGCATATTCGGGTCGAAGAAAGATGCATTGCGCCCACCGTAGTTGGTGCCCTGGAACGGCACACTGCCGTCGGGAGCCACGTTGAAGCGCACTGGGCCGGGGCCCTGGGAAAGGGTGAAGGCATGGCGCGGATCACCCGGCGCCGCCTGTACGTTCGCCGTTGCGATGTACTCTTCGAAGTTCTGGCCCACGCCGTTGGTGAATAGATCCACGTTGTACATGCCGAAGCTGCCGCGGAAGACCACCCGCGGATGCAGATTCCAGGCCATGCCGATACGCGGCTGGAAGTTGTTGAGGTCGCGCTTCGCCAGCAGCCCTTTGCCATGCACGATAGCGCCACGCAGGCCGGAGAGCGGATCCACGGTATTGGGATCGAACTGCGCCTGTTGGCCGTACTTGGTGGAGAAGGGCGATTCGTAGCTCCAACGCACGCCTAACTCAAGCGTCAGGTTGCGGCGCGGACGCCACGAGGTTTGGCCATAAAAGGAGTGCGACCACCAGCGAGGCAGCCATGTCGCCATATTCTGCTGGAACACGCCCTGGCCCACGGTGCCCAGCAGGAAGCTTGCAAACGCGTTCCCCGTGTTCGGCGTGAAGGGCAGTTCCGTGCCGGCCATGCGGTACTGTCCCGAAGGTAGCGTGGCGTTCAGCGAATTGTAGCGTGTGCGCAGCACTTCATAGCCGAACTTCAGTGTGTGCTTGCCGGTGACTTTGGTGAGGTTTTCCTGGAACGTGAAGTCTTCCGCGATGTCGCGCGAGAAGCCGCCAGGGCCCAAGCCGTAGAAGCGTCCGCCGCCGGGGTTCTGGAAGTCCGGGAACGTCTCCTTGGAAACGCCCGGGATGCCCAGTTTGCCGGCCCAGTCCTGGTTGAAGCTCTCGGGCGAAGCCGTATTCGCCCGGCGATTGAAGCCGAGCCGGGCTTCGTTGATCGTGGTCGGGTTGAAGGTGTAGGTGTCCGATATGACCACGTTGCGTTGATCCAACGGCTTCACATAAACGCTGCCGTACACCAGTTCGGTCAACTCGCGAACTGGGCGTTCCGCGCTGCGATGCCGGACCTGCGAATAGCGGCCGAAGATCCTGTGATTTACGTTGAACTGGTGATCCACTTTTGCGTCAAAGCGCTGGAAATCATAGGCGCCCCCGGCATTGTAGGTCAGGTTGTTCACCGGACCGCTGGGGGTAAGGGTGCCCGCGTCGGACTGCGGCAGCCACGGTTTCAGGTCGATCACCTTGCGGGCCACCGGATCGAAGAGATTGGCGGGAATCTGGTTGTTTGGGAACGGATCGCGCACCCAGGTATTGCCCACCTGCCGCGTGGTGAAGGGATTGTAGATTTGCAGGCCGCGGCCGCCGAAGTTGAAGTTGCCGGACAGCATCTCCGGACTGGGTACGGTCACGATGACCGTCTCGCTGACCTTTTCATAGTGCTGCTGGAAGCCGCCGAAGAAGAACGTCTTGTCCTTGACGATGGGGCCCGAAGCGGTGGCGCCCCATTCGTGATACGTGAAGGAGCCGGTGCGCGGCAATTGCTCCAGGAAGGCGCGATGGATCAGTTTGCCGTTCGTATAGCGGTCCTCCACGGACCCGTGAAACTGATTCGTGCCGCCCTTGAACACGATGCTCAACTGCCCACCCGCGGAGTGCCCGAACTCGGCCGGCGTGCCGGTGGTCCACATCTTGAATTCCTGGATGGAATCGAGGGAAGCGATCATGGTGCGCTGGTAGTCGCCCACCTGGCCGACCGCCGGTTCCTTGCCGCCCACGCCGTCCATCGAATAGCCGATGGCGCGCTGGCGCTGGCCGACGGCATGCTGCCCGTTGATGTTGGTCATGCCCGGCATGTACAGCAGCACGCGGTGGACGAACTTCTGCATCACCGGCAGCTTCTCCACTACTTCGCCATCCAGGACCTGGCCGTTGCCGGCCGTCTCGGTTTCCAGCAGTGGTGGCGTGGCTTCCACCTTGATGGACTCGCTCACATTGCCGACCTCCAACTGCAGGTCGATGCGTGGCGCTTCGTTGATGCGCAGGATGATACCGGAACGTAGCACCTGTTTGAAGCCCGCGGCTTCCACTTTCAATTCATAAGTTCCGGAGTTGAGATTCGGAAGGTAGTAGTCACCGCTGGCGCTGCTGACGGATTCGTGTACGAAAGAGGTGGCGATGTTGCGCGCCGTGACCTTGGCACCGGGCACAATGGCGCCCGTCGTATCCGTGATAGTGCCGATGATGCTGGCTCCGCCCGTCGATTGGGCGAAGGCCGATTGCACAAGAAGGATTGCTGTAAGAAGCAAACCTGGCCTCATATGAGATTCTCCTCTGACCGCCTGGAAATCATGGCGGATGGTTTGAGGAATTATATATGAGGCTGCGATCTTCCGTTGGCTTGATTACGCCAGCAACTTCTTCACCACCTCGCCACCCACGTCCGTAAGCCGGAAATCACGGCCCAAATGGCGATACGTCAACTTCAGGTGATTGATGCCCAAAAGATGCAGGATCGTGGCCTGCAGATCGTGCACGTGAACCTTATCCTCCACGATGTTCAGCCCCAGTTCGTCCGTCCGCCCGATCACCTGCCCACCTTTGATGCCCCCGCCCGCCATCCATAAGCTATACCCGTTCGGATGATGGTCGCGCCCGATGCTGTTCGGGTCGTCCGGGCGCCGCATCTCGGACATCGGCGTTCGCCCGAACTCGCCGGCCCAAACCACCAGCGTCTCATCCAGCAGACCGCGCTGTTTCAGATCTTTGATTAATGCAGTGGCCGGTTGATCGGTCTCCCGCGTCTTGGTCTTCAACCCATTCGACAGCGCGCTGTGATGATCCCAACTGGCATGCATCAGCATCACGTAGCGTACGCCGCGCTCCACCAGCCGCCGCGCCAGCAGGCAATTCGTCCCGTATGTCTTCGTCGCCTCCTGATCCATGCCGTAGGACTTCAAGGTCTCCGGCGATTCCTTCGAGAAATCCAACAACTCCGGCGCCGACATCTGCATCCGGTACGCCAACTCATAGGAATGAATGCGTGAGGCGATCTCCGCGTCGCCGGTCTTCTCCAGATGCTCTTCGTTCAGTTCCTTCAGCGCATCCAGACGCAGGCGTTGCGACTCGCGGCTGATGCCTTTGGGATTCGCCAAATAGACGATGGGATCGCCTTTGCTACGAAACACCGTGCCCGCGTAGGTGGATGGCAGAAAGCCGCTCGACCAGTTATCCGACCCGGCACTGGTGCCGACGCCAGAGGCCAGCACCACGAATCCCGGCAGGTTCCGCGACTCGCTGCCCAACCCATAATTCAGCCAAGCCCCCATCGTGGGACGCCCGCCAATCATTGACCCGGTGAACAGAAACAACTGCCCAGGGTGATGATTGAAGGCTTCGCTGTGCATCGATCGCACCAGGCAGACGTCGTCCGCAATCGAGCCCAGCCCCGGCAGCAGCGTCGACAGTTCCATCCCGCATTGGCCATACCGTTGGAACTCGAACGGGCTCCCCAACACCTTCGCGGTTGGCTTAATGAAGGCCAGCTTCAGGTCCTTGGTAAGCTCCGGCGGCAGTGGCTTGCCGTGCCACTTGCGCAGCTCCGGCTTCGGATCGAACAGATCCATCTGGCTCGGCGCGCCCTCCATGAACAGGAAGATCACGTTCTTCGCCTTGGGCGCGAAGTGGGGCTTCCTTGCCATGAGTGGCAGCTCGGCCGTGCGCCCTTCCTGTGCCAGCAGGTTGGCCAGGGCAATGGTCCCGATACCGCCCGCGCAGTCCCGCAGAAAGCTGCGGCGGGAGTGGATGGCTGTGATGTCTTTCTTCATAGTGGCTACTCCCGCGTGATAAATTCGTCCGTGTTGAATAGGACGCTGGCCAGCGACGTCCAGGCCGCGCTTTCTGACCCGATCTGCTCCTTCGCAAGCTGCTCCTTCTGGCGCGTGTAGAAGTTTTCGAAGACGCGCCGTTCGCGGTCGGAAGGCTTGCGCGCCAGTGTCAGCCGGAAGGCCTCTTCCAGCCGCGTGCTCCAATCGGCGCTGGCTTCCATCACCTGGTGCGCCAAGGCCGCCGCCGATTCGTAGAACACCGGGTCATTCAACAGGTTCAGCGCCTGCAGCGGCGTGTTGGAACGCTCTCGCTTGCACAGCGCCACGTTCGCCTTCGGGGCATCGAAGTTCAACAGCATGGGATGCGGGGTGCTGCGTTGGAAGTGAACGTACAGTCCGCGGCGATACCTGTCCGCTCCGCTGCTTTCCTTCCAAACGTTCGCCGAGCGCCCGCCATAACCCAACTCCATCACACCTTCCGGCAGCGGCGGCTTCACACTCTTGCCGCCGACCTCCAGCGATAGCAGCCCCGCCGCATGCAGTGCCGAATCGCGGATCAACTCCGCCGGCAGCCGGATGCGGCTTTGCCTGGCCAGGAGTGCATTGTCCGGATCGAGCGTCTCCAATTCCTTGCGAACCGTCGATGCCTGCCGGTAGGTCTTCGACAGCACAATCTCCCGGATCAGCTTCTTCATGCTCCAGCCGCTGTCCATGAATTGCGACGCCAGATAGTCCAGCAATTCCGGATGCGTGGGCTTCTCCGCGCGCACGCCAAAGTCGTCCAACCCCTTCACCAATCCGCGCCCGAATAGCTCCGCCCAAATCCAGTTCACTGTAACGCGGCTGGTCAGAGGATGCTCGCGGGAGGTCAGCCAGCGCGCCAGATCCAATCGCGTTGCGCCTGGCGCTGGCGGCAGCACCGCGGGCGCGGCAGGCTTCACTGGGATGCCGTTGGTCTGATAGTCGCCCCGCACCCGCAGATACGACTGCACCCGTGCCGCCGCCTCCTCCACCGCCATCGCCTGCGTGAGCTGCGGGTAATCGTCCTTCAACGCGCGCAGCTTTGTGTCGAGTTCCTTGAACTTTACCTGCTCATAAACTTTCGGCCCCACCGCGAAGTGATAGTTGCGGATGAAGTGATCTTCCAGAATTGTCCGTTGCCGCGCGGTGCGCTTCTCCGCCGGGATGCGGATGATCTTCTCGCCATCGCCGGCTTCCGTCAGCTTTAGCAGGCAGTCCCAGGCCAGGTCCCAATCCGTGCGCTCGCCTGGATTTGCTGACGCCCGCAGCATCTCCTTCTCCCACGCAGCTTGCAGTTCTGGCACCTTATAGGCCTTCACCAACTCATCCCGCTTGGCCTGGTAATCGTCCTTCTTCTGCAGGTACGGCCCAAGCTCACCGGGCATCGGCGCGTCGATATCCACCTCTTCCAATCCATCGAAGTAGGCGAACAACTGGTAGTAGTCCTTCTGGCTCACCGGATCGTACTTATGGTCATGACACTGCGTGCAACCCACCGTCAGCCCCAGCCACGCCGCGCCTACCGTATTCACGCGATCCACCGTGTTCTCGAAGCGGAACTGCTTGTTGTCGATCCCTCCCTCGCGATTCGTCAGCGTCATGCGCAGGAAGCCCGTCGCCACACGGTTGTCCGCTGACCCGCCCATTTGATCCCCCGCCAACTGCGCGGCTGTGAACCGGTCGAACGGCATGTCCTGGTTGAAGGCGTTAATCACCCAATGCCGGTAGCGCCACGCATACGGTCGCACCCAATCCTTCTCATAGCCATCGCTATCGGCATAACGTGCGCGATCCAGCCACGGACGTGCCCAGCGCTCGCCGAAGTGCGGCGATTGCAGCAGCCGGTCCACCACGTGTTCGTAAGTGTCCGCGTTCGCCAAATCATCCGGCGTAGGCGGCAGACCCGTCAGATCCAAAAACACGCGACGCAGCAGCGTGGCCCGATCCGCCTCCGGCGCAGGCTGCAAGCCCTCTTTCTGCAATCGCGTCAGCACGAAGGCGTCGATACTATTGCCACCCGCCGGCCGCCTCACCGGCTGAAACGCCCAATGATTTGACTTCACCGCGGCGGCTGCGGCCACTGGCTTCGACGCGGGCCAATCGGCGCCTTCGTCGATCCAGGTCTTCAGTGTCGCGATCTCCTCCGCGCTCAGCGGCTTGCCCGGCGGCATTTGGTTGATGCCCTTGCCGCCCACTACACGGGCCATCAGCTTGCTTTCCCCAGAGCGACCGGGAGCAATCACCGCGCCCGAGTACCCGCCCGTCAGCGCACCGTCCCTACTATCCAATCGCAGCCCGCTCATCTGCTGCGCCGCGCCGTGACAGCCCTGGCAGCGCGCCCGGAGCACTGGCTCCACCTGGCGCGCAAAATCCACTTTGGCCGGAAGTGTGGCGGCTAACACGAAGAAAACGGTGCAACGATGCATGGCTTCTCCCATTTTAAATGCTGCTGCTGCGCGCAGGCTTGGAACGCTACGATACACTAACGAAACACCGCCATGTCCCTCTCACTCACGCAGTGGTTAATCTGCTTCGTCGCCGCGCTCGGCTTCGCGTTCGATATCTACGAGATCCTTGTGTTGCCGCTCATCGCCGGCCCGGCGCTGGCCGAGTTGGGAGGGCTCAAGCCCGGCACCCCCGAGTTCAACCGCTGGACCGGACTCCTGTTTTATGTGCCCGCCATGGCCGGTGGCGTCTTCGGACTGGTAGGCGGCTACCTCACCGACCTTCTGGGCCGGCGCCGCGTGCTGGTGTGGAGCATCCTTCTGTACGCCGGCTCGGCGATGGCCGCCGGCTTCGCTACCTCGCTCGAGATGCTGCTGTTCTTCCGCTGCACCACCTTCGTCGGCGTTTGCGTCGAGTTCGTGGCCGCCGTCGCATGGCTAGCCGAATTGTTTCCCAACGAAAAACAGCGCGAGTCGGTTCTCGGCTATACGCAGGCCTTCTCCTCCGTCGGTGGATTGCTGGTTACCGGCGCCTACTACCTTGCCGTCACCTATGCCAATAGCTTCCCCGCCATTCATGGCGGACACCAGGCCTGGCGCTACACCCTGATCTCCGGCCTCATTCCCGCCATCCCGCTGATGATTATCCGGCCCTTCCTGCCCGAATCTCCCGAGTGGCAGAGGAAGAAAGATGCCGGCACCCTCAAGCGTCCCAGCCTCGCCGAGATCTTCGCCCCACGCTACGCCCGCACCACCATCGTCACCACGATCATGTTCGCCTGTAGCTACGGGGCGGCCTTCGGCGCCATCCAGCATCTGCCCCGCATCGTCCCCGGCCTGCCCGATGTGGCCTCGTTGGCTCGTCCCGTGCAGCAGCAGATCGTCAGCGGCGTGCAGAGCTATCAGGAGATCGGCGGGCTTATCGGCCGGGTCATCCTCGCCATCCTCGCGGTCCGCATTGCCAGCCGCCGCAACCTGCTGCGCGTCTTCCAGGTTCCCGGCCTGTTCATCGTGCCGCTGGTCTTCTTCTTCCCCGCCAAGGACAACCTGGAACTGCTCAAATGGGGCATCTTCTTTGCCGGCTTGCTGACCGTGGCGCAGTTCAGCTTTTGGGGCAACTACCTGCCGCGAATGTACCCCACCTATCTGCGCGGCACAGGGGAAAGCTTCGCGGCCAATGTCGGGGGACGCATGCTAGGCACCTCCGCCGCCATGCTTACCACCACGCTCGCCAACAGCACTCCGGGCACGACACCCGCCATGAAACTGGCCAACGCCGCCGCCATTGTGGGCCTGCTTGTCTATGTGATCGGCTTCACCGCCAGCTTCTGGCTGCCCGAACCGGGTGAGGAGAAGCTGCCAGAATAAAGGGGAATGCGCACCGTTTTCTTTGGTGGCGGCGCCGAGCCCGCCCCTCCGTCCGATTTCCGCATCCCCATGCCGCTTGGCGCGGAAGAACTCAGGGTGCTCGGCTGCCTCATCGAAAAGCAGTTCCTTACGCCCGATATCTATCCCATGACGTTGAACTCCATCGTCACCGCCTGTAACCAGAAAACCAGCCGCGATCCCGTCACCAGCTACGACGAGGAAACTGTGGATGCAGTGCTCGTCATGCTCCAGGACAAGCGGCTTGCCCAGCGCATCAGCGGGCCGGACCATCGCGTCCCGAAGTATCGGGAACTCCTGGGTGTCAGCACCGGGCTGCGTGTCTCGGAACTCGCGCTGCTCTGTGTGATGATGCTGCGCGGTCCCAACACGCTCAATGAACTGAAAGACCGCACCGCGCGCATCCACAACTTCGCCGACCTGGACGAAGTAGAGCAGACCCTGGAACGTCTGATCGCGCGCGAACCGCAGTACTTGGTCGTGAAACTGCCGCGCCTCACCGGCCAAAAAGAGCAGCGTTATACGCATCTGCTTGCGGGCGAGGTGGATGCCGAGACACTCGCCGTCGCCGCCGCCATTTCCTCGTCCCCTATCGCCCCGCGGGAAGACCGCATCGCCAAGCTCGAGGGCGAGGTTTCCGAGTTGCGGCAGCAGATCGCCAGCCTCCAGGAACAATTCGCAGACTTCCGTAAGCAGTTCGAGTAGACAACTCACGGCTCTGTGTTTGCAATAAGGACGCCTATGGGTGTATAACACCGTGGGGGTTACTCTCGTTGAAACAACAGTTGTTCCTACTCATGCTCACGGCCGCCGCTGCTTTCGCGCAGCGCGCCGAGACTCACATCTTCCGGACCGCGATGCTGCCGTCGAACGAAGTTCCGGCTATACCCATTGACGCCCGGGGCTCCGCTACCATCCGCGCCCACGTCATGCGCAACGCGCAGGGCGAAGTCGTCTCCGGTACCGTCGACTTCATCGTGAACTACAACATGCCGGGCTCGGCCGAATTCACCGGGCTCCATATTCATCGCGGCGACGCAGGTGTCAATGGGCCTGTCGTCATCAACACGGGCATCGGCGGCGCGGGCGGTAATATCCTCTCGGAAACCGGACGCGGCACCATCGACCGTCCGGCCCAGGTTCGCCCCGCCGACACAATGCCCCTGCAGGCACTCCGCGATCTGCTGGTGAATCCCGCGGGCTTCTATGTCAACCTGCACACCACTGTGAATCCCGGCGGTGTCATCCGCGGCCAATTGAAGCGGCCGGAAATCATCACGCTGCTGGCGCCCATGAGCCCGCGTAACGAAGTGCCGGCTATCACTACGCTGGACGCCTCCGGCGTTGGCGCCATCACCGCCATGCGCACCTACGATGCGGCCGGCAACCTTGACACCGGTCTGGTCACGTTTGAAGTGGCCTACAACTTCCCTGCCGCCCAAACCTTCACCGGCCTGCACATCCACGCGGGGCCAGCCGGGGTCAATGCGGGTGTCACCATCAATACCGGCCTCACCCGCCTGGAGAGCACGCCATCGGGCGCCGGAAACTTAACGTTCCCGGTGGAGGTTGATCTCAACAACGCCAACCAGGTGAACACCCTCAACGGCCTCTATGCGGACCCCGCTCAGTATTACGTGAACTTGCACACCACCGAGTTCCCAGGCGGCGCCATCCGCTCCCAACTCCGCCGTACCGACGAGTTCGAGTTCCCCATCACCCTGCTGCCATCTAACGAAGTGCCCGCCCTTACTCTGGAGGCTTCGGGACCCACCAGCATGAAGTTCCACACCATCCGCGGTACCGATGGCCAAGTAGTCGCGGCCCGTGTTTTATTCGACGTGAACTACCGTTTCCCCGGCGAAACTCGTTTCACCGGTCTCCACATCCACAACGGAGCCGCTGGCGCCAATGGCCCCGTCACGATCAATACCGGCATCACCGCGAACGCTCCTGTCGTCACCGACACTGGCTTCGGCAACATCTACATCCCGGTGATTGTCGGCGATACCGCCGGACTGGCGACACTGAACACCTTGCTTGCCTCGCCCGACCGCGCTTATACGAATCTTCACACCACCGTGAATCCCGGCGGAGCCGTCCGCGCGCAGTTGAGCACCGCCACCGCCAGACCCTCTATTGAAGCGGTTACCAGCGGCATCGGGCCGGCTTCCCGCGTCGTCGCTCCCGGCGGCGCCATGGCCATCTACGGCTCCAACTTCACCCAGGTCTCCAGCGATCTCTACTTCTCCTGGGAAGGCATGCGCTACCCCACCGCCCTCAACGGCGTCGAGGTAACCGTGCAGGGACGCCCCGCTCCGGTCTTCTCGGTCACCCCCGGCCTGACGCTGGTCCAGGTGCCCTTTGAAACCACCGCGGGCAGCCAGCCGGTGGTGGTGAAGAATCCGGCCGGGGAAAGCAGCCCTATGATGGCCACCGTACAGGCCGCCGCGCCGGCAATCTACTTGCTGGACGGCACTATCGGCCAGATCGGCTCGGTGAACACGCTCACCTTCGTCGACGCCAATAGCCCCATCGCTCCCGGTGAATTGATCCTGGTCTTCCTTACGGGCCTGGGACAGACCGTACCGCCGCTGCAAACCGGCGCGCTCGTCACGGGGCAGACTAACCTCGTCCCCGGCCTCAGCGCCACCATCGGCGGCCGCTCCGCTCCGGTTACGCTGACCCTGGCCGCTCCCGGCAGCGCCGCCCAGTACGTCGCCATCATGATGGTGGCGGCAGGAACTGCTAGCGGCATGCAGCCCCTGCAGGTCAGCCTCGGCGAGCAGCGCTCGAATACGGTAATGTTGCCGGTTCGCTAAGCCTACGCTCAGGCGATCCGCATACCACGATAGACACGCACGGCAGAGCCCTCGGCGAGAAACGCGCTTGAGGGCTCTTTGCTTAGAGCATCGCCAACCGCGCCCAAGGTGCCGTCAAAAAGGGTTGAATGGCCCGGCTACGGATGAACGATGCGTCCGTCGCGCATGTGCACGATGCGGTGCGCGTACGCCGCCGCTTCCGGGTTATGCGTGATCATCAGAATCGTCTGCTTTAGCCGCTCGTTCAAATCCCGCAGCAGCTTCAGTACAATCTCCGCATTCTCGGTATCCAGGTTGCCCGTCGGCTCGTCGGCCAGCAGCAGCGCCGGATGATTCACGATCGCCCGCGCAATCGCCACCCGTTGCTGTTCCCCGCCCGAGAGGGAGCGCGGCTTGTGATGCAGGCGGTGGCCGACGCCCAGCAGATCCAGCGTCTTCCGGAACCAGTCGTCGGTTTTGCGTTCCTGTCCGGCGATAAACTGCGCCATGCCGATGTTGTCCGCCGCCGACAATGTCGGCAGCAGGTTGTACTTCTGGAACACAAAGCCTACCAACTCGCGGCGGATGCGCGTACGTTCCGTATCCGACATCTTCGCGAAGTCCCGTCCGTCCACCACCACGCTGCCCGCCGAAGCCTGCGCCAGCCCGCCCAGGATATAGAACAGCGTCGACTTACCCGAACCCGATGGCCCGACAATCGCGATAAACTCGCCGCGCTGCACCGTCAGATCGACGCCGCGTAAGGCGTGCACATCGACATCGCCCATCTTGTACGTCTTCGACAGGCCACGGACCTCGATCAGCGGTCCGTTACTCATACGCCAGCGCCTCAATCGCGTCCTGCCGGGCTGCCTTGTACCCTGGATACAGCGCTCCCAGCAAGGACCCCACCAGCGACACCATGATCGCTACCGGCCACCACGACGGCACAATGCTCTGCGTGAGCGAGCCTGGCACGTACGTCATGATTGCCCAGCGCGTCACATAGCTCAGCCCGATCCCCGCGGCCGACCCGATCAGCGCCAGTACCGTGGTCTCCCGGATCAGCACCCCCAGGATGAACGCCGGCGTCGCCCCTAGCGACTTCAAAATCCCAATCTCCCGCGTGCGCTCCAGCACCGCCGTGTACATCGACAGAAACACCACCAGGAAGCCCACCAGCACCGAAATGCCTATCACCACGTAGATGAACGCCTTCAACCCGGGCACATTGTTGATGGAAATCAGCGATGCGTATTCTTCCACCGAATACACCTGATACCCCGGTAGCGATTCCCGCACCGCCTTTACCGAACTCTGCACATCCGTGCCCTTCCTCAGCTTGACGAAGATCGAAGTCAGCCTGCCCGTATTCGCCGATAGCTCCTGCAACAGCCCGATCGGCAGGAAGATGCGTGACAGCTTGCCAGGCTCCACAATGCCCGACACGTTCCACTGGCGGTTCATGAAGCTCATCTTCGATCCCACCCGCAGCCCGTTCTGGCGCGCCCAGTAGTCGTCGATGATCACATCGTCGGGGTTGCGGAAGGGCCCGCCCTCCAAATAGCGAAAGCCGCCGCTCATCTGCGAGAACGCATCCAGATCCACACCCGTCACGGAGTTGGCGCCGCCAATCGAATAGATCGTCGTCCCCGTCGCGATGTCCACGTTCGGCAGCGTGCGGACGTAATCCAGAACCTTTTGGGGAATCGGCGCGCCGCTCAGGCCGATGATGGAACTGTTCGGCGGCCGGATCATGATATCGGCGCCAGCCCCCCGGCTGCGGGAAGCCATGTCGTCGAGCGTGCCGTAGCTCAGCCCGACGATGGTTAAAATCATCGTCGCCTGTGTGCCCACCGCCGCCGCACTCAACAGGGTGCGAACCCAACGATGCTTCAGATTTTCGATAACGAGCTTGTTGATCAAGGCGTGATCTCTTATTGTACCGTCTGAGGCTCTGGCGGATTGCTCAGGCCGGACTACGAGTATTTCCTCGCACCGGCTTAGCAACCTCCCCGATGGCTCTTTCCCCTCTTGCGGCTTACCCTCACATAGGAGCACTCTCATGAAGCTGTCCGCCCTGTTGTTCTGTGCCTGCGCCCTTAGCCTCAACGGTCAGACCCTGGTACAAAGCTCCATCGCCGCCGCCGGAGGATCCGTGGCTGGCGTCGCTGGCAAAAAGGTCAGCGAGGGCGTCGACAAGGTTCTGGGCAAGGTCTCCGAGATCACCAGCGATGCCGCCGATACTGTAAAGCCCGCTGCGACTGAAAAGAAAACCCGTTCGCTGCCTCGTGGCGCCGGTATTCCCAAGGCCAGCACTGCCGTATCGTCCCGCGCTCCGCTAACGCCGCGCGCCAGCGCCCCCCCGCCACCCCGGCCCGGCCTACCCAAATCGAATCAAAACATCGCCGCAACCCGCCGCGTGAAGGAACTGGACACTGTCGATGCCTTCGTGCCCCCGCCCTCGGCGATTCCCACGCCCGTGCCGGAACGCCAGCCTACCGCCGAAGACCTCCAGTCACTCACAACTGGCGCCACCCGCGAACAACTGGCTGACCGCATGGGCAAACCTTCGGCGAAGATCACCATGGCCGAAGACGGAAAGCTCGTCGAAGTCTACACCTATCGCAATGCGGGCACGGTTCGCATGGTCGACGGCACCGTCGCCGACATCCGCCTGAAGTAAGCCTCAGCCGGCCATCACCTCGGCAGCCTTCCGCAGCTTCACGCCGCGCTCGGCCATCCGCCGCAGCACTTCCTGCCCCTCCGCAGCCTTCAACGGCTGGATGGCATCCACCACTACTTCCACCGTTCCGCCGCGCTTCAGCAGCCCGTCCACCGCGAACTGCACGCATACCTCGGTGACTACGCCATAGACCACGTAGCGATCCGCGCCCAGTTTGTCCAGTAGCACCGGCATCTGCGGCGATAGGAACATATCGGTCTGCTGCTTCGGGAAGCAGATCTGGCGCACTCCCGCAAGGTCCGCGCCTTCCCGCCATTCCATGCGCTCCTCCACCAGCGTGACCGGCGGCTTCTGTTGCCCCACCGTTCCCAGCACGCAATGCGGCGGCCAACTCTGGAACTCCGCGTCATTCTCGCTGTGCGCGCACATGGTGGAGACCACGGCAATCTGTTGGGACGCCGCCCAATGATTCAACGCCCCGATCCGCCGCACAATCTTCTCCGCGCCCGCCGCATACAGCGCGCCGGCGGGATACAGAAAGTCAATCTGCGTATCCACGTCAACAAAGACGGTCTTCATAATTCTTACGATGCTCCCAAGCCCCGCCGTACTTCCTTTTCCAGGCGGCGCAACGCCTCGCTCTGGATCACCGGCCATGGCTCCTTCGCTTCAAACTGCGTCCGTAGCGACCCTGGCAGGCGGGCAACGCCGTCGAGGGCCCGTTGGCGTGCCACCGCCAGCGGCTCGGCCCGCTCCACTCGCTCGCCCTGCACTATGACAGGCCGCAGCAGCGGTTCATAGTCGCCGTCGGGACACTCCCAGGCGCAGCCTAGCACGTCGTGATCGCGATAGCGGAACACCTGCTTGGCGCCCGGGAGCGTTGCTTTCCCTTCGCTGAACTTCGCCGTGTACCGGCGTTGCTCTCCATCTCGCATCTCGACGATCTTATAAACAGCGCTCAAGCTGGGCGCATCCGCCGACGTCGCCAGTTCCGTTCCCACCCCAAACGCATCAATCGGCGCCTTCGCGGCCAGCAACTCCAGAATCTTGTACTCGCTCAGATCGCTGGTGGCCATGATCCTGGCATCGGGCAGCCCGGCCTCATCGAGAATAGCCCGCACCTTCTTTGACACCTCCACCAGATTGCCGCTGTCGATCCGTACACCCCACAACGGCCGTCCTAAGCTCGCCGCGCGCCGTGCCCCCTCCGCCGTGTCATAAGTGTCGATCAGGTACACCGTATGCTCGCCCAGCAATCGCTGCAAGGCCCGAAACGCCTCCAACTCATCGGCGAAGGATTGCACCCAGCTATGCGCCGCCGTGCCGTAAACCGGAACTCCATACTTCATCCCGCTGAGCGTGTTGCTGGTACCGATACAGCCGCCCACGTACGCCGCACGCCCCGCCAACACACCGGCTTCCGGGGAATGCGCCCGCCGCGTCCCGAATTCCACCACCCCTCGCCCCTGCGCCGCTTCCACCACTCGTGCCGCCTTCGTGGCGATCAAGGTCTGGAACGCCACCATGGACAGCAGAAACGTCTCCGGTATCTGCGCTTCCACGATCGGCGCGCGCACTACCAACGCCGGCTCCCCCGGATACAACAGCGTCCCTTCCGGCACCGCGAACAGATCGCCCGTGAAGCGCAGCTCCTGCAGAAACCGGAAGAAGTCCGGGCTGCATCGCGCAAACTGCGGCAACACCCGCAGGTACGCAACTTCCTCCGCCGAAAAACGCAAATGGAGCAGGTAGTCCATTACCTGCTCCAATCCGGCGATCACCAGGAAATTACGATTCGCCAGCAGTCGCCGCACGAACAACTCAAACGTCGCAACCTCCTCGGCCTTCCCCGACTCAAAATAGCCCGCGGCCATTGTGAGCTGGTAAAGGTCCGTTAGAAGCGCGTTCACTTCTTAGGCGCTTCCTTGGCCGGCGCCGGCGGGGCGGGCGGACGGATAGCTCCCGCGGCGGACAGCACATCGTCCACCGTGGCCGCCGTCAGCTTATATACCGACGGCTCATTCAAACGCACGGCGAAGTAATCCGCGGCGCCTCTGGAGAACTGCAGGTGATCCACCAGCTTGCCCTCCTTCGCCGTCACCCGAATCTCCAGCACTGGGGTCGTGAAGCCCGAGTCCGCAAAGCCCGTCGCAGTCATCTCGCGCAGCCGGTCAATCACCGACTGCACGCCCACCGCGTCCATCTCCTGCGACCCCAGGAACCACTTCGTGTCCTTCTTCTGGTAAGCCTTCCACTGGCCGTCGCCGCCCTTCACTTCCAGCTTCGCCGGGTCATTGAAGCCGAACTCGAACAGCTTCTTGTTGCGGAAGTCTTCCATGCCCTTATCCAGGCCTTCGCCCAATTCCTTGGCCACCTTGTGGACACCGGCAATCGCCGGACCCTTGGCGAAGTAATCCTCGCCCTTCTGGCGCACCTCAATCTCGTGCGTGCCGGCGGCATCGGTAACGCGCGCTACCGCCACCTTCGTTCCCGACGCGAAGTTGTCCGTCGCTTTCCTGGCATCCTCTTCGGATACCGTCACGTCCATCTTCGCGTCCTTGACCTTGCGAACCAATTCCTCCACCGCGAAGTTGTCCGCGCGGTAGGGCTTCGGCTTTACGATCTGCCACTCGCCCTGCTGGTTCTTGCCGAACTCCACGCTCTGGCCCTTGGCGTTCAGCTCCACCCGCGTCAGTTTGTCGGAGTCGAAAATCACCAGCCGCTTGTCCCGCAGGTCCTGCGCCGTCTTGTCGAACGATGTCTTGCTGAAGGTGGCCACCGAATAAAGTTGCGGACCGCCGTCCAGCCGCGCATAGACACCGCCGCCCGTGGCCGTATCGTCCCCAAACAGCAGCGTCTGCGCCTTGCCGTCCTTCTTCGTCAGCTTCACTTCCAACACCGGCGCCTGCAGCCCGTAGCTGCCCCAATCCGTGTTGTTCTTTTCGATGACCTTCTCGGCACTCAGCGACCCGGCCGTCGTCACCAATCCGTTCACGGCATCGGTATCCACCGGCAGCGCTTCCGGCGCCGTGATCTGCCATTTATCGGTCTTCTTCAACGTCAGGCTCTTGCCGTCCTTGCGCTTGATGTCGATCTGCGCCAACTGGTCCTCGGGAATCGTGAGAAGCTTCGGCTGGTCCGCCGACCCTTTCTTCTCCTCCTCTTCCTTACTCTTGTTCGACCAGAAGACCAGACCGCCCAGCACGCACAACAGAACGGTGGCGATCAGGAGATTCCGCAGCGGCATACCGGTTACCGCCTCCTCCACCAGACGCCGACGCCCGCGGCTATCACCATCAGCGGCAGTAGCACCACGCTGGCGTACATCACGAACCGCATCTGGTTGCGCGTAAGGCTCAGCCGCCGGTCTTGCGGATCCTTCGGCCGGATCGAGATCAGTTCTTCATCCGCCGACAACCAGTTCATCATGTTCATCGCCAGATCGGAGTTGCCGTTGAACCGCAGAATGCCGTTCGACAGGAAGCCCGACGACCCAACGACCACCACGCGGCCCTTCGTCGTTTCGCTGGCGCCCGAGTTGATGATCGTCGCCGCACCCAGCAGATGCGGCCCCTGCTTATCCTTGCTGGGATCCAGCTTCAAGCTGGTCAGGTTCGCCGTCGCATAGCTGTTCTGCGTTGTCGAGAACAGCTTCTCCGGATTCACGTTACCCGCCGCCTTGATCTCCAGCGAGCGTGCCAGCGGAAATGCCGTTGCCGTCGACCGCATCTCGCGCACAATCACGTGCTGCTCATAAGCCGTCACCAGCGGCACCACTTCGCTCAGTCCGAACAACTGCCCAACTCCGCTGGTGTCGTAAACCAGGTTGTTGTTCAACACAAAACCGATGCCGGCCAGGAAATCCGCCAGCGGCTTGTTCTCGCTTACGGTCTCCTTGCCCAATTGGATGGGCGGATCCAACGCGGCAAACAGCCGTCCGCCAGCGTTCAGATAGGTCTTAATGGCGTCCACGGCGGGCTGCTGGTAATCGAAACGCGGGCCGGCGAGCAGCAGCACCGTGCAGTCCTTCGGCACTTCCGGCTTCTCTACTAGCTTGATGGTCCGCGTCTTGTAATTGTTCTTCTCAATCAACGCCTTCAGCCCGCTGAGGCCGTCGCGCTGCGTGTCGTCGAGTTCGTGCTCGCCCGAGCCCGCCACCGCGCACACGTTCCGTTCCCCGGTCTTCAGCGTGCGAATGATCGCGCTCGTGATCTCTTCCTCACTCACGCTGCGCGCCTCTTCCCGCTTGCCCTTCGATTCCACGAACGTCGTGCCTTCGGTGCGCACGCCATACAGCTTCGCTACCGTCGGCTTCTTGTTCGGGTCCACGTACTCCACCGTCAGCTTGGTGGACAGCACGTCGTAGCGCTCCAGCAGGTCCTTCGAAGCTTGGAAGCTGCGGCTGCCCGGACTGTCGAAGTACGTGATCTTGACATCGTCCTTCAGATCGCGAACCACCTTCGTGGTCTGGTCCGCCAGCGAAAACCGCTTGTTCTGTGTGGCGTCGAAGCTCTTGTTATGCCGCTGCGCCAGCCAGTTCACCGCCCCTAAAATGGCCAGAACCACCAGCACGTACACCGTGACATAGGCCGAATACTTGGTTTGACGGGTTTGCATCCAGCTCATTTACGCTCTCCAACGCAGGGATTCCATCGACCGCACCGTGAGGAACAGTCCGAAGAAAATCACCGAAAGATAAAAAATAACGTCCTTGCTATCCAACACGCCCTTCGCAAAGTTCTCAAAGTGCGTGGTTACGGAAATATAAGCCAGAACCTTGGATACCGTGGTTTGCTCATACTCCGACGTCCAGCCAATCACCCACAACAGCAGACAGATGGCGAACGTCCCGGCGCCTGCGATGATCTGGTTGCGCGTGAGGTTCGAGATAAACGCCCCAATCGCCAGCAACCCCGCGCCCTGCAACGCCAGCCCCAGGAAGCTGATCAGAATCGGCATCACTTCCGGCTTGCTGTAGATAAACAGGATCCCCAGGTTCAGCGCCGCGATCCCCAGGATCGCCAGGTACAGAATCACCGACGCCAGCCACTTGCCCACCACGATCTCGCTATCCCGGATCGGCGAGGTCGCCAGCAGTTCGATCGTGCCCGAGCGCTTCTCCTCGGCAAACAGCCGCATCGTGATCATCGGGATCAGGAACAGCCCGATCACGCTCACGTTCCCCATCACCGGACGCACCACGTAATCGGCCACGTCCATCGGCATGGCTCCGCCGCGCATCATCATCTGCTGCGTGCTCTGGAACACGAACCAGGCTACCGCCGCATAGAAGAAGTAGCCGCAAATTAGCGCGAAAAACGCCATCAGCCCGTAGGCGATCGGCGACGCGAAGTAGCCCTTCAATTCCTTCTGGCAAATAATCCAGGTATTCTGCGGATTCATTGCGCACCCCCTTGGTTTGCCGGCGCTCCCGCCCCGGTCAACTGCAGATAGATCTCTTCCAACCCCAGGCCGGCGGCGTGTAGTTCCACCAGGTTCCAATCCGCCGCCACCACCGCGCGCGCCAACTCCGGCTGAATGTTCTGCCCCGACGTGCCCTCCACGTCGAATGCCAGCCGCTGGCCGATAGTCTCGCGGAAGTTCACCCGTTGTACCCCTGCCACCTGCGCCAGCCGCTGCTGTACCGTATCGCGGCCCAGCGTTCCCTGGCGAGGCTCCACTTCCACCTGGATGATTTCCGCCCCGCGCAGCCGCCGGTCCAGGTTCGCCATCGTGTCGATGGCCTTCAACTGGCCCTTCGAAATGATGATCACCTGCTCGCAGGTCTGCTCCACTTCGGGCAGAATGTGCGTGCTCAGAATCACCGTGTGATCCCCGGCCAGTTGCCGGATCAGCGACAACGTCTCGCGCCGCTGCTCGGGGTCCAACCCCGCCGTCGGCTCGTCCAATACCAGCACATCCGGGTTGTGCACGATGGCCGCCGCCAGACCAACCCGCTGCTTGTACCCCTTCGATAGCTTCGCGATCAGCTTCTTGCGCACGTCCGTGATGTGGCACCGCTCACAGGCGTCGGCCACCTTCGCCGCCAGGTCGCCTGACGGCATTCCCTTCAACTTGCCGACAAACTCCACGTACTCGGTCACTTCCATATCCGGGTACAGCGGCGGCGTCTCCGGCAGATAGCCGATTCGCTTCTTCACTTCCATGGGCTGCTGCACCACGTCGTACCCGGCCACTTCGGCCGTACCGCTGGTCGGCGGCAGGAAGCAGGTAAGGACGCGCATTGTCGTGGTCTTGCCGGCGCCATTCGGGCCAAGAAAGCCAACGATTTGCCCCTTGCCCACCTCGAACGAGATGTTGTCCACGGCGACGTTGCGCGCGTAACGTTTCGTCAGGCCTTCGACTTTGATCATAGGTTTTGTTCAGTTTGGAGCGAACGTACTTTCAGTGTGCAGGCCGGTATTCGGACGCTGGGTGCGCCCCGGCCCTTCGCGTACACGCGTAGAATTTTCATCTTAAAGATACACCGGAAGGGTGTCAAATTGGAATCATGGCCCAGCCGGTCCCGTATCGCGGTAGATTCGCCCCTTCTCCCACCGGCCCTCTCCACCAGGGATCCCTCGTCGCGGCCGTTGCCAGCTACCTGGAAGCGCGCGCGGCTGGCGGCCAATGGCTGGTCCGCATTGAGGATCTCGACACCACGCGCTGCGTTCCCGGCGCCGCCGACACCATCCTCCGTACGCTGGACGCCTACGGACTGCACTGGGATGGGCCCGTGCTCTATCAATCCTCCCGCCCGTCCGCCTACCAGGATGCCCTCCAACAGTTGATTGCCCGCGGAGCCGCCTATCCCTGCGGCTGCTCCCGCAAGGAGGTGGGCGACGACACGTATCCGGGCACCTGCCGCGACGGCCTTCCTCCCGGCAAAGCGGCTCGTTCCTGGCGCGTTCGCGGCAGTGCCGATGTCGATGATTTCGTCCTTAAACGCGCCGACGGCATCTTCGCCTATCAGCTCGCGGTCGTCGTCGACGATGCGTTTCAGGGCATCACGCACGTCGTCCGCGGCGCAGATCTCGAAGACTCCACACCTCGCCAACTTCATCTGCAATCGCTGTTGGGTCTGACGCATCCGGCCTACCGGCACGTTCCCGTGGTCACCAACGAGAACGGCGCGAAGCTGAGTAAACAGACGTTCGCGCCGCCGTTACGTTTGGAACATCCGCAGCCCGCACTGCTGGACGCGCTACGCTTTCTGGGGTATTCGTTGGACCCGCGGCTCTCCGCCGCCCCACCCGCCATCATTCTAGAGGCCGCCGCTACCCAACTTCCTCGTTAGCCCGCCGCAGCAAAGCCCGGAAATAGGCGATGCAATAGGCCAGCCCGGCACGCCGCTCCGGGCCATCCCCCGCCAGCGGCGGTATGTGATCCGGAACAATGCCGTCGGAAAACTTCACCTGCCGTAGCGCCTTCATCACCTGGTACATGTCGGTGTAGCCTTCGTCGGGGAAGGTCTCATGGAACACGGGTAGCGGCGAACTGACGTTGCGGAAGTCGATGTCGAACAGCTTGCCCCGGCTACCGAAATCCTGGATCATGCCGATCGTGTCCTTGCCCATCTTGTCGCCGCCTTCCATCCATGTCCCCACGCACAGACGGAGCCCCCAATGCTTGCTGTTGCCGGCGATCTGCTCCGCGCGTTTGTACCCGTCGTAGTGTACGAATAGCTTAGCGACACCGTTCATCTTCGCCAGCGGCGGGTCGTCGGGATGCAGCGCCATCTTCACGTTGGCCTCCTCCGCCACCGGCAGCACCGCCTTCATGAAGTAGGTGTAGTTGGCCCAGATGTCTTCGGCCGTGTACTCGCGGTCGAAGGCCTGCTTCTCAAGCTTCTCGCGGAAGTCCTTCACGCTGAACTGGCGCGTCTTGTAGCCGCGGTGCTCAATGTAAGAGGTGGTGTAGGTATTCGCCGGATGGAAATCGTAGTTCACCGCCGGAATGCCCAATTGCCCCATGATGCGCAGGAACTTGCGGAACTTCTCGATCTCCTCGTCGCGTCCCGGCTGTCCCAGTTGCACCTTCAAGGACCGGTACGAGTAGTGGCAGCCGCTGTAGATACGCACCCCGAAGTTCGCAAACCGCTGCTGGATCCCCCGCAACCGCTCCAACTCGGGCTCCTCGTGGTACATCAGCCGCGCCCACTTCAGGCCGATCTGCTTGCAGAACAGCAGAAAATCGTCGCTGACGTTCCAGTTCATAATGTGACCGATCTTCAGATTGGCCGGATCGTCTTCGGCAATCACTTTTCGGGCCGCGGTCCGCTGCGACTGTGCCGCCGGCAGGCCCGATGCACTCAGGGCTAAGGGCAACGCCAGTGCGCGCCGGCGGGTCAGTCCCGAGGCCGGGAATCTTATGTTCATTGTTCGTGCCTCCGCTGTGTTTAGAACTGCAATCGTAAACCAAACTGCATTTCCCGCGGCAGTCCCGCGCTGGTAATCACGCCGAAGGTTCCCGTGCCGATGGCCAGGCCCGGCGGGTTGAACGGCGGCGTATTGGTGGCGTTGTACATCTCCCACCGCAGTTGCGCGCTCATCCGTTCCCGGATCTGGAAGTTCTTGAACAGCGACAGATCCAGGCTGGTGAGCCCGGGCGCCGTCAGGATGTTTCGCCCCGCGGTCCCGTACTGCCCGGTGGCCAAAACAAAGGCCGACGTATCGAACCAGCGTTGCAGCGACCGCTGCGACGAGTCCAGATTCCCGTCGGCAATGCGATTCGGCCGCCGGTTGCATCGCGAGCACTCATCGGCCACGGGTTGCACCGTCTGCGTGGGATGCATCGGCATGCCGGTTTCCAGCGTCAACACGCCGTTGGTCTGCCATCCGCCAAGCACACGTCCAACCAGATCCTTGCGCGCGCGGAAGAACGGCAACTCATACAACCATGACCCGGTTACCCGATGCCGTTGGTCCGTCTCGGCCAATGCCTTCTCGGCCTTCAAGTCAAAGGGGCTGTTGTGACGCTGCCCGGCATTGCCCGCCCAGGCGTCGAACATGGTTTTCGACCACGTATACGTGCCGAGAAAGGTCAGTCCCCGCGAGAACCGCCGCTCTACCTTGGTAAGCAGCCCGTGGTAGTTGCCGGAGGCGTCCGTCGTGATCAACTCGATGTTGCCCCACTGGGGAAACGGCTTTACCCGCTCTCCCTTCAGCACGTTAATCGCGTTGAACGTCCGCGGCCGGTCGAAGTGGCTGGACTTCGACCCCACATAGCCAACCTCGACGACCGTGTTCGCCGCCACCGAGCGCTGGATGTTGAAGGTCCACTGCTGCACATCGCCGACCCCATAGTTATCGGGCACCGCCAGCACCTCTCGCGCCGATGTCGCCGCGATGTTCTCCGACACGCTCGCACTCGCCATCCGGATCCGGATCACGCCGGGATTATTCAATTCGTTGATGCCCGCGCTGAACGGGATATTCTTCGAACTCTCGGTTAGGTTGTTCAGCATGTTCACGTTGTAGAAAACCCCGTACGACGAGCGGATCACCGTCTTGTTATCGCGGAATGGCCGGAACGCAAAGCCAAATCGCGGCGCGAAGTTGTTGCCGTCGCGGTTGTACAGCGGCGCCGATACGCCCGGAGCCGGAAACAAATCCTGCGTCCGGAAGTCGAAGTTTCGCGTGCCCCCGCGAATATCGCGCAGCACCGAGTTGTACTCATACCGCAGCCCGATGTTCAGCGTCAGCCGCGAGTTCACCTTGAAGTCGTCCGCGAAGAAGCTGTGCGACCGCCAACCGAATAGCCGCGTGAACTGGCCGGGCTTGAAGCCGGGCACTTCGCTATAAGCGGTGCGGACTTGGAAGGGATGGTCGAGCAGGAAGTCCGCCCACGCCAGCGATTCCCGCGCCGCCGACGTCAGCCCCTGCCCGGCATGGATCCCCGTGAACCCAAACTGCCCGGTGACGAACTGATACGTCTCGCGCCGCAGCAGCAGGTGGAAGAATTCGGTGCCAATCTTCAGCGAGTGCCGCCCCTTCACCAATGAGAACGTGTCCGCGATGCGCCTGGATTCATCCCAGATCGTGTTTGGCACCACGTTGCCGATACCGCTTACTCCCGTGATGCTGACCGACGGCACGCCGGTCGTGAACGGGTCGTTCGTCTGGCCGGGAATCAGCAGGTCGCGGGCGATGTTGAAGTCGGCGCCGCTGACACGGTCCACCGTCTGGAACAGATCGCGGTTGTACGAGACCTTCAACTCGTTCAGCTTGGTGGCCGAAACCAGCCGCGTGTACTGCAGCGCGAGGTTCTGCTGCCGCTTCGGCCGGTCCTGTCCAAAGAACGGATGCGGATTGATTACACCGCCGAATTCGTTAATGTCCTGGATGCCATAGCGGCCGAAGATCCGGTTCTTGTCGCCCAGGTTGTAGTCCATGCGCAGAAACATCTGCCGGTCGTCCACCGTCGTCCGCGCCGCCCCCGAGTAGTTGTTGCTCCCGTCGAACTCCGAACGCCCGAAGTTGCCGGGAACCCAGAACTGAAACAGCCGCTGCGCCTGTGGCGAGATGCGCGATGCGGGAATCTGATTGCCGGGGAATGGGGTATTCGAAAGAATATCGCGGATCGGCGTTAGGGCGCCGTTCGGACTCCGTCCCGCGCGGAAAAACGGCTCGGTCAGGTCGCCGCGAAACATCCGCTGCGTGGGGAAGATGCCGAACCCCTGCTGGCTCCGCCGTTCGATGGAAGCTTCGTAGTTGGCCGTGAAGAACAGCTTGTCCCGCAGAATACGGCCGCTGACAACCGCTCCATACGTGTTGCGGCGCAGCGGCTGCTGCTTCACCGCCGGATTCTCGAAGAAGTTCCGCGCGTCCAGTTTTTCGTTCCTTAGAAAGTGGAACAGCGTGCCGTGAAAGTCGTTCGAGCCGGGCCGGATGGAAGAGATCACCTGCGCGCCCGATTGTGTTCCGAACTCCGCCGAGTAGAACCCGGATTCGATGCGAAACTCCTGCAAAGCCTCTACCGACGGCCGCAGCCGCATCGAAGCATGGAGGCTGGTCCGCGTCGGCGCCCCATCCAGCAGGAACCAGTTGTTGTGCACCTTCTGGCCCATCGCCGCGATTCCAAAACCAGGGCCGAAGCCCGACGTTGTGACGCTCGACGACGGCCCCCGGCTCATGCCCGCGCCCAGTAGGGCCAACATGTACATGTTGCGCTTCCCAGGTATCGGCAGCTCGCGTATCTTGCGCCCATCGATGAACTGGCCCAGCGTTGCGTCGTCGGTCGACAACAGGGGCGATGTTCCCTGTACCGTGACTTCCTGCGACACCGAGCCGACGTCGAGCTTGATATCCACGCGCGCCCGCTGCCCCACTTCCAAAACGATGCCGCGGATAAGCGCGCGCCGGAAGCCCGTCATCTCCACTGCCACTTCGTACTCGCCAATATTGAGCGCTGGTACTTCGTAGCCGCCGCGTTCGTCGGAGATGACGGAGCGGCGTTCTTTGGTTCCCGCGTTGGTGATGGTGACCGTGGCGCCGGGCACGGCGGCGCCGCTATCGTCGTTCACCTGGCCGAGAATACTTGCCCGATCGCCCTGGGCGATGAGAACAGTGGCGCTGAGCACAAACAGCGCGAAGAAAACCCAGACGCGGCCGTAAGTCATTGGTGGAAACTCCAGAGCCTAAGATTGTCAAGCCTGAACCGTGGCGAGAGTATATAAGACTCTCCTCCCGTTTGCACGCGCTCTGGCCGATTAAGGTTTGGAGTTCAGTCGCGTCATGCGACTTCCAACGCCCCGCTTTCGGGTAAACTCCCCAACAACTGGCAACACGCGTGTCATACCGCGCTAACGCGCCAGGCACCGCCTCCGGAACAAACCCCCGCCAAAAATGTCCCGCCCGTTCCTGTAGTCTGGTTACTATGCGACTGGGGACGCGGCCTCGGCGTGGCGCGGTCTTGCTGGCCCTGCTGGGCGGCATGGCTCTGCTTGCCTGGTCGCAACGCTCCGGTGGCAACGTCTGGGCGCAGTACGAACATGAGATGCAGGACCCGGTGAACGATCCGCCCGACGTGGATCACAAAGGCGAATTCGCCCTCGGCCGCCTTCGCTACCGCTCCCCCATGGACCGCCGCCGCGGTTACTCCCGCTGGGGCATCGACGCCAACAAAGGCGACCGCATCTTCATCGGCCTGGTCAAGCGCTTGACCCGCATCGACGTCCGGCCGATCGAAACCATCATCGACGTCACCGACGACAACATCTTCAACCACCCCTGGCTGTTCGCGGTCTCCGTCGGCGATTGGCAGCTTTCCCATTCGGATGCCGCCCGTCTGCGGCAGTACTTCGACCGCGGCGGCTTCCTCATGGTCGACGACTTCCACAACGACTACGAGTGGGCCAACTTCATGCAAGGCATGCGCATGATTGACCCCGCCATCCAGGTGGATGAACTCGACCCTTCCGACTCCGCCTTCCACACCGTCTACGACCTCAAGGAGCGAATCCGCGTTCCCGGCGCGAACGTCGTCCACGGGGGCATGGTGGAACGCGGCGGCACCACCCCCCACTGGCGCGCCATCCGCGACTCAAAAGGCCGCATTATGGTGGCCATCACCTTCAACCAGGACATCGGCGACGGCTGGGAGTTCGCCGACGAGCCGGACTACCCCGAACAGTACTCCGCTATGGCCATCCGCTTAGGCGTCAGCTACGTCGTCTACGCCATGACCCACTAAACCACCCGCAGAATCCGCTCCGCCGCCCCTACACCCCGATACTGCGCTTCTTCAAAGATCGATAGCCCGCTCAAATCCGAATTAGCCAGCACCATCCGCCCACCCCACTTCGCCAACGCCGCCCGCGCCGGAGAGAACATCCACCCCGGCGACGGGCGCGCCATGGCGTGTCCGAACCGCATCAAGTCAATCCGCCGCACGCATTCCCGGATATCGCGATGTGCCTTGCCGATATCGTTCAAAACGTACTCCCGCCACCACGCCCAATCGCGCGCCAGCAATTGCTTACGCCCCTCCGCCGGCGCCACCGCCGCCAGCGGGTAATACCAGGTCCACACCGATTCGTCGATCCGCGTCCGCAGGCTCTGGTGCGTCGCTACGACATACCCCAACGCTGGCGAATCGTAAATCACGTTGTCCCAGGCAAACTCGGTCCCAACTTGCCGCGGCATCCGGTCCAACGTCAAATTCGCCGTAATCCATGGG
>CAYLPH010000079.1:0-34975 GCA_964385495.1 uncultured Candidatus Solibacter sp.
GGATCTGTGCGGGGGGTGCCGGGTAACTGGCATCCCTACCGCAACCGTTCTCGCGGTTGCGATCGGTTTGGTCAGTCATACGGGACGAACATAGCATGGGGGGTTTGGGGGAGTCCTTGTAAGTTGCTGATTCTGCTAGAAACAAGGCTTGTGACCGCATAAGTTTTCATGAGCGGATCGGCGCGGGATTGCGAGGGACTATAGAATGGAAGCCGGGGCATTCGAGTAAGGTGAATGCGTTGCCCCAACCCCTCAGAAGGAGACGCATGCAGATCGACATCCAAGACCCCACCCTCGAAGCCCGGCTGCAGAAGCAGATAAAGGCGATCGGTGCCGGCAGTGTCGAAGAGGTGCTCAGCTATTTACTGCACAACCAGGAAGAGCAGGACCGCTGGCTGTTGGAAAACCGCGAAGCCATCAACACGAAGATCAAACGCGGCATCGAGCAGTTGGAGCGCGGGGAGGGTATTCCGGGCGGAGAAGCCCGACAGCGCCTGGCGTTGCGAAAAGCTGCCTGGCTGGCAGAGCACCCCGACGCTAAATCATGACCTTCGTTCTTGCGCCGGAGGCCGAAGATGATAATTCTTCGCCGTGCAGTCTTACCTGATCATCTACAGGCCGGAGGTGAAGCCCTTGCACGTCGTGGCTGTCCTTCACGGTAGCCGCAATGTTAAGCAAGTGCTGAAAGGCCGGTCATGATCGCGGTTGCTTGATGTCACAAGGGCGGGTGGAGTTGTAGAGGTTAGTTCGGGAAGGCCTTCTTGATTCTGCCGACTAGCTTTTCGGCGACCGGTTGGGCGTTGGCTGGTTTCACGGAGGCGATGGCGCTCTTTCCTTTGCTGTCCTCCGCCCATAGAACTCGCGTGCCGGTGGTGTCCACGATAGACAGCGCTCCTACGCCGCCTAGGACGGCGTCGGCTTGCTCGCGGGTGTCCACCAGTTCCACGCGGTTGCCCATTTGACGACCGATCTCGTTGCGTAGTGCGGTGTCCAGGCCGGCCGGCAGGGGTTCTATGAATAGCTTCTTTACGTCGCGGAGGCTGTTTGCGCGGGGCTTCTCCAACTTCGCCGGCATTACTCCGCCTGTTATTGGCTGCGGCGGCGCTTCGACTATCGGGCTTCCTTCGGGTAACAGTGCCCGGCCCATCATCTTTTTGGGAGGCACTGCGACGGGAGCGTGATTGGGCTGGAGGCGTAGCAGCGAGTCGACGAGGTCCGGACCCGCACCGGCCGCCTGGAGTTGACTTTGCACGTCGGGAGTAATGCGGAAATCGAGGCCGCGCTCGCGGGCGATGGCGGTGATGCGGTCGACCGGCGTCTGCGCTTGCAAGAGGGTTAGCAGTTCCGGCTTGGTGAGCGGCTTCGTGCTGGTCACGCGAGGCACCGAGGCAGGGGAAGACTGGGATGCCGCCCGGTAACTGTTCTTGATGGCTGCCAGCAATGCCGTGGACGCGCCAGCCTTCTTCAACTGCGCCTCGTCGGCTGGGGCGGGTTGGAAATCCACTCCGCGCTGGCGGACGAAGTTGACCAGCTCATTCTGCGTGAGCCCGCCGATTTGCAGGGCTTCCAGGATGGCTTTCTTGTCCACCGGTTTGGGGGTCTGGGCGCACACCGATGCCCATAACAGAACGCCCGCGAGGGCGACACGCGACAACAGCATACCGATAGTGTAATGCGTCCGCCGCCGGGCGGTTGCGGTCTGGTTTCGCGAATCCTAACCCCCGCTAGTGTTCGTCAGGCTATGATGGGGAAGTTCCGATGAACGCTCTCCGGCAACTTTGGCGCAGCTTTTTTGACATCCGGCCTAACGAACGTGGGCGGGTGTTGTTCATGTTCCTCAACCTGCTGGCGGTCCTGTTTGCCTATTACATCCTCAAGCCGGTTTCGCGGGCGCTGTTTCTTACCAAGTTCGACATCGACAAACTCCCGTGGCTGTATATCCTAATCGCTCTCGTCGGGGGCGTGCTGGCGTTTGTTTATACGAAGGTGGCCATCCGCTCGTCGCTGAGCAAGGCTGTCCTCGGATCCACTATCGTCTCGATTGCCTGCCTGGTCATCCTGTGGGTTTTGTTGAACCGGCCCAATCCCGGGGCGTGGCTCTTCTACCTCTTTAATATCTGGGTTTCGCTCTTCAGCATCATGCTGGTGAGCCAGGGCTGGCTGGTGGCGGCGAACGTTTTCAACTCGCGGGAAGCGAAGCGCCTTTACGGCGTTCTGGGAGTGGGCGCGGTCATTGGAGCGGCCTTTGGCGGCACGTTCACGGCCTACGCCACCAAACTGGTGGGGGTGAACAACCTCGTCCTGGCCAGCGCCTTCATGGTGCTGATGGCCTACCTCGCGTATGTCGGGCTCACGCGGCAACCGGGCGTTGAACTCGATAAGGCCAAGGGCGCCGATGAAGAAGAAGCCGAGTTCCACGTGTCGGACATCATCGCGGCGGTGGTGGAATACCGGCATCTTCAGGTGATCGTGGCGATCATCACCCTCACCTACATTGTCGATGTGTTGGTGGAATACCAATTCAGCGCGATGGCGAAGGCCAATTATCAGAGCAAGGAGCAGATGACGGTCTTCCTGGGCAGCTTCTTCGGCATCTATCTCAACCTGATCACGTTTTTCTTCCAGTTCTTCCTTACTGCCCTGGTGGTGCGCTTCTTCGGAGTTGGCGGCACGCTGCAGATTATGCCGGCGACCATTACGCTCGCTTCCGTTGCGACGCTCGCGTTCCCCAGCGTCCTTTCCACCGCTTCGGCCCGTTTGGCCGAAGCCGCCACCCGCTATACGTTCAACCGCACGGGCATGGAACTGCTCTACCTGCCGCTGCCGACTGAGTTGAAGAATCGCACGAAGGCGTTTGTCGATATCTTTGTGGACCGCTTTGCGCGGGGTCTTGGGGGCGGGATTCTCATTCTTGCCAGCCTCGTCGATCTGGAAGTGCGCTACGTGTCGGTCATCGTGATGGTGCTGTGCGTTGTATGGATGTATCTGTCGGCCGTTGCGCGCCGCGAGTATATCGCCACGGTGCGGAAGCGCCTGGAGTCGCGGCGGCTCGACATCGAAAGCGTCCGGGTGAGCGTCAGCGATCCGGCCACTATTCAGCTCCTGCAGAGTACCGCGCGGGAAGGGAATCCGCGGCAGGCGGCGTATGCGCTCTCGCTGCTAGAAGCTTCGCAAAGCGCAGCGCTGGCGCCGCTGCTCGATGAACTGGCGGATAGCCGGCATGCCGAAGTGCGCGCGAAGGTTCTGGAACTGGCGCGTAAGTCCGGGCACGGCACGCTGCTGGACCGCTCGCTGCGCGAATTGCGGTCGTTCCGCGCCGGTGAGCATTCGCCTTCATTGGCTCCTGCGGTGGCCTATGCGCTTTCCTTCAGTCCGGAGGTGGCGCGGCTTGCCCGCACGCTGCTCGACCATATGAACGATCAGGTCCAGGAAAGCACGGTCGACTTTCTGGCCGATTCGCCGGCGGTTGCCAGAGAACTACTCGCCACGGATTGGTTCGCCGAGTGCAAAGCCAGCCCGCAGCCACACCGGCGGCGGCTGGCGGCTCTGGCCATCCGGGCATTCCCCGACACACACCGCGCCGACCTGCTGCGGCTGCTGCGGGATCCGGATCCGCGGGTGGCGGAAGCGGCCTTCCGCACGGCGGCGGTGCTGCAGGATCGCGATTCGATTGCGCCGATGGTGGACCGGCTTTGCGACTCGCGCCTGCGCGGCGCCGCCCTGTCGTCGCTGGCCGCTTACGGTCCGCGGATTATCGGCACGCTTGGCGATCTTCTGATGGATCCGTCTTCCTCGGTGGCATCGCGCCGCCATATCGCGCGTGCGTTGCAGCAGATCCCGCATCAGCGTTCGGTGGACCTGCTGATGGAGGCGATCGCCGAGAACGATCTTTCGGTTCGCTCGGCCGTTCTTCGCGCGTTGCACCGGTTGCGGGAGACGTCTCCGAAGCTCAACTTCGGGCGCACGTCAGTGAGCGACCAGATCTTGAAGGAAGCGCGCGGCTATTACGAATTGCATGCCGCGCTGGCGCCGCTGCGGCAGAACAAGGATCGCCACAAAGCCACCGGCTTACTGGCCGCAACCTTGGAAGAGAGGTTGAAAGCCACCATCCAGCGCTTGTTCTATCTGCTGGGGCTGAAGTATCCGCCGCGCGAAGTCTACGCCGCTTATCTGGCCGTGAACCGCGGCAAGGCCGAGGAGGTGTCGACGGCGATCGAGTTCCTCGACAATACATTGGAACGCCCGCACAAGAAGCTGCTGCTGCCGCTGTTCGATGCCCCGGAGCATCTGGCGGAGCGGGGCCGTGAAGAGTTTGGGTTGCAGTCGCTGGATGCGGAGCGGGCCATTCGCGTCCTGCTGGACTCGGGCGAGGAGTGGCTGGTCTGCTGTTCGATGGCGGCGGCCGCCGAACTCGGCATCCGTTCGCTGCTGCCACGCATCCAAGAGCTGAGACAGGGCGCCGGTTTGGAAGTAGGAAGGGTGGCTGAAATGGCTGCCGCGCAACTCGCCGCATAGAGCAAGGAATCCATTACATGGCGGAACTGAATCTCATCGAAAAGGTAATCGCGCTAGAAGCGGTGGATCTGCTGCGCAATCTGACGCCAGACCAGTTGGCGCGTGTCGCCACCATTGCGAAGGAACTGAGCGTGAGGCCTGGCGACGCCGTTATTGACGGCAAACAGCAGGAATCCCTCTATGTGGTTCTGGACGGCAGTGTGGAGATCCTAAGGGGTAACGATGTGCTGCACGCAGCGACCCAGAACGAAGTGATTGGGGCCTGGAGCCTGTTCGACCCGGAGCCGATGGCGCTGACGGCGCGTACGGGCAAGTCCGGCGCCCGCTTGCTGCGCATCCAGCGCGATGACTTCTACGATTTGCTGTCCGACAATATGGAGATCACCGCCTCCATCTTCGCCACCCTCGTCAAACGGTTCCGCAAGCTGGTGGAACAATAGGAAGTGGAGTACCTCACCAGATGACCGAAGAAGCAAATCCCGCCGTCGCCGATTCGCGCCAGCTATCGGAGCTGTACCGCATGGCTTCCGTCGGACGGCTGACCGCGAAGGTTGTCCATGAAATCAATACGCCCATCGGCTCGATTCGTTCGAATAACGAAGTGCTGGGGCGCTGGCTGGATACGCTTGGGAAGCTGCTTGCCGACTCCATTGAGAAGGGCGCGGCGCCGCCCGCCAAGGCCGTTGATATCCTGGATACTCTCAAGAGTCTGGCCGCGGTGGACAAACTCGCCTGCGACCGCATCTCGTCGGTGATTCGCGGGCTGAAGACGTTCGTGCGGGTCAATGAGGGTCAACTGGAGCACGTTGATCTGAACGATATTCTCCGCGATACGCTGAAGCTGGCCGGCTGCGAGTACCGGCGCCGCATTTCGCTTGTGGAGGAGTACGGGGAGATTCCCGAGGTGGAGTGTTTCCCGCAGTTGATGAGCCAGGTGTTTCTGAACCTGTTGGTGAACGCCGGCCAGGCGATTGAGAACGAGGGCACCGTCACCGTCAAGACTTCCATTGAGGATGACTGCGTGCATATCGCCATCACCGACAGTGGTAAAGGTATCTCGCCCGACCATCGGGCGCGCATCTTTTCCCCGGGCTTCACTACCAAGCCCGTGGGGGAAGGTACGGGGCTTGGTTTGGCCATCACCCGTGAGATCGTGGTGGACACGCACCTTGGCACCATTGATTTTGATAGTGTGCCGGGGCAGGGAACCACGTTTCACGTCCGTATTCCGATCGAACATCCGCGTAGCATCAGTAAGCAGAGCTAAGGAGCATACCCACAGTGGCCGCGAACGCTAACGCACAGCCGGCAGTCATGATCGTCGATGACGAAGATATGGTCATCACCAGTGTCCGCGCCTTCCTGCGCCTGGAAACCGAATACCACATCTTCGGCTTCACCAAACCGGAGGAAGCTGCCCAGTTTCTTGAAACCAATCCGGTGGATGTCGTGGTGAGCGACTATCTGATGCCTAAGATGAATGGGCTGCAACTGCTGGGGAAGGCGAAACAGTTTCAGCCGGAGTCGGCGCGCGTGCTGCTCACCGGACACGCCGATAAGCAGAGCGCCATCCATGCGATCAATGAAGTCGGCTTGTATCAGTATCTGGAAAAGCCGTGGGACAACCAGCAGTTGCTGCTGGTGATCCAGAGCGCGATTGAGCGTACGACGCTGCTGCGCGACCTGCGCGAGAAGATTGCGGCACTTGACGCCGCGCACTCCAATCTGAAAGAAATTCAAGGTAAGCTCCTTCGGGCTTTCCTATGAAGATCTTTCTGCTGCTCTCTTTGGTTGCGTCCGCCCAGGACTGGCGGTATTACGCGGGCGATGCCGGTGGCCAGAAGTATTCACGGCTCAAACAGATTAATAAAGGCAACGTCGCGCAATTGAAGGTTGCGTGGCGATTTCCTACGGGCGACGTCAGCGATGGCTCCGCGGTGGCGATTCGCAGCGCGTTTGAAGCCACACCGCTGATGGTGGACGGGACGCTGTACTTCACCACTGCATTCAACCGGCTGATTGCATTGGAGGCGGAGACCGGGAAGCAGAAGTGGGCCTTTGATCCGAAGCTGGACCGCCGCATGGCGCGCAATCTGTTTCTGCACCGCGGCGTGGCTTATTGGACGGACGGCAAGCAGAAGCGGCTCTACTACGGCACGTTGGACGGGGACCTGTTCGCCATCGATGCGAACAACGGGGAGCCTGTGGCTTCGTTTGGTAGCAAGGGCAAGGTGGATTTGAAGGACGGCATGATCCCGGAGGGGACAAGCGCGTCGAGCAGCCGGTCGCCGGTGGGGATGACGTCGCCGCCGGCGGTTTACAAGAATCTGATCATTTGCGGCTCGATTGTGCCCGATGGCGAGCCGAAGGGTCCGAGCGGCGATGTGCGCGCGTTTGAAGCGCTTACCGGCAAGCTGGTATGGCGGTTTCATACCGTTCCGCATAAGGGCGAGTTCGGCAACGATACGTGGGAAGGCGATAGCTGGAAGGATCGCGGCGGGGTGAATGCGTGGTCCATTCTGAGCGTGGACGAACAGCGCGGCATCGTGTATTTGCCGCTGACTTCGCCGTCGGCGGACATGTGGGGTGGCGACCGCAAAGGGTCGAATCTCTTTGGCGATTCGCTGGTCGCTTTGGATGCCGCGACTGGGAAGCGCATCTGGCATTTCCAGACCGTGCATCACAACATTTGGGATTATGATCTGCCCGCGCAGCCTGTCCTGCTCGATGTGCGGAAGGATGGCCGCATGGTGCCGTCGGTGGCACAGGTTACGAAGACCGGCTTTGTGTTTCTGTTCGAACGGGCCACGGGGAAGCCTATTTTCGACATTGTCGAGAAGCCCGTACCAGCCAGTGCCATGCCGGGCGAGTACACGTCGCCCACGCAGCCGTTTCCGGTGAAGCCGCCGCCGTTCGCGCGGCAGAGTTTCAAGCGGGAGGAACTGACGAACGTCACGCCGGAGACTCGCGCGTTCTGCGAGAAGCTGATCGAAGGGGCAGTTTTCGGCGATCTTTATACGCCCATTGGGGAGAAGCCGACGGTGCTGTTTCCGGGCACTAATGGGGGTACGAATTGGGGTGGGGCGTCCTTCGACCCGGAGACACGGACGCTGTATGTGAACTCGCATGATAACGGCATGGTTTTCCGGATGTTGAAGCGGCCGGAAGGATCGCTGCTGCCCTACCGGACGCAGGGTCCGCCGTACTCGCGGTTTTGGGATAAGAATCGCTACCCGTGCCAGCAGCCGCCTTGGGGTCACCTGACGGCCATTGATTTGGACAAGGGCGAGTTCCGGTGGCGCGTGCCGCTGGGGGAGTTTGAGGAGTTGACGGCGAAGGGGATTGCGCCGACGGGGACGTCGAACCTGGGCGGTTCTGTGATCACGGCGGGTGGGTTGCTGTTCATTGCCGCGACGAATGATAGCCGTTTCCGGGCGTTTGATAAGGACAGCGGGAAGCAACTGTGGGTGACGAAGCTGCCGGCGAGCGGGCATGCGACTCCGATGACGTTTGAGGGGAAGAATAAGAAGCAGTATGTGGTGATCGCGGCTGGTGGGGGGAATAAGTATAACGAGAGTTTTTCGGATGAGTTGATTGCGTTTGCGCTGCCGTAGTGCGGTTGGGGGGACGGCGGTACAATGCCCTGAGGAGTCCTTCCATGAAAAGCCGTAGAACGTTTCTGATCGGCGCGGGCGGCGCCGCCGCTTCGCATCTGGCCGCACCCCAGGCGCAATCCGCCAATGATCGTGTCCGGATCGCCGTGCTCGGAGTTAACGGGCGCGGCAAGGATCACATCAAGGGCATCATGAGCCAGCCCAATGCGGAAGTCGTGATGCTGTGCGATCCGGATTTGAAAGTTGCCGAGTCGCGGGCCGCTTCTTTCGAGAAGACCTATGGCAAGAAGCCCGCCATCGAACAGGATCTGCGCAAGGTTTTCGACAACAAGGAAATTGACGCGGTTACGGTGGCGACGCCCAATCACTGGCATGCGCTTGCAGCGATTTGGGCCTGCCAGGCGGGTAAGGACGTGTATGTCGAAAAGCCCGGCGCCCATAACATTTGGGAAGGCCGCAAGCTGATTGAAGCGGCACACAAGTACAACCGCATTGTGCAGCACGGGGTGCAGTTGCGCAGTTCGGAGGCGATTCAGGAAGGCGTGGAGCATCTGCGGAAAGGGACGATTGGCAAGGTGTACATGTCGCGCGGCCTGGTGTTCCGCTGGCGGCCGTCGATCGGACGCAAAGGCCCGTCGCAGCCGCCCGCGCATATCGACTACAACCTATGGACCGGTCCCGCCCAGATGGAGCCGTATAGCGAACGGCACGTTCACTACAACTGGCACTGGACGTGGAACTATGGCAATGGCGACGTTGGCAATCAGGGGATCCATGAAACCGACCTCTGCATGTGGGGCCTGGGCGTCGATACGCTGCCGAATAAGGTGACGTCCATGGGCGGCAAGTTTCTCTTCGACGACGATAAGCAGACGCCGGAAGTGCAGACCAGCATCTACCACTACACGGGGATCAACAAGATGATCCAGTTCGAAGTGCGCCACTGGTGCACGAACGAAGAGGATGGCGCGGGCGTGGGCAATCTCTTCTATGGCAGCGAAGGGTACATGGTGGTGAAGGGCTACGACCAGTACGAGATCTTCCTCGGCCAGAAGCGGGAGAAGGGCCCGTCGCGCAAGGCTGGCGGCGATCACTACGCCAACTGGATCAAGGCTATTCGGAGCCGTAAAACCGCGGACCAGAACGGGCCGGTGGAGACGGCGCATCTTTCCAGCTCGCTGGCTCATTTGGGTAACATCTCCTACCGTTTGGGACGTCAACTCGATTTCGATCCGAAGACCGAACGCTTCGTCAACGATGCCGAGGCAAATAAGATGATTAAGCGCAACTACCGCGCACCCTTCGTTGTACCGGAGAAAGTCTGATTATTATGCCAACCAATCGCCGTAAATTCCTTTCCAAAGCCGCGGGCGCCGGCGCCGCCGGTTCGCTGGCCGCCGCCGCTCCCGCAGCCGCCCAGGATAAGCCCGTGAAGAAAGTGCATTACGCCAACGGTAAGAAGCCCGAGAAGACGCCGCTATTCAGCGGGTCGGTTTCCTATGGGAATCTGCTGTTTATCGCCGGCATCGGCGCGCACTTCAAGGGCGATATTAAGGCCCACACGAAGCACGTGCTGGATGAGATCCAGAAGCGGCTGGAGGCAGCCGGGTCCTCGATGGACAAGGTCTTGAAGTGCAACGTGTACCTCAACGATCTGAAGGACTACAAGGAGATGAACGAAGCCTTCCTGGGCCGCTTTGGCGCGGAGCCGCCGGTGCGGACGACGATCGCGGCGGCGGGTGGCATCCCGGGCGATTCGCTGGTGGAAATCGACGTCATCGCGTACATCTGATGCAACAGTGGGACTCGCGCCTTTACGACGCGAAGCATAGCTTTGTCACCAAGTACGGAGAGGATCTGCTGGCCCTGCTTGACCCTAAGCCGGGGCAGCGGATCCTGGATGTTGGGTGCGGTACGGGACACCTTACGGCGCAGATCGGTGCGTTGGGCGCGGAGGTTACGGGCCTGGATCACTCGGCCGCGATGCTGGCGCAAGCTCGCGCGGCGTATCCCTCCATCCCTTTCGTGGAAGGGGACGCCGCCGGGTTTACCGTGGAGCAGCCGTTTGATGCGGTTTTCTCCAACGCCGCGCTCCATTGGGTACGGGACGCCGCGGGGGCGGTACGGAGCATTCGGAGTGCCTTGAAACCGGACGGACGGTTTGTGGCGGAGTTTGGCGGGCATGGCAATATCCCTCGTATCGCGCAGGCGGTGCGCGAGAGCATCGCCGAACTGCATGGCCGCGATGTGCCGCACGTGTGGTACTTCCCTTCGATAGCCGAGTACGGCAAGGTGCTGGAGAGCCATGGTCTGCTGTTGGAGGCGGCATGGCTGTTTGATCGCGTGACGCCGCTGGATGGCGATGACGGTATGGCGCAGTGGATCCGCATGTTCGGCGGCGGCATGATGCCGGGTATGAGCGAGGCGGAGCGCGAGCCTGTCATTGCCCGCGCGGTTGAGAAGTTGGAGCCGCAGTTGCATATCGGCGGCCGCTGGTATGCCGACTACAAGCGGCTGCGGGTGGTGGCTAAAAACGGAAGCGCAACACCAGTTGTACCGAGCGTGGACCGCCCGTCTGCAGGATCGGTGTAAGGCCGCTGCCGGGGCTACCCGTGCCGAGCATCAGGTTCAGCAGCGACGTGCTCTGGCCGAAGAGAGGGCTGGATAGGAAGCGGATAGGGTCGGCGAAGTTGGATTGGTTAAAGAGATTGAAGCCTTCGGCGCGGAACTGGAGGCTGCGTTTCTCGGTGAAGCGCCAGTCGCGCCGCAGTGCGAGGTCCACTTGCGACATGCCGAAGCCGGTGATGGCGTTGCGGCCGAGGTTGCCCTGCCGTGGCACTTGGGTGAAGGCTTCCGGGTTCAGACGGCGGCCGCCGGGCGCATTGCGGTCGTTGATCCATAGCGGCTGCCCGCTCACGCGGTCCGGGCGAAAGATGTTGGAGAAGGCGATGCCGATGGAGTGCTCCGCATTCAACAACGTCAGGGGAAAGCCAGTGCGCGCGCGCAGCATGCCGTCGATGGACCATCCTTCCAGCCACTTCATGCCTTTGCCGAACTCATAGTTCAAGGCGGCGTTGAAGGAATGGCGGACGTCGAAATCGGAGTTGGCGCGGTCCATGGCGGGCGTGAGTCCACTGCCCACCCAGAAGAGGGCGGAATCGCTGGAGCCATCGTCAATGGAATGCGCCCAGGAGTAGCCTGCCAGTGCCTGAAAGCCCTGGCTGAGGCGGCGCCGGTATTGGAGTTGCAGGCCATGGTAATCGGAGCGGCTGTGATTGCTGACGAGCGCCAATTGGAAGACATCGGTGGATCCCGGTCCGCCTATTTCACGGCGGAGCAGGCCGCGCCCGCGTGATCCGGTGTAGGCGATGGAGACGACATCGCGCTCGCCGAAACTGCGTTCGACGGAGCCGCTCCACTGCTGCACGCGCGGCAGTTCCAGATCGTTGGCAAAGCCGTAGCTCAGCAGCGTGGAGAAGATGCCGTTGCGCCCGCTGGTGAACTGGGAGAGGCTGAAGGGGCCGCCGTTGACCAGGTCCGTCGCCACGCTAAGCGAGGAGCTGTAGAAGAGGCCATAGCCGCCGCGCAGCACCGTCTTGCCGTTCGATGCCGGGCTGAACGAGACTCCCACACGGGGCGCGAAGTAACGATAGCGGGTCTGCCATACCGCCTGCTTTGGATCGAAGTTGATGCCGGTGCTGCGGTCCTGGTCGCCGGTCTCTTCGAGAAAGAAGGACGGGGCGGGGCTGAACTCCCAGCGCATGCCGAAGGTTGCCGTTAGCCGCGGATGGATGCGCCAGGTGTCCTGAAGGAAGGCCGAGTATTCCTCGACGGTGCTGCGGCTGACTTGCGGCGGGGCGATGGCGATCCAGAGGTTGCGGACGGCGATGAGGTCGGCGAGGCTTTCGGCGAGCACGCTGATGCTGCCCGCCCGGTCCTGGCGTTGGGGCGTTAGACGCCGCCAGTCGAGGCCGCCGCGCAATTGGTGGGATCCCAACGAGAAGACCGCGGTGGGAATGACGTTCCACTGGCTCTGGCGGCGGAGGCTTTCCTGCCCGAGGGCGAGGCTGCCGGTGCCGGCGATGTTGACGCGTACGAGTTCGTCGCAGAGGCCGTTGCGGAAGAAAAAGGCTTGGGTTACCGGCTCGATGTAGCAGGCGGGGTAGGCGGAGGGGTTGGCCGGGCTCCATTGCGAGTCGGCGCTGGCATGGGAGTAGTTCCAGCGGATGTCAGCGATGAGGCGGGGGGTCACGCGCCAGTTGGTGCCCATTGTGAAGCCGCGCGACCGCATGTTCAACTCGCTGATCTGGACGTTGCCGAAGCGGTTGGAGGAGGGGGATTCGAAATACCTTCCGAAAAGGCTGAGGTTGCCTGTCAGCGCATGGTCCAGGCGCAGGCTGACGGTATCGAGGCGCGCCGGGCGGTTGTTGCGTCCGGTGAACTCCGCGAGGCCTTCGGTTAGCGGGGCGCCGGTGGGCATGGGATACAACTGCAAGAGGCGCTGCACCCAGACGGGGCCTTGTACGCGCGCCTCTGCTGTAGGTGATGGCGAGCGCCAGGCGAACGGCTGGCGCAGGCGCATGCCTTCATAGGTGGCGAAGAAGAAGGTGCGATTGCGCTGTACGGGGCCGCTGAGGGAGGCGCCGAAGTCGTTCATGCGGAGGGGGGCGCGCCGTTCGCCGACGCGATTGGCAAACCAGTCATTGGCATCGAGCCGCTCATGGCGGAAATACTGGAATAGGGAGCCGTGGAATTCGTTGGAGCCGGAGCGGCTGCTCATCGCGACCTGCGCGCCGGGCAGGCGCCCGAACTCCGGATTGGTCGTTGAGGTCTGGAGGCGGAATTCGTCGAGAGCTTCGAGCGGTACGAGGTTGTGCATGCTGCCGAGGGCCGTCATTCCCGGGAGCGCGCCGCCGGTAGTTTGCGCGGCCGACCCGCCGCCGCTTACGCCGGTGTTGGCGCTGACGCCGTCCACGGTGAAGTAATGGGCATTGGGGCGCTGTCCGTTGGCGGTGAACTGCCCCGATTCGCCGCGCGTTGCCGGAGTGACGACGGAGCCTGGGGCGAGTTCGATGAGGCTGAGGATGCCGCGGCCGTTGATGGGCAGGCGCTCGATGTGATCGCGCGATACGAGGGTGCCGACGGAGGCGTCTTCACTGGGGATTAGGGGTGGCGTGCCTTCGACAGTGATGGTCTCCTGCATGCTGCCGAGGGAGAGGGTGAAGTCGACACGGGCGGGCTGCGCGACGTCTAATTTGACCCCGAAGCGGACGAGGGTGCGAAAGCCCTCCTTGCGGACGGTGATCTTGTAGAGGCCGGGATGTAGCGCGGCGATCACGTAGCCGCCGTCGGGGCGGGTGGTCGTCGTGCGGCGGAAGCCCGTTTCCTCGTTGACGATTTGGATGGAGGCTTCTGGGACGGCGGCGTCGACGGGGTCACGAATGAGTCCGGACAAGTGGGTGTACTGTTGCCCTTGCAACATTACCGCCGCGACGAACAATACTCCCAGGCGGACCATTCCGTCCTTCTATTGTTGCGCGATTCGAATGGGCGTGAGCCTTTGCCCGTTTGGTTGAGGGTTGGTTGGGACTGCCTGATACACTTGAGTTTTCAGACTTATGAGAACACCACTGCTGGCCGGCAACTGGAAAATGTATAAAACTGCCGGTGATACGAATGCGTTTTTTGAGAAGTTCCTGCCGCAGGTTGCCGCGGCGACGGATCGCGACATTGTTATTTGCGCACCGTATGTGAACCTGCCGGCGGCGATTGGCGCCGTTGCGGGAAGCCGGGTAGAAGTTGGCGCGCAGAACCTGTATTGGGGGAAGGAAGGCGCCTTTACGGGCGAGATTTCCGGGCCGATGCTGACGGCGATTGGCTGCAAATGGGTGATCGTTGGCCATAGCGAACGGCGCCAGTTCTTTGGGGAGACGGATGCCACGGTATTGAAGCGGACGCAAGCTGCTTTGGAGTATGGATTGCGGCCGATTGTCTGCGTTGGCGAGCGGTTGGAGGAGCGGGAGGCCGGGAGCACGGACGCGGTGCTGCGGACGCAGTTTGATGGGGGCATTGCCGGTCTCACGGCGGAGCAGTTTGCAAAGATCGCGATTGCTTATGAGCCGGTGTGGGCGATCGGTACCGGGAAGACGGCGACGCCGGAGATCGCGCAAGAGGCGCATGCTTATATCCGCGGGCTGATTGTGGCGAAGTTTGGGGAGGGTGCGGCGGCTGGTTCGCGGATTCTGTATGGGGGGAGCGTGAAGCCGGACAATGTGAAGAATCTGATGGGGCAGAGGGATATCGATGGTGCGCTGGTGGGTGGGGCGAGTTTGGAGGCGGGGTCGTTCGCGGCGATTGTGAATCATTAGGGATGGGGGCGGCATGGACGGCCGGCATGTTTACCGGATGGGGTGGGGCGCGGTCCGGCATGCGCTGGCTCTCTATGCCTGCCTGTTTCTCTTTCATGCGTCGCTGTTTGGGGGCGCGGACGCCGTTCCGGTATTGGCAGGCCTTTGGGGCGGTCTCGGCGCGTTGATGCTGCTGGCGCGTTCCCTCCATAGGGTGGAATTGGACGGCGAGGTTCTGCGCATCTATCGACCGGGCTATGTTTGGGAATTGAGGGCGGGGGGAGTTAGGAGCTGGGAGCGGCTTCCGGGCGGGTGGGAGTTCCACACTTTGCGGGGCGAACGCGTCTTTTTGGAAGATGCATTTTCGTTTGATGAGTACTTTGCCGATTGGCTTCGGCGGTTTCCGGGCCGCACGCCTTGCGTTTTGAGTTGAGCCGATGCAACCGGAGAGCTGCCGTGTTTACCGTATGACGCCTGGTCAGGCCACCATGCATGACCTGTGGGGTTTGTGCTTTTTCGCGGGGGCCGTTCTGCCGCATGTGCCTCCCGGCGGCGAGGGGTGGCTGGTTTGGCTGGCCAGCGCCGTGCTGTGGTCCCCGGGGCTGGCGGTCCACTGCTACGCAAGGCGGGTACAACTTGTCTGGCTCGCGGATCGCCTTCGCTACCGCAACCTGTTCCGAACCCGCGAACTGCTGTTCACGGATATCGTCTCGTGGAACTACGGCGGGGACTTTGAGTTCGAGACTCGCCAGGGAACTCCATTCCGCGTCACGAAGACACTGGCGTTTGACGCTGCGTTTCTCGACTGGCTACGGCAGTACCCGGATCGCACGACCGAACTTCGTGCCCGTTCCGAGGAGCAGATTCGAGCTGCGTTTCCGGTGTTGGCCGCTGGTGCTCTGCTGGGAGCGTGGGGCTGGTTATATCCTCAGCCGTTTGTTGCCGTGGTGGTGGTGCTTCTATTGTCTCCGTGGATGCTGATCTTGTGGCATGGCATTCGCCGCAGGCGGGGCAAGCCGAGTGAGGACCTGGTCCATTTCGCCTGGGCCTTTCCCGCGCGTGCCCTGGTCAACCTTGCGAACAACGATCCTCGTCTGGCCGTTGTCTGGGCCATGCCAGAGGTTGGGTTGGGTACCGGCATCGGCGTGCTGCTGTTGGCGGCGATGTGCTGGAGCGACCCTGCTGTGTATAAGGACAAAGCGGCACTGCGATCCGTAGTGTTCCTATGGACGCCGGGTACCATCTATGGACAAGTGGCGGCGTTGCAGATGCTTTGGATGAGCATTCGCTCCGGCCTTCCCTAAACCTCACCCTGAGAACCGGCCGATGTACGGGGCAGGCCGCCGCGATCCCGTCATGGCAAACCAGATCTATCGTCTTCCGTTGATCGTGCGCCGGCTGTACGTTGGGCTGGCGGCCGGTATGGTTGTGCTCGGCGCCGGCACCTATGTTGTCGTGCCTCCGTCCCTCGCAGCGGACTGGTTGGCGCGGTTCATCATCAACGGCATGATCGCTGCTTCGCTGCTCAGCGGCCTGGGCATCGTCGCTTACGTCCATCGCGTCCGTCTGGAAGTCACGCAGGAGTGGCTGCTGTTTCGCGGTCTCATTCGATCTCGTGAACTCCGCTTGTCCGACATAACCGGCTGGCGAATCCGCCAGTACCTTGAGATCCACACCGCCGACGGCATCTTCGCTATCGCGCGGTCGCTGGCGTATGTGGAGGAGTTTCGTACGTGGCTGGAGCGATATCCCAACCTGGATGATCAGACGCAGGACGCCGAACTGGCGGAGATCCGGCGAGAGGCGCCGGAGCCGCTATTGGACGCTGAGACGCTGGCCAAGCTGGAGCGAGCCGAACGGGTATCGCGCCGGCTTGAACTTGGCTCGATAGCGCTCTTCCTGTGGGTGTTGTTCTATCCGGTGCCCTTGCTCCCTCTTCTGTGGGCTACGGCTTTGCTGCCGTGGCTTAGCCTGCTCTACATTGGGCGGCAAGACGGATTCGTCCAGATCGCCGGCAAAGAAGGACAACTCCGCCCCATGCTGTTCTGCTCCGTCATGCTTCCCGGATGCGCACTAGCCCTGCGAGCCATGCTGGATGCGCAGTTCGCCACCTTCGATCATCGCCATGCGCTGCTGATCGGGGCGGTGAATGCAGCCTTGTTCGTTGCTGCTCTGTGGGCGGATCCATCGGCGCGGCGGCCGGTAAACGCGGTGTGCCTCCTGGTGTTGCTGAGTGGCTATGGAGGCGGTGCGGTCGCTCTTGGCAACGCCCTACTCGATGATACGGTTACCACTTTTCGCACCCAATCGGCCCGCCGGGACGCCAAATGCTTTCAGGATTACCCGGGCGCCTTTGGGCTGGCGTGGCGGAATCCCGTTCCGTGCGTCACGAAAACGGGCCGGTAGCCACGCGTTACGGGGTTTGTTGGGTGTGGTACGACAGAGGATGCCGTGAAGAAAAAGACCGAAGAGCAAGCGCCGAGCCGCCAGAGTTACGCCAAACTGCTGGCGGCGATCAAGGAGCGGATCGAGTCTGCTCAAATTCGTGCGGCTCTCGCCGTTAATCAGGAGCTTGTTCTGCTGTATTGGGGGATCGGGAAGGAGATCCTGGCACGGCAGCAGGTGGAGGGGTGGGGCGCCAAGGTTATTGAGCGGTTGGCGGCAGATCTTGGGCGGAACTTCCCTGCGATGACGGGGCTCTCGGCCCGCAACCTGAAGTACATGAGAGCTTTCGCAGAAGCTTGGCCGGACGAGGCAATTGTGCAACAGCCTGTTGCACAAATTCCGTGGGGGCACAATGTCCGGCTGCTGGATCTCGTCAAAGACCGGGATGAGCGTCTCTGGTACGCCAGAGCCACAATTGAGCACGATTGGAGCCGTAACGTTCTCGTCATCCAGATTGAGGCCGGGCTCTATCGGCGGCAAGGGAAGGCGATTACGAACTTCACCAAGGCGCTGCCGGCACCGCAGTCCGACCTCGCGCAGCAATTGTTGAAAGATCCGTATAACTTCGACTTCCTCACGTTATCGAAGGAGGCGGATGAGCGGGAGATTGAAGCGGGGCTAGTCGAGCACATCCAAAAGTTCCTGCTGGAGTTGGGGACTGGCTTTGCGTTTGTCGGGCGCCAGTATCCGCTTGAGATTGCCGGCGACGACTACCGTCTGGATCTGCTGTTCTATCACCTGAAGCTCCGGTGTTTCGTAGTGATTGACCTGAAGGCCGGTCCTTTCAAGCCGGAGTACGCCGGGAAGATGAACTTCTACCTGGCGGCGGTGGATGACATGCTGAAGCACCCGAACGACAACCCAAGCATAGGGCTGATCCTGTGTAAGAGCAAGAAGGAGTTGGTGGTGGAATATGCGCTGCGGAATACGGCAACCCCTATGGGTATCGCGGCGTTCCGGCATCTGGAGCAATTGCCCGCGGAACTGAAGGGCAGCTTGCCGAGCATTGCGGAGATTGAGGCGGAGTTGGGTGCGGGCATTACTTGAGTACCACCCCCCACCCTTATACACTCAAGCCATATGGCCATCACCCGCCGTGCCTTTCACGCGGTCTCCGCTACCGCGCTTTCCTACCAGCGTATCCTTGGCGCCAACGACCGCATTGGTTTGGGGCTGATCGGCTGCGGCCAGCGCGGCATCCGGGCTCTGGAGAAGGAAGCGCTGTCGCACCGGGAAGCCACGAATATCGACTTCCTTGCCGTTTGCGATATTTGGAAGCAGCATGCGGAGGAGGCGGCGGAGTTCGCTAAGCAGGCGCAGGGGACCGCGCCGCGGACGATGCGGGCATACAGGGAACTGCTGGCTTCGAAGGATATTGATGCCGTGCTCATCGCCACGCCGGATCACCAGCACGCCACCATGCTGACCGATGCGGTTCGCGCCGGTAAGGATGCCTATTGCGAGAAGCCGCTGGCGATGGAGATGAAGGAACTGCTGACCTGCGTGGATACGGTGAAGAAGTCCGACCGCGTGGTGCAGATGGGGACGCAGATCCGCAGCCTGCCGAGTTCGATGGCGGCCAAAGCCTTTGTAGGGCAAGGGGGGCTGGGGAAGATCTTCAAGATCGAGCAGGAGCGCAATGGGTTGAAGCCTTACTGGCACTCCTATGGCAAGCGCACGCTGAGCGCCGAGGACACGGACTGGAAGGCGTTCCTGTTCAACCGCAAGGACCGCCCGTTCGATGCCGAGCAACACGCGGGCTGGTTTGGGTACCGGGACTTCTCGCGGGGCGCGCATGCCAACCTGGCGGTACACTTTTTCGATCTGCTGCATCACATTACCGGCGTGTCGATTCCGAAGCGCGCGGTGACCATGGGCGGCTTTTACCGGTTTAAGGATAACTATTCGGCGCCGGACTCGATTGAGACGATCCTCGACTACGACGATTTCCTGGTGCGCTACTCGAGCGCGTTCGGCACTGGCGCGGGGAACTATCTGAAGTTTTTCGGTACCAAGGGGACGCTGGACGCGGCGAACTGGAATGGCAAGCCGTTCCCGATTCTGCGGGAGGGGGCCGAGGATCCGGTGCCCGAAGGGACCACGATACCGGTTATGGAGAGCGATCCGCACATGCTCAATTTTCTGAAGTGCCTGCGCACGCGGCAGCAGCCGAACGCGCCGATTGACGCGGGGTACGGGCATTCGATCGCGGTGATTCTGTCGGATGAGAGCTACATTCGCGGACGGCGGATGGTGTTCGATCCGGTGAAGCGGCAGGTGCGGGAGGGCTAACGGTATGAAACGCACCGCGGTGGAATGGTTCGTGGCGGGCCTGCAGGAGCGGGGCACGAAGTTTATTGCAACCCTTTGCGGGCACGGGCTGGACCCGCTGTTTGACGCGGCGCATCGGGCGGGGCTGCGGCTGGTGGATGTGCGCAATGAGCAGACGGCGGGCTACATCGCCGAGTGCTATGGGCGATTGACGCGCACGCCCGGCGTCTGTGCGTCATCGAGTGGAGTGGCGGTGCCGAATGCGATGACCGGGCTGATGAATGCCTGGTTTGACCAGGCGCCGATGCTGTATATCAGCGGGTCGGCCAACCTGACTACGCTGGGAATGGGCTGTTTCCAGGATTGCGATCAGGCAGGGTTGGTGGCTCCGATTGCGAAGTATTCGAAGCTGGTGGATACGCCGCAACGCATCGTTCATATGCTGGACCAGGCGTGGCAGGCGGCGATGGCCGCGCCTTGCGGTCCGGTCCATTTGAACTTGCCGATGGACGTGCAGCGTGCGGCGGTTGAAGAAGAGGATCTGGTGCGCGCGCTTAGCTTCCCAGCCGTGGCGGGGGCCAATGAACTGGCGGTGGATGATGCCGTGCGGGCGCTACAGCGCGCCCGGCGCCCGCTGATCCTGGCGGGCAGCGGCATCTACTATCAGCCGAGGGAAGCGCGGAGCCTGCTGACGGTGGCCAGCCGTTTCTGTATCCCGGTGCAGACGCCGATCTGGGATCGCGGCATTGCCGACCAGCACACCGATATCTTCCTGGGGGTTGCGGGGGCGCTGAGTTCCGATCCGAACCTGATGGCAAAGGCCGACTGCGTGATCCTGGCGGGGGCTGCCGTGGATTACCGGCTGGGGTATCTGCAGACCAGGGCCAAGGTTCACCGGCTGGATAACGGCTGGTATGAATTGCCGGGCAAGCTGTCGATGGAAGGGATCCTGCCGTACACCGATTGGTTGAGTGAAGCGCGGTCGCTACGCACGAGGTTCAGCGAGGACATCGAGACGCTGGCCAACCGGCAACGCCAGCCGGGCCGGACGCATGCCATCGATCTGATCCTTACGTTGAAGCACCATCTGCCGGCGGACGCGACGCTGGTCATCGACGGTGGCAGTATCGGGCAGTGGGCGCATCATCTGCTGACCGAACATCGCTATCCGGGGTATTGGCTGACGTGTGGACGCAGCGGCGTGGTGGGGTATGGTTTGGGTGGGGCGATGGCGGCGAAGCTGGCCAATCCCGACCGGCCGGCGGTGTTGCTGTCGGGGGACGGGGCGTTCACCTTCACGGTGGCGGAACTGGAATGCGCGGTTCGCAACCAGCTTCCGTTCGTGGCGATTGTGGCGGACGACCAGTGCTGGGGCATCACGCACTCCGGCCACATACGGCAGTTCGGGCAGGGGTTGGCCACGCAACTGGGGCGGATCGACTTTGTGGCGTTGGCGCATTCGCTAGGGGCGCGGGGCGTCGCCGCGACGCAGCCGGAGGATATCGCGCCGCTGCTGCGGGAGGCTGTGGAGGCCAACACCGTAACGCTGCTGCATGTGCCAATCAGTGGGGGCAACCCGAACCTGGCCTGACGCCTACTTCTTCAGATAGCGCGCGAGGAAGGCCCAGATCTCCTGGCGGGATTCGCGCGCCAGCCTGGTGTCGAGGCGGTTGAAGTGATGGCCGCCGGGCGCGTTGTCGTAGATCTTCGATTCGAACGTTTTACCCGCAGCCTTTAGGGCATCGATCAAGCGGCGCACCTCGAGCACATTCACGTCCTCATCGTTGGTGTTGGAATGGATGAGCAGCGGCGTTGCGAGCTTCGCGGCATGGGTATAGGGCGAGCGCCGGAGATACTCGCCGATGTCTTCGTCGACGGTTTTGCCGATGTGGCCGCGGGCGGAGAAGATCTGGCGGTAGGACTCCGATTTATAGCCGAGGCGGCCCACGAGGTCGCTGACGGGCACACCCGCGTAGGCGACGGCGTAGGCTTGCGGATGGTGGAAGATGTTCATGAGCGCGATCATGCCGCCGTGGCTCCAGCCGAGGATGCCGACCTTCTTTGGATCGAGGAAGGAATAGGTCTCCAGCATCCACTCGCGGGCGGCGAAGACATCGTCGTTCTCGGTGCCGCCGTAGTCGATGGCATCGTAGTAGCCGCGTCCGTAGCCGGTGCTGCCGCGATACTCGGGCGCGACGATGACGTAGCCCTGTGCGATCAGTTCGCGGACGATGTGAGCGGAGTTGCCCGCGCCGCCGCTCTTGAAGTCGGAGTGTACCCCTCCGTGAACGTAGACCAGCAGGGGATGCTTTTTCGCCTTATCCATTGCTTTCGGCATGAAGGTGTAGGCGTACACGATCATCGGATCTACCGCGCCGGGGGCCGTTCGATTCGGAGCGTAGTGCCTGGGCTTGCTGGTATAGGCGACCTTGTCAACGTCGGCAACATCGCCCAGTTTGAGGTGCCACAGCAGATCGTCGACGGACTTCATTACCTCGTCGTGATCGTGGCGGGAGCCCGCCGCGGCCGGTCGCGGAGCGGGCGCCGGTGCCGGCGTCTGGGCCCAAATTACCGCCGCAATACCGAGAGCCAGGAAGAGAGTTCGGATCATAGGGCTTAGTGTAGACTGTCAGCATGTACGCGGGCCGGGTGTGAGGGCAAGGGCGACAGGCGTGGCGTTGGCGGCGCTGGCCGTTGGGGTGGGACTGTCGCAGGTGGCGAATGGCGTCAACGGCTACGTGGAGCCGCGGCAGTGCGCAACCTGTCATGCGGCGATCTGGGCCAGCTATCAGAAGACGGGCATGGGGCGCGCGTTCTATAAGCCTTCGCTTGAGAACATGAAGGGCGTGGCGGGGGCGAGTTACTACCATGAGCCTTCGCGGAGCCACTTCGCCATGGTGCGGCGGGAAGGCCGCTGGTATCAGCGCAGGCACCAAGTGGGCCCGGATGGGCGCGAGACCAACGTGATGGAGAAGGCGGTGGACTACATCCTGGGGTCGGGCAATCATGCGCGAACCTATCTGCACCGCACGCCGCGGGGGACGCTGCTGGAGTTGCCGTTGGGCTGGTATGCGGACAAGGGCGGGCATTGGACGATGAATCCGGGCTATGACCGGGCGGCGCATGAAGGCTTCCGGCGCGAGGTCAGCTACGAGTGCATGTTCTGTCATAACGGGTATCCGAAGGTTCCGGCAGGACAGGAGCGGCCTGGCGCGGAACCTGTGTACCGGGAGCCGTTGCCGGAGGGGATCGACTGCCAGCGGTGTCATGGGCCGGGGGCGAAGCATGTGGCGAATCCCGTGCGGGCGACGATCGTAAATCCGGCGCGGCTGAGCCGGGAGCGGCGGGAGGAGGTGTGTATCCAGTGCCATCTGGAGACGACCAGCTTTCCATTACCGAACTCTCTGCCGCGGTATGAGAAGGGGATCTTCGGGTATCAGCCAGGGCAGCCGTTGGCGGACTACTGGTTGTTCTTCGACCATGCGCCGGAGGCGGGGCGCGGGGATAAGTTCGAGATCGTGAATGCCGTGTACCGGATGTGGAAGTCGCGGTGTTTTCTGGAGAGCAAGGGGGCGTTGGAGTGCCGGTCGTGTCATAACCCGCATGACGTGCCGCGAGGGGAGGCGGCGGTGAAGCATTACGATGCGGCTTGCCAGAAATGCCACGCGGCGCCCAAGCATGGGGTGAAGACCGCATGCGCCGATTGCCATATGCCAAAGCGGCGGACCGAAGACGTGGTGCATAGCCTGGCGACGGACCACCTGGTGCAGAGGCGGCCTCCGGAGGGGGATCTGACGGCGGAGCGGGCCGAACGCCAGGACACGTACCGGGGAGAGGTGAAGCTGTACTACCCGGCTCGGGTGACGGGAGACGCGGAGTTGTATGTGGCGTTGGCGCAGGTGATCGACCGGAGCAATCTGGAGGCTGGCATCCCGCGGCTGGCGGCGTTATTGAAGAAGTATCCAGGAGCGCGGGCGGAATTCTGGTTGGGGTTGGCGGAGGCTTATCGGGAGGCGGGGCGAGTGGGGGAGGCGCTGCCGGCGTATCGGGAGGCGGTGCGGCGGGATGCCAAGCCTGTATTGGCGTTGAAGCGGTTGGGGTCGGCGTTGCGTTCGATGGGGAGAGCCAGCGAGTCCTTGCCGGTGCTGTTGCGAGCGGCGGAGTTGGCGCCACTCGACGCGCTGGCTTGGAACGAGTTGGGGTTGACGTACCAAGCGCTGGACCGGGCGGTGGATGCGGGGGCGGCTTTTGAGAAAGCGATCGGGCTCAATCCCGATTTGCCGGAGCCACACAACAACCTTGGGACGTTACGGGGGGATTTGGGGGAGTTGCGGGAGTCGGTGCGGCTGGCTCCGGAGAATGCGCGGAGCCGCTTCAGCTATGCGATTGCGTTGGGGCGAGCGCGAGAGGTGGATGAGGCGATGCGGCAGTTGGAGGAGGCGGTACGGATTGAGCCGGAGTTTGTGGATGGGCGGGTTTTGTTAGGGGATTTGTTGCTGGCGTTGGAAAGGGTGGCGGATGCGGTGGTGCAGTATCGGGCGGCGGTGGTTTTGGAGAAGGCGCCGGGGCGGGCGCGGTTGGGGTTGGGGCGGGCTTTGGTGATGAGTGGGGATCCGAGTGGCGTGGAGGAGTTAAAGAAAGCAACTACGGCCGCCGATCCCCAGGTTCGGGATGCGGCGGCCGCGATGTTACAGCAGTTAGGCGTGAGGTGAACACTTAGAACGACAGACGCAGCGTGAGCTGGATCTGGCGGGGCGTCCAATAGCTGGATTGCATGGTGTTGATGCCGGTCAGGGCGTCCGGGTTGGTGAGGCCCTGCATGTTGAAGGCATTAAAGGCGTCGATGTTGAAGCGGAGCTTCCAGCGTTCGGTCAACTCGAAGATCTTGTACAGGGACATGTCGGTCTGCCAGTTGTAAGGGCCCTGCAGTGTGGTGAAGCCGAAGGGATGGGCGCCGGTGGGACCCGGGTTGTACGCGGTGGTGACGTTGGAGCCGTTGTTGAGACGGACGCTCACGTTGTTGTTGCCAAAGTTCTGAGTGCCGGGCGTGTTGTTGATGGGAGTCATGTAGGGCGTGTAGCCGGAGGGCAGGCCCTGGACACCGCGGCTGGCGGCGTTGACAAGGTTGGGGGCGATGTAGCCGTTGAACCATTGGAAGCCTTCGCGGCAGATGCCGGAGCGGCAGTCGGTGATCTTCTGCTTGCTCTTGTAGACCTCGAGTTGGTTGAACTCGCCCCAATGGGTGTCGTTGACCTGGAAGGCTTGCGCGACCACCTGGCCGGTGAAGGCGAACTGGAAGCCGCCGAGGACGGCATCGACGAAGCGGTTGGCATTGCCTAGGAAGCGCTTGCCTTTGCCGACGGGGAGGTCGACGATGCCGTTGAAGTTCAGGCGCTGTTTGGGAATGGCGCCATCGACGGCATAGTTCTGGTAGCGGTTGAACTCGCGGCTGGGCTTGAGCGGATCGCCGAGATCGATGTTTGAGGGGAGAACGCCGGGAGCATAGACAGCGGCTGGGTAGAGGATGTTATCGCGGAAGGTGTTACCGCCGACGCGGAAGGCGCGGGAGTACACGTAGTAGACCTGGTAGGCGATGCCGTTCTTGAAGTTGCGCTGGTAGTTGAGTTGCAGCGCGCTGTTGTTGGACCAACCGTACTTGGTGGAGACGACGTTGCCGCCCCAGAGCTTATTGTCATAGGGGCGGGTGGCGACGGAAGCGAGGGCGCCGACGGGAGGAGTGGTGCCGGTGCGGGTGATCCAAGTGTAGGCGGAGGGGGCTTCGTTGTATTGGAAGTTCTGGTCGAGGTTCTCGCCGTGCGTATAGACGTAGGTGGCGCGGAAGACCGAGCCATCCTTGAAAGGCTGCTCGATGGTGAAGCTGGCGGTATCGACGCGGGCGGGCGGGTAGTTCGAATCGAGGCTGGTGCTCATCGAAATACCGGGCAGCAGGGCGTCGACAGTGCTGGTGTTGACGACGTTGCGGCTATTGAGGCCGGCGACCACGGGGATGGGCGCGCGCAGCAGGTAGTTGGGCAGGCCGTCGGGCGATTGTTGGGCCGAGTTGAAGTTCTGGCTGTAATTGGCCACGAAGGGATAGAGGGCGGTGAGGTTGCGGACCGAATTGCGGATGGGCACCGGGTAGACATAGCGCCCATAGCCGCCGCGGACGACCGTGCCGTTCTTGCCGAAGGAGGGGGTCCAGGCAAAGCCGAGGCGCGGCATGATGTTGTTCCAGGAGCCGGCGATGCCGGTGTCGGGAATGCCTGCCTGAGCGGGAGTCATGAACTTAGCGCCGAGGTTGCGGAGGTTGGTGATGATGGCGGGGGTGGTGTAGCCGATGTCGTAGTAGTGCTCGATGGGGTGCTTGAGCACGATGGCGTTGTTTTTGACATCGAAGAAGGTGAAGTTACCGCCGTCGGCGCGGGGGGCGGGATGGCCTTCCCAGCGGACACCGAGGTTGAGAGTGAGGTTGCGGCGAACGCGGTAGTTGTCCTGGAAGTAGAGGTCGAATTCCTGGAGGGAGGAGCGATTGAAGGGGGCGTTCTTGCGCTGGGTGTAGTTGTGGGCAGCGCCGAGGAAGAAGTCCGCTTCCTGGAAGCCGGTGTTGGGGAGGCGGTTGAACTGGTTGCCGGTGGTGGGGTCGTAGAGAGAGGTGGCGAGGCCGGAGAAGTCGACGGCATCGGGGGAGCGGTCGGAGAGGTAGCCGAAGCGTTCGTGGCGGTAGCGGCCGCCGAAGGCGAACTGGTGTTTGCCCCAGATCTTGTTGAGGTTTTCGTCGAAATTATCGAGCCGCTGGTTCATGCCGTAGTTCCACTGCGAGCCGCCGTAGGGCATGATGATGTTGCTGTTATTGGTATTGATGGCGGGGAAGCCGATCTGGCCGAAGTTATTCGGGAGGCCGAGGATGGACTGGTAGTTGGCCTGGGAGGCGGGGTTGCCTTCGACGAACATGCGCTGCCACTGCTGGCTGATGATGGTTTCCGAATAGAAGGTGGGGGAGAAGGTGTGGGACCAGCCGAGGGCGTGGCTAACGGTGTTGACGGGGATGGCCTGGTATCCGGTGGCGCCGGCGGGGAGGCCGCCGCCTTCGATGTTGGCGGGGGAGGCGCTGGGATAATTGCGCAGGGCCTGCTGGAACTGGCGGATGTCGGTATAGCGGAGGTAGATGCGGTTGGCTTCGTTGAAGACGTGGTCGACGCGGGTGTTGATGTTGGGAACGGTTTGAACGGTTTTGTTCGTGTCGTTGAGGTTGGCGTTGATGAGCGGATTGTCGATGGAACTGGGCAGCGGGGTGGCGGCGTAGAGCGTCTTGGCGAGCGGGCTGATGCGGCTGAGCGGGATCTGGTTGTTGGAGAAAGGCAGGCGGGAGTAGTTATTGGCCGCGCTCTGGGTGGTGGAGGGATCGTAGAGTTGCTGCAGGATGCCCTGGGCGTTGATGAGGCCGGAGAAATCGCCCTGGCGCATGGCCGGCGTCTGGACGCGGACCAACTGGCTGGAATCCTGGCGCAGGGAGAAGCGCTCGTAGGCAAAGAAGAAGAAGGTCTTGTTCTTGCCGTTGTAGATTTTGGGGATATAGACGGGGCCGCCGACCGAGCCGCCGAATTCGTTGCGGACCAGGTGCGGGGCGGCGAAGTTGGAGGGATTCTGGCGGGCGCGCGCAATGCCGAAGTAGTTATTGCGCATGGTTTCGAAGAAGCTGCCATGGACCTGGTTGGTGCCGGACTTGGTGGTAAGGATGACGGTGCCGGGCGTGGAGAATTGCGCCGAGGAGTTTAGGGTTTCGAACTTAGCTTCCTGGACGGCGTCGGGGTCGGGAAGGGTGGACTGCGCGGTGTTGGCGACGCCGCCGAAGTTGCGGTTGGTCATGGGGGCGCCATCCTGCGAGTACTCGAGGGCTTCGCCCATGAGGCCGTTGGCGCGGGTGCCGTTGGCTTCGAGGCCGGGGACGGTCTTCTGGGCGAGACCGAGGATGTTGCGGCCGTTTTGGGGGAGTTGGTCGATGCGGTTGGCATCAAGGAAAGTGCTGACGGTGCCGGAATCGTAGGTGGCGAGCTGCACGTTATCGGCGGCAACGGTAACGCGTTCGGAGACGTCGCCGACGGTGAGCTTGGGGTTGAGGACGACGACCTGTGCGTTCTGGAGGGTGATGGTGGTCTCGAAGTTCTTCATGCCCGGAGAACTGAAGGTGACCATATAGGTACCGGCGAAGAGGCCAGGGACCGAGTAGAAGCCTGTTTCGTTGGAGGTGGTGTTGGCGGTGACGTTGGTTTTGGTGTTGACGACCTGCACGCGGGCCATGGGAAGCGCGGCGTCGGTGAGGTCCTGGACGGTGCCCTGGATGGCGCCGGCGCCGGATTGGGCGGATAGGGAGGAGGGCAGGGCCAAGGCACAAGCCAAAACAAACAGGGGTGTTACTGTTCTACGGTGAAGCATTTACTAACCTCTAGAGACGTTCGATCGGTGCTCTGGATTATACCCGGAACACGGTAGGGGTTCAACTGCTCTAAGGGTTTGTGTATGGGGGAAGTGACGGGAGGGAGGAACGGCGCCTGGAGATCGAAGGCGGTCTCCAGGCGCCGGGCGGGGTCAGAACGAGAGGCGGAGCGTGAGCTGGATCTGGCGGGGAGTCCAGTAGCTGGATTGCATGGTGTTGATGCCGGTCAGGGCGTCCGGGTTGGTGAGGCCCTGCATGTTGAAGGCATTGAAGGCGTCGATGTTGAAGCGCAGCTTCCAACGGTCGCTGAGTTGGAAGACCTTGTAGAGGGACATGTCGGTCTGCCAGTTGTAGGGACCCTGGAGGGTGGTGAAGCCGAAGGGATGCAGACCGGTGGGACCGGGGCTGTAGGCGGTGGTAACGTTACTGCCGTTGTTCAGACGGACGCTGACGTTATTGTTGCCGAACTGGGGCGTGCCCGGGGTGTTGTTGATAGGCGTCATGTAAGGCGTATAGCCGGATGGCAGGCCCTGCACGCCGCGGTTGGCCGCATTGACGAGGTTCGGCGCGATGTAGCCGTTGAACCACTGGAAGCCTTCGCGGCAGATGCCGGAGCGGCAGTCGGTGATCTTGCGCTTGGTCTTGGAGACTTCCAGTTGGTTGAACTCGCCCCAGTGGGTGTCGTTTACTTGGAAGGCTTGCGCCACCACTTGTCCGGTGAAGGCGAACTGGAAGCCGCCGAGCACGGCATCGACGACGCGGTTGGCGTTGCCGAGGAGGCGTTTGCCCTTGCCGACGGGAAGATCGACGATGCCATTGAAGTTGAGGCGCTGCTTGGGAATGGCTCCGTCGACGGCATAGTTCTGGAAGCGATTGAACTCGCGGCTGGGTTTCAGCGGGTCGCCGGTGTCCAGGCCGGAGGGCAGCGTGCCGGGGGCGAAAGTGGCAGCCGGATGGAGAATGTTGTCGCGGAACGTGTTGCCTCCGACGCGGAAGGCGCGCGAGTACACGTAGTAAACCTGATAGGCGAAGCCTTTGCGGAAGTTGCGCTGGTAATTGAGTTGCAGGGCGCTGTTGTTCGACCAGCCGTACTTGGTGGACACGACGTTACCGCCCCAGAGCTTGTTGTCGTAGGGGCGGGTGGCAACCGAGGCAAGGGCTCCGACCGGCGGGACCGTGCCAGTGCGGGTCATCCAGACGTAGGCGGAGGGCGCGTTGTTGTACTGGAAGTTTTGATCGAGGTTGTTGCCATGCGTATAGACGTAGGTGGCGCGGAGGACCGAGCCGTCCTTGAATGGCTGCTCGATGGTGAAGCTGGCGGTATCGACGCTAGCGGGGGGGTATTCGGAATCGAGGCTGGTGCTCATGGCGATGCCCGGCAGGAGCGCATTGGTGGTGCTGGTATTCACGACGTCGCGGCTATTCTGTCCGGCGACAACCGTAACCGGAGAACGGAGCAGGAAGTTGGGGAGTCCATCGGGGGACTGCTGCGCTGAATTGAAGTTCTGGGTGTAGGCCGCGGTGAAGGGGTAAAGAGCCGTCAGGTAGCGGACGGAGTTGCGGATGGGCACCGGGTAGATATAGCGGCCGTAGCCGCCGCGGATAACGGTACCGTTCTTGCCGAAGGAAGGGGTCCAGGCGAAGCCGAAGCGCGGGAGGATATTGTTCCAGTAGCCCTTGAGGCCTTCCCTGGGAACGCCGGCCTGTTCCGGGGTCATGAATCGCGCCCCGAGGTTGCGGAGATTCTCGACGATAGCCGGCGTGGTGTAGCCGATTTTGTAGTAATGCTCCATCGGGTGGTTGAGGACGATGGCGTTGTTCTTCCTGTCGAAGAACGTGTGATTGGCTCCGTCGGCGCGGGGCGCCGGATGACCTTGCCAGCGCACGCCGAGGTTGAGGGTGAGGTTGCGCTTGATGCGGTAATTATCCTGGAAGTAGAGGTTGAACTCCCGCAGCGAGGAACGATTAAAGGGGGAGTTCAGGCGCTGGCTGTAGTTGGAGGCCGCGCCGAGGAAGAAGTCCGCATCCTGGTAGCCGGTGTTCGGCAGGCGGTTGTATTGAGCGCCGGTGGTGGGGTCGTAGAGGGCGGTAGCCAAGCCGGAGAAATCGACTGCGTCGGGGGAGCGGTCCGACAGGTATCCGAAGCGTTCGTGCCGGAACCGGCCTCCGAAGGCGAACTGGTGCTTGCCCCAGATCTTGTTGAGATTTTCGTCGATGTTGTCGATGCGCTGGTTCATGCCGTAGTTCCACTGCGAACCGCCGTAGGGCATGATGAGGTTCGTGCCGATGGCGGGAAAGCCGATTTGGCCGAAGTTATTGGGCAGCCCGAGGATGGATTCGTAGTTCGCCTGCGAGGCGGGATTGCCTTCGACGTACATCGATTGCCACTGCTGGCTGACAATGGTTTCCGAGTAGAAGGTGGGGGAGAAGGTATGGGACCAGCCGAGCGCATGGCTGACCGTAGCGACCGGGATGGCCTGATAACCGGTGGCGCCGGCGGGCAGGCCTCCGCCTTCGATGTTGGCGGGCGAGGCGCTGGGGTAGTTGCGCAGAGCCTGCTGGAACTGGCGGATATCGGTGTAGCGGAGATAGATGCGGTTGGCTTCGTTGAAGACGTGGTCGACGCGGGTGTTGATGTTGGGAACGGTCTGCACGGCTTTGTTGGTGTCGTTGAGGTTGGCGTTCACCAGCGGGTTATCGGTGGAACTGGGCAGTGGGGTGGCGGCATACAGGGTACGGGCCAGCGGGCTGATGCGGTTTAGGGGGATCTGGTTATTGGAGAAGGGCAGGCGACGGTAATTGTTGGCGGCGCTCTGCGTGGTCGAGGGATCGTAGAGCTGCTGCAGGATGCCCTGGCTGTTGACCAGGCCGGAGAAGTCGCCGGTGCGCATGGCGGGGGTCGGGACACGGACGAGTTGACTGGAATCCTGGCGGAGGGAGAAGCGCTCATAGGCGAAGAAGAAGAACGTCTTGTTCTTGCCGTTGTAGATCTTGGGTATATAGACGGGGCCGCCGACGTTGGCTCCAAACTCGTTACGGACCAGGTGGGGTGCGGCGAAGTTGGAGGGATTCTGGCGGGCGCGCGCAATGCCGAAGTAGTTATTGCGCATGGTCTCAAAGAACGTGCCATGGAGGCTGTTGGTGCCGGACTTGGTGGTGAGGATAACGGTGCCGGGCGTGGAGAACTGGGCCGAGGAGTTCAGGGTTTCGAACTTGGCTTCCTGGACGGCGTCGGGGTCGGGGAGGGTGGATTGGGCGGTGTTGGCGACGCCGCCGAAGTTGCGGTTGGTCATGGGCGCGCCATCTTGCGAGTATTCGAGGGCTTCGCCCATGAGGCCGTTGGCGCGGGTGCCGTTGGCTTCCAGGCCGGGGACGGTCTTCTGGGCCAGACCGAGGATGTTGCGGCCGTTTTGGGGGAGTTGATCGATGCGATTGGCGTCGAGGAAGGTGCTGACGGTGCCGGAATCGTAGGTGGCGAGTTGGACGGAGTCGGCGGCAACGGTAACGCGCTCGGAGACATCGCCGACGGTGAGCTTGGGGTTGAGGACGACGACCTGAGCGTTTTGGAGGGTGACGGTCGTCTCGAAGCTTTTCATGCCCGGCGAGTGGAAGCTGATGGCATAGGTGCCGGCGAAGAGGCCGGGGACCGAGTAGAATCCGATCTCGTTGGATGTGGTGTCGGACGCCACGTTGGTTTTGGTGTTGACCACATGAACGCGGGCTCCCGGCAGCGAGGCGTCGGTGAGGTCCTGCACGGTGCCTTGGATGGCACCCGCGCCCGACTGGGCGAGGGCGGAAGGCGGTATGAACAGCGTACCGGCAAGAAACAAGGAAACAATTCGACGTTGCATCATCATGACCTCTGAGGCTCTTGGCGCAAACACACCGTGCTTGCGACGAGTTCCGAGAAGTCTAACGGAATTGTGGTGCCGGCTCAATCCAGCGATCAGGGGATACGCGCGGCGGTTACAGCACCAGCCGCAGGGGCGATTCGAGCAGGCTGGTTATGGCGTGGAGAAAGCGCGCGGCAATGACGCCGTCGACAACGCGATGATCGACGGAGAGCGTTAAGGGCAGCGTCAGGCGCGCGACCACCGCATCACCTTCGACGACGGGGCGTTTGGCGAGCCGGCCGACGGCGAGGATGGCGCTTTGCGGCGGATTGAGGATGGCCTGGAAGCGGTCGACGCCGTGCGAGCCTAGGTTGGAGATAGTGGCGCTGCCACCTTCGAAGTCGGCGGGCTTGGCGGTGCCGGTCTTGCAGAGGTGGATGAGGCGCTCCCGCTCCTGAGCGATGTCGGCGAGCGTGCGGGTATCGGCATTGCGGATCACGGGGACGAGGAGGGTGTCGCCGGCTTGTACCGCGAGGCTGATATCGGCGGTTGCGTTGGCGACGGCGGCGTTGTCTTGCCAGTAGGCGTTGACCTGTGGCACCGTGCGAAGGGCCATGGCAGTGGCTTTGATGAGCAGATCGTTGTACGTGATCCGAGTGCCGTGGCGTTCTTCCAGGATGGGGAGCAGTTCTTCGCGGAAGCGGGCGAGGTTGGTGGCGTTCGGTTCGGCCTGGAGATAGAAGTGCGGGGCGCGGAAGCTTTCTTCGAGCTTGGAGGCGATGCGCTGGCGGGGCTTGGGCGCGGGCACGGGCACGGGTGCCGGTGCGGATTTGAGGACGTCGGCTTCGATGATGCGTTGGGCATTGGGCCTGGCGGTAACGGTAGCGATATCGATGCCGAGGCGTTTGGCGGCGGCCCTCGCTCTGGGGCTGGCGGGCAGCTTTGCTTGTGGTTGGCCCGTGGTGAGGTAGCCGAGGAGCTGGCCGACGGTGACGGTGCCGCCGGGTTCCGGGCAATCGGGCAGGATTTCCAGGATGCCGTTGTCGAGGGATTCCACTTCCATGGTGACCTTGTCGCTTTCGAGGGCGAACAAGGGCTCACCGCTGGTGACGGTGTCGCCGGGCTGTTTGAGCCATCCGGCGAAGGTGCCTTCTTCGGCGGACCAGCCGAGTCTGGGGACTGTGATTTCGATGGGCATGCGGCGTTACTCCTGCAGCAACGCGCGCATGGCGTTGGCGATGGTATCGACGTTGGGGATGACGGCCTTTTCGAGCGTTGGGCTGTAGGGGGTAGGGGCGGCGGCGCCGTTGAGGCGGCGGATGGGGGCATCGAGCGAGTCGAAGCCGGCGGCGGCGACCTGCGCGGCGATCTCCGCGCCGAGGCTGCAATGTTGGAAGGTCTCCTCGACAATGAGCAGCCTTCCTGTTTTAGCGACGGAGCGGAGGATGGTGGCGGTGTCGAGCGGGGCGACGGTGCGCGGGTCGATGACTTCGATACTGAGACCTTCCCCCGCGAGTTGTTCGGCGGCGGCCAGGGCGCGTTGTACCATCAGCGCTACGCCGACCACGGTGAGTTGCTTCCCTTCGCGTAGGATGCGGGCCTGGCCGAAGGGGATCTCATAGGATTCGGCGGGTACGGGCCCCTTGGTGGACAGGAGTTCGCGGGGTTCCAGGAACAGCACGGGGTCGTCGGATCGCAGGGCGTGCGTGAGGAGGCCTTTGGCGTCGTGGGGCGTGGAGGGCACCACGACGCGCAGGCCGGGGATGTGGCTGTAGATGGAGTAGTAGCTGCCGGAGTGATGGGTGGCGGCGGAGTGGCCGATGCCGATACAGCCGCGCAGCAGCAGAGGCATCTTCAGGCGCCCGCTGCTCATGTACTGCATCTTGGCGATCTGGTTGATGATCTCGCCGAAGGCATCGTTGAGGAAGTCGATGAACATGAAGTCGACGATGGGGCGGGCGCCTGCCATGGCGGCGCCGCAGGCGAGTCCGGTGAAGCCGCGCTCGGCGATGGGGGTATCGCGCAGGCGCTGCGGACCGTATTTGGCGTAGAGGCCGGCGGTGGTACCGAAGTTGCCGCCGCGGATGCCGATGCCTTCGCCCATGACGAAGATCCTGTCGTTGGCCTGCATTTCGGCGTCGAGGGCTTCGAGGGTGGCGGCGGTGTAGGAGAGGTCGCGTCCGGGTGTGGGTGCGGGGGGCGGCGGTATTTTGCGTTCGGGTGCGAAGACGTGGGTGGTGGCGTCTTCGGGTGAGGGCCATGGGGCGGCTTCGGCGGCGCTGTTGGCGGCGGCTACTTCGATATTGATCTCGTCGTCAATGGATTGGAGGTCGTCATCGGTGGCCTGCCGGTTCTCGATGAGGTAAAACCGGTAGCGTTTGATGGGGCACCGCTCGCGCCATTTGGTGACCTCTTCGCGAGTGCGATAGGTATAGTCGCCCATGCCTTCGGCGTGCGGGCGGGTGCGATAGGTGCGGCATTCGAGGAGAGTGGGGCCTTCGCCGGCGCGGGCTCTTAGGACAGCGGCGCGGGCGGCTTCCGTTACGGCGGCGACATCGTTGCCGTCGACAGCGATGCCAGGCATGCCGTAGTGCTGGCCGCGTGTGGCGATCTCCGGATTGGCGGCGGCATAGGCGAACGGGACCTCGGTGGCGAACTGATTGTTCTCGCAGACGAACAGCACGGGCAGCTTCCAGATGCCGGCCAGGTTGAGTCCTTCGTGGAAGGCGCCGTTGTTGGCCGCTCCATCGCCGAAGAAGGCGACGGCCACCTGATCGGTTTTGAGGATCTGGAAGGCATAACCGGCGCCCGCGGCCTGGAGGATGCAGGGAGCAACAATGCCGCTGGTACCCATCATGCCGATCTCGGGGGAGAACAGATGCATGGAGCCGCCGCGTCCGCGCGAGCAGCCCGTGGCGCGTCCGAAGAGTTCGGCGAATAGCTCGGCGGCGGGGAGGCCTTTGGCCAGCGCATGGCCGTGGCCGCGATGGGTGCTGAAGACGGCGTCGTCCGGGCGGAGGTGGGCGCAGACGCCGGTGGCGATGGCTTCTTCGCCGACGTAGGTGTGGCAGGCTCCGTGGATTAAGCCTTTGGCAAAGCAGCGCGCCAGTTGCTCTTCCGCGGTGCGGATGAGTTGCATGGTGCGGTAGAGGTAGATGGCTTCGTTGGTCATTGTGCGATGTGGCGGACGGATCCGCCGCCGTTCATGGCGAGGTTGCCGCCATCCATGGGGATGAGGGCGCCGGTGATCCAATTGGAGGAGTCGGAGGCGAGGAAGACGGAGAGGCCTTTGATGTCGTCGGGGTGGCCCATGCGGCCTCTGGGGATGCCGCTGAGGAAGCGGTCCTGGAGGGCGGGCGATTCGGCGATGCGTTTTTCGAGACCGGGATTGAGCACCTGCGCGGGCAGGATGGCGTTGACGCGTACGCCGTGACCGGCCCATTCGGTGCTGAGTTCGCGGGTCATCTGGGCGACGGCGCCCATGGCCATGCTGTAGGCGATGTGGCCGCGGCCGAG
>CAYLPH010000080.1:0-34723 GCA_964385495.1 uncultured Candidatus Solibacter sp.
CTTCGCCAACACCACCGCCCGCACCCGCGACCCGTTATCCTCGGCCCGATAGCGCACATCGATAGTGCCCGGCCGGTTCTTGATGGTCAGTTCCAGCCCGCGGATATCGGCGGCGGGCACCCGCACGGTGCGATCGAATGTGGCTGCGGGCACGGCAGCCAGCAGTAGGAGGGCAAGGGAAGTCATGGCCGCAAATCGTGAACGATGTTGCCGCCCAATACGGTCATCGTCACCTTGGTCCGTGGGATGTCCTTGGCAGGCACGGTCATGATGTCGTTGGACAGCAGAATGAAGTCGGCCAGTTTGCCTGCTTCGAGCGAGCCTTTCTGCTTCTCTTCAAACGCCGCATAGGCGCCCCACAGCGTCCAACTCCGCAGCGCCTGTTCGCGGGTGAGGATCTGCGCTGGCTGCCAGCCGCCCGGCGGATAGCCTTCGCCGTCCTGGCGCGTCACCGACGCATAGAAGCCAAGCATCGGGTCGGGGCTTTCCACCGGGAAGTCGCTGCCATTAGCTAGCTTCACGCCGGCTTTCAGAAACCGCTGCCAGGCATAAGCGCCGAGGATACGCTGCGGCCCGACGCGCTTCTCGGCCCAGCGCATATCGCTGGTGGCATGGGTGGCCTGCATCGACGCGATGATGGAATACTTGCGAAACAGCGGGATATCGTCCAGCGAGACAATTTGCGCATGTTCGATACGGAAGCGCCTGTCGTTCTCGCCGCCGAGGGCCCCCGCATAAGCATCGAGCACGGCGCGATTGGCCGCATCGCCGATGGCATGGGTGTTCACCTGGAAGCCGCGGGCCACGGCCTGTTTGGCCACCCGTTCGATCTCTTCCTGTTTGAGGATGGTCAGGCCGCGATGGCTGGGTTCATCGGCGTAGGGCTCCTTCATGGCGGCGCCGCGCGAGCCAAGGGCGCCATCGGCCACCAGCTTGATGCTACGCACGGTGAGGTACTCGCCCACCTCCGGACCGGTCTTGAGCCATTGCTCCCAATGCGCGCCGGAGCCGCCAATCATCGCGTAGACGCGCAGTTTCAAAGCATTCTTCGCGATGAGTGCCTTATAGGCCTGGATCTCCCGATCCCCCGTGCCGGCATCGTGAACAGTGGTGAGCCCGAGTTTGGCGCAAGCCAGGGCGGCGTTTTCGATGCGCTTGCGTACCGCCTCGGCATCGGGCGGCGGGATGCGGCGGGACACCAGGCCCATCGCCCGATCCACCAGCACACCCGTGGGCTTGCCGTCCTTTTCCCGAATGATACGGCCACCCGCTGGATCCTGCGTCGCCGCATTGATATCCGACATCTCGATGGCCTTCTTGTTCACCCACGCCGCGTGGCCGTCGACGCGCGACAGGTACACAGGGTTATTCGGCGAGGCCTGATCGAGTTCATGCGAAGGGAACTGCGCGCCGGGCCAGCGGGTCTGGTCCCAGCCGCGGCCGCGAATCCATTCGCCGGGCTTGCGTTGGGACGCGGCCTTCGCCACCTGGGCGGCGATATCGGCCGCGGACCTGGCTTCGCGCAAATCGAGAATCTCGAGGCTATCGCCCAACCCGGCGATGTGCCCATGACTGTCGATGAGCCCTGGCACAACGGTGGCGCCCTTGGCATCCACGCGCCGCGTGGCGGGGCCAACGTGCTTGCTGACATCGCCCACGGCCACGATGCGGCTGCCTTTCACCGCGATGGCCTTGGCCTTCGGAGCGGCGGGATTCACCGTGTAGATGTTGGCGTTCTCCAGCACCCAGTCGGCTACTTGCGCCTGTGCCACCGGCCACAGCAGCGCGGCCAGCACGGCTACAATGGAAAACATGCAAGACAGTATGGCACACCCCCGGCTGGATGCCGGGGTGGATTTGCCGGCTTGGAAAGCAGGTTTCGCGTTTGCGTGCGCGGCTCTGCTGGCTCTTCTCTTCATCGTATCGGGAGGGTGGAAACTCACCGATCCGTTCGGGTGGTCGGCGCGGCTGGTGCAGATGCGCTTCCCAGGCTTCCTGAGCATGCCGGGCACGCTGGCCGTGGGCATTGCCGAAGTCTTCGCCGGCCTGCTGATTCTTGTACCGCGCTTCCGCCGCTGGGGCGCGATTCTCATCTCCGCCCTGCTGGTGGTGTTCATGATCTACGTCGGGCTGTTCTATAACGAACTGCGCGGCGAAGAGTGCAGTTGCTTTCCGTGGATTAAGCGCGCGGTGGGACCTAGCTTCTTCGCGGGTGACATCGCGATGCTGCTGGCGGCGCTCGCGGCGTGGAGATGGTCGCGGCCTTCCGTCAACCTGAAAGGCGCGCTCATGACGTTGGGCGCGGTGGCGGTGTTCGCGGGCGCCAGCTATGGCGTGGCGATGACGCAGAACAGCGGTAAGCAGGCGCCGGACACGCTGACCGTGGACGGCAAACTCACCAACATCGCGGGCGGCAAGGTGTTCTTGTATTTCTACGATCCTGAATGCGCGCACTGCGATGAAGCGGCGCGGCGCATGTCGAAGTGGAACTGGAAGGATACGCGGGTGATCGGCCTGCCCACGCGCGTGCCGCAGTTCGGCGCTGAGTTCATGGCCACCACGGGCCTGAAGGCCCCCAACTCCTCCGATGCCGACCTGGTGAAGAAGACGTTCCCCTTCGGCGATCCGCCCTACGGCGTGGCTATCGAGAACGGACGCCAAAAGGCGTCGCTGCAGATATTCGATAAGGATCAGCCCGAAGGCGATCTGCGCAAACTGGGCTTTATTCAATAGCCGCTATTTCTCCGGTAGTTTATCCACACGCGCGGTCTGGTGGCCCGCAAGCTGCCAGCCCGATCCCTTCTTTACCCACACGTGCAGCATCATGATCTTGTCGTCAAACGGGCCATCCTGGTTGACGCCGGTCACCCGTACCCAGGAGTGCGTCACGGCGGTAGTGCCGTACAGCTTGATCTTCAAACTGCGCTGGTCGAAGGAGGCATACTTCTGGCGGCCGGATTTGAGCTTATCGAGATAGATCGGCTTGGTATCGAGAATGCCGGAAGCGTGGCCGTAGAGCAGGTCATCGGCGAGTAGCTTGTCGAGCGTCGCGGTGTCCTTAGCGACGATGGCCTTCTGCCAGCTTTTCTCCAGGGCTTCGATCTCGGCGGCGGATTGGGGCAGGGCGGCGCAGGCGGCCGCGAACAGCAACAGGGCAAGGCGCGGAATCAGCATCGGGGCACAGTATATCAGGTGACCGCTTGTAGTCAGATGAACCATGTTTAACGCAGCCGTCGAAACGGGGTACGTCGCATCGGCGTCCCACGGGCATGGACAGATTCAAAAGAACGGTCTTTGGTTGCACACTGGCGGCGGCGCTGCTTTTGACAAGCGGCTGCGGCTCGGTGAAGATTGGCCGCATCCTTTCCGACCCGTCGCGATTCAATAACCGGAGCGTGACGGTAAAGGGTACCGTGAACCGGTCGGTAGGCGCGGTTGTCGCGGGCGTGTATGAAGTGCGGGATGAGACCGGCAGCATCTATGTGCTGTCCAGCGGGTCGACGCCGCGCAAGGGCGCCGAAGTGAGGGTGGACGGGCGCGTGAACAGCGGCGTCACCTTCATGGGCAAGTCGTTCGGCACCATCCTGCGCGAGAACGATCACCGCGTGACGCGCTCGGCGCCGCCGCAGTACAAGCCGTAGTTCATTTCACCCAGATGCCGGCGCCCAACTGGCTGGCGGTTCCATCCACGTGTACCAGGAGGCGGTGCTGCCCGGGGGCAAGCGATGCCGGAACGCGGATGCTGATCTGCAGCACGCCCGGCGAGAGCACGGCCGCAGCCATGGAGACGATTTCGACGCGTTCCACCGCACCCACGGTGACCGAAACCGAGGCAGCGGGTTTGGGATAGGGCGCCGTCTCGGCGAAGCGCCCTTCTTCCAGGACCGGATCGAGGCGTCCCTCGCCGGTCAGGCGGAACGTGAGGACAGACCCAGCTGCCGCGGGTGTGCCGGGGCTGTTGGCGCTTCCATCTTCGTGAGTGGCGGCCACCTGCCCTCCGGTGCCCGTGACGATGAAGACGCCTGGCGCCACGCGCGTGACCGTAGCCGTAGCCTGCCGCACCACCTGGCCGTTGCGGAGCACTTCCACCGGTACCGTGCCCGACAGCGGTAGCCGGTACGGTGCTTGCACCTGCAGCAGATCCTTCTGCGCGTAGAGCAAGGGCGCGGCGATGCTGTCAATACGCACCTGTACCCCTCCGAGCGTGGTTTCGAGCGCCCCGTTGGGCCCTACGCGGGCGCCTTGCGGCGCGGTGGGCCCGATGCCCGTGCCTTCGATATTCACCAGCAGGCCGGGGGCGAGCGCCGTTTCGCTCAACGACGCGGCGTGGGTGAGCCGAAGCGTGGGTGTAGGCTCGGTTGCTGGCGGATCCACGGGGACCGGTGGCGGCGTGACAGGCGTGGTGGGAGCCGGCGGTAGCAGGGCAGGCGGTATGGTGGGCGTCACCGGCGTGGTAGCGGCCGGTTTCGTGGCGAGTTTGCGGATACGGTGATTGCCGCTGTCGGCCACCCAGATGGAGCCGTCGCCAGCCAGCGCGAATCCGGCAGGCGTGTCCAACTGGGCCTCGGTAGCGGCGCCACCGTCTCCGGTGAAGCCGCGTGTGGATCCCGCCAGCACCTCCGTGACGCCCGCGGCCGTAATGCGGCGCAACTGGTGCCGTGCCGTATCTGTGAAATACAGCGAGTAGTTGGCGTCAAGCGCGAGGCCCCACGGGGATTCGACACCCTCGGCCACGGTGGTGATGAGGTGCTGCGGTGTGATGCGGCGGATGCGCCGGTTGCCGCTATCGGACACGAAGATATCCCCCGCGGCCGATCGCACAATCCCGCGCGGCGCGTTCAACGGCGCCGTGTACGCCGGGACGTTGTCGCCACTGGATCCGGCTCCGGCAGCACCGGCCAGCGTGATCAGGAAGCCGTCCGTGCCCAGGCGGCGTACGCGGTTGTTGCCAGTGTCGGCGATCAATAACGCCCCGCCCGGTTCCAGCGCTAGCCCCGAAGGTGCGGAGAGTTGGGCGTTGATGACGGCGACCGCTTCCCCATTGAGACCGGCGTTGCCGGTGCCAACCACACCCAGGAGAATGCCGCTGGGCAGGATGCGGCGGATGCGGTGATTGCCGGTGTCGGCGATGTAGATAGAGCCGCCGTTATCCGCCAGTACGGCCTGGGGACTGTGGAGGGCGGCGCTGGTGGCAGGCCCGCCGTCCCCCGAGTTGCCGGCTTCGCCCGTTCCGGCGATGGTCGTGATGACGCCAGCCGGCGAAATACGGCGGATGCGATGATTGGCGGTATCGGCAATCAGCCAGCCACCCTGTCCGTCCGGCTGCACATCGCGCGGGTTGGATAACAGCGCTTGGGCGGCGGGCCCGCCGTCGCCACCGAAGCGCGTCCCAATGCCGTTGCTGAGGATCGTGCTCGCACCGCCGGGGGAGAGGCGGCGGATCTGGCTGCTGCCGGCGATGTACAGGGAGCCCGAGCCGTCGATGCCCAGATCCCGCGAGGCGGTGGTACCGGTTACCACCTGCGCGGAGGTGCCGTTGGCGCTGATCCACGCCACCTGGTCGTAGCCGGCACTGAGGATGTACTGGTTGCCCGCAGTGTCGGCCACCACGGCGACCGGCAGGTTGATGAATCCGGGCGGCGCCTTCAGCATCTGCAGGATTCCATTCGAAAAGCGGCGGATGACATGGTTGCCGCTGTCGGCGATGAGCAGGCTGCCGTCCGGCGCGGCAAAGAGGCCGGCGGGGAAAGCGAGCGTGGCAGCGCTGGCCGCCACTGTGTCTAAGGCCGATCCCAATTGGCCGGTTCCCACGACGGCCAGCAACCGGCCCTCCGGGGAGAGTTGCAGGACGCGGTGGTCGGCAAAGTCGGAGATGGAGAGGATGCCGGCGCGGTCCACGGCAACGTTGCGGGGAGCCTGCAGGGCCAATTCCGTGGCCACCAGCCCGGAGGACGAGGCGCCACGGGTGCCGCCGCCCGCCACGGTATCGATGCGGCCATCGGGGTTGACGCGGCGCACGCGGGCATTGCCGAGGTCGGCGATGTAAATCGCTCCGTTGGGACCAATCGCTATGCCGTAAGGGCTGCGCAGTTGCGCCTGGATGGCAGGGCCGCCATCGCCGCTGAATCCGGGCGCACCCGTACCGGCGAACAGAGATACATTTCCGTTAACGCCAAGGCGGTAAATCAGATGGAGGTTGGCATCGGCCACATAGGCATTGCCGGCGGAGTCCACGGCCAGGCCGCGGAGATCCTGCCAGCGGGGTAGCGCGGAAGCCGGATCGCGGCCGGCCTCCGTAGAGATAAGAAAAGGCGGACTCGGGGCTTGCCCGAAGAGGGCGAAGGCGAGGCGGAGGAGGAAGGAAGCAGCGAAAAGCATTTAGATCTCCGGGGACTACTGCAATTTCCCCATAGTGACTAAGTGCCCTCTGAACCAACTTACTCTCCCCCTGATTCGATAAGTGCGTTGTAAGGACCGTGCTTATGCAGTCTAATTGCTTCCGGCTACCACTTCTTCTACTTCTGTCGGCAGGGATGGGATCGGGGCAATGGGTGCCCAATGGCGTTTCGCTAAAGACTGTGGGTATCGCCTCCCCGGAGAGCCGGAACGGGCGAACGGCAGCTTCCGTCGAGAAGCGCTTGCAGGGAGAGCAGCGGCATTTACTGATAGTGTTCCGGGCCGTGCCGGGGCAGGCGGAGATCGAGCAGTTACGGCAACAGGGAATTACGGTGCTGCAGTACGTGCCGGAGCGCGGGCTGATGGCCACTGTGCCGGCGGCGGCCTCCTTAGCCGATCTGGATGTGGAGTGGTACGGGCCCCTGGAGCCGCTGCAAAAGCTGAGCCCGCGCCTAGTGGATGCGGGACTGCCGCGGGCGCCCGCCGGCGATACGGCGGAGTTCACCATATTGGTGGAGTTTCACGGCGATGTGAGCCGCGGCGATATGGCGGCGATCGCGGCAAGCGAAGGGGTGCATCTGGTAGAGAATCCGAACCTGGTGTCGTGGCAGGCGATGGTACGGGGAACGGCGGCGCGGCTGGTCCAATTGGCGGGCTGGGACGAGGTGCTGTACCTGTTTCCGGCCTCCCGCGAGTTGGAATCGCTGACGCCGGCGGAGGCCTGCCGCGGGGCGCTAACCGCGGCCGGGAGCATCGGGCAGTTGACGGCCAGGGTAGGAGAAGGCTGGGATGGCGACGGCAAAGGCAGCGCCGATCTGAATTACTACTTTTCGTCGTACACGGGGCGCCTGTCGCAGGAGCAGGTACGGTCTGAGATTCTGCGGGCAATGCGGGAATGGGCTTCGGTGGTGAAGGTGAGCTTTGCGCCGGGCGCGACGGCGGACCTACGGCGGACCATCAACGTCCTGTTTGCCAGCGGCGAGCACCGGGACGGCTACGCCTTCGACGGCGCCGGCAAGACCTTGGCGCATGCCTTCTTCCCGGCGCCTCCGAATCCGGAGACGATAGCGGGAGATTTGCATCTGGACGACGACGAGCCCTGGCAGACGGCGTCGAATATCGACCTGTTCAGTGTGGCGCTGCATGAGTTGGGACATTCCCTCGGCTTGTCGCACTCCGATAATCCGGCGGCGGTGATGTACCCGTATTACCGGCGTGTGAGCACCTTGTCGGCCGATGACATTGATTCGATCCGGGAGATCTACGCGGCGCATAGCGGAACGCCGGACGTAGCCACGCCGGGAGGCACACCGTCGCCAACGCCAACGCCAGCCCCCGCACCCGTAGCGCCGTTACTGCTGGGGATCGAACAGCCGGCGACGGTGAACACGACGACGACGTCTGCCACGTTGAACTTGCAAGGGACAACAGCGGGGGGCAGCGCGGTGGGGCAGGTGGCATGGACAAACCAGCGCGGGGGATCGGGCGTGGCTTCCGGGTTCCGGCCCTGGACGGCGGCGGTACCGCTGCAATTGGGGGAAAACATCATCACGCTGATTGCCACCGATAATGCGCAGGCGCGCAATAGCCAGCAAATCCGGGTAGTGCGGGAAACAGGGGGAACGACGCCGGCTCCGGCCGCGCTCTCCCTGCGGATCGTCACACCGCAGGCGGGCGGCGTGTACCAGACCGGGCAAGCAACGGTGACGTTGGCGGGGACGGCTGGGCCGGATGGCGGCGTGCAGCGGGTCTCCTGGGCGAGTTCGCAGGGGAGCGGCGGTTCCGTGCAGGGCGGCGCGTCGTGGATCACCAGCCCGGTGGCGTTGGAGGCGGGGATGAACCGCATTACAGTAACGGCGACGGACGGGCGTGGCGGGAGCGCATCGGCGCTCTTGGACGTGCAGTATACGCCGCCATTGCCGCCCCCTATCGATGTGGTGGCGCCGGCGCTGCTGGTCACTTCGCCAACCAGTGCGACCTTCGCGACGCCGAACGCGACCCTGGTGATTACAGGCACGGCTACCGACAACACGGGTGTGACGGAAGTGAACTGGGTGAACGGGACCGGGCAGAGTGGGAAAGCGAGTGGTACGTCAGTGTGGCGAATTGACTACCCGCTGCAGATGGGGATCAACACGATCGTGGTGCGCGCCCATGACGCGGCAGGGAATTTTTCGTGGCGGAGCTTGGCGGTGGTACGGCAGTAAGAACGGCAGAAACACGAACGGCGGAGGAAGCCTTTAGTGGGCTGCCTCCGCCGGGATTCGTGAGGAACGTTAGAAAGCTTTAGTCGTTGAGCTGGAATGAGCCAACAAAGGCGCTGCGCTTCAGCGGGCTGGACCAGGTGGTATTGAGGCCATCGCCCTTATAGGTATGGGCGAGGGAGTAAGCCGGCATGGCGTGATCGAGCTTGGTCAGCGGCGCGTACCAGATCTCTTCGTTCGTGCAGATGTGGTCGCCGTCGTTGATGGCGCGAGTGGTCACTTCGGCCAGTTCGCCGGCCTTGAGCGAAGCGGTGGCATTGTGGATGCTGCCCTGGATCTTGAGGTCAACGGGAGCGTAGACGATCTTCACGACGTCCTGGAGCAGGTCGCCGCCCATCCGCTTGGCGAACTTCTGCAGAGCCAGTCGCTGTTCGACGCTGGCGCGCTCGTCGACGATGAGCACGGACTTCACCGGGTAAGCGTTGTTATGGATATCGCCCAACGTGGCGTTGGCCTTGACCACGCCGACCACGCCGAGACCCTTGAGGTCGACGCCATCGAACTGGCCTTCGGCGACACGCCAGCCAAACACGGCCAGGTCGCCCATCAAATTGACTTCCGCATTGCCGAAGCACGGGCCGGTAAAGACATCAGCCGTGCGGGCTTCTACATACTCGCCATGCAGCGCTGGTTTGACCGCGGTGGCCCCGAAGGCCGCAGACGCGAGCGCCGCCGATAACACAAGAACTTTCATCGACTTCATATCCTCGGCTCCTTAGCTTGCACTATAACACGGCGATCCGGGGCATGGCGGCGCGCGAATTTCCAGCCAGCCGCTCCGCACTCTGATTCAATGAAGGGAGAGGGGTTATGCTACTTTTCGGAGAAGGGGCGGCGAAGTGAATATAACGGACGGGGCGGCGAAGTGAATATAACGGACGGGGCGGCGATGCGTCCGCGGCCGATTGTACGGATTCTGCGGCCGTTCCAGTTGTTCCTGGAGAACGATACCTCAATCGGCATTCTGCTGCTGGCGGCGACGGTGCTGGCGCTGGTATTCGCGAACTCCGCGCTGGCGCCGCTCTACAACGGGTTCTGGCACCTGCCGGTGAGCCTGACTTTGGGCCCGTGGAGCATCACGCACGACCTGCATTTCTGGGTAAACGACCTGCTGATGGCGATCTTCTTCTTCGTGGTGGGGTTGGAGATCAAGCGGGAAATCCTGGTGGGGGAACTCGCGTCTCCGCGGCAGGCGGCGCTACCGATCGTGGCGGCGTTAGGCGGCGTGGTAGTGCCGGCTTTGTTTTACATCATGCTGAATGTGGGAGGCCCCGGAGCATCGGGATGGGGTATACCGATGGCCACTGATATCGCCTTCGCGCTGGGAGCGATGGCGCTATTGGGCAGCCGGGTGCCGGTGACCTTGAAGGTGTTTCTGACGGCGCTGGCGATTGTCGATGATATCGCGGCGGTGTTGGTGATTGCAGTCTTCTATACATCGCAGATTCAGTGGGCGGCGTTGGGCTATGCGGCGCTGGTGATGGTGGCGCTGCTGGCCGCGAACTGGCTGGGAGTGCGGCACCCGCTGCCGTTCGGTCTACTCGGGGTACTGATGTGGTTCGCGGTGCTGCATTCGGGGGTACACGCGACGATCGCGGGAGTGCTGCTGGCCATGACGATTCCGAGCCGGACGGTGACGAACCCGGACCAGTTTCTGGCCGATGCGCGGAGTTGTATCGACCTGTTCGAGCAATCCTGCCACCGGGGGCAGAGCCTGATGGCGGATGAAGCGAAGCAGTCGGCGGTGCATGCGCTGGAGAATGCCTGTGAAGAGGTGCAGCCGCCGCTGCACCGGATGGAGCATTCGCTGCACCCGTGGGTGATGTTCGTGATCATGCCGGTGTTTGCGCTGGCCAATGCCGGGGTGGTGCTGGACGCCAATAGCCTGCGGTTTTCGAATCCGGTAGTCATGGGGGTGATGCTGGGATTAGTGCTGGGCAAGCCGATCGGGATCACGCTGGCGTCGTGGCTGGCGGTGCGGAGCGGGTTCGCGTCGCTGCCTGCCGGGGTGAGTTGGGCGCAGATTCACGGAGCGGGCTGGCTGGGCGGGATCGGGTTCACGATGTCGCTATTCGTGGCGGGTTTGGCGTTTCCGGACGGCGAATCATTGACGATGGCGAAGTTAGGGATTCTCGCAGGATCTACGTGCGCGGGAATGGTGGGGGCACTGTTACTGGTGAAGGCTGGACGGGGTTACAGGTCTTCGTAGCACTTGCGGAAGGGATTGCACTCGTAATCGTCGACCGTGCGGCCGTCGGGACCAAGGCATTGCTGGGTGCGCTGGCACCAGAAGGCGCGGTCGTTGCCGTGCTGGACGTTGGGATCCCAGGGGGCTTCGATGTAGAGGCCCTTCCAGCGGAGGGACTGGCAGCGGTCTTCGTCGATTACGGTGATGGAGGAACGTTCCATGGATGACTGCTCCTTAAAGGGAAAAGGGGCGGCCTGGAGGCCGCCCCGCAGACCTGGAGGTCTGCCCCACTTCGGTTTTAGGCTTTGAGGCCGCCGGCCTGCATTAGGGCGCGTTTGACCGCCGTGCGGACCAGTTGCAGTTTGTAGGTGTTGCCGCTCATCGGATTGGCGCCTTCGACGGCGAGTTTGCCGGCTTCGGCGGCCAGGTCGGCGCTAAGCGTTTTGCCGGTGATGGCATTGGCGGCGGCGGTGGCCATCACGGGGGTGGGGCCGACGTGACCGAGAACAATGCTGGCCTTGGCGATACTGGCGCCCTTCATCTGGAGAGCCACAGCGGCGGCCGCGAGCGGCCAGTCGAGGGCTTCCTTCTGGCGGACCTCGTAGGTGGCGTTCTTGGTGCGGGCGGCGGGAACGACGATCTCGGTTAAGATCTCGTTCGGGGCAAGCGACAGTTCGCGGCCCGAGTTGGTGCCCGGGATAACGTACAGTTCTTCGATGCCCACTTCGCGGTTGCCGTTCGGTCCGGCGATCTTAGCCTTGGTGCCGAGCGCGATCAGCGCCGGAGCGAGGCTGGAAGGATTGACGTAATAGGCATCGCCCTTGGGAAAGATCGCGTGGTAGCGATTCTCGCCGATGGGGGCGAGGCTGGTGCCGTCCTTATCCTTGCCGAGGATGCCGAAGCCGTTGCGGAAGTACCAGCAGCGGGGACGCTGCAGGAGGTCGCCGCCGACAGTACCCATGTTACGGATCTGCGGGCTGGAGACGCCGAGCGCCGCCTGTTGCAGCGAGGGGTACTCGGTGCGAACCAGGGGGCTGGTGGCGAGGTCGTCGAAGGTGGCGGTGGCGCCGATGCGAAGGCCGGCGCCGGCCTTGGCGATGCCACCCAGTTCCTTGATGGACTTGATGTTCACAAGGCGCTTGGGGGTAGCCAGGTATTCCTTCATCATGCTGATAAGGTCGGTGCCGCCGGCGAGGACCGCGGCATCGTCCGACAGCAACGCGATGGCGTCTTTGACGGTGGTGGGATTGGCGTATTCGAAGGCTTGCATGGCTTAGGCGCTCCTCTTTTCTTCCAGGGCCATCAACACGCGATCCGGAGTCAGCGGGACCATGGGGACACGCACGCCGATCGCATTGGCGACGGCATTGGCGATCGCCGCGATGCCGCCCACGGTGGGGGGTTCGCCGAGACCGATGATGCCGCGCTTGTCGTTCTCTTCGCGGATATCCATGTGGACCAGGATTTCGCCGATGTCGGCGGCTCCGGCCAGCTTATAGAACTCCATGTCGGGGTTGAGGACGCGGCCGGTTTTAGCGTCCATGATGCGCTCTTCCATGAGGGCGCCGCAGATGGACATAATACAGGCGCCGAGGACCTGGCTTTCCGCCAGGCGGGGATTCACCACGAGGCCGCAATCCTGGACGGCGACCATGCGGTTCATCTTCACGACGCCGGTTTCCACATCGACCGAGACATCGGCGATCTGAACGCCCGCGACGCCCTGGGTGTTGAGGCCCTTGGGGTTTTTGGGGTCATTCTGGCCCATCTCGGTGATGCTCTGGGTGCCCAGCTTCTTACAGGCGGCGGCCCAGGTGAGGGACTTGGCAGCATCGCCCTTGACCTGGATCTTCCCGCCAACGGCTTCGAGCATGTCCGGGGTGGTGTTGAGGGCGGGGGCTACCTTCTCGAACAGCTTGTCGAGGGCATTGACCGTGGCGATGCGGGTGGAACTGCAGACGCCGCCAACGGTGGTGGAGCCGCCCGAGGCGTTGGAAGCGGGGAAGGCGTTATCGCCGAGGCTGACCTTCACGGCTTCGACCGGCAGACCGTAAGTTTCGGCGGCAACCTGCGCGATGATGGTGCGGGTTCCGGTGCCGAGGTCCTGGCTGCCGAGTTCGATCTGGACAGAGCCGTCGGGGTGAATGGTGGCGCGGGAGTTGGAGAGGTGGCCGGCGCCGCCCCAAGTGCAGATGCCGACGCCGAGGCCGCGCTTGATGTTGCCGGAACCGGAGTCGCCACGGCGGTGCCAGCGTTTGCTCCATTCGGCCATTTCGGCGGCCTTCTTGAATTGATGGGCGTAGGACTCGCGGCGCGCTTCGGGGGCCCACTGGAGGTTCTTGAGGAACACTTCAATGGGGTCCATGCCAAGCTTGGCGGCGAGGTCTTCCACGGCGGCGCAGGTGAGGAAGGAAGCCTGCGGGTGATTCGGAGCGCGCCAGGCGCGGAGCGGACCGCCGTTGGTCTTTACGGCCGAGTGGTTCAGCCGCTTATTGGGGATGTTGGTGAAGACGTAGGGCAGCGGAGGCATGCCGCCGCCGCTCATGCCGCCGGTGGCCCAGGAGGTGGACTCCCAGCCAGTGATGGTGCCGTCCCTTTTGGCCGCCATTTTGATCTTGGCGAAGGCGGAGGGGCGATTGCCGGCGATGTTGAGTTCGGTGGCACGGTCCAGGAACAGCTTGACGGGCTTGCCGCCGCTGGCCTTGGAGAGGCGGGCCGCTTCCAGACCCCAGCGGTCGGAGGCGAACTTGGAACCGAAGCCGCCGCCGATGTGGTCCTGGTGGACCTTGACTTGGGTGGCCGGGATTTCGAGGTTCTTGGCAAGGTCGGGCCCGATACCGGAGACGTTCTGGGTGGAGGGCCAGTAGTTGACGCCGTTGGGGGTCCACTGCACGATCTGGCCATGCGGTTCAAGGCAGCAGTGGGTCAGGACGGGAATGCCGTACTGGCCTTCGGCGCTGACTTCGGCTTCCTTGAAGGCCTTTTCGGGGTCGCCGGTGACCTGCTCGCCGGCGGGCGTGGCGCGATTGCCGACCTTGGAGAGGTCCTCTTCGCGAACGACGTGCGGGAGCACTTCGAAGTCAATCTTGATGGCGCGCACGCCATCGCGGGCAGCCTGTTCGGTGGTGGCGGCAACGGCGGCGATTTCCTGGCTCTGCCAGTTGACCTCTTCGCCGGCCTTAACGATAACGGTGACGGCGGTGACGCCAGGCACACGTTCGGCAGCGCTGGTGTCGATGCTACGGATGCGGGCATGGGCGTGGGGCGAGGTGAGCAGAACGCCGTAGAGGAGGTCCTGTTTATTGAGGTCGGAGTTATACTTGGCGCGGCCCGACGCCTTTTCGATACCGTCATGCCGGGTCAACCGCTGGCCAATGGCCTTGCGGGTGCTCATCGGGGGCCAGGAGTAATTAGGCATTCTTTGCTCCCTTCATCGCCTTGGCGGCTTCGAGTACAGCCTTGCGGACACCGACATATGTACCGCAGCGGCAGAGGTTGCCGCCGAGGGCCTTGCCGGCCTGTTCTTCGGTGGTGGGTGCGGGGTTGCGGTCGAGATAGCCCTTCGCCGCCATAACGAAGCCGGGGGTGCAGTAGCCGCACTGCTGGGCGTCGTTCTTGACGAAGGCCTGGCTGACAGGGTGGGCCTTACCGGCGGTGGCGAGGCTTTCGATGGTGGAGATTTGCTTGCCTTGCGCGTCGATGGCGAGGACCGTGCAGGAGTACACTACCTTGCCATTCATGATCATGGTGCAGGCGCCGCAGGTGCCGCGGTCGCACACGCGCTTGGCTCCGGTGAGGTCGAGTTGCGTGCGGCAGGCGTCGAGCAGGGTGACACGGGGCTCGACGGTCAGTTTCTGGGGTTTCCCGTTGACCGTCAGCGTGATGGGCACCGCCGCCGGACCACTGGGAGTTGCCGCGGATTGCGCGGCTTCCGCTTCTTCTTCGGTGAGAATGGCGCCGCCCAAGGCGCCGCTGGTTACTCCAACGCCGCGTAGAAATCCGCGGCGTGAGAACCCACTATTCGGATGGGCTTTTTCATCCAATTCGTCGTGGTGCTTGCTCACGTGAGACACCGTCCTTTCGTGTCTGGTGTTGTTCAATGGCCAGGCCACCCGAACGGCTGAACCCCGCCGGAGCGGGAGCAGGGGACACGGGCACCTGGCAGGCGTAGTTGAACGAATCGACTATAACAGATGACAACTAGGGTCCTCAAGGTTACTTCTTTTTGATGGCCAGCAACAGCAGCGCCGCGTACCTGTGGAGCGCACCATCGTATTCGTCGTGTAGAGTGCCTTCACAGAGAGGATTTTAGCCGTTGCGACGGGCTCCGTAGTTTAGTCAAGGATTTGCTGGCAGAAGTGGCGCGACTACCGCCCAGACCTGTGCGTTGTTGCTGGCCTGAAAGCGGTCGCGGAGTTGGGAGACGGCTTCCGGGCGGTTCTGCCGGCGCCATGCCGCTACCAGGTCCTTGACGGTGGCGCGGAGCGGGGATGCGCGGTTGACCTTCATGGTAAGCGCGGCATCGGCGGCGGCGTTGAGCAGCGGTTCCGCCTCCTTCGGGCGTTGCAGGCTCATTAGGACAAGCCCCAGGGCGGCCATGGCGGGAGCGCGATCCGTGGCGGTTGCCTGCGACTTTTGCAAGAGCAGATCCGCCTCGCGGAGATGGCCCTCGGCTTCGGGTAGGCGATTCTGTTGGCGGCGCGCGGAGCCAAGCGCGTAGAGGGCTTCGGCTAAGTCGCGCCTGGCGGGAGGGGCGACGGCATGGGCACGGAGAATGGCGACCGAGCGTTCGGCGGCGGAGGCAGCTTCAGCGATCTGGCCGCTGCCGAGTTGGAGGAGCGCATATTCATGGAGCGTCTTGGCATACAACGGATGCGTTTCGCCCAGCGTGGCGCGCCGCATCTCCAACGCTTCGCGGTAGGCCTGGGCACCGCCTCGCGCATCGCCTAAGGAAGAGCGAACAGCGGCGATGTTGGCTAGCGTGAGGGCGACGGCCGGATGGGGTTGGCTCCAAAGCTTGCGGCGGATCGAGAGGGCACGCTCATAGAGAGGGAGCGCCTCGGCATCGGCGCCACGCAGATCGCGGAGAAAATTGGCGAGGTTGATGAGGGTGGAAGCGACGGCGGGATGATCGGGGCCGAGCGCGCGGGTTTGCCGCTGGAGGGCATCGCGTAAAAGGGTTTCGGCTTCCGGCTTGCCGAGAGCGGCTTGCACGGCGCCGAGGTTGACCATGGCGACCAGAACGGTGTTGGTCTGGCGATGGCGCTGCAGCGCGAGTGTCTGTTGCAGAGGGCCCTCGGCTTTGGCGAACTCGCGGCGCTGGGCATAGAGAATGCCGAGGTGGCTGAGCGGTCCGATGAGGTCCGGCGACTGCTCGCCGCCACGCGCCTTGAGGATGCGAATGCAATCGAGGTAGAGCGCTTCGGCCTCGTCCGGCTTGCCGGCCAATTGGCGAAACTCGCCGAGCACATCGAGAGCGAGCGCGTATTCGACGGATTGCGGGCCAAGGCGGCTGCGCCTGATCTCCACCGCGGCGCTCACCTGTTTCCCGGCGGCATCGCGTTCGGCGGGGGGAAGGCGCCCCTGCTCGAGGAGGGCGCGGGCGTAGGTGAGGGTGGCGGCGGCAACTTCGAGGCTGTTGGGACCGTACAGCTTCCGTTTGAGTTCCAGGGATTCGGAGAGCAGTTGGACAGCCTGAGGGTAGCGGCCAATCCCCTGTACGACACGGCCGAGGGTGGCGAGGGCGGAGGCTTGGACGTCGGGCTGCCCCTGAAGTTGTTCGCGGACCCGCTGGATGCCGCGTTCAGCCACTTCCCGCGCGGAGTATTCGCGTGGCGTCTCGAGGGGATTGGCCAATTCGAAGCTCTCGACCAGGAACTGCGAGACGGCCTCGGCTTTGGCGCGCTCGCGGGTAGCGGTGTCGCGTTCCTGGATGAGGCGGACGGCAAAGGCGGTAATGGTGAGCAGGAAGAAAGCGGCGGCGGATAAGGGAAGGCGATTGCGGCCAATGAACTTGGAGGCGCGGTAGCGGAAGGTATCGGGGCGGGCGGAGACGGGATAGCCGTCCAGGTAGCGGCGGACATCCTCGGAGAGCGCTTCGACGGAGCGGTAGCGGCGCGCGGGCTCCTTGCGCATGGCCGTGAGAATGATGTTGTCGAGGTCGCGGCTGAGGGAAGGCAGGCGGCGGCTGGGCGGTTCGGGCTCGGTGTGGCAAATGATGTTGGCGAAGTCGAGCGGGGTGACGGTATCGAGAGCGAAGGGGCGGGCTCCGGTCACGACTTCATAGAGCAGCACACCAAGCGAGTAGACGTCGGTGGCGGTGTTGACGGGTTCGCCGCGGAGCTGCTCCGGACTGGCGTAGGCGGGAGTGAGCAGGCGTTCGGTGGGCCGGGTTAACAGCGCGGCTCCGGCGGGGACGGCTTCCAAAACCTTTGCAATGCCGAAGTCGAGCAGTTTGGGAGTGCCGGTAGGGGTGACGAGGATGTTGGAGGGCTTCAGGTCGCGGTGAACGATGAGGTTTTGGTGCGCGTAGGAGACCGCCGCGCAGACCTCGCGGAAGAGGCGAAGGCGTTCGGGGAGGGGCAATGGCGCGGCGGCCTGGGTAAAGGCCACGCCCTCGATGTACTCCATTACCAGATACGGCATGCCGTCTTCGGCAATGCCGCCATCGAGCAGGCGGGCGATGCCGGGGTGGTTGAGGTTGGCCAGGATCTGGCGCTCGGCGCGGAAGCGGGCCAGGAGGGAGGGCGAGGCCCACGCGCCGGAGAGAATCTTGATGGCCACGCGCTGTTGGAACTGCCGGTCGTCCCGTTCGGCGAGTAAGACGGTGCCCATGCCGCCGGAGCCAATCTCGCGCAGCACGCGATAGGGGCCGATGTTGCGGTAGGAACGGGCGGGGTCCGGTAGACCCTGGCGAATGGCGTCATCGAGGAGTTGCGAATCGCCGGAGGATGCCAGGAGGCGCTGGACCTGGTTGCGAAGGTCCGCATCGCCGGCGCATTGCTCGTCCAGGTAGGCGGCGCGCAGGGGTGGCGGTTTCTCGAGCGCATCGAAGAACAGATCCTCGATGCGCTGCCAGCGATCCGGGGACATGTGGCGGATTATCGCATGGTGCTGGGCTTACGCCTTTTCCCTTTCCTTGGCCTTTTCCATGGCGGCGGGAGGGGACATCTGGAGAGAGGCGCTGGCCAGCTTGAGGGGTTCCCCCTCGACCGAACCCGACTTGGCGATCTCTTGTTTGTAGTGGTCGGCGTACTTTTCGACAGTGGCGTTGTCGAAGCGTTTCTTCATCTCGTCCGTGGATTCCAGGAAGACGCAGGGAGTCTCGCTCTGGGGGCCGAACTGCTGGTAGGTGAGGTCGGCGATTTCTTCGCGCTGCTGGCGGTCTTTGACGGCGGACATGGCTTCCAGGCGGCTGACGAACTGGCAGCGCGGGTCGCGCTCGATGACGGCTTTCATCGCCGTCGGAGTACAGAGAACCATGTCGACACCGGCCACTTTGCTGGCAAGTTGGGGGCTCTTGGAGAGGGAAGTGGACTTGCGCACGGCCAAGTCAAGTTCCTTCTGCCGGGCGCTCCAGTCGAGCCGGACGGTGGTGTTGGGGGAGGCCTTCGCGGGGGACGGAACGCGCTTGGCCTGGGCGACATCGAGCAGCGCGCCCTGGACGGCGACGCAAGTCCGGCGCAGTTCGATGTGGTTCAAGGCGAAGTTGGTTTGGGGGACCGGGACGGGGATGTTGGGCATGGGTGCTATCTCCTTCACCGGGGTAAGCGACACGGAAGGCGGGATCCCTACATGGATTGCGAGATTTTTTTGCGAGGGGTCAAGAAGGGGGCGCGAGTTCGGCCTGCAGCCAGGCTTTGGCGAACTTGAGGTCGCGATGGATGGTGAGTTCGGAGACGCCGAGGGCGGAGGCGGCTTCTTCGTAAGTGAGGCCGCCGAAGTAGATCATCTCGATGACGCGGCATTTGCGGGGTTGGGCGGCTTCGAGCCGGGTGAGGGCCTCATCGAGGGCCTCCATTTGGGTGGAGGTCTGGGGGCCGGCGATGAGGTTTTCGTCGAGCGTGAGGGCCTGAAAGCCGGCATCGCGTTTGGCGCGATTGCGGGTGCGGGCGTGGTCGACGAGGATGCGCCGCATCACGCGGGCGGCGACGGCGAAGAAATGGATGCGGTCCTGGAAGGGGAGCGAGTGGGAGGCGGCGAGCTTGAGGTAGGCTTCGTTGACGAGTGCGGTGGCGCGGAGGGTATGATTGCCGCGCTCGCCCTTCATGTAGCGGGCCGCCAAGGCGTGTAGTTGTTGATAGACCAGGGGGAGGAGATGGTCACTGGCGGCGGCGTCGCCGTCGCGCCAGCGATGGAGGAGGTTGGTGATGGCCTCGCTTTCGCTCATGAGAGGGTAGGGTGGGGATGCCGGGGTTTGCTGGTGGCCACGATTGCCGATTTTAGCGAAGGGGTGGGTGGCTCGGTTGCCGGGTTGGGACGGGTCTATGGAAAGGCGCGAGGGCTGCCGATGGATGGGGGCACGGAGAGTTGTAGCTCCACATGACGAAGCTGCTCCGCTGGGAGGTGATTCTCCTGTTGACCCAGGGAGTGACGTCGAAAACCGGGCGCCGGGTGCTGTTCGGACTGCTGGTGTGCCTGAACGTTGGAGCGCAGGTGGCGATTCTGGCGGCGGTCGCGGGGGGCGGTTTTACGGTTTGGACGTCGTTGGCCAGCGGCGTGTTCCTGGTTTGGGTGTTGGGGATGGCGGGGCCTTGGCGGCCACCGGAAGTCGATGTGAGGTGGTGGCTTGGGTTTGGGGAGGTGGACGCGAATGGACTCTCGGGATTCGGGCTGCCGCCGGGCGAGGTAGTGAGGTGGGATGCCGTGCGGCGGATTACGTTGACGCACGCCGAACGGGTTGGGAGGTATCAGATGATCGCGCACCGGACACAACCGACGTGGGCGCGTGTCGAGACGGCGGATCACACGATGTGGGTGCCTCGCCCGGCGTTCCCTGCCTGCGGGTGGCGGGCGGCGCAGCGGCCACGCACGGCGAGCGAGGAAGAGGCGCTGCTCCCGCCTCCGGACCGCGCATGGCACACGATGTACGGGGGGATGGCGTTGCTGTTTGGGAGCGCGAGCGTATCTAGTGTGATGATTGGCGTCAATTGCAACCGGCTGGAGGCCGTTCTCGCGCCGTTTCTACTCCTAATGGTGGGGATTGGGATGGGGCCGGAACTGGTCTGGCTCCGATGGGCTTTATTGGGTTGCGCCATGCAGTTTGCGGTGCTGGCAGGGATAGCAACTGAAGGGTGGGAGCCGACTGCATTTCTCTCCGTGCCGCTGGTTGTTGGGTGCGCGGCGATCGGGTATGCGGAGAGGGTCCGGGCGCGGAGGCTGTACGGATGAAGGTGATCTTCGGTGATTCTAGGCGGGATTTGCACAACTCCTACCGCCGGTGCAGTATATAGAAATCCATGCTTGCCAACAACCTCCTTTGCCTTTTGGCTGTCCTTGCAGCAGGGGCCTTCGCCGCCGGCCTCGATCTGTCGAAGGCTTCCATTGCCGCACCCGCCGGCGCCGGCCAGGTGGAACGGCAGGCGGTGCTGCTGCTGGTGGAGGAGATTGAAGCGCGGACGCAGATCCGGCTGGCCGAAGGCGCGTCGGGCACCCCGGTAATCCGCTTGACTCGCCGGAACGCCGGCCCACCCGAGGGGTACCGGCTGCAGGTATCGGAGAGCGGCGTCGCCATCGAAGGCAACGATGCGCGCGGCGTGTTGTACGGCGCGGGCCACCTGTTGCGGGTGTTGACGATGTCGCGCCAGAAGGTGCTGGCGCCCGCCGGCTTCCGCATCGAAACCGCGCCGAAGTATGCCCTGCGCGGCCACCAGTTGGGATACCGCCCGAAGACGAACTCCTACGATGCCTGGACCCTGCCCATGTGGCGCCAGTACATCCGCGACCAGGCGGTCTTCGGCGCCAACGCCATCGAGCTCATTCCACCGCGCTCCGATGACGACGACGACAGCCCGCATTTTCCGAAGCCTCCCATCGAGATGATGATTGGCATGTCCCAAGCCATCGCCGATTTCGGCATGGAGGTCTGGATTTGGTATCCCGCCATGGATAAGGATTACGGCGACCCGGCTACGGTGGAGTTCGCCTTAAAGGAATGGGGAGAGGTGTTCCGCAAACTGCCGCGCGTGGACCATGTCTTTGTACCCGGCGGCGACCCCGGCCATACCGATCCCAAACACCTGATGCCGCTGCTCGAAAAGCAGACCGCCAACCTCCGCCGTTATCACCCGAAGGCCAAGATGTGGGTGGCCCCGCAAGGCTTCTCGCAGGAGTGGATGAACACCTTCCTGGCTGCGATGCAGAAGGAGCCGGCTTGGCTGGAGGGCATCGTCTTTGGCCCGCAGGTGCGCATGAGCTTGAAGGATCTCCGGGCCGCGATCCCCGCGAAGTACCCCATACGCCACTACCCGGACATCACCCATACCATCCGCGCCCAGTACGGCGTGCCGGACTGGGATGTCGCCTATGCGCTCACGCTGGGCCGCGAGCCGGTGAATCCGCGCCCGGTCGATCAGGCCGCCATCTTCAAGCTGCTACAGCCAATGACGAATGGCTTTCTTACCTACTCGGAAGGCTGCAACGACGACGTGAACAAGATCATATGGAGCGCGCTGGGCTGGAATCCGGAGGCGGACCTTCATCAAGTGCTGCGCGAATACGGCAACTACTTCATCAGTTCCGCGATGGCCGACTCATTCGCCCAAGGCCTGTTCGCGCTGGAACGTAACTGGCGCGGGCCGCTGCTGGCCAATACCGGCGTCGAAACCACGCTGCGGCAGTTCCAGGAGATGGAACGCCGCGCCACGCCGCGCGATAAGCTGAATTGGCGCTTCCAGCAGGCGTTGTATCGCGCGAACTACGATGCCTACGTGCGCGCCCGCCTGCTGCACGAGACCTCCGCCGAAGATCGAGCCATGGAGCAGTTGCGCCAGCACGGCGTTGCCGCCCTGGACGCCGCCGAGCGTATCCTGGATGAGGCCACGCTCCATAAACCAGCCGCTTCGCTCCGCGCCCGCACCTTCGAACTGGCGGAGGCGCTCTTCCAGAGCGTCCGCATGCAGTTGAGCGTGCCGAAGTATCAGGCGATCGCGGTTGGCCGAGGCGCCAATCTGGATGCCATCGACCAGCCGTTGAACAACGCACCCTGGTTGAAGGGGCGGTTCGCGGCGATCCGTGCTACGCATGACATCCGGCAGCAATCGGCCCTGCTGCACGAGATTCTGGATTGGACCAACCCCGGTCCCGGCGGCTTCTATGACGATCTTGGCCATCCGGCCGGCCAATCGCACCTGGTGCGCGATAAGCGCTATGCGGAAGACCCGGCGCGGCTGGAATCGCCGCTGGCGGGCTTCGCCATCAACCCCGACTCCCCGATCGCCCCCTGGCGCATGTCGTGGCTGAATCACGCCGAGGCTTTGAATGACGCCGCGTTCAGCCTGCGCTACCAGCACCTGGATCCGGCGGCCCGCTACAAGCTGCGGGTGACCTATGCGGGGGAGAACTCACAGGTGACCATCAAGTGTACGGCGGAAGGCCAGCTCATCCACGACTTCCTGCAACGCCCGCGGCCGGTGAAGCCGCTGGAGTTCGCCGTCCCGCCTTCCACCACCGCCGATGGCACGCTCACCCTTACGTGGGAACGGCCGAAAGGGCTGGGCGGCAACGGGCGCGGCGCGCAGGTGTCCGAAGTCTGGCTGGTGAGAGAATAGGCGCTGATGCAGATCGCAAAGGATTGGGAGAATCCCGTACGCGCCAAGTTGGCGGCGGGTAAGCCGGTGATAGGGGCGACGATCACGGCGGGATGCGTGGAGATGGCCGCGCAGGCCGCCAGCCTGGGTTTCGACTTTCTGTGGGTGGAGATGGAGCACCCGCCGGTGACGCTGGAGACGCTGCGCAACGTGGTGCTGGCAACGCGCGGACTACCGGCGGTGCCGTTCGCGCGGGTGCCCAGCGTGGAGGCCTGGATGGCGAAACGGGTACTCGATATGGGGGCGCTGGGCGTGGTGTTCCCATTCACCAGCACGCCGGAGTTGGCGCAGTTGGCGGCGGCTTCGACTAAGTATCCGCCGAAGGGGATCCGTGGGCATGGATCGGGATTGGCGACGTTCCGCTGGCCGGCGGAGGAGGGCTATCCCGATTTTGCCGACCGCAACGTTATGACGATCACCATGGTGGAGGAGTACCGCGCGGTGGAGAAGATCGATGAGATTGCGGCGACGCCGGGTATCGATGTGATCTTCATCGGGACGAGTGATCTGGCGTTCGATATGGGCCTGCGCGGCGATCAGACTTCACCGGAACTGCACAAGGCGATCGTTAGGGTTTTGCACGCGACCCACAAGCACGGGAAGTGGGCGGGGCGGCCGGCTTTCCATACCGCTATGGTGCCGCAGTTGGTGAGCCAGGGCTTCCAGTTTCTGCAGGCTCCGGCGGAAGTGAAGATGATGGCCGAGGGGGCAAGGTACTATTTGGACGCTCTGCGTTAGTTGATGGAGGGCGGGTCCCCAGACCCGCGCGCGATCCCCAGATCGCGCACTTTTGGCGACCTGGGGGTCGCCAGCGGACCAGGGGGTCCGCCCTCCATCGCTACCGGGCGAACGCTGTCCCAAAGTAGGGCGGGCCTCCAGGCCTGCGCGCGACGTCCACGTCGCGCTGGAGCGGCCGGGAGGCCGCTCCGCAGACCAGAGGTCTGCCCCACTTAGCGGAAGGTGCTGGAAAAGGGTACGGCAATCCGCTGCCTGCTCGTCTTATCCTCGATCAGAATCCGCCCATTGGCGATGGTCACCGCTTCGGCGTGCTGAAATCCCTCCGGCACCTTCGCCAGAAACATCGCAAACTGCGCCCGCACCTTCGACTTCGCCGGCAACCACCGGAACGCCTGCTGGCCAAACATCGGCGATAACGCCACAATCTGCTGCTTGGTCATATCGTAGGGCTGCATGCCAAACTCCAGGCCCCAGGCAAACATGCCGTTGGCCGGATAGTTCATCCAGTGCTGGATCCACGGGTAATCCTCCCGCGGCCAAACGTAGCCGATCATCAGCCGCTCGTCGGCGTTATAGGCCGTCACAAACGCCAGCGGGCGCGCCGGATCCATCAGGCAGCCGATATGATCCACCATCCCTGTCCCGGTAAACGACACCCGTAGATCCATCTCCGGCGACGGCAGCTTCGGCCACTTGAAATTAGCGCCGCTCGGGAAGGATTGGTTGCTCCGCTTCTCGAAGGGCTTCGTTTGGCATTCCACCGTGGATTGGTCGACGACCGTCTTCCCCGGCGCCAGGAACGGAGTGCCCAGCGTGGCATGTTCCCCCCACAGCATCACCCGGTCAAAGCCCAGCAGGCTCTCAACTTCCGAATCCACCAGCACCACGGGTTCACCCGGCTTCATCGTGATCGAGCGGGTCAGCGTTTCCTGCACCACCGGCAATTGCACTTTAAACGTCGCCGCGTTCTTCGAGGACTCTACTACCTCCCAGGGGAGGCGGTGCGCTTCGCCGTGTCCGGGATAGCCAGCCGCCTGTTCCGCTTTGGTAACCGGACCGAATCCGTCCACGCAGAGGAAATGTCCCTTGCTGGTGCCGAACCGCGAACTCACGCCCGCCCGCCGTGCCATGCCGACCGGATCCCACATCGGATTGACGCGCTTCTGGTCGTCCTTGCGAGTGAAACTCAGGAACGCGCCGCCCTGGGTGGCCACCAGCAGTTCCACCTGGTCGTTGGCGAAGAGCAGGGCTTCGCTGCTCTCAAAGTTCACTTTGGATTGTGCGAAGCAAACGGCGCCGCAGAGCAGGAGGAGCGGAAACGAGCGTGGAAGCATGCGGATCATCATACTGCACCGTCAGTCGTTTGACACCCGGTGTAACCGCTAGTACTATCTCTAAGCTAGTCCCATCTCTCGTCAGGAGAACGCAATGTTACAGGAGTTCAAGGAGTTCGCCGCAAAGGGCAACGTGCTCGATATGGCCGTTGGCGTCATCATGGGCGCCAGTTTCGGCAAGATCGTCAGCACCTTCACCGACGGCATCATGATGCCGCCCGTCGGTAAGTTAATGGGCAACATGGATTTCAGCAATTGGATCGTGAATCTGTCCGACAAGGACGTGAAAACGCTGGAAGAGGCCAAGAAGGCCGGCGCCGCGGTGATGACGCCCGGACTGCTGATCAACAACCTCATCGACTTTATCATCGTGGCGTTCGTGCTCTTCCTCCTGGTCAAGCAGGTGAATCGCATGAAAGCCGAGCCCGCCCCGGCGCCCGCCACGCCCCCGCCCCCGAGCAAGGAGCAGATGCTTTTGGGGGAGATCCGCGATCTGCTGGCCGCGCGCAAGTAGAATAAGGGGGATGCTCTCATCCCTGTTTTTCATCGGGGGATTGCTCCTGCGGGCGCAGTCCCCCGAGTTGCTCTATCCCAACGGCACTCCCAACGCCGTTGGACAAGAGGACGTCGATAAGCCCACCCTTACCGCTTATCCCTCCAAAGGCAGCCAGACAGCGGTAGTGGTGTGTCCGGGCGGCGGCTATCGCAACCTCGCCATGGATCACGAGGGCAGGCAGATCGCGGCATGGCTGAACCAGCAGGGCATCTCGGCCTTCGTTTTGAAGTACCGGCTGGGCCCGCGGTATCATCACCCGTCCATGCTAAACGACGCGCAGCGGGCGATTCGCATGGTACGCTCCCGAGCCGCGTCGTTAGGCATCGCGCCGAATCGCATCGGGATTTGGGGCTTTTCGGCGGGTGGCCACCTCGCCTCGACGGCATCGACGCATTTCGATGCTGGCAAGGCAGACGCGGCGGATGCCCTTGAACGCGTCAGCAGCCGCCCCGATTTCGCCATCCTTTCGTATCCGGTGATCTCTTTCACGACGCCGTACGAGCATAAGGGCTCGAAGCTGAATTTGCTGGGCGAGAATCCCGATGCAGCCCTGGTGCGCAACCTGTCGAATGAGCTACAGGTCACGCCGCAGACCCCGCCCACCTTTCTGTTCCATACCAATGAAGACACGAGCGTGCCGCCGGAGAACAGCGTGCTTTACTATTTGGCGTTACGTAAGGCGGGCGTCCCGGCCGAGATGCATATCTATGAGCCGGGAAAGCATGGCGTGGGCCTTGCCCCACAGCATCCGGCACTGTCCACCTGGGGGACGCTGCTGGCCAACTGGTTCCGCACGCGCGGGCTATTGCCTTGATTTTGCTTACACGCCGGACGGTGCTCCGGCGTCATACACTCTGTAGAGAAGCATGCGGGTGATCTTTTCGTTTCTGGCTCTGTCGGCAATGAGCGCCTATGGCGCCGAGTACGCCGTATTGTCAAGCGGCGCGCAACTGCGCATCGAACGCCATGAAGTAGTGGGCGCGACGGTGCGGCTGTACACCTCGCCGGAGGGCTTCATCGAACTGCCCGCAAATGCCGTTACCGCGTACGAACCAATCGAAGCCATCGCCGCTCCGCCAGTAGGGCAGGCGTCGACGCCTGCGAGCGACCTCCCGGTCGCGCCGCCCGTTAAACGCGCTACCCCACAAGAACTAGTAGACCGCGTCGCCGAACAGCACGGGATCCCGGCCGCCCTGGTCCATGCCGTCGTCAAAGCCGAATCCGCCTATCGCCAGGACGCTATCTCGCCCAAGGGCGCCATCGGCATGATGCAGTTGATGCCCGCCACGGCCGCCTCGCTCAACGCCAATCCCTACGACGCCGAACAGAACGTCGAGGCCGGCACCCGCTACCTGCGCCAGTTGCTGATCCAATACCAGGACTACCCCGACCAGGTGAAACGCGCGCTGGCGGCCTATAACGCCGGCCCCGGCGCGGTCCAGAAATACAACGGCGTCCCCCCTTATCGCGAAACGCAGCTGTACGTTCACAAGGTAGTGGAAACCTACCGCAAAGCGCTGCCCAAAACCGAGTAGGCCAACGTGCTGCCTCGCTACGACATCGCCCGAAGCTACGACTGGAATTACGATCACGCCCCGTCGAAGCCACCGGATGTCGCGGTACCGGATTGCCCCGGCGATTGGAGCCTCTGCGGCCTGCCGCTGCGTTCGCCATTAGGCGTGCCGGCAGGGCCGTTGCTGAACAGCCGCTGGATCGCCTACTACGCCGCGCTGGGCTTCGATACGCTCACTTACAAAACGGTGCGCTCGGCCTACCGCGCCTCCTATGAGCCGCCGAACCTGCTGCCGGTCGCGGGTGCGCCGCTTACGGAGGAAGGCGGAAGCGTCCGGGAGACGCACGGCGCCTACGATTCCTGGGCCATCAGCTTCGGGATGCCCTCGAAGGATCCGGAAGTATGGCGGGAAGATATCGGGGTGGCGCGCCGGGCCCTGTGCCCCGGCCAAGTGCTGGTGGTGAGCGTGGTGGCGTCCCCGCAGCCCGGCTGGACTATTGCGGACATCGCCGCGGACTTCGCCCGCTGCGCCCGTTGGGCGGCCGATGCCGGCGCGCAGATCGTCGAACCGAACTTCTCCTGCCCCAACGTCTGTACGGCGGAAGCCGATATCTTCCTGGACCCCACGGCCTCCGGGATCATCGCCGCGGCGGTGAGGGAAGCCGTACCTGCGTTGCCGATCAGCCTCAAAGCCGGTCTGTTCCCCAACGCCGAACGGATGCGGGCGACGGTGGAGGCCGTAAAGCCTTTCGTGAACGCCATTGCCGCCACCAACTCGATTACGGCGAAGGTGTGCTCGGTAGGCGATGCGCCGCTCTTCGGCGGTCTGCGGCGCGGTATCGGCGGGGCCATCATTAACGATCGCTGCCTGGCCGAGACGAAGCTAATGGCCGCCATTGTGCGCGATGCGGGTCTGGAGCTCATCAGCGTGGGCGGCGTGGGCTCGGCAGCCGATGTGCGTGCGCGGTTGGCGGCCGGGGCCACCAACGTCCAGATCGCGACCGCCGCCATGATCGAGCCCGGCCTTGCTTTGCGGATTCGACGGGAGGGACTACGCCCATGATCCAGTTCGTGACCCTATTCGTGATAACCGCCGCCGCGCAGCAAACCGTGACCATCACGGAAACCGCGGGCCTTGCCCGTCGCAATGAGCCGGCGTGTTGGAACGATCGCTGCTGGTTCGTGACCGTCGGCGCGAAGAAGAGCGTCAAGCTGCCGGTATCGCAAAGCGTCCCCGCCGATGCCCTGCGCGTGCAGCGTGGGGACGGCGGCGGCCCGGGCCTTACGGTGGAGAACGAGATCTTCGCCGCCGACCTGACCAAGCGCGTGCATAACGGCAAGGAAGAGGATAGCGGCGTGTTGCGGGCTCTACGGTATAAGGCGTTCGACGTGACCCTGCTGCGTACCGAGAACCGCATGCACTGGGCGCCCAGCTTCCAGCGCGCTGGAGAGAAGGGCTACCGCAGCTTCGCCATGTGGACCCCGGTGCAGCGGCACAGCCACAGCGCGACGGAAGGCTATCTCCGCGTTACTCGCGAAGGGCATCACGCCGACTACCCCGAAGTGGACCTCTTTGCCGAGTACCGCTTCTTCGCGCACGTGCCCTATTTTCTGTTCCGCTCGCGCATGACCATTGTAAAGCCCATCGAGATGTACTGGCTGCGCAACCAGGAGATGACCATGGATGCCTTCTTCACGCACGCGGCCTGGCCGGATGCGAAGGGCAAGCCCGTCGTCATGGACTTCGAGGCGCGCAAGCCGGTGCTGGCGAAGCGTCCGCTGCCCGCGGACGCGCCGTGGATCGCCTTCGTGAATCTGGAGAAGGGATACGGGTACGGCGCCGTGGTGCTGCGCTATAAGGCGTCCCGTGAGGTGAAGCCCGAGCTCTCCATCAACGACGGGGCCGGTAACGGTAAGTATTGGGACCGACGCATTATCAACCAGACGGTGACGCCGCTGCCGCCCGGCGAGCAGTTCGAGGAAGAAACCGCGTACGTGCTGTTTCGCGCGACGAAGGCCAAACCGCTGGAGGAGTTCCTGTATTGGGAACGGCGCATCCGCAATCCGCTGTTAGTCCAGCAGTAGCCCTGGCATCGCCGCCACGCGCTTGGACAGCTTCTTCTCCAGCCGCTGCGCGCGATGCCGCATCTCCGGCGTCTCGCAAACGCTCAGCGCCGTGCGCACGCACTCCATGGCCTGATGGTAATCCCGCGCCTTATGCTCGAAGTGCTTGGCGAGCTCCTCCAGCGCATCCACACGATGCGGATTCGGCACTTCGCTTAACTCCCGATAGCGTTCCAGCGCGACATCCTCCCGCCCGCACTTGCGCTCCAACTGGGCGATGTCCCAGAGCGTGCGATACAGCAAATCGTCGGAGATGCGCCGCTCGATCCCCAACTTCATCCAGGTCAACGCCTCTTCGAAGCGTTCGGCCTTGCGCATCCAGCGGGCTACGCCGATCATCTCCGCGCCATGCGCCAGCCGCGCTTCGGACGGATCCCGGAAGGCAAACGGCACAATCGCCGCCAGGCAAGCCAGCGTGAGGATGTCGATGGCGTTGTGATGGAACACGGGCACCAGCCGGGCGATCTCCTTCTTGCGCAGGTACTCGAAGTAGAGATACGGGATGAGTTCGCCGGGCACATCGCCTTCGCGCTCCACTCCCAGGATTTGCCCTTCCAACTCCACCAGCCGGCAACTGTCGAAGCGCAGTTTCCACAGGCGCCGCGCGCCGTGGAGAAGGTCCATATGCGTCATGCGGGCAAACGGCGGCTTCAAGCGGGCCAGGCGGTAGCGCGTCTCCAGCAAAGGCTGGTCGAAGGTCTTCCCGTTATAGGTGACCAGCACGTCGAACGGCTCCAGGTCAGCCGCCAGCGACTCCAACGCGCTCTTCTCTTCCCCCGGCTCACGGAGGAAATACTGCTTGAGGCGAAACCCCTCCGAGGTAATCCAGCCCAGGCCGATGAGAAACGCACTCGTCCCCGTGCCACCGGCTAAGCCCGTGGTCTCGGTATCGAGGAACGCCCACCGGCGGGGGGATGAGGGGGGAATCAGCCCCTGGGACACGGCACCGAAGAGGTCTTCCGGCAACTCGTCGAGCATGGAAACGTCCATCGCCCCGTGGCGGCGGTAGCGTTCCCAGAAGCGTGTGGTCTGGTAGTGTACGCCACTGGCGCTCTCAACGACACCGCCGCTGAGCCACTCTTCGACATGGGCACGCTGCTCTTCGGACACAGCGGGCGCGGGCGTTTGGGGCCGTGGAGGCGGGCCGTTGGCGTACTTGCGGTCGATGCGGGCGATGCGGCGGCGCAGGAGTTCCAGTTGGGCTTGGGTGTCTTGCACGATTCGCTTATTCTTCGCCTACTCTAACACGAGAGGCCGGACGGACGAACGTCCTTCAACTGCACGGCCCAGGGCGAGTAGCCGCGCGAGGCGGAATAGGCATCGTCTTCAATCGAGATCACGACGTCCACCCTCGCGCCCTGTGGCAGCTCGTCCAGGCGCTCGGCGAAGTTCCAGGCCTTCACGGTGAGCATGCGGCCCTGCTGGCGCAATGCCAGCCGTACGTGCTTCTCCTTGAATACCGAAGGCGGGGAGCAGATCTCGGCATCGCGGATCAGAAACAGAGGCGAAGGGTTTCCGGCTCCGAAGGGCGCCAGCGCGAAGACCTCGTTGACGCTGGTGTCGTTCACTTCGCGGAAGCTGATTTCGGCATCCACCATGACATGCGGGCGGAAATCCTCGGGGGTGAGATGATCGAAGGCGTAGCGATTGAAGCGTTCGCGAAACTCGGCGACGTTGGCCCCTTCCAACGTGACGCCGGCCGCCATGCGATGGCCGCCAAAGCGCGTGAACAGGCCCTTCATGCTCTCGAGCGCATCGAGCAGATGGAAGGGCGCGATGCTGCGCCCGGAGCCCTGCGCTACGCCATCCTCTTCGCTCAGCACCAGCACCGGACGGCAGAAGCGCTCCACCAGGCGGCTGGCCACGATGCCCAGCACACCGCGATGCCAGTTCTGCCCGCAGAACACGAGGCCGGCCTGATCGTCGGTAACGGGCTGCCGTTCGCATTCCTCCAGCACGGCCTGCACGATCTCCGCCTCCGTCTGCTGGCGTTCGGCGTTCAGCCCGTGCAGCTTTTCGGCGATCTGCTTCGCCTGCGATTCGTCGTTGGTGAGAAACAGGTGGATCACGTCTTCGGCATGGGCCATGCGTCCGGCGGCGTTGATGCGCGGCGCGATGCGAAAGGCTACCTGCCCGGCCGATGGCATATCGCCTTCGTTGAAGCCGGCCACCTGGAGCAGCGACTTGAGGCCGATGTTCTTCAGGCTGCGGAACCCGGCCAGCCCGTGTTTGACGATGATGCGATTCTCGCCCTGGAGCGGCACCACGTCGGCCACCGTGGCCAGCGCGACGATCTTTAGGAAGCTCTCTTCTAATCGCCGCACGCGGTCGCGCGGCCAGCCGAGCAGGCCGAGTAGCGCCTGCACCAGCTTGAACGCCACGCCCGCGCCACAGAGATTCTTCTCCGGGTAGGGGCAATCGGGCCGGTTCGGATTGAGCACGGCCAGGGCAGGGGGCAACTCCTGTTCCGGCAGGTGATGATCCGTGACGATGACGTCGATGCCAAGTTCCCGCGCATGCTTCACCACCGCGCCGGCGCGAATGCCGGTGTCGACGCTGACCACCAGCGTGATGCCATCGGCCTTGGCCTGATCGATGACATCGGTACGCATGCCATAGCCTTCGCGCAGGCGGTGCGGTACGTGGAAGCGCGCCTGGCCTCCCGCCAACTCGATAGCCTTCGTTAGGATCACCACCGAGCAGGTGCCGTCGACGTCGTAGTCGCCATACAGAAGTACGGTCTCCTTGCGGTCGATGGCCTGCTTCAGCCGTTCGGCCGCCGGGCGCATGTCGGCCAGTTCGTAGGGATCGCGCAGATCGTCGATACTCGGGCGCAGGAAGCGCCGTGCGGACTCGGGATCGGTGAACTCGCGGGCCAGCAGCACACGGGCGGCGGGCGCCTGGATGCGTAAGGCCGCGGCCAGCTCCGCTACCTGCTTCTCGTCAATTTCCGGCACGATCCAGCGCGCCGCTTTGCGTTGGGTTTGGGGCTTCGGTATCAATTGCGCGAGAAGTAGCCGCCCATCGATTCGTCGTCTTCTTCCTCTTCGCCGAGTTCATCGATCGGCGCGGCGCCGTCGATGGTATCGAGCAGATCCAGCAGCTCTTCGTACCACTCAGTGCGCAGGTCGAAGACGTAGAAGCGGTTGTCGCGTTCAAAGACCAGTTCCACGGAACAGGTAAATCCGTCGAACGCGCGCAGCTCTTTCAGCCGCCGCTCGATGGCGCGCTGCTCTTCGCGCGGCATATCGCATTCTTCCAGGCGTTCCAAAGCTTCTTCCACCATGGGGCGTTCAAAGTCGCGGTGATTGAAGATCACCAGCTTCACGCCGGCATCAAGGGCACACTGGATAAAGAGGCGGTAATCGCCCTCGCGCTCCACATCCCAGAACACCAGGTTCTGCTCGTGCAGTTCATTGACGAAGCCGCGGAAGACGGCCAGGCCTTTGGCATGCAGGTGCTCGGGGATCTCGCGCTTCAAGGTATCAAGGTTCTGATTCATTTGGACACATTGCCGGACCGCGTTGTCCGGGCTTGCACTCACGCTAGCACACGGGATCGCCCGGCGTGGATTACCGTTTGGGCAGAACGCTCTTGGGAAGGCGCAAGCCCATGGAACCGGCTACCGTAATCACGTCATAGCGGGCCTGCATGCCAATGAGCAGGTGGGCAGCCCAGGGCTCCATCTTGTAGTCGGCCACCAGCCAGTCCACCATATCGGAGGTGGCGATGCGGAGCGCGCGGTCGAGCGAACTGGCGAACTCCGGCTGGCTCCCGATGGCGACGATGGCGTCGGCGGTTTCCACGCGCGGCCCGGGCAGACGTGCGTTCTTTTTCACCTCGACGGTGAAGGTAACGTCCATGGACGTCTCCACGCCCGTGCCCACCGCTTCGCCATCGCCCTGGACGGCATGGCCATCGCCGATGAAGAGCAGGCCGCCGGGGTGGAATACGGGCAGCGTCACGACGGAGCCTTCGGTGATGCGGTTATAGTCCATGTTGCCGCCGTAGTTGCCGCTTATGCCGGAGGTGGGCGCAAACACGCCTGGCGCGGCGACACCGACGCAGCCCAGCATGGGATCGGCGGCGAACTCCAGCGGGTGCACGGCGCTCTTCGGCTCGCTCAGGCGCACGGTTTTGCGATTCAGATCGATATCCCAGCGGACAATGTCGTCGCGGTCCGGAACCACGGCTCCTTTCTTGTAGGAGCCGGCGTAGACGCCCTCCATGCTCTCCGGTGTGACGGCGTAGGCGCCGAGACGGTAGCGTGTGAAGCCGTAGTTGCGATTCGCGCGGATGCGGCTGAAGCGGATGACCAGCGCATCGCCGGGCGCGGCGCCTTCCACGAAGAACGGTCCGGTGAGCGGATTGCCGCGCTCGCCGCCGCGCTCGCCGTTCTGGCCGTAGCCGCCCGCGTCGAGCGTCTTGGTAACCACCGTGTCGCCGGCCTTGATGCGAGCCAGCACCGGATGGCGATGATCGAAGGAGTTGTAGAATTTGTCAGCCTGGATGGTATGGGTTTCGGCGGGCAGGTAAACAGGCAGCAGGCAGCAGGCAAGGACGGAGATGGTGTGACGCATCTCCCAAGGGTAATCGAAACGAGGCCGTTGTAGCCGCGGGTGTCAGGCTTGCATGGTGATGAGTTTGTGCTGGATGGCGAACTTCACCAGTCCGGCAACGTCGTGGATATCCAGCTTTCGCATCAGACTGGCGCGGTAGGTGTCCACCGTCTTCGGGCTGAGCGCCAACCGGGCGGCGATCTCCTTGGCGCGCACGCCTTCCACCAGGAGAGCGAAGACCTGGTGTTCCCTGGCGCTGAGCAGGTGTAGGGGGTGCTCGCCGGCGGACTCGGACGGCCGGATCGCCCGTTGCAGGTCGATGGTGGGCGACAGGTACAGGCCGCCTAACAGGACCTGCCGGCAGGCTTCTTGCAAATGCCGGTGCGAGGAACTCTTGAGCACGAAGGCGCTGGCTCCCAAGCGCAGCGTTTCGATCACGGTTTGGCGATCCGCTCGCGTGGAAAGGGCGATGATGCGGGTGGTGAGACCACTCTCCCGGGTACGCCGGATGAGTTCGGGCCCCAACAGCCTGGGCAGTTCCAGGTCGATCATGGCGATGTCCGGCTGCAGACTCTCGATGAGCCGCCAGGCTTCATACCCGTCGCTGCAGGAAGCGACTACCCTGCAGCCCGCAAAGTTGGCACATAGCGATGCCAGCCCTTCACTCACCAAGGTGAGGTCGTCGGCAACCAGAAGACTGAACGCCGAGGGGGGACTGTTTCCAATTTCTCCGAGCATACCCTAGTTCCAAGTAGTGCTGGCAGCATAGGAAAAATCTCAGGGATCTTTCCGAGGGGTAGAGGGAAGTCCGGCGGGTGGGGGAGATGAAGCTTCGCTTGGGCTGTGGAGAGAACAAAGGCACCAGTGGTTAACGGAGTCGGTGATTCGGTAAGGGAATCAGCTATTTACGCTGACAGAAGCGGCGCGTGGCCGGGGCGGGATACACTTCGGGCTTGGGTCTGGCGGCAGATTAATCGGCGGCGGGGTAAGGGTTGCGGTTTGGCGTCGTCAGGCGGCCCGGCTGGGCTGCTGGCGGGCCTTGGGGGCGATGCCGGGGGGCTCCGGCTGGCTTCGATCGGTCAGGCGCACGATCTTGGCGACGTCTATTAGGGCCGAGATGGAATTGAGCGACTTTTCGCCGGGGGTTCCGGTGTAGTCGGCGGCGACTCTGTTGGTTTGGAGCGAGGCCAGGAGGCGCATGTTGGCCTGGAAGGCTCGCTCGTTGCGGTTCTGGTAGCGGAGGA
>CAYLPH010000081.1:0-32635 GCA_964385495.1 uncultured Candidatus Solibacter sp.
GCGCTGATGAAGCGCGTCTCGCCCGATAGCGCCGTCAAAACCTTCTCGGTCGGCTATGCCGAAACCGAATTTAGCGAACTTGGCTATGCCCGCCAGGCCGCCGCCTCGCTCGGCACCGATCATCACGAAGTCTCCATCAGCCGTGACGACTTCTTCACTGCCCTGCCCCGCCTGGTCTGGCATGAAGATGAGCCCATCACCTGGCCCTCCAGCGTCTCGCTCTATTACGTCTCGCAACTGGCCGCCCGCGATGTCAAAGTTGTTCTTACCGGCGAAGGCAGCGACGAGTTGTTTGCCGGCTATGGCCGCTACCGCCGTTTTCTGCAGGACAGCCAGTGGATGCAGACCTACGGCAGGGTGCCGGGCCCGCTGCGCGGCGCCGTCCGCGGCTTTATCGGATCGTCGCCGCTGCTCCCCGCCGATCTGCGCCGCAAGCTCGGCCATACCATCCTCGGCCGCCAGCCCGGACTGGAATCCCTTTATCTGGAGAACTATCTTTGCGCCTTTGCCCAGGACTCGCTGGCCGGCCTGCTGCGGGCGAACCTGCGTCCGCGCAACGCCTATGACGCCTACCGCCACTGGTGGGCCGAAGCCGGTAAGGAAGCGAGCGCCTCCGGGTCTCAACTGCAGCGACTGCTCTATACCGACCAGAAGACCTATCTGGTGGAACTGCTGCGCAAGCAGGATCGCATGAGCATGGCCTGTTCGATTGAGAGCAGGGTTCCGTTCCTGGACCATACCTTCGTCGAGTTCGCCTCTCGCGTGCCGGAATCGCTGAAGCTGCACCCTACTAACGCCAAGTATCTGCTTAAGAAGGCGGTGGAGGATCTGCTGCCGCACGATATTGTTTATCGCCGTAAGATGGGCTTCCCTACCCCGCTTACGCGCTGGCTCTCCGGCGCCGCGCTCGACGATGTCGCGCAGCTTCTGCGGGATCCTAACGGCCTGCTTGCGGAAATTACTGAGTTGCCGGCGGTGACCAGCCTGCTCACCCGCCATCGCAGCGGGTTTGAGGATGCCACTGACCGCATCTGGCGTTTGCTCAATCTCCAGCTCTGGGGGGATATGTACCTGACCGGGCGCAGAGATTTGCGGTGGGAAGGGGCGCTGCCGGGGGCGAAGGTGGGGCGGTGACCGTTCACGAAGCCGAGTCTCAGCTTTTGCGCTTGCTCGAATTGGTCGAGGAGGGAGAGCAAGTTGTTATTGCCCGCAACGGCAAGCCGGTTGCCGAACTGATCCGCGTCCGAGGGCTTGCCGGTTTCCCATTCGATATCGCCAGGCAAACGCCGATTGTGCCATTCGGGGATGAGTGGTGGCAGCCTATGACCGATACGGAAACAGAAGACTGGATCGAGGGCCGTTGAAACTTCTTACCGATACCCACACGCTGGTCTGGGCGCTTTCGAACTCCGAGGCACTCGGCGCCAAGGCCCGGGAAGTGCTTTCCACGGAGCCGGTCACGGTCAGTGTCGTTAACCTCTGGGAACTTGTGCTGAAAAGCGGCCGGACGGGAGCCCTGCTGGCGGATCCCGTTGCCTGGTGGGATCACTTCATCTCCGGGAGCGGCCTTTCGGCATTGCCCGTCTGCACGTCCCATCTGCGTATGCTGGCGAAACTCCCGGAGTACCACAAAGATCCTTTGACCGGTTGTTAATTGCCCGGCACTGGAGGAAGGATAGGTTTTTGGGGATAGGACCACTCCCTGTGGACCGTAAGGGCCGGAGCCGACGAGCGATCTAGGCGGCGCGCGTGGCGGAATCAGGTGGCAATCCGCCCCAGATCACCATATCAGGACAAAGGTCAGCTCCTCCGGGCCAGACCAACGTCCCTTCCGAGACCTGGACTTGCCGAAACCGGGCTTCGTCAGTCCGAATGGTCTCAAAGATCGGACCGTTCAGGAGATGGGTTAAATCTCGTTCCACATCCTCTCCAGAGGTCAGTCTGAGTTGCACGGAAAAGCCAGCCAGAGGCTTCACGGCTAAGATTCGAACCAACTCCATCGCGATCCTCCCGCTTCAGTCTAGCGGATCGATGGGAAGCGGCGGTTCGCCCATCCACGCGCTGTTCCAGTCAGAAATGGAGCTGGGGCTTTACTGTTCGTTGTTGCGCACCTGAGCAAAATGGCGAAACATGCATGAGAGACTGACATATGATAAAGGACATTATCATGCGAAGCCCGGCTCAAGTGCGCCAGATTGGGCTCGTACGGCAAACTTGCCGTAATATGGATGCGTATGGACAAGGCGGCTACCACAGCAAGACTGGAAGCGAGACTGCCGGCGAACATCTACGCGCTCCTGAAGCGCGCCGCCGAACTGCAGGGCCGTTCGCTAACCGACTTCGTGGTCTCGGCCGCTCACGATGCCGCCGTCCGCGCCATTGAGGAAGCGGAGATCATCCGGCTTTCCGCATGAGTTCCCCCTTCCGCCTGAATTCGCATGGTGAGACACACGACCGGGACTCCTTCCACTGCGGCCAGGAAGCGCTGGACCGCTATATCCCGAACGCAAGCGACGCAGGACATCCCGGCGGCGGGTTTCTACGTGCTTCGTCGCTGTTGAAGCCGCCAGCGGCTCACTCTTTCGCTTCGTCGTATGTGGCGGCAGGCATTTCGAGTTCCGCCTCAATCTCTTCGATGGTGGGCAGCGTCCCTTTCAGTTGTTCTGGGAGCTGTTCGAGGTACCGGAATTCCGCCACGCCCAGCGGCTTCGCAATATCGCGGACGGCGTACTCGGCCACGAACCGGTTTTTGGCTTTGCACAGGATCAGACCGACGGAGGATCTATCGTCCGGGTGGCGCAGCAGGTCATCGACGGCCGAGAGGTAGAAATTCATCTTACCCGCATACTCCGGCTTGAATGGGGTCATCTTCAGATCGACCACGATGTAGGCGCGCAGCTTTAGGTGATAGAAAAGCAGATCGATGCGGAATTCCTCGCCGCCGACTTCGATCGGTACCTGGCTGCCAACAAGGGCAAAGCCGACTCCCAACTCCAAGAGGAACTGCTGCACGTGGGCGAGCAATGCTCGCTCCAGGTCTCGCTCCTTGGCTTCCTGGCCCAGGGTCAGGAAGTCGAAGTTGTACGGGTCTTTAATGAGCTGCTGTGCCAGATCAGATTGAGGGAGCGGAAGCGTGGTCTGGAAGTTCGTGATCGCCTTTCCTTGGCGGCGATATAGGTTGGTCTCGATCTGCATCACAAGAACGTTCCGGCTCCAGCCATTCTGGATGGCTGCCTGGGTGTACCAGAGCCGCTCCTCGGCTAGCTTGACCTTGTCCAGGATCGTGCAGTTGTGGAACCAGGGCAATTGTCCAGCAACCTGCTGGACAATTGGCTCCTCGGGCCAGGCCTCGGCGAAGGCCCTCATGTATAAGAGGTTTGTCCGCGAGATCCCTTTCATCTCGGGGAATTCCACTCGCAAATCTTTCGCTAACCGTTCAACGACCTTGCTCCCCCAACCCTCCTCGCCTTGCCGGGCCAGGATCTCCTTGCCGATCCCCCAGTAGAGCAGCACGAGTTCCCGATTCACGGCCAGGGCGGCCCGCACCCGCGCCGCTCGAATCCGCTGCTTCAAGTCCGCTAGCAGGGTCTGGTAGCTCTTGGAATCTGACAGGGTGCTCATGTTGCCGTAGCGTCTATATTATAATGCCTATAGGTATCCAGATCGCAATGACCACCATCAAACTCATCCCAGTAGGCACCTCCACAGGCGCCGTGATCCCTAAGGAAATGCTGTTTCATTTGAAGGTAGGTAAAGGCGATACCTTGTATGCCATTGAGACGCCCGACGGCTATCTCCTGACACCTTACGACCCAAGTATTAACGACCAACTCACGGCTGGTCAGGAGTTTATGAAGCAATATCGCGACACCTTCAAGGCGCTCGCCAAGTGACAGCCGGCCCGAAGTGGATCAGCAAGAAGGCGCTTTTGCTGCTCCAGGAAGAGAGTTTGGCGCAGTTCGGTGGGGCTCGCGGCATGCGAGATGAGGGACTGCTGGATTCGGCCCTCGCGCGGCCTGAGAATCTACAGGTGTATCAACCCGAGTGCACGCTGGCAGACCTGGCAGCCTCATACGCATTCGGGTTGGCCAAGAACCATGCCTTTCTGGATGGAAATAAGAGGGTGGCTTTTCTATCAATGGGCGTGTTTCTCGCCATCAACGGCTTTCGTCTCAAAGCTGATCAGGTCGACGCGATTCGCGTCATGATGGCCGTGGCCGCAGGGGAGTTGAACGAAGCTGCCCTTTCCGCTTGGATTGCTGAGAATATGAGCCTCCAGGCCTGATTCCATGGTCCCCGTTATCGCCCCGGTTCCCATCCTTCAGGCTCATCTTGTATTGGAAACACGCTGAGGGGTAAGAGTTAGATAGGCTCTTATGATGCTGTCGCAGGTCTCCGCACTAGCCGCCCTTCCCGCTCCCATCCGCAACGCGGGCCCGGAGGCCGCCTGGCGCTTCCTCGATTTCTTCACCGCCAACATCCGCAACCCGCACACGCGCGCCGCCTACCTGCGGGCGGTCCGCGGCTTCTTCGCCTGGGCCGAGAGCCATCAGATCACCACCCTTGCAGGCATCCGCCCCATCGCCGTCGCCGCCTATATCGAAGACGCCGGCCAGCGCCTGTCGAAACCCACGGTCAAGCAGCACCTGGCCGCCATCCGCATGCTCTTCGACTGGCTGGTGACCGGGCAGATTCTGCCTGCCAACCCCGCTGCCGCCGTCCGCGGGCCGCGTTATTCCATCCGCCGCGGGAAGACGCCGGTGTTATCACCGGAGGAAGTACGCACGCTACTCGATTCGATAGAAACCACCACCCTCATCGGGCTGCGCGACCGTGCCCTGATTGCCCTGATGGCCTATACGTTCGCCCGTGTCGGTGCCGCTATCTCGCTGAAAGTGGAGGACTACTACATCCAGCAGCGGCGCGGCTGGGTGCGCCTTTCGGAAAAGAACGGCAAGTGCAACCAGGTGCCTTGCCACCATACCCTGGAGCAGTATCTGGAAGAGTGGCTGGCCGCGTCCGGCTTTAAAAACCTGCCGCGCGCGCCGCTGTTCCCTTCCCTGCGCTACGGCCGCCCCGGCACCCAGCCGCTTGCCCAATCGAACGTGTACCTGATGATCCAGCGCCGCGCCCGCGCCGCCGGCATCGCCACCCGCATCTCCTGCCACAGCTTCCGCGCCACCGGTATCACCACCTACCTCAAGAACGGCGGCAAGCTGGAGATCGCGCAACAGATGGCGGCACACGAATCGCCCCGCACCACGAGCCTCTACGACCGCCGCAACGACGAGCTGTCGCTCGACGAAATCGAACGCGTGCTCTACTGACGCGGCTTGATTGGCCCGGAATCCCGGAAGGCGTAGGACAGGATCTCGGCCAGCATCTGGTCGAACTCGGCCAGCGCCACCGCCTCGGCATTGGACGGCCGTTTGACCGGCGGCTGCCGCTCGGCGCGGCGCATGATTTCGTACTCGGCCCGCAGCAGCAGATTCAGGCAGGCGCGGATGATCTGGCTGGGCTTGACGCTGGTGCCCAAGGCGCCGGACAAGTGCGCCGCCAGCCGGTCCAACTCCAGTTTTTCGCGGGGCGTGGTCAGGAACTTGTTCTGCGCGGTCAGTTTTTCAAGTGCGATGGCCGGCTTGCCCATCCGGTGCGGCGCCGTCGCGGGCGTCGCGGCGGCGGGCTGCGGCGGCGGCACGGCCACCGGGCCCATCTCGCGCGGCGGGTCGGCGACCGGGGACGGCATCGGCGTGACAATATGCGGCGCCGCGGCCGCGATCGGCACGACGACACTTGGCCCCTGTTCGACTTCCTCTGGCGGCGCCGGCTCGCTTACGGGCCGCTCGGCCACCACATCCCGGATCAGGTCCTCTTCAATCGGCAGGCGCCCGCGCGCGTCGTCGAGCGGGTTGTATTCCTTCTGTCCCGGCTCTTTGCGCCTAGCCATTGGCTACCCCCTTGGACGCCCGCAGCGCCTCTCCGCGCAGATCCTGCACCCGGCGGTCCATCTCCGACGCCAAGGAGAGGTACTGCTTGGCAACCTTATGGGTCGGATCGGTCTGGAACAGGCTCTTTCCCAGCTTCTGCACCCGCGGAATCACCGCCGCCCGGCTGATGGTCGTATCGAACATCCGCGACGGGCTCCCTTCCACCTTGAACGACTCGTGGATCTCCGCCGTGTACTGCCGCGCCAGCGTGATGCGCTGGTCCAGGCCCGACACGATGATCCCCAACAGCGCCAGGTTTGGGTTCAGCTCCGGCTGCCGTGCCCGGCGGATGTCTTTGAGACACTCGCGCATGCCGTTGAGGGCAAAGCTTTCCGGGATAACGGAGATCACAAACCAATCCGCGCCAACGTACGAGGCAATCGTAGGAGCGGTTGCATTGGGCGCGGTGTCCAAGAAGATGTAGTCATACCGCCCGCGCAGCCGCCGCAACGGATTGATGAGGATGCGCCGGGCGTCATAGAAACGGTCTTTGGCCGCCAATACCGCCTCCAGCCGCTCCAATTCCCGGGACGACGGAATCAGGTGCACGTTCTCCGGCAGCTCTAAGTCCTGCTCATGCTCGGTGATGATGACTTCCTCGGGCGTGCGCTCCTCGGTCAACACGAGGAACGTTCCGTCGAAGGCCTCCGGCGGGACGCCCAGGTGCAGCGTGGCGCCGTGGTTCATATCGAGATCCCAAACGAGGCATTTCTTGCCCATCTGGCCGAGCGCGGCGGCGAGGTGAACGGTGTTGGTGGTCTTCCCTACCCCACCTTTCTGGTTGCCGACGGCGATGACGTGGGTGGTGCGGTCGTAGTCTTGCATAGGCATTCCGTACATAAGGACGTTCGGTCGTTAAGGACTAGTCTACCCGAAGGGCCCAAAGGTACGCAATGGTATATACTTAAGCACGCTAGGTCTTTAACGACTCTATGTCCCTTCAGGCCCCCAGGTCCTTATGTCCGCTCTGGCCGTAGGGGGGTGAACTTTGAGGTACGACGGTGCAACTCCTAACCTTTCTGTTACATACCACCGCCCGTTTTCGCTTCTGGTCACGCGGCCGCTGGGACCATACGGTCTTTAACGACCTTAGGTATTTAAGTAACTTACGTACCCTATGGCCGCCCGGTCCAGCCCCTTGCTGGCCAAAAGCCCCTCCTGTCGCCTCACCTTCGCCTCGCCCTCTCCAGGGGTGAACTTTGAGGTACGGGGGGTGAACTTTGAGGTACGTGGGGGTGAACTTTCGGGTACGCCGGGGTGAACTTTGAGGTACGAAGGGGTGAACTTTGAGGTACGGAATTTCGCGCCATCTCATTGACACATTTAGCTTTCCTCACCCCTATACTTTGTTTAGACTTGTTAGACAGAAACTACAACAACAAAAGCCGACCTGTTGCTGTTGTTTCCGCCAGCCCGGCACCGAAAGGCTAACCCGCAAATGACGGAGCCCGATTCTCCCGGCCTCTTCGACGAACCCGCGCAAGCGGGTGCCATGGCGCCGCTCCATGTCATCCGCACCGAAACCGTCCTCTCGAAACTGCCCATCCACAACCTCGCCAAAAAGGGCAAAGTCGATATCCGGCTGTTTCGTAAGGGGCAGGGAAGCGATGTGCAGCTCAAGTGGGAGGTTTCCCACAACGAGCGTTACGGCCAGCCCCGGCAACTGGCCTACAAGCTCGACACCCTGATCGTCAACCGCCGCCTGGATGAGGCGTCGCGCCCCCTGCCGACGCTGATCCGTATCGGCAGCCTCAAGGAGATTTGCCGAGACCTGGGCCTCAAAGACAGCGGCAAGACGAATAAAGACCTCCGTATTGCCCTTCTACAGAACGCTAGTGCGTTTATCAACGCCCAGTTCACCTATCGGGCCGCCGACGGCTCGGAACGCCGCCTGGAGGCAGCATTCACCCGTTACGGCGTAGTCTTCACTGGCGAGCGCCTACCGGACGGCCGTCTGGCCGATTGCGTCTACATCGTGCTCAACCAGCCGTACTGGGAAGTCGTCAACCACGCCCCGGTCCGGCCGCTCGACTACGACTACCTCAAAGCCCTCACCCCCGGCGCCCAGCGTTTCTACGAGATCGTCAGCTTCCGCATCTTCGCCGCGCTCAAGTACAACCGTCCCACGGCTCGTATTCTCTACAGCGACTACTGCGCCTATTCGGCCCAACAGCGCTACTACGACCAGGAGCACTTCCGGATCCAGATGTACAAGCTCCACAAACCGCACCTGGAGTCCGGCTACCTGCGGGCGGTGTCGGTTGTGGCCGCGCAGGACGGGGAAGGGAAGCCGGACTGGTGGCTGGTATACACCCCCGGCCCCAAAGCGCGGGCGGAATTCGAGGCGTTCTCCGGCCGCCAGCGCCCGTTCGGGGCCGCGATCGACGACGGCGGGGACGATGAAGAGGAATCCTCCCCGCCGGGCGCTGCCATACCGCCGGCTTTCAGTAGCACTCCGAACGCTCCTCCCACGCTGCTCGACGAGCTGACCCGGCGCGGGATCGCCAGCCGTGCCGCCGCCCGCCTGCTTGCCGGGCATCCCCATCCGGACGAAATCCCCGACCAGCTCGAATGGGGCGACCACCTGGTGCGCTCCGCCTCCCCGCCGTTGCGCAATCCACCCGGCTTCTACGTCGCCCTCATCCGCGACCGCGTGCCGCCGCCGGCCGGTTTCGCCACCTCGCGCCGCCTGCATGCCGAACAGCAGTCGCTCGACTTCGCCGAGGAGGATGCGCTGCGCCGCCAGAAGCAGACCGACGCCTACGAGCAGTTCGTCCAGGCCGAGGTGGATCGCGCCGTAGCCGCGTTGCCGGCCGGAGAGCATGCCACGCTGCTGGCCGCCAAGCGCCGCCATTACAGCCGCCAGTTTCCCAACCTGTTCACCGAGACGCTGGACCACCTGGCGCAACAGGGCGTGCGTAGTGATGTACGGGAGGCCTTATCCCTGCCTTCGCTGGAGGGATTCTTGAAGACTTCAGGCCTTTAAGTACTGTATGACCATAAGGGCGGTCAAGGCCATAATGGCCGTCAAGTCCCTTATAGACACATTTGTATTACCAACAATTTAGACCTCAGTACGCAACGTATTTATGTACGTAATGGCCGTTATGTATGTTAGGTGTTGAAAGCCTTGCTGTACATAAGGGGTCACCTCAAGAAACGGAAATTTACGTACGCAAAGGGGGCACAGCGGTACCGGCCCGGTGCCTTCTGAGCGCGTCGTTCGAGGCCAACTTCCGGCGAAGCCGACCACTCCGACGGAATATCCAGTGAACACCACCTCGTCAGTCAGGTGGCGCGGAGAGCCGATTAGCGAAGGCAACAGACAGAGGGCGATTTCGCGGAAATCCTGGCGGCCGTGCGAATGACGTGCACTATTGAAAGGCTTCGTCCTGTCTATTTTGAGGCCGCATCGCGGGCGGGCGCGGCCGCGATGACCATTCTGACCATGGCGTCTACATCGCGATATGCGACCGCGTCTTCCCGGGGAGGATCGTAGTGCACGCGGTGTACGATCACGAGATCCTTGGTGGGAATCACAGCAATCACGTGGCCGTCCTGGCCCAAGGCCTCATAACCCCAGTCCGTCACCCACCATAGGAACCCATATCCGATCGCGGGAATATTGGGGCGGTTGAGTGAATTCGAATAGGACGTCGTGCTGCGCGTGACCCAACGAGCCGGAATAATCTGGCGATCCCGCCAAAGGCCCATTCGCAAGTACAGATATCCGAACCGCGCCATATCACGGGCGCTCATTGAGAAGATGTAGTTCAAATACTGGGACTCGCCGGCTAAGGTCGAACCTTCCGCCCCGGCGAATCTCCCATCACCTGCTACATAGTCTTCCATACCGACTGGCCGCGCGATACGTTCAGCAAAATCATCGAAAATCTTCTTGCCGGTCAGCTTCTCAAAGATAGCGCCCAGTACGTTAAAGTCCCAGTTATTGTAGTAGTAGAAGCTGCCGGGTGGTTGGCTACCCCGCGCGGGCCGGCCGGCTCGCATGACTGCGGTTTCCCGCGCAGCCATATGATAGACGCCAGAACGCGCTCGCAGCAGATCGAGGATCGTCGCCTGTTTCTCTTCTGCCGTCAGGGCTGGCGGCCTGTCGTCCAGGCCCAGATCGTCGAGCGTCTTGCCCAGGTCAATTCTCCCTTCCGCAACGTTAATCCCGTAGAGCGCACTCAACAAGCTCTTGCGGATCGACCGCACTTCGATCTTTCTGGCCACATCCCCCCACTGATCTACGACGCGCCCGTCCTGCACAATCATCATGGCCGCGGTCTTCCTGGTACTGGCGAAATTCCTCGTTGCTTGGAGCAGCGGCACCGACCATCCCGCCCGGCTGTGCATCTCCCAATGGGCTCCCGGGTAGTCCGCCGCCAGGATAACCGAGCTGCTAATCAAACTCACCAAGAGCAATCTCTTCATCCAGACTCCTTGCCTGTGGGTCTTATGGATAAACCCAGGTCCGCGTAAGTATACCATCGACAATGCGTCCAATAAGTCGCTTGGCATTTGCCGATACCGAGCGGGTCACGCGCCACTCGGAACTTGGCGGGCGTTTCACGATAGAACCAGCCTGACGGCGCAGGCGGCAGAAGACTGGTACCCGGCTCGTTGAATGACCAGCGCTAGGAGCCGGAGAGCCTGGCGGCGGGAAGCCTGCCTCAAGAGCTTGCGCGAAGGGGACACCCTCGTAGTCTGGCGCTTAGACCGGTTGGGCCGGAACCTCGCGGACCTGGTGTGTCTTGTCGGAGAGTTAGAGCAGCGCAAGGTAAACTTCGAGTCGCTCACGGAGCAGATCGAGACCAAGTCGCCCGCCGGGCGTCTAGTCTTCCACGTCTTCGCCGCGCTTGCCGAGTTTGAAAGGAACCTGATTCGAGAACGGACCTTTGCTGGCCTCAAAGCCGCTCGCGCTCGGGGCCGCAAAGGAGGCCGCCCAGCCAAGCTGTCGGCCAAGGAGATCAAGACAATTCGAGCCTTACTGAAGACCGCCGACATCCCGGTTACCGAGATCGCCGCCCGCTTCGGCATCGCCCGTTCCACCCTCTACCGGGTTGTCAGCAGCCCGGCTTCCTGATTTCAGCGGCTTACAGGCCGTTCCCCGGCCTTAGCGTACGTAAATGTCCGTTTCTTGAAGTGACCCCCATAATAACTTACCAACCATTACGGCCATATACCGGCAACGGACTCGCGGCTAGCGCTGCACCAGGACCACCGCTTCGGGCTGTCGCGTGGCCCACCCCTCTCGCTCTAGCTCTGGCTGGTCCTGTTCATCCTCCGCGTAGCCTAAACAAAGATAGGCCACCAATCTCCAGTGGATGGGTAGATCGAGCGCATCTGGTACCTGCAGAGGATCAAGGATGGACACCCACCCAAGACCGATTCCGTGTGCACGCGCTACCAGCCAGAGCGTGTGCACGGCGCAGACTACCGAGTACAGCGACATCTCCGGCATGGTCCTGCGCCCCAGCCCATGCCCCACTTCCGTTGCCGGATCGACAAAAACAGCCAGGTGAACCGGCGCCTCGGCCAAGCCCGCGAGCTTGAGACGGGCATAAAGCGCGGTCCGTGTCCCATCCAACTCGCTCAGCGCCCGCTGGTTCGCCTGCTGGAAGTTCTCGATGATCGCTGTCCGGCGATCCGGGGCATCGACCATCACCCAGCGCCAAGGTTGGCTGAAGCCGACCGAAGGAGACCGGCAAGCAAGCGCCAGCAACTCCTGAATTAAACCGGGCGGCAGCGGGTCGGCGCGAAAGCGGCGCACATCGCGGCGCCACAGGAACAAGTCGGCGAGCGTGGCTCGGAACTGGTCGTCGAAGTGAGGAGCCTGGGCCATCGACTTTCTATCATCGCAACTTGGCGCTTCATCGAACGTAGACAACACGCGACCCGTTCAGTCACTTAGGTCAATTATGTCCCTTAGGTCCCTTATGTGCATTATGGCCTTTACGTACCCAAACCTCCGCCCGCGCCCCATATACCCCCCGCCTCTCCCATTCCCCTCCCGCTTCCTCCATATATTGCTGCACTAACGGCACATACGCCTTCTCCCCTTGGCGATCCACCACCACCCCATCCACTCCCTTCGCCCGCAACACCTGACCTACCTCCGCCGCATCCCGTACCAGCATCCGCTCCCGCCAGCCTAGGAAATCCGACTCCATCAGCACCTTCGTCCCGCGCTCCACCACCCGCCAAGGCCGCCGCCCGCCATCCCGGAGCGCCACCGAGCAAATCAGCGCTCCTTCGGCGGGAACCGTACCGGCCACCAGGATCCGCCGCGCGCCTCCCAACTCCGCCGCCGCTTCGGTAAAACCTTCCGTCGCGGGCCGCGGCGGCCACAGCGACCTCAGGTGCCACAACGTTGCGCCCGCCACCAGCGCCAGCAACGCGCGCCGCCGCCAGCCGCGCCCCTGCAACCCATAAGCCGCCAGCAGCAGCAGCGCCGGAAACACCATCACCAGATGCCGCGTCTCCCAGGCCGCCACCAGCATTCGCAATCCCACATGCGCCGGCAGAAAGGCCAGCAGCGCCAATAACAGGCGGTTCTCCCGCCGTTTGCGCCACGCTGCCGCCACACCCGCCAACGCCGCCAGAGCCAGCGCGGGCCCCAGGTTCTCCCCAACCGCGCGCAGCGTCTCCGGCCCGCGCCGCGGCAAGAACCGCGGACCGCCATACGGCGCCACTCGCTCATGCCGCGCCCCGGGAGCCTTCAGATACCAGGCCGCGGCCAGCACCAGCACCAACCCCGCCGATACCCAGATCCAGCGTTTCCGCAGAAGCCCCCATCCACCGCCGAGCAGCGCCGCCAGCGCCGGCAGCGGCGCCAGCGCGATGGCCGTACCCTTGGTCAGTAGCGCCAAACCCGCCCACCATCCGAACGCAATACTCTCCCTGGCAAAAGCCATCACCGCCGCCGTGACACAGAACGTCAACAACATCTCGGCCATGAACACGGCGCTGTACTGCCGCACCAGCGGCAGCAGTAGCCATACGAAACCCGCCCCCCAGGCGAGCCCGGACGGCAATCCCAGCCCGTACCGCCCCATCCAGCAGATCATCGCCGCCACCCCGGCCGCCAGGAGGTTCACCAACACAATGCCCGACACGTAACTCAGAGGCATCGCCACAAACCAGGCGGCCTCGACTAGCGCGAACAGCGGCGGCCAGTGCCCTAAGCCGATCTTGGGATAATGCCGGTAATAATTCTCCGCATACCGCAGCGGATGCCCCGGAAAGCCCGCCTTGGCATAGTCGAGAACCATCACCCCGTTGAGAAAGTGCGACGCCTCGTCCGAATCCGCGCCCCAGGCGCCGTCCAAGGCCCCGGCCCGCCAGGCCAATAGCAGTGCCAGCAGCCAGTACCCGCACACCATCGCCGCCACCCGCGCCAGCGCCCGGAGCCGTTCGTTCCGCCTCATAACCCCGCGTCCGCCCTTCAGTAGGCGCCGCGCGTCAACAGCATGGTCTTAATGGTGTGGAACATGATCAGCAAGTCGAGTTGCGGCGACAGGTTCTTAATATAGAACAAGTCGAACTCCAGCTTGATCGCCGTATCTTCAATGGTGTTTCCGTAGCGGTAGTTGATCTGCGCCCAACCCGTAATGCCCGGCTTTACCGACAGCCGCTGCATGAAGAACGGCACCTGCTCGGAGAGCATCTTGACGAACTCCGGGCGCTCCGGCCGCGGCCCGACAATCGACATTTCCCCGCGCAGAACATTGAACAACTGCGGCAACTCGTCCAGCCGGTACTGGCGCAGATACTTGCCGATGGGCGTCACTCGCGGATCGTTCGCCTGCGCCCACACCGCCCCGGTATGCTTCTCGGCGTCCACGTACATGGAGCGGAATTTGTAGAGCAGGAATGGCGCGTTGTTGCGCCCGGCGCGTACCTGCCGGAACAGTACCGGCCCGGGCGAACTCAACCGCACGGCGAGCGCCACCGCCAGCAGCACCGGCGCCAGCAGCACCACGCCAACCAGCGCCACCAGCCAGGCATACACGTTCTGCACCGTCATGGCGAAGTTCGCCCGCGCCTGGTCGTGCGGGAAAATCTGGTCGGCCCGCACGCGCTGCAGCGGCACGCGCCCCAGCAGCACCTCGTAAACCCGCTCCACCGTGTCCACTCGACGGCCGCTGGTCACCAGTTCGTACATCTTCGCCATCACCCGCGGATCGGCCTGGTCCGCGATGCCCACGACGATGCGGTCCACCTGCCGCGACCGCAGAATCCCGTCGAGGCCGGCGATGGTGCCCAGCACCTCATAGGAACCGCAGCGGCTGGCCGCGCTCTCCCCCTCCACCGCGAAGCCGCACGGCCGCATGGCATACTCCGGCCGGTCGTCCAGATACTCGGCCAGCTTAAACTGCAGCGGATGCGTGCCGGCGAATAGCACCCGTTCGGCGCCCAGCATCCGTAACGACAGCCGGCTGTACAACTGCCGCCACAACGGCAGCACAATCAGGCAGATCAGGCTTCCCAGCAGCATTGCCTGGCGCGGCATCCGGATGGGCAACCGCGCATAGGACACCACCGCCTGCACCAGGAACGCCACGCCGATAATCAGGCAGAACTGCTGCAACAGCAGGATCTGCGACGGCATCCGTACCCGCTCATAACAATCGCTCAGGTACAGCCCCACGATGACCGTTGCCGCCGCCACCCCCGCCTGCAGCCAGCCATCCTCCAACTGCAGGTAGATCGGCCCAAACTGCCAGGAAATCGCCCCGGCGAATATGGCGAAGGTAAACACCACCTCGCTTGCCAGTAGCAGCAATACGCTGGTGGGAATGTACACGCGGAATAGACGGATCATGCGGCCCGCCCCGGCGACCCCCTGTTCTCCCGCCTCCGTGGCGCCGCTCCGCATCACGATACCGCCGGAACCGCTTCCGGCGCCGCCTTTCCGATAAAGAAAGACCGCAGCCCCTCGGCGATCCGCTCACAGGCATGCCCGTCCCCATAAGGATTATGCAGCGCCGCCCGCCGCCGGTATTCGCTTTCGTCATCCAATAGCACGGACACCTCGCGGACAATCCGCGTCACATCGGTACCTACCAGGCGTGTCGTGCCGGCCTCCACGGCCTCCGGCCGCTCGGTCTTTTCGCGCATCACCAGCACCGGCTTTCCCAACGACGGCGCCTCTTCCTGCACCCCGCCCGAGTCGGTCAATAAGACCGCGGCCCGGCTCATCAGGTCGACAAACGGCACATACTCCAACGGCTCAATCAGATGCACGTTCGGCAATGCGCCCAGCCGTTCGTTGACCGGGCCCCGCACGTTCGGATTCGGATGCACCGGGTACACAATCCGCACGTCGGCGCGTTTGGCCAATTGTCCCAGCGCCTCGCAGATCCGTATAAAGCCGCCGCCAAAGCTCTCGCGCCGGTGGCCGGTGATTAATAACAGCTTCCGCGCCGGATCGAGAAACGGCCACTCCGGCCGCGGCAAAGCGCCGGTTTCCAGTTGATGCAGTATGTAAAACAGCGCGTCAATCCCCGTGTTGCCCGTTACCCGGATGTCTTCCTCCCGGACCCCTTCGTTGCGCAGGTTCGCCGCCGATTGCGCCGTCGGTGGAAAGTGCAGCCGCGCCAACCGCCCCGTCAGCACCCGGTTCATCTCTTCGGGAAACGGCTGATCGAGATCCCAGGTGCGCAACCCGGCCTCCACATGCGCCACGGGAATGCGCTGGTAAAAGGCCGCCAATGCGCCGCACAGCGTTGTCGTCGTGTCGCCCTGGACGATGACCAGGTCCGGGCGTTCGGCCCGCATCACCTTCTCGAGAGCCCCCAGCATCCGGCTCGATACCTCAGCGAGCGTCTGGCCCGGTGTCATCGCGTCCAGATCGTGATCCGGAACGATGCCAAAGGTGGCCAGCACCTGATCCAGCAATCCGCGGTGCTGCGCCGTGACGCAGGTTCGTACAACAAACTCCCGATCCGCCCGAGCGCGTAAGTAAAGCACCAGCGGAGACAGTTTAATCGCCTCCGGCCGGGTGCCGAACACAAGGAGCAATCGCCGCATGAAGCCTTCCTATTTTCACATATCACCCCGAGCCCACCCTGAGCCCCTAAACCGGAAATCACCTGAGACGGCCCGATTTGGTTCACGGTCCCAAACCGGCACACCGATAAGCGCTCCAGAGAGACACACAGTCTGACGTTCCGGATTCACTGATCCGGAAGCCAGAACCCGGGAAGGATTCCCGGGCGGTCCAACACGTTTCTAGGAGAGAAACAATGGGTTTTCAAATCAACACCAATATCCCGTCGCTGATGGCGCAGGATAACCTTCGGCTTTCGTCCGACTTCCAGACCAAAACCATCCAGCGCGTCACCTCCGGGTTGCGCATCGTATCGAGCGGCGACGACGCGGCCGGCCTTGCCATTGCCAATGGCTTCCGTTCCGATATCGCCGTCCTCGGCCAGGGCATCCGCAACGCCAACGACGGTTTGTCGACGCTGCAGATCATCGACGGCGGTATTAACAACATTTCGAAGCTGCTTGACCGCGCCCGTACGCTGGCAACGCAGTCGGCTTCGGGCACCTTCACCGGTTCGCGCTCGGTGCTGAACAGCGAGTTCCAGAGCGTGTTGACGGAAATCAACCGCCAGGCGCAATCGATTGGTCTCGACCGCGGCGGCCAGTTCAACAAAGCGCTCAGCGTGTTCATCGGCGGCGGCCGCGCCAACGGCGGTACTACCGAGATCAGCAATGGATCCATCGGTGTCGATCTGAGCGCCTCCACGGTCGATTCGCAGAGCCTCGGCTTGAGCGGCGTGCAGGCCGCCAGTAAGGCCGGCACGGACCTGTCCACCAGTTCGGCCACCACCAGCGTGCAGTCCATCGTCAATGACACGACGAATAAGAACTCGGTCGCGGTCGCCGGCTACAGCGACTTCACCTTCCGCGGCGCCGGCTTCTCCGATGCCGACAAAGTGAAGGTCTCGGTGAACCTGTCCGGCGTCACCGACACCGCCACTTTGGTTACCGCCCTGAACTCCGCCATCGAGACGGCCGGCAACGGCACTTCCGCCGCCGCCACCGCTTTCAAGAACACCAACATCCGCGCCGTCGTTGTTTCCGATACCCAGGCCGACGGCACGGTGAAACAGCGGCTCGGCTTCCAGGCCTCCACCGGCGCGTTCCAGGTGGAAGCGGGCGACCGTCTGTCGAATGCCCTCTTGGGCAACTTCTCGTCGGGCGCGATCGGTAAGTCATTGTCCACGGCGTTTCTCGGCGCGGGCAACGTGTCTACCGCCGCGACCACCGGTAGCGGCGCGGCCAATGTCATTGTGCGCGTGCAGGGCAGCGGTCTCGCTTCGCCGGTTGATATCACGCTCGGCATTACGCAGGGCACCACCACCGGCGCGCAGATCCTGTCGGCTCTGAAGACGGCCGTCGATAATAACTCGACGCTGCAATCGGCCGGCATCACGCTCGATACGCCCGTATCCGGCGAAACGCTGGTGTTCCGTTCACGTACCGGCGAACGCATCGATGTGCAAGCCGCCGGCGACAACGATAACGTGCTCGGCCTTGGCACCTTCCGCCTGGCCTCCGATACCGCGACTTCGTTCGACTACACCTCGGTGACCGGCGGCGCGGTAACGCTGTCGACTACCTCCGCCCAGACCTTCGAGTTCTCGATCAGCGGCGGTGCCAAGGAGTCGGTCGTGGTCAACGGTTTGACGGCAGGTACGGCAACGGCGGCAGTAGCCGCCATCAACGCCGGTATTGCGGCCAACTCCACCTTGGCGGCGGCCGGGTTGCAGGCCTCGGTGAATGGCGGCGCCACCATCGACATTACCTCCACCAACGGCACGGCCTTCCGTCTGAATGCGCTCGCCCCAGGCCAGGATAACTTCGGTTTCGGCACCAACGTCACTACCGGTACCGGCTCCGCCTATACGGCCAACTACAACGACGCCATCTACAACACGGTTGACGGTGCGTATGCCATCACGGGCGGCACCAACGATACGTTTACGTTCTCGGTCAATGGAGGCTCCTCCACCTCGATCACCCTGACCGCCGGCGCAGCCCGTACCGCCACCTCGATTGCCGCCGACTTGAACGGCAACGGCACCTTTGCCGCAGCGGCTACCGCCACCGTTGTAAATGGTGGCTTGGTGATCACTTCCGACAGTGCCAATTCCAAGATCAAGATCGAAAGCGGCACCTCGCTGGCCACGCTCGGCTTTGAAGCCGGGGCAAGCAACTATGCCGACAAGAACACGGTGAACGCCGGTGGATCCTACACCACCGAACTCGGCACCAATAAGGACGTCTTCAGTTTCAGTTCCATCCGCAATGGTGCCTCCGACCAGACCCTTACGCTTACCGCGGTCGACAACAACGGGGTGGAGCACTCGCTGGCCGTTACCCTGCGCAACGACGCCACCGCGCGCAATGCCCGTTCGATCGACGAAGCCATCAAGACCATCAATGCCCAGTTGCAGCAATCCGGCGACACGACGTTGAAGCAACTGGTGGCGGTGAAGGAACAGAACACCACCGGCAACGAAGAGGGCATCCGCTTCCTGTCGACGCTGAAGAACTTCAAGGTTTCGGTGGGCGTCAGCTCCGCCTCTACCGCTGCCAGCGAAGTGGGCGTCTATGACGGTACCAGCGGCTCGAGCGTGCTCGGCCAGGGTGCCATCACCTCGGCCACGCAAGCCACCGGCGGTTCGCAGCTCGACATCAATACGATTGCCGGCGCCACCGCGGCCGTTACCGCCCTGGCAAGCGCCGTCAGCAAACTCGGCGATGCCCAGGCCGTTGTCGGCCGTGGCCAGAACCAGTTCAACTACGCCGTCAACCTGGCGCAATCGCAGTTGACCAACATCGCCGCCGCCGAATCGCGTATCCGCGACGCCGACCTGGCCCAGGAAGCGGCCAACCTGAGTAAGGCGCAGATCGTTCTCCAGGCCGGTATCGCCGCCCTGGCCCAAGCCAACTCCGCCCCGCAGGCCGTTCTCGCCCTGCTCCGCGGGTAATACCGAATAGATAGATAGTAACGACAATTCGCCATCCACCCCTCGGCTAGAGGTACTCCTCTCCCGAGGGGTGGCAATATTGCGTCACCCCGTCATACCTCGCCTATTCCCCTTCGATAAGCCCAGTAACCCGGTCAGAGTCCGGGGTCACAAATCCGGGAAGGATTTCCGGAAACGCATTCGAACGTTTCTAGGAGAGAAACTATATGGGCTTTCAGATCAACACGAACATCCCCTCGCTGGTCGCGCAGGACAACCTGCGAGTGACCTCGGACTTCCAGCAGAAAACCATCCAACGCGTTACCTCGGGCCTCCGCATCGTCGCCAGCGGCGATGACGCCGCCGGTCTCGCCATTGCCAACAGCTTCCGCTCCGATATTGCCGTGTTAAGCCAAGGCATCCGCAATGCCAACGACGGCATCTCCACCCTGCAGATCATCGACGGCGGCATCAACAACATCTCCAAACTGCTGGACCGTGCCCGTACGCTCGCCACCCAGTCGGCCTCGGGCACCTTCACCGGCTCCCGGTCGGTGTTGAACAGCGAGTTCCAAAGCGTGTTGCAGGAAGTCGATCGCCAGGCGCAAACCATCGGGCTGGACCGCGGCGGCCAATTCGCCAAGTCGCTCCGTGTCTTTATCGGCGGCGGCAGAGCCAACGCGGGCATTACCGAGATCTCTAACGGCAGCGTGGGCGTCGATCTCAGCGCTTCCACGGTGGATACGCAGAGCCTGGGTATCAGCGGCGTACAGGCGGCCAGCAAAGCCGGCACCGATCTATCCACCAGCTCGGCCACCACCAGCGTTCAGTCCATCGTCAACGACACGGCGAACAAGAACTCGGTGGCCAATGGCGGCTATACGGACTTCTATCTTCGCGGGGCCGGTTTCTCCGATGCCGACCAGGTGAAGGTTTCCGTAAACCTGGCTGGCGTCACCAATACCTCCACGCTGGTCAGCGCCGTCAACGCGGCTATCGAGGCGGCCGGCAATGGCACTTCGGCCGCAGCTACGGCATTCAAGAACACCAATGTCCGCGCCGTGGTGATCTCCGATAAACAGGCCGACGGCACGGTCAGGGAGCGGCTCGGCTTCCAGGCCTCCACCGGCGCCTTCCAGGTAGTAGCCGGAGACCGCATGTCGAATGCCTTGCTCGGCAACTTCTCTTCCGGCGCCACGGGCAAGGGGCTCAGTACGGCTTTTGTGGGGGCGGGAACGGTATCGGCCGCCGCCACCACGGGCGCAGGCTCGGCCAACGTGATTGTCCGCGTCCAGGGCAGCGGCCTTGCCGCTCCTGTGGATATTACGCTCGGGATTACGCAGGGCACCACCACCGGCGCCCAGTTAGCCACCGCTCTGAAACTGGCCGTCGATAATAACGCCACCCTGCAGGCGGCGGGCCTCACGCTCGACACGCCGGTGACGGGCGAGGCGCTGGTGTTCCGGTCCACGCGTGGGGAGCGCTTTGAAGTGCTCGCGGCCGGCGATAACGACAACGCGCTCGGTCTCGGTACGTTCCGCCTGGCCTCCGATACTGCCACTTCGTTCGATTACACTTCGGTGACCGGCGGTGCGGTAGCGCTGTCCGCCACCTCAGCCCAGACCTTCGAGTTTTCGATTGGCGGCGGTGTCAAGGAGACGGTTGTTGTCAATGGCTTGACGGCAGGTACGGCAACGGCGGCAGCGGCTGCCATCAATGCCGGTATCGCGGCCAACTCCACTTTGGCGGCAGCCGGATTGCAGGCTACGGTGAATGGCGGCGGCACCATCGACATCGCCTCCACCAACGGCACGGCCTTCCGCCTGAATGCGCTCGCTCCCGGCCAGGACAACTTCGGTTTCGGTACCAATACCACCACGGGCACCGGTATCGCCCATGTGGCCAACTATAGCGATGCCATCTACAACACGGTTGACGGTACGTATGCCATTACGTCCGGCAGCAACGATACCTTTACGTTCTCGATCAATGGGGGAGCTTCGCAAACCGTCACATTGACGGCCGGCGGTGCCCGTACGGCTGCGCAGATCAAGGCTGACCTGGAAACCAACGCCGCTTTTGACAACGCGACCAACATCAATGTTGTCAATGGCGGACTGGTGATCACGGCGGCCAGCGCCAATCAGAAGATCAAGATCGAAAGCGGCACCTCGCTGGCCACGCTCGGCTTTGAAGCGGGCCAGAGCAACTACGCCGACAAAAATACGATCAACGCCGGCGGCGCCTACACCACCGAACTCGGCACCAATAAGGACGTGTTCAGCTTTAGCGCCATCCGTAATGGCGCCTCGGACCAGACCGTTACCTTAACCGCGGTCGACGACAACGGCGCCGAGCATTCGCTTGCCCTCACCCTGCGCAACGACGCCACCGCGCGCAATGCCCGTTCGATCGACGAAGCCATCAAAGCCATCAACACGCAGTTGCAGCAGTCGGCCGATCCCACCTTGAAGCAACTGGTGGCGGTGAAGGAGCAGAACACCACCGGCAACGAAGAGGGGATCCGTTTCCTGTCGACACTGAAGAACTTCCGTGTCTCGGTGGGTGTCAGCTCCGGGTCCACCGCGGCCAGCGAAACCGGCATCTATGACGGCACCAGCGGCGCCAGCGTACTGGGGCAGGGAACCATCACCGCCGCCACGCAGTCCAGCGGCGGCGCCCAGCTCAACATCGCCACTATGGACGGGGCCACGGCCGCCGTCAGCGCCCTTGCTACCGCCGTGTCTATCCTCGGCGATGCCCAGGCCGTGGTCGGCCGCGGCCAGAACCAGTTCAACTATGCCGTCAACCTGGCGCAATCGCAGTTGACCAACATCGCCGCCGCCGAATCGCGTATCCGCGACGCCGATCTGGCCATGGAAGCCGCCAACCTGAGCAAGGCGCAGATCATCCTGCAGGCGGGCGTGGCGGCGTTGGCGCAGGCGAACTCGGCGCCGCAGGCCGTGCTGTCGCTGCTCCAGGGCCGGTAAACCCTGAGCGCGCCCGGAGTAATCCGATGGGCAAATCCTCTAGTGCGGCGGTGAAACGTGGACGATAAAAGCTCAGGCATGCAGGCTACGTCCTCGGCCTGGGCCCGCTCCACCTTCACCGCCGCCGCGCGTTTTGCCCAACAGAGAGCGTTACCCGAAGCCAGACAACTTCTCATCTCCTTACTCGAACGCGAGCCGGACCATACCGATTCCATGTATCTGCTGGCATCGGTGGTAGCGCAGGAAGGCGAGATCGATCTGGGCGAGCAGTTGCTGCGCCAGGCGCTCTCCATCGCCCCCAAGAAGGCTCTGTATTGGGTCCTGCTGGGCAATCTGCTGCAGCGCCAGAACCGTTGGGCCGAATCGGAGCTCTGCTACCAGGAAGCGATCAATATCGAAGGTCCCGGTTACACGGACGCTCTTTATAACTGGGCCAATACGTGCGAGCGCACGGGCCGCCACCGCGATGCGCTCACGTTATTTGAAGAGGTCGTCGAGCGGGCGCCAAGGCATATGGAGGCGCGCACGAATCTGGCCAATCTGCTGCGCTCGGCCGGCCATTCCGGCTTGGCGCTGGCTCATCTCGAAGAGGCTCACCGCCACCATCCGGACGCCCTGCCGGTGCTGGTGAACCTCGGTAATACGCTGCTGTCGCTCGGCCGCGCCGCCGAAGCGCTGCCGCTTATCGAGAAAGCGATCGGGCTGTCGCCCAATACGGCCGCGCTTTACAACAATCGCGGCAACATCCTGCGCGCCCTGAAACGCAATACCGAAGCCCTGCGCAGCTTCAGCGACGCCATCGGCCGGGAGCCCATGCGCGCCGAATTCTGGACCAATCGCGGTACCGTGCTGCAGATCCTCGGCCGCATGGACGAGGCAGTGGCTTCGTTTGGTCAGGCGCTCGCGTTCAACCCCGATAACCCCATCGCCCACGGCGCCGCCCTGTTCTCCCTTCACTACGACCCGAATCGTTCCACCGCCGATCTTCTGGCCGAACACCGCGCCTGGGGCGAACGCCACGGCCGTCCCCTGGCCCGCCAGGGCGCGTGGCAAAACGAAGCCACTCCCGGCCGCCCGCTACGTATCGGCTTTGTTTCCGCCGACTTCCGCCAGCACCCGGTCAGCTTCTTCACGGAACCGCTGTTTGCCCACCACCGCCGCGACGCCTTCCACATCACGGCCTATTCGTCCTGCTTCGGCGGCGATACGTGGTCGGCCCGCCTGAAGGCGCTCGCCGGGGAGTGGGCCGAGGTTCCCGCCCTGACGGATCACGAACTTGCCCGCCGCATTGAGGCCGACGGCATCGACATTCTCATCGACCTGGCCGGACATACGGCCGGTAACCGCCTGCTCACCTTTGCCCGGAAACCCGCCCCGGTGCAGATCTCCTGGCTCGGCTACTTCAACACCACCGGCCTTGCATCCATCGACTACCTGCTGGTCGATCCCGTTGTCGCGCCCGAATCCGAGCCCGCGCCCTTTGTCGAACAGCCGCTGCGGCTGCCCGGCTGCTACCTCGCCTACCAGGGGCCGGACTATGCTCCAGAGCCGCACCGCCCGCCCGGCCAGCCGCTCACCTACGGTTGCTTTAACACTTCGTCCAAAATCACCGCCAACGTCATCGCCTTATGGGCGCGCATCCTGGCCGCCAACCCGGAAGCCCGCCTGCTCTTGCGGAACGCCACCTTTGACGATCCGCTCGCCCGCGACCAGTTTCTCCAGGCCTTCGCCGCCGCCGGGGTGGACGCCGCGCGCCTCACCCTTGCCGGCGCGGCCACCCATGCCGACCTGCTTGCCACCTATGCGGAGATCGACATCGCCCTCGATCCATTCCCTTATAACGGCGGCACCACCACCTGCGAAGCGCTCTGGATGGGCGTGCCCGTCGTGACGCTCGCCGGGGGCCGCTTCGTCAGCCGCGTCGGCGCCACCATCCTTACCGCCGCCGGGCACGCGGATTGGATCGCCCATACGCCCGAGCAATACATCGATTGCGCCCTGGCCCTCGGCCGGGACCGCAGCCGCCTGGCGGAACTCCGCCGCAGCCTGCGCGCCCAGCTCCGCAAGTCCACCCTTGGCGATACCGAAGCCTTTACCAGGAACTTTGAACATGCTCTCCGAACTGTTTGGCGGCAATGGTGCCAATCCCACTAATCCCGTGCTCCCGGATACGGCCGTCACCACCTGTCCGGCCTGCGGCTTTCACGTCGCCGTGCTGTTCTATGATGGCGGCGCGCAGCCGCTGGCTACTCTCGGCTGGCCCGATTCGGCCGATGTGGCCCGCGCCATGCCTCGCCTGCCCCTGCGCTTTGTTCGCTGCGTCGACTGCGGCCATGTCTTCAACGCCGCCTTCGACTACACCCGCGTCCCCTACACCGATCAGCCCAACCGCATGTTCAACCGCGGCGCCCGCTGGACGGTCTTCCTGGAATCCATCCGCGCGCGGATGCTCTCGGGCCTGAGCGATGCGCCGACTATTGTCGAGATTGGCCATGGCGACGGCACGTTTCTCCAGGCGCTGGCCGCCGCGCGCCCCCAAGGCCGCTTTATCGGCTTTGACCCGCATGGGGCTTCGAAGGCCACGCTGTCCAATGTCGAGTTCCGCCGCGTCCTGTTTGACCCCAGCGTTCACCTGGCCGAACTGGCGCCTGATCTGTTGGCCAGCCGCCACGTGCTCGAACACCTGACCGACCCGCTCGGTTTTGTCCAGAGCATCTCGTTCGCCGCGTCGATGCTCGGCCAGCAGCCGCTGCTTTATCTGGAAGTCCCCTGCATTGACCGCGCGCTCGACTACCAGCGTAGTGAGGACTTCTACTACGAGCACAACTCGCACTTCACCACCGAAAGCTTCTCGCGCATGCTGGCGCGCAGCTTCGGCTCCATTGAAGCGCTGGACCATGGCTATGACGGCGAAGTGGTCTACGCCTTCCTACGCCTGAAAGGCCGCCTGGAACACATCGTCCGGGCCCGCTCCGCCAGTGCCTTCGCCGCCATGGCCGAACAATCGCGCCGCGTCATCATGCTTGAACTGGCGAACCTCTACCTGGCCGGCAAACGCGTCGCCATCTGGGGCGGGACGGGCAAGTGCGCCGCCTTCCTGCAGGCGCACCGCGCCGATGCGGAGCGTTTTCCACTGGTAGTCGATTCCGATCCCGATAAAGTGGGCAGCTATGTTCCCGGCACCGGGCAGTGCATCCAGCCGCGCGAGGCGCTTGCCGGCACGTGTGTCGATGTCTTAATCATCCCCACCCAATGGCGCGCCCGCGACATTGTGGAAGAAACGCAGCGCCACGGTTTGGAGATTGGCCAAGTGCTGATTCCGCACAACGGCCACCTGGCCGACTTCCACGCCGGCGCCCACCCCTACCGGCGCCCCGGCCAGGATCAGCCGGCCAGTTCCCACGACCTGCGCTCCGGACACAGCGAACCACTGATGCGGTCGTGAACCCGCCGCTCGCTGTTCAGCCTGCCATACTCGGCGGCGAGCAGGCTGCGTTGCACGGCCATTTCGGCCCGGCAGCGCTCCATCCGCTGCCAACTGGCGCGCAGCCGGTTGAGGTGTTCTTCCTCGAAGGATCCGGGCTCGGCCGCCAGCCGCGCCCCGATCTCGCCCAGCAGATGCCCGCGCGTGGCAAGCGCCTCAATTGAGGACGCTGCCCCCGGCCGCAGCGTCTCGTCCAACTGTTCGAGCTGTTCCAAAAGCCGGTCGATCCGAGTCTGTCCCATTAGCTCTGCTTTCCGTACAGCAGCGTATTCAAGCTGGTGATCTGGGCGTCAAGCACGTTCTGCTGCGATTCCAGGCTGGCCAGCAGCGAATCGGCCATCTGCAGCCGCGACGCCATGCTGAGCTGCATCGCACTGATGCGCGTGGTCTGCTCGGTAATCTGTTCGGTCAGCCGCTTGTCGGTCTCATCGTACTTATCCAACTGGATGCGCGCCATCCCAATCACCGAATCGCTGATATCGGTGAGCGATTTCGAGAGCCCGCCAAAGCCGCTGTCCGGCGTGCCGAGAAACTCGAACGCCTCTTCCAACTCCCCGGCCGAGAGATTCGTCAGCGCCGTGCTGTCAAAGGATGCGTCGCCGGTGGTCGAAAACTCCACGCCAAGGTCGGCCAGCCCCTTCATGGCGCCGCTGCCGCTATAGCTGGTCAACCCGCGCAACCGCGTCTGCACTTCACGCACCAGGAAATCGCCGCTCAACAGCCCCGCGCTTTGCCCAATCTGGTCGTTCACCATCTGCCGCACGTTGTTATAGGCCGACACGAATGCATCGAGATCGGCCGCCAGCGCCGAACGGTCGCTATCCACCGTTACGGTCACCGTTTCGGCGCCGGTGGTGGTGGCCTTGATGTCCAGCGTCAGGCCCGGCACCACGTCGTTGATGAACGTGGTCTTCTTGCTTACCGGAACCCCATTCAACTCAAATACCGAGTTCGCCCCCTGGTTGTTGGCCGTCAATAGATTCGTGTTGGCGCCCGTTGGATCGTCGCGCAGCTCCAGCGCCGCCGCCCCGGTCTCGTTGGCGGTGATCGAAAGGTAGTAAGGCGTTGCCCCGTTGCCGGTGGTAAGTACGCTCGCCGTCACCGGCGCACCGGTGGCGTTGATGGCATCGCGCAACGCCGTCAGGTTATTCGAACTTGAAATGTCGAGCGAGTATTCCTGGCTGCCCACTACCAGCTTCAGCAAGCCTGTCGACGATACCGCGGCCGCATTGGCGTTGGCATAACCCGATACGGAAGTCTCGGCCGCGGCCTTGGCCACCGAAGTGATGTTGCCGATCGTGAAAGTGGCCGGTGCCGCCAGGCTGACGTTGGTTGCCGTTACCTTGCTAGTATTGCTGCTCGAAGCGGCCAGCGCCCGCCCTTTGGCCGTCTGGCCCAGATTCTCCACGGCGGTGGCCAACCCGGCGACGCCGCCGCTGAGGTTCGACACCAGTAGCTTTTGCTGGAGCAGATCTTTCTGCTGATTCTGCAGCAACTGCACCGGCTGGCTGGCAATCGATACGGCGTGATTCAGAATGGTCTGGAAGTCGGAGGAGAACTTGCTGACTCCCGTGAAGGTAAGCGGCGAGAGACTCATGGATACACCATCCTCCGTCTAGCCTCATCGGCCGCAAACCGGAAAACTTGCAAGGAAAATGGCGTCCGCTGCCCGCCCAAAATAAAAACGGCCTGACCAGTTGCCCGGTCAGGCCGCGGATCTTTGATGGTCGAGAAGTGTTAAACTTATTTCACTCCTATCCTAGGCTCCTGTCAAGCCCCATTTTTGTTGGGGCTCGTTGTGGCGCAGGACTGGAAGTACTACACCGCGAGGTAGTGGGTGCGTGGTGCTCTGTTCTGTCGCTTTGACTGGCAAACATGCCCGAACCGCCCGTCCCTCTCGCCCTCTCGCTACTCCCCCCGTCGCGTCCCGCTCCGGCCCCCGATTGGATCAAAATCGAGAAGAATCTTGCCGCCCTCGGCTTCTTTACCCCGTCGAGTAAACGCATCAAAGGAGCGGCTCACAAAACGGTTGTGCTGGGCCGCCGTTCCGATGGCCACCCCGGCGAAGCTTCCACCGAGATCCTGCCCGCTTCCCCATTCGGCCTCCCCATCACCGCCGACCAGGATAAGTACTTTGCTTTGCAGAAGATTATCGCCAATACGCGGCGCCAGCAGGGGGCCCTGCGCAACCCCATCGGCTTCACCTCCGCCGAACTGCTGCGCCTGCTGGGCCGCCGCGTCACCGCCGGCAAAAACTACGGCGATATCGCCCAGTGGCTGCAGCGTATGACCTGCACCGGCATCCGCTCGGAGGGTACCGTCTACCTGGCCGGCCGCCGCTGCTGGCATCAGGGCGAAGTCCGCGTCTTTGAACGCGCCGTCAGTTTCGGCACGCCGATGCCGGACGGCCGCCTCGCCGATCGCAACTATGTCTGGCTTTCGGCCTGGCAACTGGAAAATATCCAGCACAATCACCTCATGGCGGTCGACCTGACCGCTTACCGCAGCCTTCGCAACCACATCGCAAAAACACTGGTTCCGCTGCTGCAAACCTGGCTGGCCGCCACCCACGACGAAGGTGTGCTCATCAAGTCCTACGCCCAGCTCTGCCAGACGCTGCATATCACCCGCTACCAGCAGCCGTCGAAGATTCTCGAAAAGCTGGCGCCTTCGCTCGACGAACTACAGGCCGCCCGCTATTTCTCTTCCTGGAGTCTGGATAAAGGGAGTCCGTCGGACCCCCGGCTGGTGATCTATCACCGCCACGCCGTGCGATTGACGCCGGGCGCGCTGGCTGCCGTGGCGCGTTAGGCCTGTACGGCCGATTCCCCGGCGTAGGCGTAAGCCTCCACCACCTCGCGCGTCTTGCCGTCCATCACCAGTTTGCCGTGGTCCAGCCATAGCGCCCGCTCGCATAACTGTTCAATGGTCCGTCCGGCGTGCGATACGATCAGCAGCCCTTTTCCAGCCCGACGGAACTGCTGGATCTTGTCGTGGCACTTGGCCTGGAACGGGGCGTCGCCCACCGCCAGCACCTCATCGATGATCAGAAACGCCGGGTCCACGTGAATCGCCACCGCAAACGCCAGCCGCATCATCATTCCCGAGGAGTACGTCCGCAGCGGCTCATTGATGAAATCGGCGACGCCGGAGAAGTCGATGATCTCGTCCAGCTTCTCCATCGTCCGTTTGCGCGACAGGCCCAGCAGGGAGGCATTCAGGATCACGTTCTCTCTACCGGTGAGATCGCCATGAAAGCCCGAGCCCAATTCCAGCAGCGCCGCCACGCGCCCTTCCACCGTCACCGTGCCTTCATCGGGGAAGGAGATGCCCGCCACCAGGCTCAGTAGCGTGCTCTTGCCCGCGCCATTGCGCCCGATGACGCCCACCGTTTCGCCCTCGCCGATTGTGAAGGAGACGTTCTTCAGCGCATAGAAAGGCTTCACCGCCTCGCCGCGCAGTTTCTCCATCAGCAGGCTACGGATCAGCACCCGCCCCGAGCTGCGGACAAACGACTTCGATACCCCCTCAAACCGGATCAGTGACATCGGCTCTTCTCCATCTTACAGCGGTGCGCCACAATAGAGGCATCGTTCCGGAAACCCTGAAAGAGCTCGTCCGCCCTTACTACCTGCGCTGGTTGTACTTCCGGCTCCGTCCCCAGGCCCGCCCGCCGGAATGGACCGCCTGCTGGCAGTATCCGCCGCCCCGTTTCCCAATCCCGGACCCCGGCCAGCCCGACCTTCTGTTCCTGCCGATGAACGACTGGCATTTCCGTACCCAGCGTCCGCAACAGCTCGCACTCGCCCTGGCCCACCGCAGGCATCGCTGCTTCTACGTCAACCCGCACCTCGGCCGCCAGTTCCCCCGTCCGGCGCGCTTCAGCCGCACGCCCGTGTACGGCGCCCTTGCCCCCAACATCTGGGAAATCCACGCCGGCCTGGCCGCCGAGCCCGTCTTTCACCATCGCCGCCTGACCGCCGCCGAGAGCCGCAACCTGGCCGCCCAACTCCGCCAGGCCGCGCGCGACTTTCGTATCCAGAACCTCCGCATTATCAGCCAGTTCCCCTTATGGAACGAGTGTGTCTGGCAGCTTCGCCAGGAGCTGCAGGCGCCCGTGCTGTACGACTGCCACGATTTGCTTTCCGGTTTCTCCAATATTTCGCCTGAGATTCTCGCCGATGAAGTGATACTCTTTCAGCAGGCAGACTCGGTTGTGTTCTCCGCGAAATCGCTGCTGGAAAAGAAAATCGCCGAAATGCCCTGGTTGGGCGAGAAGGCGCGCCTGGTGCCAAACGGCGTGGATGTGTCGCGCTTTGCGATGGCGGCCGGCGGGCGTCCAGCCGCGTCCACCTCACGGCCGATTGCCGGCTATGCCGGAGCGATCGACGAGTGGTTTGACTGGCAGGCCGTGGAAGCTGCCGCCCGCGCCAATCCCGGCTGCGATTTCGTGCTGCTGGGCCGCATCGATAACAAGGACGCGCTGCGGCTGGGGGAGCTGCCGAACGTACGCCTCTACGGCGAGATTCCCTATGCGGCCGTCCCGGAATACATGGCGCAGTTTCGTATCGGCCTTATTCCCTTTCACGTCAACGAGTTGACGCTGGCCACCAACCCCATCAAGCTGTTCGAATACTTCAGTTGCGGGCTGCCGGTGGTCAGCTCGGCTCTGCCGGAAGTGGCCGCTTATCGCGACCACGTCTACCTGTCCCATTCCCCGGCCGAATTCGCCGCCCAGGTCACCGCCGCGCTCCAGGAAGATGCGCCCGGCCGCCGCCGCCAGCGCCATGACATCGCCGTGGGCGCCAGTTGGGAGAACCGCGCCGCCAGCCTGTTAGAGGCTTCTGCGGCAGAATAGTAGGGAATGATCTTTCTGCTTGGCGGCCGCGGCCTGGTGGGCTCGGCTTTTGCGCGCTGGTGCGAGGCCGCCGGCACCGCCTACACCATCATTGACCGGGAAAACTACGCCTCTCTGGTGGGCCAATCCTGCGAACTGTTCGTCAACGCCAATGGCAACAGCCGTAAGCCCTTGGCCGTCCGCGAGCCGCTGACGGACTTCGACGCCAATGTCCGCGTCACCCGCCAGACGCTGGTAGACTTCCGCTTCGACCGTTATATTCATCTGTCCTCCTGCGATGTCTACCCGGATTGCTCGACGCCGGCAGTCACCGCCGAGGAGCAAGTGCTCGATCCGGCGGCGCAAAGCCCCTATGGTTTCCACAAAGGCCTGGGTGAGGCCTGTGTCCGCCACGCCGCCCGCGACTGGCTGATCTTCCGTCTCGGCGGCTTTGTCGGCCCGGGTCTGAAGAAGAACGCCATCTTCGATATCCTCAACGGCGGTCCGCTATGGCTGGATCCGGCCAGCGCGCTGCAGTTTCTCCATACCGATGACGCCGCCCGCATCATGTTGGACTTGGCGCGCCGCGCTCCCGGGCGCGAGATCTACAACCTGTGTGGCGCGGGCGTGGTCTCGCTCGGGCAGGTTATGGCGGACGCGGGAAGGGAAGTGCCGGTAACCCCCGGCAGCCCGCGCGTCCAATATGAAGTAAGCATCGAGAAAATCAGCCGCCTCGTCACCGTGCCGCCCACCCGCCAGACCGTGGCGGCATTCGTGTCAGGGTACACTGAATAAGTTAAGTCCCTTCATGAGCTATCCGCTCCCGCCGCATCTGGAACGTTCCGTCCGCATCTCCTGGCACATTACCTCGTGGTGTAACTACAGTTGCGATTACTGTCCCGTGCTGGTCTTCCATAAACGCTCGAAGAACGGCGACAGGCGCAACCACGCCTTCGACCATTACAGCGCCGAGCAATGGCTGGAGGCGTTTGAGACGAAGTTCAGCGAACAGGATATCCTGCTGCGTATCACCGGCGGCGAGCCGTTCCTGGACCGCGAGAACTTCCGCAAGATCCTGCTCGGCGTGCTGGCGATGCCCGCCTGGAGCATCCAGATCGACACCAACGGCAGTTGGGATCCGGAGTACTTCCGGGACGTGCCCAAGGACAAGCTGGGGCTGAACATTGCTTTCCATCCGCAGATGGTCAGCTTCGATGCCTTCTACAAGCGCATCCGCCAGATTCGCGACCACGGCTTCCATATCGGCATGCTCAATTTCGTTCTCGCTCCGGAGAACCTGGAGGAGTTCCGCAAGAGACTGGAACAGGTGGAGCGCGACGGCTTCTTCGTGAACCTGTCGCCCATGAACCCCACCGGTACGTACCTGTCGCGCGCGCAGCGTTCGGACGAAGAGATGGAGCTCATCGAGAAGTACAACATGCCGGTGGACGTGAAGTACAAGGTGGTGCGTCCGGGGATCAAGGACAAGCTCTGCTACCACCCCGCCATCAGCTATTACATGCTGTTTGACGGCCGTATTCAGGTACACTGCCTGGACGACACCTATCGGAACCTTTTCACCGACGGTCCGCCGCCGCGCCCGCGGGAGGCTGTCGGCTGCCGCTATAACGAGTGCATCGCCTGCACCGAGATGTACCGCGCGATTGCGGACGAACCGCTGTACGACCGTCCGCTCAGCCTCTACCACCGCGGCGAGTATATCGAGGAAGTGAAGGCCTTCCGCGAGCAGCGGCGCCGCCGCGAACGCCTTTCTAAGCTGCCCATCATTGGCTCGTTGGTGAAGCCGCGGCCGTCTCTTTATGAGCAGTTGCCCGCGCCGGTTCGCAAGCCTGATCTGCTACCGGTGGAGGAGCTGAAACCGGCCCTTCCGCCCACGCCTATCTTCGGCGCCCTCGACAGCACCGCACCCGTGCAGGCTTACGCCCGCGATCGCATTTATCTGGCCGGCTGGGCCGCCAGCTCGCGATTCGGGGCTCCGCTCGAACAGGTGAGGCTTACTTTGAATGGCGATGAGTTGGGGAGGATCGAGAACTTCTATCCGCGGCCGGATGTTTCGGTGTCGTACCAGCGGAAGGAATTGGAGCAGTCCGGCTGGCGCACCATGGTGTGGGTGCCGGCGCTTGGCCTGGGCCAGTATCGGATCGAAGTGGAAGGTGTGGCGCCGGACGGCACGCGGGGCTCGCTGGGTGTGATTCCGCTGGAAATCGTCGGGTAGGTAACAGCGAAGCGCAGCATGCGCGCGCCTTCTCTCCATCAAACGCAAAAAGGGGGTCCGGTCGAAAGACCGGACCCCCTTTCGCTTTAGGCTCCTTGTCGAAGCCGCGTTT
>CAYLPH010000082.1:0-32456 GCA_964385495.1 uncultured Candidatus Solibacter sp.
AGAGCGCAATGGAAAGCAAGTTCAGCTTTGAGCATTGGATCGATTACGCCCGAGGCCTCGGTTCCTCCGAATGGCGGCAGCGGATGTCGGCGGCCGCGCGCGAAAGCCGGGACGACCAACGGCTGCTGGACGTGGCGGCGGGAATCGTTGACGGCGCTGCCTTTCTAGGCGGGGACGCACCGCGGGATGTGATGCAGCGGGCCGTGGCCTTGTTCGAGCCGTTCGAACCGGAATCGGTCTGGCGCTTGCCGGCCTTGCCCGCCACCTTGATCTTCGACAGTTTCCTCGATTCCCGTCTGGCGGGTGTTCGGTCCTACGGCAGCCTGCATCGCGAGACCATCCATCATGCCGGCGAGTTCCAGTTGAGTCTTCGCCTCGAACATGAGCCCGGCACGGACTTGATGGCCGTCATCGGACAGATTCTGCCGAACGAAAACATCCAGCAGGCGGTGGCGCACCGCCCGGTGTTCGTTTTCCGGAAGGACAAACTGGTGGCGCGAACCCTTAGCGGCGATAGCGGAGAGTTCCAGTTGGAGTTTTCGGGCAAGCGGCCGCTGCGGCTGGTGCTGTCGTTGACGGAGCCCGGCCGCCGCATCGAAGTGGACCTGGACGTTGTCTCGGGCTCCCAGCGTACCAGGAAGCCAAAGTCAAATTGAAGAGGTTGTAATGTCGCGTTCTTTTCTTTGGGTATGTCTCTCGGTTCTAACGTTTTTCGCCGTTCCTTCGCGGGCCGACAGCCGGGAGGATTTCCTCCTGCGGCCCGCGCCCGGCGCGCTGCAGCGTCTCGTCGCGCGTTACCGCCTGGAGATTCTTAAGTCGCTGCCCGCGCGAAACCTACACCTGGTAAAGCCCCAGGACGACGACGACTTCGAATCGCAGGCAAACAACGACCCGGATATCGTCTCCGCCGAGCGAAACCAGGACCTGTACGCCCCCGAGATTCCCTCCGGTTCCACCAGCCCAACCAACGATCCGCTCCAGCAGGCTCTGACAACGCGGCGCATGGTGAACTACTTCGGCAACTCCGTATGGGAGGGCTTCGCGCGCCAGCCAGCCGCCGCGATGATCGGCTTGCCGCAAACCCAGGCGCGCGGCCGCACCGGGTCGGGCATCGTCGCCGTGATCGACACCGGCGTGGACCCGAATCACCCCGTGCTGTGGAACGCCCTCGCCGGCGGCTACGACTTCACCCGCGACACGCCGGGGATCCCAAACGATCTGAACGACGTGGACGCCGTGACCGCGGCCGTATTGACGCAAACCACCACCGCCTTCATCGACAACGGGGCGCGCCCCGTGCCCATCAATCAGTATCTGGTCGCGGCGCTCACACAGACCACGACAGCCTTCATCGACACCGGCAAGCTGCCGGGTGGCTTCGGGCACGGGACCATGGTGGCGTCCCTGGTGCGTTTGGCGGCCCCCTCCGCGCGGATTATGCCGTTGAAGGCTTTCCTGGCCGATGGCCGATCCAACACGTTCGACATTCTGCGCGCCATCTACTACGCAGCCGACAACGGAGCGCAGGTGATCAACATGAGCTTCAATATGAAGGAGACCTCCCCGGAACTGACGCGGGCGGTGAACTACGCCGCCGGACGGCGGGTCACGCTGGTATCTTCGGTTGGCAACGATGGCAACGAGATCCTCGTGTACCCGGCGGCGTACAGCCAAGTGATGGGTGTCGCCTCCACAACCATGACGAACGAACGGAGTGGATTCTCCAATTATGGGCCGGAGACGGTAAGCCTGGCGGCGCCGGGCGAGGGCGTCGTTGTCGCTTACCCCGGCAATAACTATGCCACCGCCTGGGGAACCTCGTTTAGCGCTCCGCTTGTGGCCGGCGCGGCGGCGCTCTACCTGCAAATCAATCCGCTCGCCAGCCCTACGGATATCGAATCCGTACTACGCCGAACCGCCCGGCGCCTGGATCCCACGCTTGGCGCAGGCCGCCTGACAGTCTCCGCCTGGTAGGACAACGGCCGCCTGAGACAACTTATTTCCATCCCGCCAGTTCGGCATACTTCATCGGGCCCCCGCGCCAGGCGGGGAAGCCATAGCCGTTGATATAAGTAATGTCGATATCGACGCTCCGCAAGGCAACACCTTCCGCCAGCAACCGCTTCCCCTCTTCGAACAACGCGCGCAGGCAGCGTTCGACAATCTGCTCCGGCGTGGATTTGCGCTGCGGGATCCCGGCCTTCGCCGCGTACTCCCGCGCCATCGCGATCACCTCCGCATTCGGCGAAGGCTTCCGCTGCTCATCGTAAAGGAAGAAGCCGGCACCGGTCTTCTGCCCATAGTGTCCCCTCTCGCAAAGCAAAGTATCCAGTTCGGGATAACGCACGCCAGGCTGTTCCAGGTGCTTGTATTCCTTGCGAATGCGCCAGCCCACATCCAGGCCGGCCAGATCCTGCACCGCCAACGGACCCATCGCCATCCCCCACTCATACAGCGCGCGATCCACCTCCTCCGGCGTATTCCCTTCCTCCACCAGGAAAATCGACTCCCGGCAATACGGGAAGAACATCCGATTCCCGATAAAGCCACGGCAGTTGCCCGCCAGCACGCCCACCTTCTTCAGCCGCCGCGCCAAGTCCATCGAGGTGGCCAGCACCGTCGCATTCGTGCCTTTCCCCCGCACGATCTCCAGCAGCCGCATCACATTCGCGGGACTGAAAAAATGATGGCCCACCACCCAATCCGGCCGTGACGTCGCCGAAGCGATCTCATCAATGTTCAACGTCGAAGTATTCGACGCCAGGATGCAATCGGACTTCGCGAACTTATCGATATCGGCGAAGATATGCTTCTTCAGTTCCATGTTCTCGAACACGGCCTCGACGATAATGTCCACCTCGCCGAAGTTGTAGTAATCCAGTTGCGGATGAATCAGCTTCAGCCGCTCTTCGGCAAAGGCCTGGGAAAAGCGGCCGCGTTTAACCGAATTGGCGTAGTTGCGGGCGATGATGGCGATGCCCTTATCCAGCGCCTCCTGCGTCGTCTCCTTCAGAATCACCGGGATCCCCGCGTTGGCGTACACCATCGCAATGCCGCCGCCCATCGTGCCCGCGCCAATCACCGCCGCGCGCTTCACCGGCAGCACCGGCGTATCCTTCGCCAAGAACGGGATTTTCGCCACCGTACGTTCGCCGAAGAAGGCATGCACCAGCGCCTTCGATTGATCGGCATGCAGGCAGCGATCGAATATCGCGGCCTCTTTCGCGCAGCCCTGGTCGAACGGCAATTCCGTAGCCGCCTGCACGGCTTCGATGGCGGCATGAGGCGCCTGCTGGCCGCGCAGGCGTTTATTGGCCGCCGCATGGAACTCGGCGAATAGCGGGGCGTTGCTCTCCGGGGTTCCCAACCGGTCCTGGCGCTGGCTGGCGCGCGGTACGGGTTTGCCGGCGATCCGTGCCGCGAAGGCGATGGCGCCGCTAAGCAGCTCGCCTTCAATCAGTTCATCGACAATCCCGGATTGATGCGCGTCGGCGGCGCCGATCGGCTCACCAAACGCGCACATATCGAGAGCCTTTCCAACACCCGCCAGGCGCGGCAGCCGCTGCGTGCCTTCGCCCCCCGGAATGATGCCCAGCTTCACCTCCGGCTGACCCACCTGCGCCGTCGTTGCAGCCACCCGGTAACTGCACGCCATCGCCACTTCCAAGCCGCCGCCAAAGGCCGTTCCGTGAATCGCCGCAACCACCGGCTTTTCGCTGCGATCCAGATCGGCAATGCACGTCAGAACGGAGGACAGGCTGCCTCCCTGCCCCGCGTGGATCTTCTCAAACTCGCGAATATCGGCGCCGGCGATGAACGTGCGGCCGCCGCCAATCAGCACGATGGCTGCAATGGCCGGATCCCAGTTGGCAGCCTTAAGCCCTTCGGAAATGCCTTCGGGCACGCCGGGGCTCAGTGCGTTGACGGGCGGGTTCTCGATGGTGAGCACAGCCACTTGGCCATGCACGGAATAGGCGACAAGGTTGGGCATTCGCCCACGATCATAGCGCGAACGGCCGCGCCCTCAGCAGCCGTAACCCGTTGAAGGTGACCAGCAAAGTGCCGCCCATGTCCGCCGCTATAGCCATCCAAAGCGTCGCCACGCCGGCCAGCGCCACAAACAGAAACGCGATCTTCAAGCCGATCGCAAAAATCACATTCTGGCGGATGACGGAGGCGGCCCGCCGCGCATGCTGGATCAGGAAGGCCAGTTTGCGCAGGTCTTCGGTCATCAGCACCACATCGGCGGTCTCCAGAGCGACATCGGTGGAGCGCCGGCCCAACGCTACCCCCAACGTCGACGAAGCCAGCGCCTGCGCATCGTTAATGCCATCGCCAACCATCGCCACATGCTGGTACTTCTCCCGCAGTTCCTGCACCGCCTTTGCCTTCTCCGCCGGCAGCAACTCGGCCCGCACTTCATCAATACCCAACTTCGCCGCCACGCCCTTCGCGGTCGGCTTGTTATCCCCGGTAAGCATCACCAGGGAAGCGACGCCAGCCGCCCGCAGAGCCTTCACCGCCTCCGCCGCCTCTTCGCGAATCGGATCCGCTAAGGAAACCATCGCCCAGACTTTGCTATCGGTGCCGCAGAGGAATGCCGTATGCCCCGCGTCTTCCATCTCTTCCACTTGCTGGCAGACATGCTCATGGCCGATGCCGCGCTCATGGACATAGCGATGGCTACCGGCCCAGAACCGCTCGCCCTCCACGGTGGCTTCGGCTCCGCGGCCCTGCATAGCCTGGAAATCGCCGACCGCCTGGGGCCTCACCCCTCGCGTAGCGGCATAGCGCACGATGGCCTGCCCGACCGGATGCTCGCTCTGCTTCTCCAGGCTCGTCAAATGCTGTAGCGCAAGCTCCTCGTCATAACCCTGGGCGGCGCGAAATGTCTGCACCTCCGGTTTGCCGCGCGTGAGTACGCCGGTCTTATCGAAGGCTATCGCCCGGATCTTCGCCGCCTCCTCCAGAAACACGCCACCTTTAATAAGCACGCCGGAGCGCGCCGCCGACGCCACTGCCGCAACCACCGTGACTGGCGTCGAAATCACCAGCGCGCACGGGCAGGAAATCAGTAGAATCACCATGCCCTGGTAGGCGGCCTCCCCCAATCCCCAGCCGAAGAGAAACGGCGTGATGGCAAACACCAGCAGCGCCAGCAGGAACATGGCCGGCGTGTAAACACGGGAGAAGCGTTCCACAAACTGCTCACTGGGAGCGCGCCGGTGCTGCGCCCCTTCCAGCATCCGCAGCATGCGCGCCAACAAGGTATCGGAGGCCGGCTGCGAAACGCGAATATCCAGCAACCCATCCCCGTTGATCGTCCCGGCAAATACCTGCGCGCCTTCGGTTTTTGCCACCGGGATGGACTCGCCCGTCACCAACGCCTGGTCGACGAAAGACGACCCGCGCCGCACCTCGCCATCGCAAGGCATACGCTCGCCCGGACGGACACGGACGGTATCACCCACCTTCACCTGATCCACCGGCACCTGATGTTCGTGGTCTTTATGCACCACCGAGGCCTGCGTTGGAGCCACCTCCAGCAGGCTGGAGACCGCATTGCGAGCACGAGCCATACTCCAGCTTTCCAGCAATCCCGCCAGGGAGAACAGGAACGCCAACGTAGCGCCCTCCACCCATTCCTGCAGCACCACGGCGCCCACAATCGACACCGCCACCAGCGCGTTCATCTCCGGCTGCAACCGCCGCAGCGACAACAGCGCCTTCGGGGCGGCATAGAACATGCCGCTCAAGATCGCGACCAGGAAAAAGGCAATACTGACTAGGGGGACCGCATGGTCCTCCCGATGCTCGTGCGCCACCAGCGTACGCAGCGCCTCGCCCGCCCCATCGGCCTGCAGAATCACGCCCAGCACCACCGAGGCGCCGCTCGCCGCCGTCAGAACCGCGCGCCCATGCTCCTGCCACCAGGTACGCTCGCGGGCTTCACGGAATGGCTCCGCCTTCATGCCCGTGCGGGCAACGGCGGTCGCAATCGAGCCCTCATTGACCCGCTCGCTGTCGAAGTCGACGGTCATCTTGGCCTTGACCACATCGAAGCCAAGGTCCAGAACACCGGGCAGAGGACCCAACTCGCGGCGCAGGATGGCCACCTCTTCGGCGCAGTCTAAACCCTGGATGCGGTACTCGCGTTGTTGACGGATCGGGATAATGCCTCCTTTTCCAGTGTAGCCGGGCGATAATATAAGGGATCCCATGCGGCTGCTATGGATATCGCTAGTTCTGGGCGCATTCCCTTCCCTGGCGCAGGAAGTGCCCCTCCAGAAGCTGATGCTTGACCCCCAGGCCGGGGTGCAGCGGCTCTCGATCACCGTCCCCCGGCCGCTCTCGATGGGCGACCAGTTGGTGCTGTGGTCGGCTACGCAACGCATTGACCTTGCCCTGCTTACTCCGGAAGGCAAGCGCATCACGGCCGATACGGCGCTCAAGGCGGGTGTCGATTGGGCCCCGGACGCCAAACTTGTCGACTCGCCGGACGGCGATGCGCCCATGAACCTGACGCTCCGCTTCGCCGAACCCGCCAGCCCGGGCACCTACACTTTCGAGATCACCCCTAAGGATTTGAAGGGATCGGCCGAAGTCACCCTCGCGCTACGCAACGAGGCCGGGCCCATGGCTGCTCCCACCATCATCCGTGGCCCCGTGAAAGCGGCTCCCAAAGGGGAACTTGAGTTCCAGGTCGAGATGGAGGAGGACGGCGCCGCCCTCGATATCCTGGTGACGGATCCAAATGCGCAGGTGAGTGTAGTGCTGCCGCAGGGCATGATCCTCACGCAAAAGAACGCCACCGGCATGGGTGCCCGTTGGCGCGTCACCGACAACCCAACCACGCTCGACGCCCCCGGTGGGCTCTTCACCATCTCCGGCTTCTTCCTGCCCGATCCCGGCATTCACCACGTCCTCAACTTCCCACGCGCTCCGCGGGGTTTATATAAGGTCCGCGTGGAATCGGAAAAAGGCACGGAGGTGAAGACCGCCTTCATCGCCACCGGCCGCCTGATGCAGGCCTCCTACGACATCATTGAGCGCGCCGGCCCTACTCGCAAGGCTGAGGTGCGGATGCAGATCCAGCCCATTCCCGGTCCCCTGCATGTCGGCGATAGCGTGCCGCTGGGCCTGGAGTTCGATGGCGAACCGGTGCGCCGCCAGTTGCAGTTCCAGGTACGGGCCGAGTATCAGCCGAGCGATGGTTCCCCCGCTATCCGGCGGCTCCTCCCTATGCACTTCGGCTGGGGCATGGATCTGGTGTTCCGGTCCTACTTCCAACCGGAACGCGAGGGAACGCTTCAATTAATGGTTACCGCCTCCGGGGAGACCGTGGAAGGCAACCCGTTCCAGGTGGAGGCCAAGAGCCCTCCGATCCCCGTTAAGCCCCTCACCGCGCAATTCCTCGGTCTGTGGGAACAGGCGATGGATAGCAACGGCAACGGCCAACTGGACCGCCTGGACATCCACCACGAACTCCAGGTGGTACAGCCGGGCACCTATCGGGTGCGGTTTTCCGTCACCGGACCAAACAAAGCCACCTTCCAGGCGGAGGGCTCCGGGAAACTCGCGCCGGGACGCCAGCGGCTCACCGTTCCCCTTCCTATAGCGAAGCTGCGGAGCCTGGGTAGCGATGGCCCGTTCAAAGTCCATGACGTGGATTTCGAGATCTTAGAAGGAGATACGGCAGTCGACCGGGTGAACACGCCGGGCATCCAGATGACAACGACGCCGTACCGCTTGGCACAGTGGGAGAAATAGCTCCCCGGTGGCCCGAATAAGGGAAACCGAAAGCGGATCTGGCGCATCCGATAGTCGCATCGAATTCCGTACAGCAAGAGCAGCCTTGACGCTCTCTATTGACGGAACTAGAATTGAGGTTAGTTTGAGGACGTCTGTCTAGTAGGTACGTTATGTTCTCCAAAGCGCTTACCGTTTTCAGTTTGGGGTCCGCTTTGACGCTGGCTTTGCCGGCGCAGGGAGCTGACCAGAAAAAGGCACAGGCTCCGTCCGACCGCGAAACGGTCGCCAAGCCCATGTCGGAAAAAGAGCGCAAGCGGCGCGAGGAAAAACTCCGCAAGGAGTTGGAAACCCCTTATCGTAAGTGGCTGAACGAGGACGTCACCTATATCATCACCGACGAGGAGCGGAAAGCCTTCCGCAACTTGAACACCGACGAGGAACGCGAGCAGTTCATTGAGCAGTTCTGGCTGCGCCGCGATCCCACGCCGGATTCCCAGGAGAACGAGTTTAAGGAAGAGCACTACCGCCGTATCGCCTATGCGAATGAGCGGTTTGCCTCCGGTATCCCGGGCTGGAAGGCGGATCGTGGCCGCATCTACATCACCTTCGGCCCGCCGGATGAAATCGAAGATCACCCGTCCGGAGGCACCTACGAGCGTCCCTTTGAAGAAGGCGGCGGCACCACCTCCACGTTCCCCTTCGCCAAGTGGCGTTACCGTTGGATTGAAGGCATCGGGTCGGACATCATTATTGAATTCGTCGACACCACCATGACGGGCGAATACCGCATGACGATGGACCCGTCCGAAAAGGACGCCCTCCTCATGGTGCCCAACGCCGGCTTGACCCTCATGGAACAGATGGGCCTGTCGTCGAAGACGGACCGCTTCAGCCGCACCGACGGCACCCGTCTCGGCACCGGTACCCAACCCCTACCCGCCCGCATGAACCAGTTCGAGCGTCTGCAACAGTACACCCTGCTGCAGAAACCGCCAGCCGTTAAGTTTAAGGATCTGGAGGCGGCCGTCTCCTCCACCATCCGTTACAACGTGCTGCCGATGAAGGTTCGGGCCGACTTCATGCGCCTGACCAGCTCCACCATCCTCACCAACCTCACGATCCAGTTGGATAAGAAGGACCTGCAGTACAAGCAGACCGATGGCGTTTCGAAGGGTGTCGTCAATGTGTACGCCCGCGTAACGTCGATGGCCCGCCGCGTGGTCAACGTCTTCGAAGACGTCGTCACCGTTGAGTTCCCCGCCGAGCTGACGCAGCAGGCTACCAAAGGCAGTTCGCTCTACCAGAAGTCAGTTCCCCTCCCCCCAGGCACCTACCGCCTCAATGTCGTCGTTAAGGACATCAATGGCGGCAACATGAACAACTACGAAATGGCCCTGCACGTTCCCCGTTTCGACGAGGAAAAACTGGGCAGCAGTTCCGTCGTCCTGGCCGACGTTATTGAAAAGGTCCCCAGCCGCAGCATCGGTACGGGCCAGTTCGTGATCGGCTCCACCAAGGTGCGCCCGCGCGTCGGAGAAACCTTCCGGCGCGACGAAAAGATGGGCATCTACGTGCAACTCTACAATTTCGGGGCCGACGAGAAGACCCGTAAGCCTTCCGGAACCGTCGAGTACGAAGTCGTGAAACAGGGCACCAACGAGAAGGTGTTCGATTTCAGCGAAGAATTGGACGCCATTACCGGGGCCAATCCGCAGCAGGTTGTGATCGAGAAGATCCTGCCGTTGCAGAATATGGAGCCCGGCCAGTATATGTTGCGGATGAAGGTCAGCGATAAGGTTGGCAACCAGACGCTCACCCCGCAAGCCATGTTTACGGTTGTTTAAGCAGCCCGCCCAACCAGGCGGCAACCGAGGGCTCGTTTGCCTATGAATTGGAAGACTATTCCTGCTTTGCTGATCGCGGCACCCTGGCTGTCGCTGCCTGCCGTGGCAGCGCCCCAGAACCTGACGGGCAGTATCGCAGGTGTCGTCAGCAATGCCTTTGGCATCCCCCAGATGGGTGCCACGGTCACTCTGTTCAATCGTTTGGACCGTCAGGTGGGCCGGCTGCTCACCGATGAGCGCGGAGCCTTCGAGTTCGCCTCGCTCCCTTCCGATTTCTACAGTTTGCGCGTCTCGCTGGCCAGCTTTGTGCCCGCCATCCGTACCAACATCGGCGTCCAGCCGGGCATCCGGCGGGTGATGGCGGTGAATCTGGCCGGTCTGCTTTCTACCGTGGAACTGGTGTACTCCATGCCGCTCAAACAGGGCATGATGCACGACGATTGGAAGTGGACTCTACGCGGCTCGCTGGCTACCCGCCCTATTCTCCGGCTCACGACCGAACGGGAGCGCACCGTCCAGTACGCCGCCGAGAGCAACCCGATGTTCACTCACACGCGAGGCATGGTCCGGGTGTCGGCCGGTGACAGCGCGCAACCGCCGACGTTAGGCAGCCAGCCGGATCTCGGTACGGCCTTTGCCGTCGCCACCTCGGTGCTGGGTAACAACCACATTGAGCTCCTCGGCAATCTGGGCTACGCCTCCGCTTCCGGTAACCCCACCGCGGGCTTCAGTACCATTTACAGCCGCCGCGATTCGGATGGCCGCTCGCCGGAAGTGTCGGTCACCATGCGCCAGATCTTCCTGCCCGGTCGCACGGGAGAGGCTATGACCGGCCGAGCCCAGAGCGTGCCCTCGCTCAGCACCATGTCGATCGGCATGAGTGACCAGTTGCAGGCCACCGAGAATCTCCTCATCACTTACGGCGCCTCCCTGGAATCGGTGCAGTACCTGGACCGCGTCAATTTCTTCTCTCCGTACGCCAAAGCCGCCTATGACTTAGAAGCCTGGGGCGTCGTCGAGTTCGGCTACAGCTCGGGTTTGCCGCCGACACAGCTCTACGCGCAAACAGGTACCATGCTGGATGCCGACCACCAGCGGGAACTCTCCTACGTTTCGCTGTTTCCGCGCGTCTCGGCCCGCGGTGGCAGAGCCATGCTCCAGCGGGCGCGTAACTACGAGATCGGCTATAGCAAGAAACTGGGTAGCCGCAGCATCCACGCCGCCATCTACAGCGAATCCACCAGCAACGCGGCCCTCTCCGCGGTGGGCGATACCGGATCCTTCTCGCAGGGTGACCTGGTGGCGGACATGTTCTCCCGCGCCAGCATCTTTAACGCCGGCAGCTTCCAGACGCGCGGTTATGTCGCTTCCATCCAGCAGTCATTCGGCGAGAATTGGAACGCCTCCCTGGGCTACGGCAGCACGGGCGTGTTGGAGGCAACGCGCGATAACCTGACCACCGGCGGCGCCGGGGAGTTGCGGTCCATCCTGGCGGCCAAGAACCGCCATTGGGCCATCGTCCGCGTCACCGGTGCGATTCCCGGCCTGGGCACGCGCCTCTCTTCCAGTTATCAGTTCATGAACGGCCGCTCATTGACGCCGGGCCACTTCTACCTGACCCAGCGCATCAATCCGGAGCGCGGGCTGAACCTGCACTTCCGCCAGCCAATGCCTTCCATGGGCATGCACGGAAAGCTGGAGGCTACTATCGACGTCCGCAATCTGCTCGCACAAGGCTATCAGCCCATCCAATTGCCGGATGCGCGCCGCATGCAACTCATCCACTCTCCTCGCGCCCTCCGCGGTGGGCTGTCGTTTATTTTCTGATTAACGGTTTGTACCGGGCGTCTCGACCGGCACTTGGTACAGTCCCTTCCCAGCCGTCACGTAGAGTGTCTTCTTGTCCGGCCCGCCAAAGGCGCAGTTGGTGACCGTGTCTTCGGGAATCGGGATATAGCGCAGCAGCTTCCCTTGCGGCGAAAACACATGTACGCCGGGCTTCGTGTCCAGCGTTTCACTGCTGCCGCGCCGCTGGTGCAAACCCGCCACCGCATGCAGGTTCCCCGCGCTATCCATGCACATGCCGTCCGCGCTCCGTCCCGGATAGAAGTTATGGAACACTCGCATGTTCGCCAGCGAACCGTCCTCCTTCAGGTCATAGGCACGAATCATACGGGCGCCTCCTTCCGCCTGGTTGGCCTCCACCAGATACAGCGTCTTGTCGTCCGGTGAGATGGAGATGCCGTTGGGCCGCTGGATGTCCGGCCGTGTGAGCAGCCGGGTAAGCTTGCGGTCCGGGTCGATGCGATAGACCGCCCCGCCCGGCAGGTCGGTGAAATACAACCGGCCGTTGTTGTCCAGGGTGATGTCGTTCGGCTTATCGAAGGGCTTGCCATCGTAGCCATCGGCCAGCACCTCCACTTTGCCCGTCTTCAGATCCGTACGCGTCACGCGCGGCTTCAGGACCGCCTCCGCGGCTTTGCTCCCTTCGGCCAGGATCCGTCGTACTCCCGAGCCCTCGCACGCCAGCAGACGTCCTTCTCCATCGATCAGCAGCCCGTTGGCGGCGTTACTGTTCTCCCGGAAGATAGTGACGGTGCCATCCGGACGCATCTTCATGATCCGTTCGAAAACCGTTTCGGTGAAGTAGACGTTGCCCCCGGCATCCACCGTGGGACCTTCATTGAAGGCAACGATGGTGGCCGCGCGGGCTTCGGCTTCACTAGCGGGGGCGGATTGAGTGGCGGCTTCCCGGGGTGGGGCGGCGCATCCCACCAGAACCACCAGCGTGGACAAAAGTACGGATCGCACCATGCGAGCCATTGTATAGCGACAGCGCGTGCCGCCGCAGCGGGGGTGTCGGATTTTGTGTAGTGCTTCGGGCCGTTCCGGCATCTCCAGAATCTTTGCAAACTGTTGTCGACAAACTACTTGACTCAAAATCACCACATTCCCGGTACCGTTCCCCCACAACCCGCCCTCTAGCCTCGAACCGGGGTGAGTCCTCACCCGGGAGGCAGAACAAAACATGAATCGAAGCAACCTCGGGGCTCAGCTGGTAGCTGTGCTCCTGACACTCGGCGGCGTGGGGAACGTCGCCGGGCAGATCCAAACAACAACGATCGAAGACGTCGTTTACCGCGCCGATGGGCAGCGGTTCAGCGGCACCATTCGAATCGAATGGCGCAGTTTCCTGGCCGCCGACAATTCCACCGTCGCGGCCTACAGCAAGAATGTCCAACTCGTCAACGGCCTGCTGAAGACGGCATTGGTGCCGACCACGACCGCTTCGGTGGGCGCCTATTACCTGGTTCGCTACATGGTAAACGGCCGCGTCCAAACCACCGAATACTGGGGCGTGCGGCCGAGCACGGCATCCCTGAAACTCCGGGATATCCGGCTGGTCGGGCCGCCCACCTTGGGCCAGCTCTCCAGTCCTACAACCGCGGCGGATGTCACCATCGCCGAAGTCACGGGGCTGCCCGAAGAACTGAACGCGCGTGCGAAGAAAGGCATCGGCTACCTTCCGTCGCGCGCGGCGGTGATCAACGCCGACGGCGACCTCGATGCAGCCGCCGGCGAACCGACCGACTGCGTACGCGTCAATGGCACCTCCGGCACCTGCGGCAGCGGTTCCAGCGGACCGGCCTTTGTCGACGGCGAAGTGCCGGCGGGCAGCATCAACGGCACCAACGCCGTATTCACGCTCGCGAATCCGCCCAGCCCGGCTGCCAGCCTGCAGGTGTTTCGCAACGGGCTGATGCAGCGGAGCACTGTCGACTATACCCTGGCCGGTAATGTCGTTACCTTCCTCGGCGCCAGCATCCCGCAATCGGGAGATCTGGTCACCGCCAACTATCGCCTGGGCGCCAGTTCGGGCCAGGTGGGCGGCGAAGCCGGTGGGGCCCTCGCGGGCTACTTCCCGGCGCCTTCCATCGCCGCCGGAGCCATCGCGAACTCCCATATCGCTTCCAGCGCGGGTATCCAGGAGAGCAAGCTGGCCTTGTCTTTCCCAACCCATACCAACGCCTACGATCCGACCGCCGATCAAAAGGCCGCGCTGACCGGAACCGCCGGGTCGCCGTCGATGAACAACCGCTTCGTCACCGATCTGGACGGCCGGCTCACCAACGCCCGGCCGCCGTCGCAACATCCGCTGCTCGGCAGCGCGCACCAGGACACCAATGCCGCCAGCGCGGTTCGCGGCGACCTCATTGTCGGCCTCGGCGCCGGCCCAACGTTATGGAGCCGCCTGCCCTTGGGCGCTCCCAATCGCTGCCTGATCTCGAACGGTCTCGACGTGGTGTGGAATGCCTGCCTGTTCACCGGGTTCCCGGCCGGCGCCGTGGCCTTCGTGGACAGCAGCGGCGTGCTCACGCACAACAGCAACGGCATGTTTTGGAACAACTCCGAACGCCGCCTCGGCGTGGGTACGGCAACGCCCGACGCTACGCTCATGGTCTTCGACGGCGCCTCCAGCACCGGCCGGACTACCGTCAATATCAAGTCTGGAGAAAATCAGGCGAATACGGCGCTCACCCGCTGGATCAATTTCGCCGGGGCTGACCTGGCCCGGATCGAACAGGATGGCAGCCTGTGGGCTTCGCGAGTGAAAGCCACATCCACCTCCACCAGCGCCGCCTGGCAGGATAACGGCTCCACCACCGATCCGTCGACGCTGGCCAACGGCGACTCCTGGTTCAACAATGCCGAACAGGCACGGAAAACCAGGGAGTCCGCGCAGACTCACCCGCAACCGCAGGTGATCTGCTCCACGGTCGGCGCCTCCACCAGTGCCACCACGTTGACGAACCTGGGCACCTGCACCATCCCGGTGGGCATGGTCCGCACGGGAGATCGCTTCGAGGTGCGCTACGATCTGTCTCACGAAGGTGCAACCATGGCCTTCAGCCTGGCCGTGAAATGGGGCTCCTTGACGTTGATGGCCAGCAGCCTGCCCGGGACCGAAGCGGGATCGGCCGGATCCGTGGATGCCCTGCCGCAGGGCGCCTCGCTGTACGCCTCGTGGCAGAGCTGGGGCAGCACCGGCAGTCCTACCGCCGGGCGCATGAACGCCGCGGCTCCTGCCGGAGCTATTACCGTGGCGCTGCAGGGGCAGATGTCGGGTACCACGGCGGAGACGGTTTCATTGCGCAACCTGACGGTGATTCGTTATCCGGCGCAACAGAATCCCTGATAGGACGGTTGGGAACCGGGTACTACTAAGGCGAAAAGTACTAGGCCTAAGGCTTTTTTTGGTTTGAGATGGATACCCGGTTCCTGACAGGATAGGAACAGAGAGACCAGCCCCGGAGAGAGATATATGAAAAACCGCGAAAGGCTGCGCAAGCTTTATTGTCTGTTGGCCCGTCTGCACAGGGACCAGAATGGCCAGGACATGATCGAATATGGTCTGCTTGCATCGGCCGTAGCAGTGTTAGTTGCGGGTTTCCTGCCAGCCAGCTTCTTTCCCTCGTACGTCGCGATCTGGACGCGCGTGCTGACGGTGATACGAGTATTGACGGGTGTAGGCTAACCCAAACCGTAATGACCACGGCAAAGTGGGACCCGCGTCCTTAAGCGCGGGTCCCACCCTGTTCTATAGATACTTCTTCAAATCCGGGTGCAGATGCTCCCGCACGTCCGGCTTGTCCAGGTCTTCCTTCCGAATCAGCCGCGGCTCCAGGTTCTGGATCTTCACCGGCGTCTCCCCGTTCAGCTTTGCTACCGCCGCCTTCACCGACTCGTAACCCATCTTGAAGGGATTCTGCACCACCAGCGAATCGATCCTCCCGGCCTTCACATCCTCCAGCAGCGGATCGCTCCAATCAAAGCCCACCAGCTTCACTTTGCTCTCGCGCGACTTCAGCGCCTGCGTCGCACCCACCGTGCTCGACTCATTCGAGGCGAACATCCCCAGCATGTCCGGATGCGCCGTCAGCATATTCTCGGCCACGGTCCGCGACTTGGCGAAATCGGCCATGCCGAACCGCTTGTCGGCGATGGTGATGTTGGCGAACTTCTCCTTGATGCGGTCTTCAAAGCCCTGCTCGCGCGCCATGGTCGACGCCGCGCCCGGCTGCACCGCCACCACCACGATCTTCCCCTTGCCCTCGAGAATCTCACCCATGCGGTCGGCCGCCATCTGCCCGGCCTTGTAGTTATCCGTCGCCACCTGCGAGACGAACACTTCGGTATCGATACCGGAGTCGAAGATAACCACGGGAATGCCTTCGCGCGTGGCCCGCTCCACCACGCTGACCATGCTCTTCTTATCGATCGGCGCTAGCGCAATCGCACTAACCCGCCGGCTGATCAGCCCTTCCACGATCTGCAACTGCCCGTTGAAGTCGGTCTCGGTGGCTGGGCCATTCCAGACAATCTCCACATTGGCTTCGCGCGACGCCGCCACCGCTCCGGCCTGCACCGATTGCCAGAACAGATGCGCGCGCCCCTTCGGCACCACGCCGATCACGCGCTTCGAATCGCGATTACACCCCGTAAACACGGCAGTGCCGGCGGGTACCGCTAGGAACCGCCGGCGCGAGAAAGTTTGTCGTTTCATTTATTGAGGGAACTTGGTGGGAACACCAAGCTTCTGCCAGCCTTCTCCGTTCAGGGCTTTCAAAAAGGCGACGAGGTCCTTCTTCTCCTGCGCGGTCAGGTTCAACTTCTTCATCGTTTTGTCGAGGTTCTTGTTTGGGTTGCCGCCCTTGTCGTAGTAATCGACGACTTCTTCGAGCGTGGCCAGGCTCCCGTCGTGCATGTAGGGCGCCGTACGCGCGATGTCGCGCAGAGTGGGTGTCTTAAAGGCACCCCAATCGGCTTCATTCTTGGTCACGGCGTAACGGCCTACATCCGGATCCGGCTTGTCCATGCCGATCCCGATGTTGTGGTAAGCATTCGAAGTGAAGTTGATGCCTTCGTGGCACTGGTCGCACTTGGCTTTGTTCAGGTATATGTCCATGCCGCGAATCTGGTCCGGCGTCATGGCGTTCTTCTGCCCCGCCTTGTAGCGATCATAGGGCGAGTTGCCGCTCAGCACCGTGCGCTCGAACGTCGCGATGGCCTTCGCCACGTGATCAATCGTGAAATCTTCGGTGCCGAATACCTTCAGGAACATCGCGCGGTAGCCGGGGATGCCGCGCAGCTTTGCTACAACCGCTTCGTGCGTGTTGCCCATTTCGATGGGATTCGCCATCGGCCCGATGGCCTGCTCCTCCAGCGTCGCCGCGCGGCCGTCCCAGAACTGCGCCAGGCTGTAGGCGCGATTGATCACCGTGGGCGCGCTACGGCCACCCTTCTGCCCACGAATGCCCGTCGAAACCGGCGCATTATCGGTGTAGGCCTTGCTGTTGTGATGGCAACTGCCGCACGATACGCTGTTGTCCGCCGATAGCCGCGTGTCGTAATAAAGCAGATGCCCCAACTCCGCCTTCTCCGGCGTATAGGGGTTGTCCTTCGGAAACTGTACCGGCAGCAGCCCCAGCGGCACCCGCGGCGTTGCCGGTTTCTTGGGTCCATCCGCGGCCAGGCCCAGCGAGAGAGCCAATGCCGATGCGCCTATCCAGAATCGTAGAACCATCCCTTGCTTCATCAGCTTCTGATCTCCTTCGATACGAAAAAGGGCGGCCCGCAAGCCGCCCCGCAAGCTTGGAAGCCTGCCCTACTCTTACTTCTTCAGGTAGCCGTGTACGTACAGAGCCTTATAGCCGCCGTGCTCGGACACCGTGCCGCTCACTTCCATGATGTGCGCCGTGTGCTCGATGGCCGCCTTGCGGAAATCCGTCAAACCGTCGCGGCGCGGGTCATGCTCTTCTTCCATCAGCATATACATCGTGCCGTCTTCGGTCAGCAGGCCGATCGGCTGCCCGTTGGTGAAGCACTTCTGGCCGCAGGAGCGATGCTTTTCCCCGTGCTTGCCAATCTGCAGGTAGCAGGAAAAGTCGATGATCTCGCCGGTGACCGTGGCCACCTTCGCCGGATTGGTCTTGCCGTTCACGGCCGCGCCCGTCGTCGTCGCGGTCCAGGGCTCGGACGGCTTAGTGCCGAGCTTGCCCATCGGGGCCGCGTACGTACCGCCTTCCACCTTGCCCCACTCCGATTGCAGAATGCCGGGGCCCTTGCCGGACTTCTTCACCTGCGCGCTGGCCAGGGTCAGCCCCAGACTCAGCAGGGTCAGCCCCGCCGTCATGCCGATCGCACCCAAGAAATTCTTCATAGCTTTGGGAAACCTCCTCTTTATCCGCGAACGCTCGCCGCGGGAATCTTCTTAACTAGGTCCAACATCTCCTGGCGGCTCTCCGCGCCAATCGTGAAACAGTCAACCACGTTTTGCGCCAGCGCAAACTGCAGGCATTCGTCCGCCTTGTTGCGCAGTTTGCCGGCGCCCAAAATCTTCATGCCGATGATGCCCTTGCCCTTGGCCTTCATCTCCTTCAATACAGCCAAAACCGTAGCCGGATCCGCATCCATCGCCACGCCGGCCGGATTGATGCGCGCCAGGTCCACTTGCACCCAGTCCGACGCCGCAGCCGTCTTCAGGGCCTCCAGCGTGTGGCAACTGGTGCCATGGGTCCGCACAATGCCCTTCTCGCGCGCTTCGGAAATCACTTCCATCGCGCCCTTCTTGCGCTCCGGCCAGTTGCCATCCACCATCGTGTGCAGCAACAGGATGTCGATATAGTCCGTCCCTAACTCGCGCCGGAAGCGGTCTAGGTCCGCCTTCATCTCCGCTGCCGTCGAAGCGTGCGTCTTCGAGAGAATCGTCACCTTCTCGCGCGGGATGGACTTCAGCGCTTCCTTCACGTGCGGGTGTGTTCCGTATTGATCGGCGCTGTCGAAGAAAGTTACACCCTGGTCGTAACCGGCACGGAACAGGTCCGCCATCCCCGTCACGCCCATCTTCTTCGTCTGGTTGCTGCTGCCGCCTACGCCATTGGTCCCCGTACCCTGCGCCAATCGGCTGACTTCCACGCCCATGGGACCAAGCTTCACGCGGTCATTAGCGAACTTCTTCGTTTCGCTCGCATACAGATGGAAAGGAAAGTTGTGGAAGGCGGCGAGTGCCGAAGCGGCAGTGGTCGTCTTCAGGAACCGGCGGCGCGATTTGGGGCACATGGCGGAAACCTCCCGGTAACGGTCATCTAGGAAATTACCATAATATCGTCCCGTTCCGGCGCCGGTGCACCCCCACCTCCTCGCCACGCCGGGTTTCATACACTCTGCGCATAATGAAGGCGGAGGTTCTAAACCCACATGATCGCTGAGATCCCGGTTGATCTGGAGCATGAGTGTAATCCCTGGCTGGCGGCGGAAGCCCGATTCAATCGAGCCGCGGATAAGCTTGGCCTGGATGACGGGATGCGCAAGGTTCTCAAGGCGCCTGCCCGCGAAGTGACGGTGAGCATTCCCGTCATGCTGGATGACGGCCGTCTGGAGGTTTTCACCGGCTATCGCGTCCAACACTCCATCGCGCGCGGGCCGGCCAAGGGCGGCATCCGCTATGCGCCCGACGTTACCATCGACGAAGTGCGCGCCCTGGCATCGTGGATGACCTGGAAGTGCGCGGTCGCCAACATCCCCTACGGCGGCGGCAAGGGTGGCGTGATCTGCGATCCCACCGTGCTGAGCATGGGGGAGTTGGAGCGCATCACACGGCGGTACACCTCCGCCATCATCGACTTCATCGGCCCGGAGGTGGACGTCCCCGCTCCGGACATGAACACCAACGAACAGACCATGGCCTGGATCATGGATACCTATTCCATGCACCACCGCCAGACGGTGACCGCCGTTGTCACCGGCAAACCCCTTAATTTAGGCGGCTCGCGCGGGCGCCCGGAGGCCACCGGCCGGGGCTGTCTGATCACCACCCTGGAGGCGTTGAAGCAACTGAAGATTGAGCCCTCTAATGCCCGTGTGGTGGTCCAGGGCTTCGGCAATGTCGGCGGCATGGCGGCCAAGCTGATGACGCGGGTTGGCTTCAAGGTCATCGCCGTCATCGAGTGGGACGCCGCCGTCTACAATCCCAAGGGCCTCGATGTGCTCGCCCTCATGCAGCACCGCAAGGAAACCGGCTCGATTGCCGGCTTTTCCGGCGGCGAGAGCATCGACCGCGAAGAGGCGATGTTCCTGGAATGCGAGGTGTTGCTGCCGGCGGCAAAGGAGAACGTCATCACGTCGGTGAACGCCCACAAGGTGCGCTGCAAGATCCTCTGTGAAGGCGCAAATGGTCCAACTACGGCGGCCGCCGACGAGATCCTCGCCGAAAAGGGTGTATTCGTGCTGCCGGACATCCTCGCCAACGGGGGCGGCGTCACGGTATCGTACTTCGAATGGGTACAGGACCGGCAAGGCTTCTTCTGGAACGAAGACCTGGTGAATACGCGGCTGGAGGAGATCATGGTGAACGGCTTCCACGACGTCACCGGCTACAGCGCATCGCACAAGGTGGACAATCGCACGGCCGCCTATATGCTGGCACTCGACCGCGTCGCCTTTGCCATCAAACTCCGAGGAATCTACGCCTAGGCGTCCAGCATGAGCGGTGAGCCGTCCACGCCGCTCATGCGGCAATACTTCTCTCTCAAACAGCAGGTTCCCAACGCGCTCCTGCTGTTTCGCCTCGGCGACTTCTACGAACTCTTTTTCGATGACGCTGTCGTCGCCGCGCGCGAGCTCGAGATCACGCTCACCTCGCGCAACAAGGAAAAAGGGGAGCCCGTTCCCATGTGCGGCGTGCCCCACCACGCTCTGGAAGGCTACCTCGCCAAACTCATCCAAAAGGGCTACCGCGTCGCCATCTGTGAGCAGACCGAAGATCCCAAGTTCGCCAAAAAGTTGGTCAAACGCGAGATCCAGCGCGTTGTTACGCCCGGCACGACCACCGAGTCCTCCGTCCTGCGCTCCAAAGAGAACAACTACCTCGCCTGCGTCTCCGTCAAGGGCGACCAGGCCGGCGTCGCGTTCGTCGACATCTCCACCGGCGAGTTCCGCGCCACCGAAGTGCGCCATATCGAACTGGCCGCATTGCTGGAATGGCTGGCCCCGCGCGAAGTGCTGTTCCCCGACAACACCACCGCCCCGGCCTTTGAAGGCCGCGCCTGCCTTACCGGAGTGGCCGCCTGGGCCTTTGCCGCCGGCTACGCCTCCCAATCGCTCTGCGAACATTTTCGCCTGCTTACGTTAGAAGGCTGCGGACTCGGCGGCCGCTCCCTCGCCACCGGCGCCGCCGGAGCCCTGCTCCACTACGCCCGCGAGACGCAGCGCTCCGCCCTCGAACACATCGAACGGCCGGCCTGGTTTGAACGCTCCGGCGCCATGGTGCTGGATCAGGCCACGGTCCGCAATCTGGAACTGGTGGAGCCGCTGTTCGCCGACGGCATGAAGGAGGGCACGCTCATCCATGTTCTGGATGAAACCTCCACCGCGATGGGCGCCCGTCTGCTGCGCCGCCGCCTGCTGCAACCCGCGGTAGACCGCGTCGAGATCGAAGCCCGCCTCGATGCCGTCGAAACGCTGTTCCGCTCCGCCATCGCCCGCGCCGAAGTGCGCAAACGCCTGAGCGGGGTCGCCGACCTGGAACGCCTGCTCTCGAAAGTGGTGGTCGGCACAGCCAATCCGCGCGAGATGCGCGCCCTCGGGCTGTCGCTGGCCCGCGTCCCCGAACTACGCCAGGCCTGCGCCGCGTGGCAAGGCCGTTTGCAGGAAGTGGGCGAACGGATGGATGAGGTGGCGGAGGTGCGCGACGCTATCCTTACCGCTCTCGCCGAAGAGCCCCCTATCAACGCCGCCGACGGCGGCGTCATCCGCGAAGGCTACAACGCCCCGCTCGATGAACTGCGCGACATCTCCCGCAATAGCAAACAGTATTTGGCTCAGATCGAACAACGCGAGCGGACGAGAACCGGCATCGGCTCTCTCAAGATCCGCTTCAATAACGTGTTCGGCTATTACATCGAGATCTCGAAGGCAAATCTCGCCCACGCCCCCGCCGACTACGAGCGTAAACAAACGCTGGTCAACGCCGAGCGATTCACCACTCCCGAACTGAAGGAGTTGGAAGGCAAGATCCTGGCCGCCGAGGAACGCATCCTCACCATCGAGAAGGATCTGTTCGCCGAGCTCCGTTCCAAAGCCGCCGCCGAGGCCGCGCGCATCCGCCAAACCGCCCAGGCGCTGGCCGAACTGGATGTCACCGCCAGTCTCGCCGAAGTGGCCGCCGAGCGCCGCTACACGCGCCCCTCCTTCAGCGAGTCCGGCCTGCTCCATGTCCGTGCCGGCCGTCATCCCGTTATTGAAAAACTCAGCGAGCGCGATGCCGCGCGCTTCATCCCCAACGACATCTACCTGGAGCCCAGAGAGAAGTTCGTGGCGATCATCACCGGTCCTAACATGGGCGGTAAGTCAACCTATCTGCGCCAGGCCGCGTTGTTCCTGGTGATGGCGCAGATGGGCTCCTTCGTCCCCGCCGAGCAGGCCGAACTGCCGCTCACCGATCGGGTCTTCACGCGAGTGGGCGCCAGCGACAACCTCGCCCGCGGCCGCTCCACCTTCCTGGTGGAGATGACCGAGACGGCGGCGATTCTCAACACCGCCACCGAGCGCAGTTTCCTCGTTCTGGACGAAGTGGGACGCGGTACATCTACATACGACGGCATGGCTCTGGCCTGGGCCGTGATCGAGTATGTGCATAACGTGCTGCGCGCCAAAACCCTCTTCGCCACCCACTACCACGAACTGACGGAGTTGGCCGATCAGTTGCCCGGAGTGGGCAATTTGCAGGTAGCCGTGAAGGAATCCGGCGATCAGATCCTGTTCCTGCGAAAAGTTCAACCGGGCGCGGCGGATAAGAGCTATGGGATTGAAGTAGCACGGCTGGCTGCCTTGCCCGGCGCGGTGATTGAGCGGGCCCGGGAGATCCTCGCCGTGCATGAGAAAGAAGAGCACACCGTTAGCGGGCAGCTCGCGCCGCCCGCCAAAGCCGGCACCCCAAAGGGCCCCATGCAGATTCAACTGTTTGAACCTGTCAATCACGAAATCGCCACCCGCATCCGAAACCTGAATCTCGACCAGATCCGGCCCATCGAGGCCCTCCAGATCCTGGCCGATTTACAAAGGGAGTTGAGCCCAAATTGATCGTCGCCGGCATCATGAGCGGAACTTCGCTGGACGGCATCACAGCCGCTATCGTGGAGTTAACCGGAGAAGGCTGGAACAAACAGGTGAGAACGCTCGCCCACGCCACTACGCCTTATCCGAAGGCAATTCGCGAAGCTATCCTCGCCGTCTCCAACACTACCACCCATACGTCCCGGATCGGGCTGCTCCATTTTCTGCTTCCGGATCTCTATGCCAAGGCCGTGAAGCGCCTCTGCGCCGGCGCCAAGATCCCGATCGGCAAGCTGGACCTGGTGGGCTGCCACGGCCAGACCATCCTGCACATCGGCACTCCTACCCGCGCCTTCGGCCGCAAGCTCACCTGCACGCTCCAGATCGGCGACGGCAGCGTCCTCGCCGAGCGCCTGGGTGTCCCCGTCGTCTCCGACTTCCGGCCCCGTGACATGGCCGCCGGAGGCCAGGGAGCCCCCTTGGTCCCCTACGTCGACTACCTCCTGTTCCGCGACAAGAAGCGCGGGCGCGTTGCCCTGAACATCGGCGGCATCGCCAACGTCACCGCCATCGCCCCTAACGCGCGTCCGGAAGATATCGTTGCCTTCGACACCGGCCCCGGAAATATGGTCATGGACCAACTGGTGTTCAAACTCACCCGCGGCCTTCGCGGCTATGACCGCAATGGCGCATCCGCCCGCAAGGGCTCCGTCAGCCGCGGGCTGCTTCGCATTCTGCTGCGTGACCCCTTCTACCGCAAAGCTCCGCCAAAAAGCGCCGGCCGCGAGGAATACGGCGAACAGTTCGTGCAACACATACTCGGCACCCGTTTGGCAAAAGAAGATCTGCTGGCCACCGCCACCGCGCTCACCGCCGGCACCATCGCCCTCGGTATCAAGCGGCACGTCGTGCCGCGCATGCCCGTCGATGATCTCATCGTCTCCGGCGGCGGCGCCCGCAATGCATTCCTCATGCAATTGATTGGAGAGGAACTGCCTGGCGTACGCGTTGTCAATAGTTCCGCCTTCGGCGTCGACGGCGATGCCAAGGAGGCTCTCGCCTTCGCCATCCTTGCCTCCGAAACGTGGGCCGGCAGCCCCTCCAATCTCCCCTCCGCCACCGGCGCCGCTCACCCCGTCATCCTCGGCAAAATCAGCCCCGGATCGCCGCGAAAATAGACCGAACCAGCGCTTCCGTCTGATCTCATACACCCGTTACGCCATCGTATGCGTTCCATGCCCTGAAATCATTGACAAGGCGGAGCGCCTCTGGCAAAACAGGGGTAGCAAGTACGGGATGTACGCAGTCCTGCTTCGATTTCCGCGTTAACGAAACGCGCTCCGAACAGGCTTGCAAAGCGGGAGCATGCCTCAATAACTCGCCAGGCCGGATTACCTGCCTCACTCCTCTGACTCTGCTCTCCCGTTTCCAAAGAACACGTACCCAAAGTCCACCGTGACAGGACGGCCTATGCCATTGATGACGCCCCGGAACCGCATTGTAACGTTCCGGGTATCCGACGAAGAATTGGAAAGCCTGTTTCGTGCCTGCACACAATCGGGGGCACGCAGTATTTCCGAATTTGCCCGAACCGCTACCCTCGAATGGGCGCGGTCGCAAGGAGCCAAACGAGGCTTCCTGGTGGACGATATCGCCACCGTGGCCCACCAACTGGAAGAACTCAACGCCGAGTTGCGGGATGTAAGCGAACGAATCGATCGGCTGCTCGGAAGCCCTGGACCTAAACCGCGTCCGGCCCTGTTACCGGAGTCCAAGCCCGCGCTATCCCCCATGCAGGTACCGGTCGAGGTACAGGAAGAGTAATCCGCCTCAATACGACTTGCCGCCATCCGACTCGTAGGGGTTGAACTTCGGCGGCTTGACCTTCGCCATTTGGTCCAGTCCGCCCTGCAGCTTGCGCCGGGCGGATCGGTCCATGGCGGAGGCGTTTGCATCGCTAATGGCCGATTGCTCCAACGGGTCCTTCTCCCAATCAAACAGCCGCCCATCCATGTAGAGCTTGTGGCGATGGTCCCAGGTATAGCGCGTTGGCGGGTAGTTCATGCGCTGTCCGGGATGAGGGTCGTAGTGCGCGAACGCCCAACTCCGCGCGTTCCCCTTCTTTCCCTTTATCTGCGGCAGGAAACTGCGGCCGTCCGGAGGCATGCCTTCTAATCCCTTGGCGCGGGTCGCCTCCAGCATCGTTGGCAGGAAGTCCGTCGAATCCACCAGGTCGCTGCATACCTTCCCTTCCGCCGCCGTCCCGGCCCAGCGAGCCAGCAGCGGTACGTGAATCCCGCTGTCGATGGTGAGCCCCTTGCCCCCCTGAAGCACACGCTCTCCCAACCGCGACGTCACCTCCCGCGGCGTACCGTTATCCCCATAGAACAGCACCAGCGTGTTCTCCGACAAGCCGCTGCGATCCAGGTATTCGAAGATACGCCCAACGGTTTCGTCCATGTACTCCACCATGTCGCCGAAGTACTTCGGGTCGTCCTTCAGCCGGTTGCCTTGCGCCCAATCCGCGCTCTTCGGCGTCGGGTTGAAGGGCCCGTGCGTCAAGGTCATCGGGTAGTACGCAAAGAAGGGCTTGTCTTTGTTGCGCTCCAGGAATCCCGTCAGAAACTCCACTTCCAGATCCGGCCCATACTTGCCCTTCGTATCCGTGCGCATCCTGCCGTTCTCATTCAGCACCGGATTGGCATAGCGCGACCCCTTGCTCTCGGTAAGCCCGTCGTGCCAGAGCAGCCATTCGTCAAAGCCGCTCTGTTCCGGCTTCATACCCTTCGCATACCGCGGCGAGCCGGGGAACTCGTAACTGTAAAACTGCCACTTGCCCATGATGGCGGTCCGGTAGCCGGCCTTCCGCATCACATGCCCGAAGGTCTTCTCATTCGGATCCATCAGGCCGAAGGCGCGCCAGTTGCGGAAGTTGTGTTGGCCGGTCATCAACTGCACGCGCGTCGGCGTGCACAGCGGCTGCGCATAGGCGTGCGTGAAACGCACCCCTTGAGCGGCCATGCGATCCAGGTTGGGCGTCTTGTACGAGGTGCCGCCGTAACAGCCCAGGCACTCATACCCGAAATCATCGGCCAGGATCAGCAGCACATTCGGCGGACGCTTCTTCGGCGTCTGCGCGGTAGCGGCCGCGGCGGGCAGCAGGCTAAGGAAGTTACGGCGGGTCGGACGGCTCATGGCAGTAGCCACCATATCGTAATCAGCGCGAGCTTCGCACCACCGCTCCCAATTCCCGCGTGAACCAATCCACGGCCATCGCCAGCGAATCCGCATTCACCTTGTGCGCCGTGTTCTTCTGCGCCACGAACTGGAATGCGTCTTCGGCCCCGGCTTTGCGATAAGCCTCGCGCGTGGCATTCACGCATTCCATAAGTCCCGGCATCGGCGTACGAGCGTCGGAATCGCCATTAATCACCAGCAGCGGCCGGGGCGCAATCAGCGGCGTCATCTTATCCCCATCGAATTCGCCGTACACACCGGGCGCGACGCGGTCGTAGAACCGCCGGATAAACGCCGCGTCGATAGCATCCACACCCGCCTCGCGCGCCGCCTCCTTCACCGCCGCCTGGAAGGTGCCCACCCGCGAATGCCAGGCATCGTTGTCAATCGCCCAGCGAAAGCTCTGCACGCCAATACACGGCACCGCCGCGCGAATCCGCTGGTCCACCGCCGCCGCCAGATACAACTCCATCCCACCCTTGGAAAACCCAATCGCCCCGATGCGCTTCGCATCCACGTCAATACGCGTCTCCAGATAATCTAAGAGCCGCAATACATCCCACACAGTGTCATAAAGGAACGGGTATTCCTTGCCGGTTCGATACCGCCGCAGCATCGCCGCGACATAATCCGCCGACCCCTTCCCCGCCTGCGACCGCTCCCCGTGATAGCGCCCGTCAATGGCTACGGCCAGGAACCCGCGAGCCGCCAGATCGCTCAACAGCGCGCCATTGGCTTCCTTTGTCCCGCCGGTTCCATGCAGTACGATAACCACCGGCAATCGCCCCACCGCGGCCGTGCTCTTCCACGCGATGCCAGGCACCCACTGGCCGGCTTCAGCTGCGTAGGTGAAGTGCTGCTTCTCTAACACCGCGGTCTTCTCCACGACGCGCGACTCCGCCTGCAGCGGCACCCGCGGCCGGTCCACCATCTTCAGGAACCGCGCCGCCGCCGCATCCGCGCCCCATCCCATCGCCGGCAGCAACGCCAGCCCCACCGCCGCCAAACTACCGACCGAAACCATGGACAGATTCTATACGACTCGCGGCCCGTCTAGTATGCTGAGTACCCTGGGAGGATTGATTGCGGATCGCCATTGCATCCATGCTGCAGGAGAGCAACACGTTCTCTCCCGTCTACACCCGCTACGACGACTTCACGCCCGTCTTCGGTAAAGCCGTCCTGGAACGCCATCGCGGCAAGCTCACCGAAATGGGCGGCTTCCTCAACATCCTCGATCACGCCGGCGTAGAAGTCGCGCCCGTCTGCGCCGCCTGGGCCATCACCGCCAACCGCCTGCTGCGCGCCGACTTCCAACGCCTCCTCCACGAGTTCGAAAAGGGACTACGCAGAGCCAAACCGGATGCGCTGCTGCTGGCCATGCACGGCGCGCAAACTGCCGAAGGCGAGGATGACGTGGAAGGCCGCGTGCTCACCATCGCCCGCTCCGTCCTCGGCGACAGCAAGCCCATCGTGATGTCGCTCGACCTCCACGCCAACATCACCAAACGCATGGTCGATCTTGCCGATGCCATCGTCGGCTATCACACCTACCCGCACGTCGACATGTTTGAGACCGGGCAGAAGGCGGCTCGGCTTATGCAGCGCATTCTCGGCGGCGAAGTGGAGCCCACCATGGCCATGCGCAAGCTGCCGCTCATCATCCCGCCGGAAAACTCGCAAACCCATCGCGGCCCGATGTCGAAGCTCATCGCAACCGCGCGAGGGCTGGAGTCCCTGGGCGAAGCCGAAGCCTTATCCATCTTCCCGGTCCAGCCCTGGATGGATATCGACGAAATGGGTTGCGCCGTCGTCGCCGTCACCAATAACGATATCCGCGCCGCCCAGAAGCATGCCGACGCACTCGCCGCCCGCCTCTGGAAGACCAAGAAGGAGTACGAGACAAAACTCCACTCCGTCCCAGACGCCCTCAAAGCCGCCGAAGAAATCGAAGGCGGCCCGGTCGTCCTCGCCGAATCCTCCGACAGCACCGGTTCCGGCTCCCCCGGCGACTCCACCGGCGTCCTCAAGCACCTCGTCAAAGCCAAGCTTTCCGGCCCCGCCGCCATCTTCCTGGTCGACCCCGCGGCCGTCGCCAAAGCCTTCGAAACCGGCGTTGGCAACACCGTCAAGATGTCCATCGGCGCCGCCTTCGATAAGAACAACTCCAAACCCGTAGCCGTTACCGCCTACGTACGCCTGCTCTCCGATGGCCGCTGGACCGCCCGCGCTCGCGGCTATAACACGGGTATCACCACCGCCATGGGCCGCGCCGCCGTTATCGAAGTGGGTCTGGTGCAGATCCTCATCGCCGAACGCTCCAGCATGACCGTCGATCCCGCCCTCTTCCAGAGCCACGGCATCGATCCGCTCTACTGCAAGATCGTCGTCGTCAAGTCGCCGAATGGCTTCCGCGCCGCCTATGAGCCCATCGCCAAAGGCATCTTCCTGGTCGACACCCCCGGCGTCAGCACCGCCAACTTCGCCCGCCTGCCCTTCCAACGCATCCCGCGTCCCATGTATCCCTTCGACGCCGATACGCCCGCGCCCGAAGGCCTGCGCGTATGAAGCAATTTCCCCGCGTTCGCTATTCCGTGGTGTTACTCGCGCTGGCCATCAACATGGTCTGCTACACCGACCGTGTCTGCATCGCCGTCGCCGGACCCGAGATGCGCAAAGCCTTCGACTTCTCGCAAGCGCAGATGGGCCTGGTTTACAGCATCTTCAGCCTCTCCTATTTCCTCGGCCAGACGCCGTGGGGCCTGGCCGCCGATCGTCACGGCGCACGCGGCCTGGTCAGCATGGCCGTCGCCGGATGGTCCGCCTTCACCATCTTCACCGCCTATGCCTGGAGCTTCGCAAGCCTGATGGTGATTCGCTTCACCTTCGGCGCGCTGGAGGCCGCGCTATCCCCTTCCGTAGCCTCGGCCTTCAATCGCTGGATCCCCGCCACCGAGCGCTCTACCGCCTTCGGCGCCTTCCTCGGCGGCGGCCGCCTGGGTGGAGCCATCACCCCGCCCATCGCCGGCTTCATCCTGCTGCATTACGGATGGCGCACGCCCTTCGTCGCCTTCGGACTCATCGGCGTCTTCGGCGCCATTGCCTGGTATGTCTGGTTTCGCAATCGACCCGAAGAGCACCCCGCCGTCACCAAGGAGGAAGTAGAGCAGATCCGCGCCGGACTGCCCGCCGCCAAGGTACAGGCCGAAAAGGTGCCCTGGGATGTCATCCTCCGCTCCACGCGCCTCTGGTGCCTGCTGCTCGCCGCCTTCGGCTCCACCTTCCTCTGGCAGTTCTACATCACCTGGTTCCCCACCTACCTTCGCGAGAACCGCGGCATGACCCTCGAACAGGCAGGCTACTATGCCAGCATCCCGTTTCTATTGGGCGTCGGCTCCACGTGGCTGGGCGGCATCCTCACCGACCTCATCGGCAAACGCACCGATGACCGCCGCGCCCGCACCATCATCGGCCTCATCTCGCTCAGCACCGCCGCGATCCTCATGTCGGCCGGCATCTGGTGCCGGCAGGCGGGACTCGCGGCCCTGCTGATGGGCTGTGCCGCCGGCGCGGTCGACCTCTATCTCGGCGCCGCCTGGTCCTCCGCCATCGACATTGGCGGCTCCTCCGGAGGCGCGGTGGCCGGCCTCATGAATGCCGCCTCGAACTGCGCGGGCTTCGCTTCCCCGGCGCTCATGGGCTGGGTCCTGCAGCGCTCCGGCGATTGGAATTTCGTTCTCTCGATGGGCGTCGCCATGACCGCGGTGTCCGCCTTCCTGTGGCTCTTCGTGAACCCGCCACGCACCGCCCGTACCACTTAGAAAGGATCCCCTTCATGCGGCTTCCCCTACTTGCGCTCCTCGCTATCCCCCTCCTGGCCGAACGCCAGCCATTAATCTTCGACATCACCTGGGTCAACCCGCCTGCCACCAAACCCGCGGGCGTCCAGCATCGCATTCTCCGCAGCGCCTCCATGAATCGCGATGTCGGCTTCAACGTCTACCTCCCACCAGACTACGAAAGCTCCGGCTCCAAACGTTACCCCGTCATCTACTGGCTGCACGGCGCCGGCGGCAATGAATCCTCCACCATCTGGGTGGCCGAGGAGTACCAGAAAGCCATCCAGGCCGGGCTTACCGAACCGGCCATCCTCGTCTTCCCCAACGGTGGCCGCCGCACCGAGTATCGCGACTGGAAACCGCAAAACGTCATGCCGGAAACCATGATCGTCCGCGAACTCATTCCCCACATCGACGCCACCTTCCGCACCATCGCCACGCCCGAGGCCCGCATGCTGGAGGGCATGTCCATGGGCGCTAACGGTGCGCTAAAGCTGGCCTTCAAGTACCCGGAGATGTTCCACTCCGTTGTCGCTTACGCAGGCTCCTACAAGCGCCTGCCGCTGGACGGCTACTTAGCCGGCATCACCCCCGAGCAGCAGGCCTGGATTGCCAAACTGCAACAATGGTGGTCCGCCGAAGATGATGTCTTCGAACTCGCCCATCACAACTCCGCGCGCCTCGGCCAACTGCGCATCCGCCTGATCATCGGTAGTAAGGACGTCGCCTTCGATGATTCCGAAGCCCTGCATCCCTGGCTGAAAGCCCGCGGCATCCCGCACGAATATGAGATCCTGCTCGGCGTCAGCCATGACACGAAAGCCTACTACGCCCGCGCCGGCGCCCATGGCTTCGGCTTCCACTTCGTCAAGTTCAACCCCTAAATGACGGCCACCCAGATCTCGACAATGCGCCGCAAGGTCGCCTGGCACCTGCTGCCACTGGTGATCCTGCTCTACCTGGTCGCCTATCTCGACCGCGCCAACGTCGGCTTCGCCAAACTCCGCATGGCCAAGGACCTCAACTTCTCGGACGAAGTCTTCGGCCTCGGCATCGGCATCTTCTTCATCGGCTACATCATCCTCGAGATCCCCGGCGCACTCCTTGTCGAACGCTGGAGCGCGCGCAAATGGTTCTCCCGCATCCTGGTCACCTGGGGCTTCGTGTCCGCCGCCACCGCCTTCGTCGCCACTCCCACCGAATTCAACATCGCCCGCTTCGTCCTCGGTGTCGCCGAGGCTGGCTTCTTTCCCGGCATCATCGTCTACTTCACACACTGGTTCCCCGCGCACCTCCGCGCCCGCGCCATGTCCGGCCTGGTGGTTGCCGTCCCCTTAAGCCTGGCCGTCGGTGCGCCTGTCTCGGCGCTGCTGCTGGACGTCACCTGGCTCAACTTGAAAGGCTGGCAGTGGCTTTTCATCCTCGAAGGCCTTCCCGCCGTGTTACTCGGCGTTGTGACGTTCTTCGTCCTCCCCGATCGACCGCGCCACGCCCGCTGGCTTACCCAACAGGAGCGCGATTTCCTCGAAGCCGAACTCGCCGCCGAAGCCAAAGCCAAGGAGGCCGTCCGCAAGCTCTCCATCCGCGAAGCGCTCCAAATGCCCGACGTCTGGCTCCTCACCTTCGCTATCTTCGCCGCCAATACCGGTGGCTACGCCCTCGGCTTCTGGCTGCCCACCACCATCCGCAATCTCTCCGGCGGCTCCGATCAGGCGGCACTCGCCTTCAGCGGCCTCTACTATCTCTTCGGACTCGCCGGCGTCCTCTTCGCGGGCTTCGCTTCTGATCGCCACGGCCAACACAAGTGGCACTGCGCCGCCGCCATGGCAGGCTCCGGCATCATGCTGGCGATGTCTTCCCTTAGCGGGCAGTCCTTCCCACTCGTCATGATGTGGCTCTGCCTCACCGGCTTTCTGGCCTACCAGTGGCCCCCGCCCTTCTGGGCCCTTCCCACCCTTGCCCTTACCGCCTCCGCCGCCGCCGTCAGCATCGGCGTCATCAACATCTTCGGCAACCTCGCCGGCTACGTCGGCAACCACATTATCGGCTTCATCCGTGGCCAGGGCGCCACCGACAGCCAGTGCCTTCTCTTCCTCGCCTGCTGCTACTGCCTGGGCGGAATTATCGTAAGCTTTGTCCGTACGAAACGAAAAGAATCCTACTATGAGCAATCTGTTTGATCTCAGCGGCAAAGTCGCCGTCGTCAGTGGAGCCGCGCAGGGCATGGGACGCGCCATGGCCCTCGCCCTCGCCGAAGCCGGCGCCGACCTCCTCCTCATCGACCTCAATCTCACCGGCGCCATCGCCACCGCCGAATCCATCCTCAAACTCGGACGCCGCGCCGACATCGCCCAGCTCGATGTATCCCACCCCCAACAGATCCGCGACATCTTCCAGGTCCTTGACCGCGACTTCGGCCGCATCGACTTCCTCGGCAACGTCGCCGGCGAATCCATCATGGCGCCACCGGAAGACATCGCCCTCGAAGATGTCGAGCAGGTCTGGCGCAACCTCGTTCTCGGCCGCTTCTGCGCCTGCCAGGAGGCCGGACGCCGCATGCTCAAGCAACGCAGCGGCAGCATCGTCAACATCGGCTCGCTCGCCAGCGTTACCGCCCTCGGCCGCGGCCACATCGCCTACAGCATGGCCATGGGCGCCGTCGCCCAGATGA
>CAYLPH010000083.1:0-32114 GCA_964385495.1 uncultured Candidatus Solibacter sp.
TTCTCGCGATTGCGTTCGGATTGGTCAGTCATACGGGACGACCATAGCATGGGGGGCTTGGGGGAGTCCTTGTAACGTATTGATTCTATTAGAAACAAGGCTTGTGACCGGGATCGGAATCTGTCCCGGTGCGGGTGCGGGCGAGGAGGCGCCAGAGCAAGTAGCCGATTGCCGGGAGGGCGGCGGCCACCTGGAAGGAGAGGCCGTACTGGCGTGCGTCGAGGAGCCGGCCGAAGAGGGGCATCACGAGCGCCACGAACGCCGACCAGGAGCCCGCGCCTAATCCCGCGAGGAAGCCTGCATGGGCCGTTGAGAAGGTGCTGGTGGCGAAGGCAACCGAGAGGATGATGAACCCCGCCGAGATGAACATGGCGAAGAACAGCATTGCCATCAACACCGGCACCGATCCGACCAGCGCGCCGACGGCGAGCGGCAGGCTGAGCAACGCCAGCATCAGGAAGGCGCGCCGGAACTTCTCGATGGATGCCGAACGCAGCCCGCCGCGGTCGGCCACCCAGCCCCAGAAGAAGTAGCCGGCTTCCCAGCCTAGAGGCGGAATCCAGAGTAGCGCTCCGATCTGGGTCTGGGTCATGGAAAAGACGCGGCTGAGATAGAGAGAGGTGTTGTAGAGGACGAAGGCGAGCGGCATGCTGCCGAGGGCGTAAACGGCCATGAAGCTCCAGAGGTTGGGATCGGCGAAGCTCGGGCGGGTTGTTGCGGCGCTAAGTCCGGCATTGCGGCGGATGGCCTCCCGGCGGCTGACGACGCTCCACCACACCAGCCAGAGCAGGCCGACGAGGCCAGTGAACCAGAATGCGCCGCGCCAGCCGAACCAGGCCGCCACGGGAGTGACGATGAGGGGGGTGACGACGGCTCCCAGCGAGCCGCCGCTGTAGGCGACGGCGATGCCGCGGGATCGCCACTCGGCCGGTAGCGTTTGGACAACGGTCCGCAGGCCGCCTGGGAAGGTGGCGCCTTCGCCGAAGCCAAGGGCCGCCCGCGCCAGCGCGAAGGACCAGAAGCCGGCGGCGAAGGCATGGGATACGGAGGCCAGGGTCCAGAAGCCGACGGCGACCGCCATACCGAGCGGGAGCCCGAAGCGGTCGAGGAGGCGCCCCCAGATGGGGTTACCCACCATATAGGCGACCGAAAACGCGGAGATCACCCAGCCGTATTGCTCCGCCGAGAGGCCCGTCTCCTTGAGAATGGTGGGAGCCAGCAGGGCGAGCGTGTTGCGATCGATGTAACTGATCAGGGAGACCAGGGTCATGGACAGCGCGGGGATCCAGAGTGAGAGCCGGTTCATGCAGTTCGTCCGGCCGTACGGGGCGTTCGTCCGGTTGTTTGGGGTTCTGGTCTAGTTTGCCACGCATTCGCGGGGCGGTGCCGTTACGGTGGATTCTAGAGGAGTTATGAACTTGACTTGCACACAGAAGATTGGCGTCGCGGGACTCGCTTTCGCTTTGGGATTTGGAACCGCGCTGGTGGAGGCCGCCGACCGTTTTGACCACAAGGTGCGCAACGATTTCTTCGCCGGATTCGCAGGGGACCGGGAGGCCTTTGGGCGGGGGATGAAGGCCGCCGCCGAGACGATCGCGGCGGATCCGAACCATGCCGAAGCGCTGGTGTGGCATGGCGCCGGGCTGTACTTCCAAGCCGGACAGGCGTTCCAGCAAGGGGATAGCGGCAAGGGGATGGAGTTGTATGGAAAGGCGATGGCGCAGATGGACAAAGCGGTCCAACTGGCGCCGGATAAGATCGGGGTTCGCATTCCGCGAGGCTCGGGATTATTGGCAGGCACCGCGGTTCAACCGATGGATGAGCGCGTTCGGAGTGAGGTGAAGCGGGCGGTCGAGGACTATCAGCACAGTTTCGACTTGCAGAAGGATCATCTGGACAAGATGAGTGAGCATACGCTGGGACAACTGCTGCTGGGGCTGGGCGATGCGTATTCGCGGCTGGGGGATAAGGACAATGCGAGGGTGTATTTCGGGATGATCGAAGCGAAGCTGCCTGGGACCGAGTATGACAAACGGGCTAAGGCTTGGAAGGCGAACGGAAAGCTAAGCGCGGCGGAACAGCGATGTTTCGGGTGCCATGTGGGGAAGTAGGATCCTGGGTTCTCCGCGCCGCTGTGCCCTCGCGAAAACAAATCGCAAAGACGCCAAGCGCAAAGAAAACCCGGCCAGTTGCGGGCGCTCCGCCTGGGCAGCCCACTTGACCCTTTGCTTTCAGCATCCTACAATGAAAGTCAGGTATGAGGTCCGGAGGGGCACGCCGCCAATCCGCTCTTTCTCCGCGCGCTGCCGAGATCCTTTGCGCGATTGTGCAGGAGTACGTCGACACAGGCGAGCCGGTCGCTTCCCGCACCATTTCGAAGTACAGCCATACCAATCTGAGCGCGGCTTCTATCCGCAACATCATGGCGGACTTAAGTGACGCCGGGTACCTTTCGCAACCTCACACCTCGGCGGGCCGCATTCCCACGGCGCTGGCTTTCCGTGAGTTTGTGCAGTTGCTGCAGGTGGGCCGGGGCGGAACCATGGAGACCTCCCGGCTGCGGCACGAGATTGGCAGTGTCGAGACGCTGGACGCGAAGGTGGAGCGCGTTTCGCACGTCCTGATGCAGGTATCGCGCAGCATGGGGATCGCCGCCGCCATTCCCACGGAGGCGCAGACGCTACAGCAGGTGGAACTGATCGGGCTGAGCGACCGGCGGGTTTTAATGGTGGTGGTGACGAGCGACCGCATGGTGCGGGATAAGATCGTCACCGTGGAGCGGGATCTTTCGCAGGACGAACTGGCTACCCTCCGCAACTTCATCAATATGCACTTCGCGGGCTGGACGTTCGCGGCCATCCGCAAGGATCTGGAAGGGCGGCTGGAAGAGGACCGCGCGATGTACGACCGCATGCTGCAGCGGGTGAACATGCTGGTGGAGCAGGGGATGCTGCAGATTTCGCAGACCCCCACGCTGCATACCGACGGCGCGTCGAACCTGGTGGGGGTGGATCTGCATCTGACTCGCGAGAAGATGCGCGAGTTGTTCCAGACGCTGGAGGAAAAGCGGCGGGTGTTGCAGTTGCTGAACCGGTTTCTGGAAGCGAACGGCGAGGTGGGAGTCCAGGTGGGGCTGGGGGAAGTGCATCCGAGCATGGACGAACTGTCGCTGATCGGGCTGACGGTGGAACTGCCGAGCGGCGTCTCGGCGAAGATTGCCGTGCTGGGGCCGATGCGGATGAATTATGAGCGCGTGATGACCGCCGTGTATCACGTGGGGCGGGCGCTGCAGGGCACGGTAGTTTAGCACCCGTCCGCTCCGGGCGGGTTTTTCAATATCGTCTGTTAGGCTGGAAGAGATATGGAAGAAGTTCAGAATCCCCCTGTCGACGCATCGAATGAAGATGCTCCGGGCGATCGGGTAGACGTGAGTGACGCGACGGACTCGCTGGCGGCGGTGACGGCCGAGCGGGACCAACTGGCGGCGCAAAAGGCCGAGTTGCAGGAACTGTTGCTACGGCGGCAGGCCGAATTCGACAACTATCGCAAGCGTTCGGAGCGGGAGCGCATGGAGTTCGCCGATTACGCCGCGGTTGGCGCGGTGGAAGCGCTGCTGCCGATCGTCGACGACTTCGAGCGGGCGCTGAAGGTGAAGTCGGTGGAGAATGAGTATACGCGGGGCATGGAAATGATCTACCAGCGGCTGCTGGAGGCCCTAAAGAAACTGGGCTTGGCTCCGATTGAGAGTGAGGGCCAGAAGTTCGATCCGAATCTGCATCATGCGGTCCAGAAGGCTCCCACCGAAGAGGTGGAGGAAGACACTATCCTGGAGGAGTACCAAAAGGGCTACAACTTCAAGGGAAAGCTGCTGCGGCCGGCGATGGTAAAGGTATCGGTGCGCCCCTGAGCCAGCGGAGCGGAAAGAAACAATGAGGATGGCGGAGAAACGCGATTATTACGAGGTTCTCGGAGTTGCGAAAGAGGCCGACGAACAGGCGTTGAAATCCGCCTATCGCAAGCTGGCCCTGAAGTATCACCCAGACCGGAATCCCGGCAACAAAGAAGCCGAGGAGAAGTTCAAGGAAGCGGCGGAAGCCTATGGCGTTCTGACCGATGGGCAGAAGCGGGCCGCATACGACCGCTTTGGGCACCAGGGGTTACAGGGGGGCGCGGCTGGCGGTCCGGCGGGCTTCGACCCGACGATTTTCGCCGATTTCAGCGATGTTCTGGGCGATTTGTTCGGGTTTGGCGACCTCTTTGGCGGGCGGCGGGGAGGGAATCCGAATCGCGCCCAGCGCGGCGAGGATGTCCGGTTCGACCTGGAGATCCACCTGGAAGAGGCCGTGAGGGGGAAGACGGCGGACCTACTGGTGCCGCGGTTGGAGCCCTGCGGGCGATGTAGTACGAGCGGCGCGGAGCCGGGCGGCATGTCGGCGTGCCAGGCCTGCCATGGCCGGGGCGAGATGATTTACCAGCAGGGGTTCCTCTCTATCCGGCGCACCTGTACGCAGTGCGGCGGGCGGGGCCAGGTGATCAAGCGGCCGTGTACGGAATGCAAGGGCGAGGGGTACAAGCGCAGTGAGCGGAAGCTGAAAGTGAACATTCCGCCGGGGGTGGACACCAACACGCGTCTGCGGCTGACCCAGGAAGGGCAGCCGGGGGCCAATGGCGGCCCGCCGGGCGACCTGTACGTGGTGATCCGCGTGAAGGATCACCCGGTCTTTGAACGCCATGAGGACGAACTGCATTGCGTGGTGCCGGTGAACTTCGCGCAGGCGGCGCTGGGCACGGAGGTGGACTTGCTTAGCTTCGACGGGCTGCAGAGCGTCAAGGTGCCGGAAGGCACGCAGCACGGGGATCGCATCCGCCTGCGTGCCATGGGCATGCCGCGCTTGAATGGCGGCGGGCGCGGCGACCTGTGGGTGCATGTGGAAGTGAAGACTCCCACCAAACTCACGCGGGAACAGCGCAAACTGCTGGAGCAATTGAAGGAAGTCCTGCCGACCGAGAATGAGCCGAAGGAAAAAGGTCTGCTCGAAAAGGTTAAGGACATGTTCCTGTAGGCGTAACGGCGCGGCCCGCGGGCGGCTCTTACAGGAGCCACGAACACGAGATGGGAGCAGGCCCGCGCGGGCCTGGCGCACGTTGAACCAACAGCTTGGATAACCGGCAGAACCCGCTCCCTCGGGGTTGTGAAAGAACCTAAGGCACCCGCTCCCTTGCGCGGTCGCGGTCGTTGCGGTCGCGGTGGGGCGGTAATGGAATCAGCAGTTTACGTAGGCGGGCAACGGGGGCCACAAAAAGTTGTCTCAGGTCTGAAGATCGGGCGTATTCTGGAGGCCAAGGGAGTAACGCGATGAAGCCAGCTAATCCGCCGGAAGATTGCCGAGATCAGCATCTGCTTGCCGCCAATCCGCTGATGGCCGATTACGACGAGCACCGGCCGACCGATGAACAAATCAACATGCGGGGGACCCTGCCCCATCACCTGGATTCGCACGGCAGCCAGGTGGAGGATATCGCCGGGACCGGAGAGGTGGAAACCTTCGGCGGCTGATCGGCGGGCTGAGAAGAATGCCCGGCGTCCGGCACTATCTTAGCGATGTTTGTCAGCAAGATCGTTCGGGCGCCGTTACAGTTCCTGCCGGAGTCGCTGGCTCTGCCGATCCTGAGCGGTCCGGCGCGGGGCATGCGGTGGGTGGTGGATTCCAGCGTCCTGCGTTGCTGGCTTGGCGTGTATGAGCGGGACCGTCTGGACCAGATGAAGGCGATGATGGAGCCAGGCAGCGTGTTCTACGACGTTGGGGCGCAGGCTGGCTATCATACGTTGCACGCGTCGCGATGGGTGGGTAACGGCGGGCAGGTGTACGCCTTTGAGCCGCTGCCCTCCAACTTCCGGAATCTGGCGCGGCATGTGGAGCGGAACGCCTTGCACAACGTGCAGCCGCTGCAGTGCGCGATTTCCGACCGCGAGGGTCAAATGCATTTCGACCCCGGTCCGGGGATGATGGCCGGTCACCTCTCCGCCAGCGGTTCGTTGGTGGTGAAGGCCGTCAGCATCGACGGGTTTGTGGAAGAGGGGCATCGTCCGCCTTCGTTCCTGAAGATCGACGTGGAAGGGGCGGAGCTGCGGGTGCTGCAGGGTGCGGAACAGACGCTGCGCCGGTACCGGCCGGGCCTGATGCTGGATACGCACGACTTTCTGGGGGGCGAATGCGCCGGACTGCACAACTTGTGCAAGGACTATTTGACGGGCATTGGCTATGGGCGTCTGGAGCATATCGCGCCAGATGGCTTCGCGGGCGCGCTGATCGCCTACCCGCAGTAGGTTACATCTGGTCGAAAGCGAGTACGGTCAACAAGACGGTTTGCGGCCCCTTCCAGGCATCGGCGGGCTCGAACCACTCGTCCAGCGAGTGGGCATTGTCGGACCGGCCGCCGCCGCCCAGCGTCACCGCGGGAATACCCAGGCTGATGGGCAGATTCGAATCCGTACTGGAGTAGCCGAGGGAAGGGGTGTGCCCGGTGGCGCGCGAGGCCCAGACGGCGGCTTTCACCAGCGGCTGATCGGAGGAAGTCTGTCCGGCCGGACGCAGACCCACTAACTTGGGGCCGGCCGTGATGGCGTTGGGCCCGGTGGCTTGGCGGAAGCCGTTCTCCTCATCGACGCCCAGGCGCACGGCCTCGAGCATCTTGACTTCCAGCTTGTCGAGTTCGCCGGGATTCTCCGAGCGGAGGTCGATCTCGAGGGTGCAGGTTTCGGCGATGGCATTGATAGCGGTGCCGCCTTCGATTTTGCCGACGTTGTAGGTGGTTTTGGGGGCGCGCGGCACATCGAGGGAGGCCAGGCGGGTCACAATGCGCCCGGCGGCGTGGATCGTACTGGCCCGGCCGAAGTTGCCGTAGCTGTGGCCGCCGGGTCCTTTCAGGGTGATGCGGTAGCGCTTCACGCCGGTGCCGCCGGTGGTGATGCGGGCGGGGCTGGCACCGTCGATCGAGATGAAGGAGTCCAGCCGGGTGCGGTGGGGGCTCTCTTTAAAGAGGTACTTGACGCCGTTGAGATCGCCGAGTCCTTCCTCGCCGACGTTGGCGACAAACAGGAGGGTGCGGTTGGTGCGGATCTTCGCGTGGTCGAGCGCCTCGGCGATGGCGAGCAGCGCGACCAGTCCGCGGCTGTCGTCCGCCAAGCCCGGTCCGTGCCAGCGTCCGCCTTCCTTGCGGACCTTGGTATTCACTCCGGGGGCGAAGGAGATGTCGAGGTGGGCGGCAATCACCAGCGCCTTGTCGAGCTTGCCCGGGCGCCAGCCGAGCACATTGCCCTGTTTGTCGATCTCGACGTTCTTCAATCCGATACGGCGGAACTCCTGTTCGAGGAACTTGGCGCGTTCGGCCTCGTGGAAGGTGGGGGCGGGGATCTCGGCGATGCGCACCTGTTTGTCGAGGTGGGTTTCGTGGTTGGCGCGGAGGTAGTCCAGCGCCTGGCGAATGGCGGGGTGTTCCAGCAACCCGGCGGGTTGGGCCGAGGCGGCGGGGAGGCCGAGGACAAGAGAGAGCACAACCGGAAGCATTCCTTTGAGGATAATCAAAATGATGCCGGTAATCGGAGTACTGACGCTGGAGATCGTGGTGGAGGATTCGCATTCGCTGAAGGATAAGCGCAGCGTGGTGAAGGGGTTGAAGGACCGTCTCCGGCACCGGTTCAACGTCGCGGTGGCGGAGATCGCGGGCCAGGAGAGCTGGCAACACGCGGTTTTGGCGGCGGTGACGGTCTCGGGCGAGCGGGAGCATGCCGAGAAAGTATTGCAGTCGGTGGAGAACGACGCCGCGAATTTCCTGGGCGGGGCACTGACGGGGTCGGGGGTGGAGTGGATCGAGTAGAAAGCTAGGTTTTCCCGGCCCGAGTTGCTAGACTCGCAATCAGATATGGACCCAAGGCGCAACCAGCGTGTCGCCGAGGCCTTGCGCGAAGAACTATCGGAGATGATCGCCTTTGAATTGGCCGATCCCAGGCTGCAAGGCGTGACGGTGGCCGATATCCATCTCAGCCCCGATTCGAAGATCGCATCGGTGCAACTGGCCATTCCGGGGGATGCGGCGTCCCAGGACGCGGCGCTGCAGGCGATGCTGAATGCTAAGTCATTCCTGCGGCGTGAGATCGCCGCGCGGCTGGAGTTGTTCCGGGTGCCGGAACTGCGCTTTGAGGCGGCCCTGTCTCCGGGCGTACAGGACCGCGTACAGCATATCCTGCGGAAAATCCGTAAAGGGCGGCCACGCGACACGGAACCGACGGAAAATTCAGAAAAAAAACCGAAACCGTGAAACCTCTTGTGCTAACTTTGATCTTTGGAGCCAGCCCCCTGGCACTGTTAGCGGGGGAAGTCCTGCGTTTGGAACAATCTCTGGACGCCATGGGATCGGTTTACACGGTCGTGGCGTACGGGGAAGACCGATCGAGGATGCTGGCAACCGTGGACGAAGCCTTTGAAGAGGTGCGCCGCCTTGACCGTATGCTGTCCAACTACCGTGCCGACAGCGAATTAAGCCGGGTGAACCGGGATGCCGGGGTAGCGCCGGTGAAGGTCAGCGAAGAACTCTTCGCCGTGCTCGGTGCCTGCCTGCGTTACAGCCAGGAAAGCGAAGGGGCGTTCGATATCACAGTGGGGCCCCTGATGAAGATTTGGGGCTTTTATAAAGGTTCCGGCCGGCTGCCTCACCGCGCGGAGATCCGCGGCATTTTGGGGCGGGTTGGCTATCAAAAGGTGCAGCTCGATCCGGTGGCCCGAACGGTGAAGTTCAACCGGGAGGGCATGGGATTCGATCCGGGCGGCATCGGCAAAGGATACGCGGTAGACCGCATGGTGGACATTCTGCGCACGTCCGGCTCGGTTCAGGCCGCGCTCGTTTCAGCCGGGCAGAGCAGCATCTACGCCATGGGCGCACCGCCCAACGACCCGGAGGGCTGGAAGATTTCGATCCGGCACCCGCGCGATCTATTGAAAGAAGTTGCCGTTGTTTTTCTGAAGGACACGTCCATGTCCACCTCCGGCACGTCGGAGAAGTTCTTCCGGGCCGAAGGCAAGGTTTACAGCCATATCATGGATCCACGGACGGGCTTTCCGGCCCAGGGGATGCTGTCGGTATCGGTCCTTGCCCCGAAAACCCTCGATTCGGAGGCGTGGACCAAGCCTGCGTTTATTAATGGCCGCCCGTGGCTGGCCCAACTCCGAAACCGAAATCCCCGGATTAAAAAGGATTTCCGTTTCTATCTCTGCGAAGACAAACAAGGATCGGAACCATGCGGATGGCTCCAATGACAAGCCGCTTTTTAGACGCCTGCCGGCGCCGGCCTACGGATGTAAGGCCGGTGTGGTTTATGCGGCAGGCCGGACGATACATGAAGCAGTACCGGGAGATCCGGGCCAAGCATTCGATCCTCGAGATCTGCAAGCGCCCCGATCTGGCCGCCGCGGTCACACTGCAGCCGGTGGAAGCGCTGGACGTGGACGCGGCGATCATTTTCGCCGACCTGCTGCTGCCGGTGGAACCGATGGGCCTGAAGCTCGATTTCATCTCGGGTGAGGGGCCGTCGATCGACAACCCGGTGCGCACCTCGCACGACGTCGATACGTTGTCGATTTCCAATACGGACGAACTGGCGTATGTCGGCGAGTCGATCCAGATGGTGGTGCGCGCGCTGGGCGGCCGCATCCCGGTGATTGGCTTCGTGGGCGCTCCGTTCACGCTGGCCAGCTACATGATTGAAGGCGGCCCGTCGCGTACGTTCCTGCGGACGAAGCAGATGATGTATCGCGATGAGGTGCTGTGGCGCCGCTTGATGGGCAAGATCGTCGATGTGCTGGGGCCATTTGCGCTGATGCAGGTGGGCGCCGGCGCTCGCGCGATCCAGGTATTCGATAGCTGGGTGGGCGCGCTTGGCCCGGACGATTACGTGCGTTACGTGGCTCCTTACTCGCGGGCGCTGATCGAACGGATCCGTTCGTCGTCGGTACCGGTGATTCACTTTGGCACGGGCGCGGCCGGTTTCTTCAAGGAACTGCACGCGGCCGGTGGCGATGTGATGGGGGTAGACTGGCGCATCAACATCGACCAGGCGTGGATGGACATCAGCTACCGGTCGGCGGTGCAGGGCAACCTGGATCCGGCGGTGTTGTTCGCGCCCTTGCCCGAGTTGAAGGCGCGCGTCCATGAGCTGCTGAAGCGGACCGGGACGCGGCCTGGCCACATCTTCAATCTCGGCCACGGTATTCTGCCGGAGACGCCGGTGGAGAACGTGAAGGCCGTGGTGCAGATCGTGAGAGACTATCGGCCGTGATCGCGGTAGTCGGCGGCGGGATATCCGGCCTGTCGGCGGCCTATGCGCTGGCAAAGGCCGGTCAGCCGTGCACCTTAATTGAGAAGCGGCCGCGATTAGGCGGTGTGATTGAAACCGGCTCCTGGGAGAACTGCGTTCTCGAAGGGGGTCCGGACAGCTTTCTGGCCGTGAAGCCCGAAGCCCAGGCGCTGGCGCGCGAACTGGGTTTGGGCGATGATCTGATTTCCTCCAACGATCATCTGCGGTCCACCAGCATCTGGAAACATGGGCGGCTGATGGAGATGCCGGACGGGCTCATGATGATGATCCCGACGAAGATTCCACCGATGATTTTCACCCCGCTACTGAGTTTGGGCACGAAGGTCCGTATGGGGCTGGATTTCTTTCGCAGACCAGCCGCGGAGTCAACGGAACGGTCGGTGGCGGAGTTCATTCGTAGTCATTATGGGCAGGAGACGGTGGATTATCTGGCGGATCCGCTGCTGAGCGGGGTGTACGGGGGGACGGCGGAGGCGCTGAGCGTGGATGCGGTGCTGCCGCGGTTTGTCGACATGGAACGGAAGTACGGCAGCCTGACGAAGGGCGCTTTGGCGGCTCGAAAGCATATGCCGAAGGGGGGCGGGGAATCGCTTTTTAAGACGCTGCGGCGCGGGTTGGGGAGCCTGGTGGCGGCGATTGAGTCGAAATTGGACGGGGTGCGGCGGGTGACGGGGGAAGTGGAGGCGCTGGATCGGGCTGAGACTGGGGTGGGTTGGCGGGTGCGGGTGGGCAAGGAATGGCTGGCGGCGTCGCAGGTAATTCTGGCGGCGCCGGCGTATGCTAGCGGCGCTTTGCTCCGGCATCTGGATCCGGAGGCGGCCCGGCTATTGGAGACGGTGGACTATTCGTCGTCGGCGACGGTGGCGTTGGGGTACCGGCCGGGGCGATTGCAGCGGCCGTTGCGGGGATTTGGGTTTCTGGTGCCGAGGGTGGAAGGGCGGACGCTACGGGCGTTGACGATCGTGCAGAACAAGTTTCCGAACCGGGCTCCGGAGGGGTATAACGTGCTGCGCTGCTTTCTGGGCGGGGCGGGACGGCAGGCGATTCTGGATGCTCCGGACGAGGTGATGTTGGAGGCGGTGATGTACGACTTGAGAAGGATGTTGGGGATAAGGGAGCAGCCGGACCACGTGCGGATTAACCGCTGGCACCGGGGGATGGCGCAGTATACGTTGGGGCATGGGAACCGGATGGGGCAAGCGCAGACGAGGGTGAAGGCGCTGGGGGGGATTCATTTGGCGGGGAATGCTTATGGGGGGATTGGGATTCCGGATTGTATTCGGACGGGGCAGCAGGCAGCCGCGGCGTGCACCGCAAGGTGATCTGTTTTTCTTTGTGAGCCTTGCGCTTTGGTACACCCGGGTGAGCCAAGCTGATCCCTCAAAAGCTGTACCGCAGCGTCACCAGCACATGGCTATTGCGCCGATACTGTCCCAGAAAATCCCGCTCCTCCCCCGCCAACGCCACGAATCCCGCCGTCGCCCGCCAGTGCTGCCCAAAGGTCTGTGAATACTCCCCTTTGACATACGCTCCGGCGCCGCTCTGCCGGATGGCCGTCTCCAGCGCCACCGACCGCCGCACGTCAATCGTATACCCCGCGCGCCCCAGAAACGTCCGCGCAATGCCCCGATCCGGCGAAAAGAAGAACGGATTCAGACTCTTGGTAACCCACTCCCCCGCATACCCGCCCACGAAGCTCCATTCCCCCTGCTGACGCTCCAGTTGCAACACATACAGCAGAAACTCATCCGCATTCCGGTCCGACGACGTAAACAGCGCCGCCTCGCTCTTCACCGTGAACCAGCGCAGCGGGACGGCGACATCGGCTCCATACAGACGCAGCCGCGGGAACACGCGCCGCACCTCCACCGGAATCGGAATCCCCCGCCCAAATCGCAGGTCGATATTGGGCAGATGATTGTAGCCCTCAAACACGCTGGTGGAGAACTCGAAGCCTCGCCCCAGGTAGTTCCAGCGCAGGCCCACCTGCCCCCCGCCGGGATAGACCGGGCCACGATCGCGGACATCATAGCCAGTGGCGTCGATAGGAGTCCCCACCCAGCGCTGGTTCGTCAGCGGGCTGCGGCTGGGCGTCATGCGCGGCGTATAGACCAGATCAAACGTATGGGCGCCGCGTTCATACGTGGCGCGCGCCGCCAGCACCCCCAGGAAGTCATAGTTGATGACCTCCAGAAAGTCCTTCGGCGCGAAGCGGTCCGTGGGGTTCAGGATATCGGCCTTCCCCCAGCGGATGAACTGCTTCCCTAACTCCACCGTCAATCCGGACTTCGAATACTGCGCGCTGAACCGCCGCAGCGACAAGGCCGGACGCCGCAGGCTGCGGTCCTGCCAGTCGATCCGCAAATCGCGCTCCACCTGCCGGTGCGTATCGGTGCGAGTATCAATCGCGCCATTCAGCCGCAATACGCCGTTGATCTTGTAGCTGGCGTCCCATCGCAGGATGGCCTCTCCAATGCCCCGGCTGCTATCGCCGGGTACCGTGTACGGAAAGCCCAAACCCCGGAACTCCAGATAGCCGCGATGCGTGAAATCCTGCGCGCACGCCGATGCTGCGATCCAAAACAACAACCACTTCATGATTCGCGACGCAAAGCCTGCAAGGTGAACTGCTCGTCCTTCATCGGCACGTTGTACTCCAACTTCTCGGTGCGCAACGTCGTGCGGCTCTTGCGGCCAATGTCCTCCACTTCTATCTGAAACGGCGTCCAGATCTTCTGGACATTCTGATAGTCGCCGTACTTGATGCGGCGGATGAGGTTGTCGCCCTTGAAACTCTCGATCTGCAGGATCACCAGGCGCTCTTTCTCCACCCAAATGTGCCCCTGCGTGTATTGCGAGGGCTTGGTCTTGCGCGGCCGCGACTCCACTTTCCAGCAGTCCTTTCCGCCCATCCGCTCGCTTCCCAGCAGCTTGTAGTCATACTGGTCGACGTCGCGCTCCTCCAAATCCTCGAAGCTGAAGTCGGTGCCGAAGAAGCGCGTGGAGCGGTCCTGGAAGGCGATGCGGCGGTCCCTCTGCAGCGACGGCGTCCACATCCATTGATCGCTGGCGCGCTCGGGATGGTTTACCACCAGCAGCGCCACCCCCTTCACTTCCGCGGGCTCGGTGAAGCGGATCACTACCTTGCTCTGGCCCGCGGTGCCGATACGGTCATAAGTCCAGCGCTTCCCGGTGATTTTGTTCTTCGCGTCAGCCACGCGCAGCCAGCCCTGGTACCGTTGCGAATCGGACTTCTGCCGGTTCTGCAGGTCCTGCATGATCTGGCGCGCGTCCTGCGCGGCGGCCACCGCGGCCGTTGCCAAAAATAACGCGAGCTTACTCATATTCCAAAGCCTCCACCAGCGATGCGCGCACCGCCGCTTCTCCCGGGCCGAGCGCGCTCAGCAGGGAAACCGCGAGCATCGTGGGCGCCAGCAGCAGGGCAATCTTCACGGGGTAGACGTACTCCAGGCGGATGCCGGCCATGTCTTCGCGAATGATGCCCAGGTAGTAGTACAAAATCAGACCGCCCAGGGCGAGCCCCAGAATCACGCTCACCAGGCCGATGCCGGCCGCCTCCATCCAGATGGCCTGGCGCACCTGGCGGCGCAATCCGCCCACAGCCTGCAACACTCCCAGCTCGCGGCGGCGGTCCGTAATCGACACCGTCAGGCTGTTCACGATGCCCAGCGTCGCCACCAGCACCGCCACGAAGATCTGCATATAGGTCAACCCAAACCACTGGTCGGTGACTTTGACGATGTAGTCGCGCAGTTGCTGGTTGGTCATCACGAACAGCCGGTTCTGGTTCCCGAAGCGCATCAGGATCTGTTGCTTGCCCGCCTCCGGGGTCACGCCCTTCTTCAGATAGATGCGGAAGACGTTCGCCGTGTCGTCTTTCCAATGCTGGAGGTAGAGCGAGCGGTCCATCAGCACCGCGCCAAGCTGGTCGGAGTAATCGATCGTGATGGCGATAACGGGCAGCTTGAGCAGGCCGCTGGGCGAAGAGATCTCCATGATGTCGCCCACCTGAAGATTCTGCAGCAGGGCGAGGTTGTCGCCCAGGATGACGCCTTGCTGGCGCGCCGCGGCCTCGAAGACGTTAGGTGGGCCGGCGATCACCTTGGGCTTCACGCGGCCTTGCACCTGTAGCATCGGGATAGCCACCAGCATCACGGGCGTACCGCGGTAGTTCACGCGCGTGGAGCGGACGGTCTGCACCTCATCGACGGTGTCCAGCTTGCGGATCTCCTCGCCGAGCGAGGCGGGGAAGCGGAAGCTGCGTTCGCTGATCTGCTCGTTGGTACCGACGAACAGGTCGGGGTTCACCACCGACTCCACCCAGTCCAGAATCGAGGCGTAGCTGGCGTCGGCGATGCCGCCGAGCCCAACCACCAGGGATAACGACAGCATCACCGCCGCCACCGTAGCCGACGTGCGGCGTGGCGACTGCATCAGGCTGTCGGCCGCCAGCGCCCCTTCGACGGGAAGAAGCAGGCGCAGCACAGGCCGTAACCCTAGCACCAGCCCACGAACCAGTATCGGCGTGGCCAACACCGACGCCGCCACTACCGAGAAGTAGCCGATGTAGAGCTTCGGGCCGGAGGTACCGCCCGTCACCAGGCAGAACACCGCGATAGCAACGAATGCCCCGGCGCTCAGCAGGCGCCATCGATTCTCCGCTGCCGTGATGCTCTCATACGAGCCCTTGTGCAGCGCCTTCACCGGATCAATACGGGCGGCGTCGCGCGCCGGGATCCAGGCCGCCACCATGCTGGTCAGGACACCAACGCCGACGGCCAATAGCAGCGTCTTGGGATTCAACGCCAAGCCTTCGGTGTGCTGGGCAACGCCGTACAGATCCCCCAGAAACCGCCCGATATAGCTGGCCATGCCTTTCGCCATCAACAGGCCGCCGGCGATGCCAGTCAGGCTGCCGGTCAGCCCCAGCAGCGCGCTCTCGAGCAGGAACAGGTTGCGGATCTGCGATCGTGATGCGCCCAGCGCGCGGGCGATGCCGATCTCCGAACGCCGCTGCGCCACCGCGATCGAGAACGTGTTGTAGATGATGAACAGCCCGATCAGTAGCGCAAACAGGCTGTTGAGCGACGCCGCGATCGCAAACAGCTTGGAGATCGTCTCGAACTGCTTGCCGCGCTGCGAGGGGGGCTCGACCTGGTAGCCGGCGCCCAGCACCTTCTCGATGGCCGCGCGGCCCCGCTCCAGCGTAATGCCTTCCTTCAGGGAAAGGTCGATGCGGTCGAAAGACCGCCCGCGCCCGAAGGCATGCTGCGCGGCGTAGATGTCCATCACGGCCAGGTTCCCGCCGAAGGCGCTCGCCAATCCGCCAGGCTTCATGATGCCGCGGATGGTGAAGCTCTTCGGGCCCACCATGGTGTCGAAGCCGACCTTCTTGCCTACGGTCAGGCCGTTCTGCTGGGCGAAGTCGCGGGTGAGGATGATCGAATCCGGCTGCGCCAGGAAGACCAGCGGATCATCCACCACCGCGTCCTCGCCCTCCTCGATCTCATAGCTGCGCAGGCTGCGGTCCCCCGTCATATCGACGGCCAGGATGAGGATATTGCCCTGACCCCGCAGCCCGGTCTTGACCTGCGCCTCAATCACCGGGACGGCGATGTTGATCTCCTCCATCGCCTGCACGCGCTCCAGCACTTCCTCGGGAAAGCCGCCCTCGCCGGACGTGATCTGCAGTTGCGCTTTCCCCGCAATGCGGTCGACAGTTTGCTGGAAGCCGTAGAGAACCGAATCGTTGGCGGTGCGCATGCCGACAAACACCAGGACGCCCAGCGCAACGCCGGCGACGGTCAGGCCCGTGCGTAGCAGGTGCTTGCGGACGTAGGGCAGCGTCAGCAGCCGCAGCAACATCATCGGCGGATATCCTCGACGATCACGCCGTCCCGGAGGCGAATGGTGCGCTGGCAGCTTTCGGCCACGCCGTTGTCGTGCGTCACCATCAGAATGGTGGCGTTCAGCCGTTCATGGAGGTCGCGGATGAGCTTCAGGATCTCCGCGCCGGTATGGGAATCCAGGTTGCCCGTAGGCTCGTCCGCCAATAGAATCGGGGGGAAGATAGACAGCGCGCGGGCGATGGCGACGCGTTGGCGCTCGCCGCCGGATAGCTCTTCGGGCAGATGCTCCACGCGCTTGCCCAGCTTGACCAGATCCAGCAGTTCCCGCGCCCGCTCGTGCGCCTTCTGCTTCTTCCAGCCGCGCAGGTGCAGCGGCAGGCTGACGTTCTCCAGGCAGCTCAGCGTCGGCAGCAGGTTGAAAAACTGGAAGATAAAGCCGATCTTGTCGCGCCGCACGCGGGTCAACTGGTCGTCGGAGACAGTAGACAGGCGCTCGCCATCAATGACGATATCGCCGCTACTGGGGTGGTCCAGCCCGCCGATGAGGTTGAGCAGCGTGGACTTGCCGGAGCCCGACGGCCCCACCAGCGATACCATCTCCCCCTTGGCAATCCGGAGATCTATGTGATCGAGCGCAAGGACTTGACGCTTGCCCTCAAACGTCTTCGAAACATCGTGGAGTTCAATCATTACAGGCGGGACAAAAGGACCTTTATTCCTATTGTAAGATGCACGCACCAGCCGTCCGGAGCGATAGAATGCATGGCTACCATGCGGATTCTCCTCCTCTTGTGCGCTCCTGTCCTTCTTCAAGGCGCCCTCACCTGCGACCTGAGCGGCTATAAAGCCCAGTCCGGCCTGCAGGCACGGGTGGCAGGCGACAATCTGGAGGTCGCCTGGACCGGGGACCGGACGCCGTTGCGCGCCGTGTTTGCCATCGAGAACGGCACGCCGGTGGTGAGGGAACTGGCAATCGCAGGCAAGCGGCTCGCGGCCGGATTGCGGCCGGAGTTCGAGGTGAAGTCCGGCGTGCGGCGGATCTCGAACCAGCAACTGTCGCCGATGAAGGAATTGGGCATCGACCAGGACGCGGCGGCGCTCGAACGCGAGAAGTGGAACGTGTTCTGGGACGCACCGCTGCAGGTGCCCGGGTCGCTGCGCACGAATCCCGGCCTGCCGCGCAGCGCCGCCGAGGTGCGGGTGGCGAAGGCGACGTTCGCCAGCAAGGGATGCGTGGTGAAGACGGACGGGGCGCGGTTGGAGATCTCCTTCGACGGCCTCGAAATGGGCATCTTCAACGGACGCTTGCAGTTCACGGTTTACCGCGGGGCAAACCTGCTGCGCCAGGAAGCGATCGCGAAGACCGATGAGCCGGCGGTGGCCTACAAGTATGCCGCGGGGCTGGCTGGCCTGCCGGTCACCGATACCAGCCGCGTGGTGTGGCGGGACGTAGCCCGCGCCTGGCAGAAGTACGAGTTTGGCGGGGCGCCCAACGACGATGCCGTCGCGCTACGGGCGCGCAACCGGCTGGCGATGGTCGAGACGGGCGGCGGTACCATCGCCGTCTTCCCTCCTCCGCACAAGTTCTTCTTTGCCCGCGAGATTGAGCTGAACCTCGGTTACGTCTGGTACCGCAAGGATAAGGACAACCGTTTTGCGTTCGGGGTTCGACACGGCGATCGAGAAGAGATGTTCCGGCCCTATGGTGTGTCGGATGAGGTCTGGAACCGGCGCGTGAATCAGGCCCGCAGCTTCGCCACGGGCAACTTCGCCCTGTACAACGCGCCCGCGGGCACTTGGCAGCGGATGGCCGTCTACTACTACCTCAGCGCGGGCGGAGCGGAGGCGGCCCAGAAGGCCGTGATGGCGTTCACCCATGACGACACGTTCAAGCCTCTGCCGGGCTATAAGGTGGCGATCAGCCACTTCCATACGCACTTCAACGAACTGCTGGCCGATGCGGGCACTATCGACATGCAGCCGGCGTGGCTGCCCACCTTCCGCGCCCTCGGTGTGAATATCGCCATGATGTCCGACTTCCACTCCGACGGGCACCCCAAAGATGAAGGGCCGCTACGCCTGCAGGAGCAGAAGGTGTACTTCGACGGCTGCCGCCGCCACTCGGATAAGGACTTCCTGATCATGCCCGGCGAGGAGCCGGATGCCTACTTCCGCGGCCACTACACGATGGTCTTTCCGAAGCCAGTCTATTGGACGCACGTGCGCAAGGGCCAGACGCCCTTCGTGGAACAGCACCCGCAATACGGCACCGTCTATCACGTGGGCAATGCCGAAGAGGAGCTACGGATGCTGACCGAGGCCGGCGGGCTGGCGTGGCAGGCGCACCCGCGCACTAAAGGTTCTACCGGCTTCCCCGACGCCATCAAGGATACGGCCCACTTCCGCAGCGACCGTTATCTCGGCGGCAGCTTCCAGTCGCTGCCGGTGGACCACAGCCAGCAGCGCCTGTGCGAGGTGCGCTGCTTCGGCACGCTGGACGATATGAACAACTGGGGCTCTCCGAAGTACATGATCGCCGAAGGAGACACCTACCAGAAGGTGCCCGAAGACGATACCTTCAGCCACCTCATTGTGAACTACGTGAAGCTCGACCGCGTGCCGGGGTTTGACGAAGACTGGTCGCCCGTATTGAACGCCATGCGGCGGGGCGACTTCTTCGTCACCAGCGGCGAGGTGCTACTCAAGGACGCGCGCATCGAAGGCACTGGCGCGGCTCGCGTGATGAGCGCCGAGGTGGAATGGACGTTTCCCCTGGAGTTCGTCGAACTGGTGTGGGGCGACGGGAAGACGGTGAATCGCCAGGTGGTGCCGGCCACCGATACGGCTGCGTTCGGCACCAATCGCTTCCGTATTCCGTTCGACGCGGCGGGGAAGAAGTGGGTGCGGTTCGCGGCCTGGGATTCGGCCGGAAACGGGGCGTTCACCCAGCCCGTACATCTGAGATAGCGGCTTCACAAACCTTTTACAGACTCCCAACGTTCCGTCACGAGCTGCACCGTAGTCTGGGGTCAGAGGAGATTCCAACATGCCCCTGACCCAAGAACCCGCTTCGAAAGTGACCTGGCCCCCGCAGGGTGGCGAACCCGTGGAGGTGCTGAACAAAGGCCGGTTCGGCGAAAGCTTCACGCAGATCGCCGAGCGCAAGGGAATCCGCAAAGCCAATGGCGAGCCCGACCCCTGGCGCATCATCGAGTTCAACTTCAAGACCCGCAATCCGAAGGAAGTGAACTGGTACCTGGTGAAGTTCTTCAACTGCCCCACGGCGGCGGATGGGATGAACTGCGCGTTCAAGGGCGGCGAGAAGATCTTCCTGCCGAAGGCCGCGCCGGCGCCGGTTCCCGTGCCGAAGCCGGGCGAGCCCGTACCGCCTCCCGGTCTAACCGAGGAGCAGGTGAAGCAGTTGGCGGAGGCCTTCGACATCGATCCGAGCGAAGTGAACCGCTTCCTCAACCAGTACAGCTGGGTGAGCGACAGCGCGTTGAACACCATCGGCCTGATCGCCGAGTTCGGCCTGATGGGGGCGGCCAGTGAAGCCATCGGCGCGGTGCTGACGCTCGGCCAGGGCGTTCTTGGCATGGCACTGTTCTTCCTCTGGTGGAAGCGGCTGAACCAGGAAGACCAGATTGCGCTGGGAGCCTTTGCCGGATGCTACCAGTATGCGGATTGGGTGGTGAATCCGAAGGCCACCTTTACCGGCAAGACGGTACGCACACCGGAGTTCCCGTCGCGTTGGGTGATCACCAACTTCCTGCACGGCGCCGGTAACCAGATTCCGCCGGACAAGCAGTGGCGTTACGACGAGTTGAAGCAGGGCTGGGAGGCCGGCGCGTTGAAGATGCGCGAGAACCTGGAGAAGATTCTCACCGACGCCCAGGTGAAGTTGAATGCCGAAATGAAGGCCAAGGCCAACGGCAAGCCGGTGCCGGAGCTGACGCGCGAGCAGACCGAGCAACTGGTGAAGCTCTTTATCCTCAAGGAAACCGGGGCTATCGAGCGCCAGTACACCGAGACGCGCGGCTTTCTGACGGCCAACTATCTGTATAAACAGTTGAAGCCGCGGGTGGAAGAATCGTCCAACATGAAACTGTTGCGCAACCAGTTGCCGTATCCCAGTTCCCGGCTGAACTGCGAGAACCTTGGGGAGATCTGCCAGTAGAGAGAGCAGGCCGGGACGCGGCTTGGGGGCGTGGAGCGGTCTCCATCTCCAGTTCGTCCGCAACAACAAGGTGGGCCTTAAGCTAAGACCGTTGCCCTCTCCGCGAAACGAGAACAAAAATCCCGCTATCGCGCGCATAACGGTCTAACCCCGCCGATTCCCCTTCGCCTGCTGCCCATTACGAGGCGCCTCCGCCGCTGCCGCATTCGCCAGCGCCTGGTGTAAATTCACCAGCGATGGATCCACCATGTCCTGCATGACATACATCGACAGCCCTTCGGCATCCTTGAAAAATCGCACCCTGCCCGACGAATCCACATCCACACGGATCCAATCGCCGCGCCGGATCTGCCCCGTAGCAAGCAGATTCGCCATCGGCTGGATTACCATCCGTTCAATCGCCCGCTTCAGGTGACGCGCACCGTACTTTGCGTCCGTGCCATCGCGGAGCAGCGCCTCTTTGGTCGCTTCCGTCGCCGTGAACACGAACGGCTGATCGCCCGCCGTCAGCAGCCGGCCTTGCAGAATTCCCAATTCGATATCCACGATCCGCCGCAACTCGGCTTCGCCCAGCGGCTGAAACACCACCACCTTATCCAGGCGATTCATGAACTCCGGCGTAAACTTGCGCCGCGCCGCTTCCATGCCCGTACGCGCGATCTTCGACACCATGCGGTCGTCCATCTTCGGGGTCTTTGATGCCTCCTCCCGGTTCAGTGCATTGAAACCGAGCCGCGGCGCCCGCAGCGCCCCCATCTCCGACGCCCCTAAGTTGCTGGTCATGAAGATCAGACACTTCGAGAAATCCACCCGCTTGTTGTCCCCCAACGTCAGCGTAGCCTTGTCCAGAATGCCCAGCAGCAGGTTCCACAACGCATCACTGGCCTTCTCGATTTCATCGAAGAGCAAAAAGCTGATCTTGCACGTCTCGGTATGGTATTGGTTCAACTGGTCCTGGCTCAGCAGGGCATGCGTCTCCCGGTGACCCAGGTATCCCGGAGGCGACCCAATCAGCTTCGCGATCTCATGGCTATGCTGGAACTCCGCGCAGTCGATCTTCACCACGCCGCTCGGCTTGTAAATCAGAGTCTCCGCCAACGCCTCCACAATCCGCGTCTTGCCCGATCCGGTGGGCCCCAAAAACAGGAAACTCCCAATCGGCCGTCCCGGTGGATTCATGCCGGTCAGGAACAACTGGTAGATATTGACAATCTGTTCAATCGCTTCAGGCTGTCCAACAATGAGATGACGCAGCCGGCGCTCCAGCATCTCCGCTTCGCGCCCCGTTCTCGAAGCATCCAGCGGGATCCCCAGCCGCCCTGCCCTGCTCTCCACCCGCACCGGTGCACTGAATAAACTCATTGTTGTCTTCCTTCCATCCTGACCCATAGCGGGCTGCGAGGAACTATCCTGGAAAAACGGAAGCAACCCGAATTCCAACCTCTTCCGGCGTCCCCGCAGTCCCAAATAAGTCTCTCCCCTTCTATGACTTGCCAGGCCTTGACGGCCGTATCTCCACACGGCTCACCATGGTCCGTTCCGGCATTTCCAAAACGACGCGTACCACTTCGGCAATGTCCTCGGGCTGGATCTTCCAACTGGTACCGGCTCCGCCCGGCCCTCCAAAATCGGTGGCCACGCTGCCGGGCATCACCGAGCAGACCCGCACATTATCGTTGCGATGGTCCAGCATCAACGCTTCCGTGAAGCCGTTCAGCCCGAACTTGCTGGCGTTGTAGGCCGCCCCTCCGGCAAAGGGATTCCTCCCGGCCAGGCTCGACAGGTTCACCACGAATCCGCCGCCCGTCCGCTTGAACCGCTCCACGGCAAGGTGCGTGAAGTAGAAAACGCCGGTCAGATTGGTATCGAGCGTTGTCCGCCACTCGGCGGGCGTCATCTCCCCAACCGGCTTGAAAATCCCGATCCCCGCGTTGTTTACGAGAATGTCGAGTTTCGGGAGCGCCGCATCTACCTTCTGAAAGAACGTCGCAATGGCCTCCTCGCTCGCCACGTCGCAAGCCCAGCCCAACGCGGTCTTCCCGGTCTGCTCTTGCAGCGACGCCACGGCCGTATCGACTCCTTCCTGGCTTCTGGCGCAGATCGCCACCTGGGCGCCGCGCTCCAGCAGCATCCGGGCAATCGCATAGCCGATCCCCCGCGTTCCGCCTGTCACGATTGCCGTCTTGCCGGCAATCCCGTTTGCACTCTCTTTCTGCATCGGTACGAATCTCCTTGTCCTCGATAGTAGCCGGGAATTGGCGACAAAATGGCACCGCGCCTGCCTTCCTGCTCCCTCCGTTAGAATGGAAATAGACCGCAAACTCTTTCCATGCAGGAATCCAGCGTTTTCTGGCTACGGGTGGCCGCCGTGCTCTATTCCGTCGGCCTCCTCCATGCGTTATTCACACTGCTCTCCCGGCGCACGCAACTGCTCTCGGTGGCGCTCAGTTCCTTCGTCGTGGCCGTAATCCTGCATATGGTTTCGCTGGTGGAAATGACCCGCGCCCTCGGCCACCTGCCCGTGGAGAACTTCTACCAGTCGGTCTCCCTCTGCGCCTTCTTCATCGCCCTCGTCTTCCTGTTCGTCTGGTGGCGCTACCAGTTCGTTCCCCTTGCCTTGTTCCTGTTCCCGCTCGTCTTTCTGATGACCATGGTCGGCTCCATGCAGTCGCCCGTCGCCGGCTGGACCAGCCCGCGTCTCCGCGAGGGCTGGCTCTTCGCCCACGTGCTCGCCGTCCTCACCGGCTATGCCGCCCTGCTGCTCACCGCCGGCGCCAGCTTCTTCTATCTCATCCGCGAGCGCCAGCTCAAAAATAAACAGCCGGTAAAGCTTTTCGAACACTTGCCCCCGCTGGGTACGCTGGACACCATCATCACCAACTCGCTGGGGATCACCTTTCTTTTCATCACCAGCGGGGTGATCGCCGGTCTCACCTGGGCCTTCGTCGAATCCGGCACCCGCTGGATCGCCGACGCCCGCATCCATGTCGCGCTCATCACCTGGGTCCTCTGCCTGGTGGCCGTCTTCCTGCGCAATACCGCCGGCTGGCGCGGACGCAAAGCCGCCTTCCTCTCCCTGGCCCTCATGGGATGCGCGGCCGTCACCTGGGCGGCACATGTCGGCCTCCGCCCGTACCTGATGGAACGATGAAACTCTTCATCACAGGCCTGAACCATCGCACCGCACCCGTCGAGGTGCGCGAGAAAGTCGCCTTCCCGGCGGGCCACATCGAGGAGGCCCTCCGCGGCCTGCTGGCCCAGTCCGGTGTCGAAGAAGGCGTCATCCTCTCCACCTGCAATCGCGTCGAAGTGGCGGTGGCCGGCGAATGCGATGGCAAAGCCGTCGTCGAGCGCTTTCTCGCCCTCACCCGCAACGTTTCGGAAACGCAGATCGCCGAGCACCTGTACCACTACCAGGGGCGCGACGCCATCCGCCATCTCTTCCGCGTCGCCTCCTCGCTCGATTCCATGGTCGTTGGCGAACCGCAGATTCTCGGCCAACTGAAAGACGCCTACACGGCCGCCAAGAACAGCGGCACGCTCAGCGGCTTTCTAGAGGGCCTTCTCACCCGCGCCTTCTCGGTCGCCAAGCGCGTGCGTTCGGAAACCGAGATCGGCCAGAACGCCGTCAGCGTTTCCTACGCCGCAGTCGAGCTCGCCCGCGAGATCTTCGGAAAACTCCAGGGCCACGCCATCCTCTTGATAGGAGCCGGCAAGATGTCGGAACTCGCCGCGCGCCATCTGCACCGCGCCGGCGCCGAGCGCATCTTCGTCACCAACCGCACCCGCGAACGCGCCGACCAGGTCGCCGCTATCTTCAACGGCACCGTCGTCCCTTACGAAAACTTCCAGGCCTCGCTCACGCAGGTGGATATCGTCATCACCTCGTCCGGCGCGCCGCATTACATCCTCACGCGCGAGCAGATGAAGGCCGTCCTCCAACAGCGCAAGAACAAGCCCATCTTCCTCATCGATATCGCCGTGCCGCGCAATATCGACCCGGCCATCAACAAACTCGACAACGCTTTCCTTTACGACATCGACGACCTGGGCCGCGTCGTCGAGCGGAACCGCCTTTCCCGCCAGCAGGAGGCCGAAGAGGCCGAGCGCATCATCGAAGAGGAAGTGGAAAAGATGGTCGCCCGCCTGCGCGAGCGCGAAGTGGCGCCCACCATCGTCCGTCTGCAAGAGCAGCTTGAAGCCATCCGCCACGGGGAACTGGAGCGCCTTCGTGGCCGCCTGGGCAGCCTTACTACCCAACAGGAAGAGGCTCTGGAAGCGCTGACCAAGGGCATGATGGCGAAGGTGGCCCACGGAGCCATCGCCGAAGTGCGCAAGCAGGCCAACCGCGGCGATGCCACCGTTATCGACACCGTCCGCCGCATCTTCCGCCTCCCGGAGTAACATCAAGCTAATGCTGAAAATCGGTTCGCGCGGCTCGCAGCTTGCCCTCTGGCAGTCCAATTGGGTCAAGGAACAACTCGCCGCCAAAGGCATCGCAGCCGAGATCGAAATCATCCACACCACCGGCGACAAGATTACGGACGTGCCGCTGTCCCAGGTGGGCTCGAAGGGCCTGTTTACCAAGGAGATCGAAGAGGCACTCCTGGAGAAACGCGTCGACCTGGCCGTGCACTCCATGAAGGACATGCCCACGGATCTGCCCGAGGGCCTTACCATTGCCGCCGTGCCGCCGAGGGAAGACCCGCGCGATGCACTCATCGGCTACAAACTGGCCGACCTGCCCCGCTACGCCCACATCGGTACCAGTTCCCTTCGCCGTACCGCGCAATTGAAGGCCATCCGCCCTGACCTGCGCATTGAATCCATCCGCGGCAATGTCGATACCCGCCTGCGCAAACTGGACGAAGGCCAGTTCGATGCCATCGTGCTCGCCGCCGCCGGCCTCACGCGCCTGGGCTGGAAAGATCGCATCACCGAGTATCTTTCCGCCGACGTGATGTGCCCCGCCGTCGGCCAGGGCGCGCTGGCCATCGAGACGCGCGCCGATCAGGGCGAAGGCTTTACCGCCGCCCGCCTATTGAACGACAACCGCACGGCTATCTGCGTTGCCGCCGAACGCGCGCTGCTGGCAGAGATGGGCGGCGGCTGCCAGGTGCCCCTCGGCGCCTATGCCAAGAAGGACAACCTGCTGCACCTGCAGGCCGTCGTCGTATCGCCGGATGGCGAAAAGGTGGTCCGCAACAAGACCACCGGCGACCCGCGTCATCCCGAAAAGATCGGCCAGCGCCTGGCCCTCACCATGCTCGACTTGGGAGCCCGCCAGATCCTCGAAAAAGTCTATGGCCGCTAAGGTCTACCTGGTGGGCGCCGGCCCCGGCGACCCCGGCCTGCTCACTATGAAAGGCCGTCAGGCACTCGCCCGCGCCGATGTCGTCCTCTACGACAACCTTGCCAATCCCGCCCTCCTCCGCCTCGCTCCGCCCAACGCCGAACACCTCTACGTCGGCAAGAAGAAGTCGCATCATCCCGTTACACAGGAAGAGATCTGCGCGCTGCTGGTGGAAAAGGCCCGTCAAGGGAAGACCGTGGTCCGCCTCAAGGGCGGCGACCCTTTCATCTTCGGCCGGGGCGGAGAAGAGGCCGAAGCGCTGGTGGACGCCGGCATCCCGTTCGAAGTCGTCCCCGGCGTAACCACGCCGCTCGGTATCGCGGCCTACTGCGGCGTGCCGCTCACCCATCGCGAGCACACCTCCGCCGTCACCTTTGTCACCGGGCATAATGTGGATGCCATCGATTGGGCAAAAGCCGGCCACGCGGAGACCCTGGTGCTGTTCATGGGCCACACCAACGCCGCCGCCATCATGGCCGAACTGCTGCGCCATGGCCGCCATCCCGATACCCCCGCCATTGCCGTCCGCTGGGCCACGCGCCCCGATCAGCAATGCATTACCGGCACCCTCGCCACCATCGCCGAACAGGCCGCCGCGCTGAAGCCGCCCGTCACCTTCGTCATCGGCGAAGTGGTGCGCCTGCGCGACAAGCTCAATTGGTATGAGCACCTGCCGCTGTTCGGGCAGCGTATCGTCAATACCCGCGCCGCCGGCCAGGCCCCCGAGCTAACGGAACGCCTGGAGGCGCTGGGCGCCGAAGTCATCGAATACCCGGTGATTGCAATTGCGCCGCCCGCCGATTGGACCCCGCTCGACAACGCTCTGGAAAACCTCCCCGACTACGACTGGCTTCTGTTCACCTCCGCCAACGCCGTGCGCTACTTCTTCCAGCGCCTGGACGCCTCGCCCTATGACGTGCGCGATATCCACGGCCGTATCTGCGCCATCGGCCCGGTGACGAAGGCCACGCTCGAAGCCGCGCACCTCAAAGTCGACCTTGTCCCGCAGGAGTACGTTGCGGAAAGCGTCGTCGAAGCGTTTGCCGATATCCCGCTCGAAGGCCGCGTGATCCTCATGCCGCGAGCCGCCACCGCCCGCGACGTCGTGCCCGACGCCCTCCGCCAGCGCGGCGCCACCGTCGAAATTGTCGATGCCTATCGCAATATCGTGCCGGCGTCCGTCCCCGAAGAGGCGCTTGATCGCAAGCCTGCCTGGATCACGTTCACCAGTTCCTCCACGGTGAAGAACTTCCTCGCGCTGGCCGGACGCGATGTACTGCATGGCGTGAAGATCGCCTCCATCGGCCCGGTCACTTCGGAGACCGCACGCCAGCATGGCCTTACGGTAACCGTGGAGGCACAGCCGCATACAATAGAAGGGCTGGTCCAAGCCCTATGCAATACGTCAATCTCGGCAACACCGGAGTAAAGGTTTCGCGCCTCTGTCTCGGCTGCATGAGCTACGGCTCCAAGTCCTGGCGCGAGTGGGTTCTGGAAGAGAGCGAAAGCCTTCCCTTCTTTCGAAAGTCCATCGAGTCCGGCATTAATTTCTTTGATACCGCCGACGTCTATTCGCTCGGCCGCAGTGAAGAGATCCTCGGCAACGCGCTCCGTACCCTGAACGTGAAGCGCGACAGCGTCGTTGTCGCCACCAAGGTCTTCCAGCCCATGAGCGACGACCGCAACGATCGCGGCCTCTCCCGCAAACACATCCTCAAATCCATCGACGCCTCCCTACAGCGCCTGCGCATGGATCACGTCGACCTCTACCAGATCCACCGCTTCGACCCCAATACCCCCATCGAAGAAACCATGGACGCGCTCACCGACGTCGTTCGCAGCGGCAAGGCGCTGTACCTCGGCGCTTCTTCGATGTATGCCTGGCAGTTCGCGCGGATGCTGTACACCGCCGACCGCCTCGGCCTGTCGCGCTTCGTGACCATGCAGAATCATTACAACCTGGTCTATCGCGAAGAAGAGCGCGAGATGCTCCCGCTGTGCCGCGCCGAGAAGATCGGCGTGATCCCCTGGAGCCCGCTGGCCCGCGGCTTCCTGGCCGGCAATCGCAACAAGCGGGACAAAGGCGAGACGTCGCGCGCCAAGACCGATGACTTCGCGCACAAGCTCTACTACCAGGATTCCGACTTCGCCATTGTCGACCGCGTCAGCGAGATCGCCGCCCAGCGTGGCGTGACCAATGTGCAGGTGGCCTTGGCCTGGATTCTGGCGCAGCCCGGGATCACCGCGCCTATTATCGGCGCCACCAAGCTACCGCATCTCGAAGAAGCGCTCGCCGCCCTCGACCTGGAACTGACACCGGACGAGGTCAAATCGCTGGGCGAGCGCTACACACCGCACCCCATCCTGGGCCACAGCTAAGGCCGCCCTACAGCGGCCCCTTGCTGTTCCGGTAATAATTCGGATACTCCGGCTTCTCGTACTTCGGCAATGGGGTCTTCTTCAACTGCTCCAGCAGCACCTCGACCGCCTTTTCCAACTGCGGATCGCGCCCCTGCCGGATCAGCGCCGGATCCTGCTCCACATCAATGTCCGGAGCCACGCCGGCGTTCTCCACATCCCATTGCTTCTCCGTGTTGTAGAACGCCAGATTCGGCGCCGTCACTCCGCCCCCGTCCATCAGCGGCGGGAATCCAAAGATCCCGACCAGCCCGCCCCACGTGCGCTTGCCCACCACTGTGCCAATCTTCAGCTTCTTGAACATCCATGGCATCGCATCGCCGCCGGACCCGGCATTCTCATTCACAATCATTACCTTCGGCCCCAGAATCACATTCATCGGCGTCGTAAACTCGTGGCCCGCGCGCGTCGTAAAGAAGTTCAGCAGCGGCCGCCGCAGCGTGTCGATCACATAATCCGCCACAAAGCCCCCGCCATTGAACCGCTCATCCAAAACAAAGCCTTCCTTACCCACATTCGCGAAGAACCAGCGATTGAAATTCGTGTACCCGCCAACGCTGGTATCCGGCATGTGCCCATATCCCAACCGCCCGTTACTCAATTGCTCCACCTTACGGCGGTTGTCTTCCACCCACGCCATATACCGCAGTTGCCGCTCACTGCCTACCGGCACCACCGTCACTTCCCGCGCGCCCGATCCATCGGCATTCGGCCCCACCTTCAGCACCACGCTCTTATCCGCCGTGGTTTCAAAGAAGCTGTACACGTCATCGGCCGCCCGCAGTTCGCGCCCGTTCACCGCGATCAGGTATTCGCCCGCCTTCACATTGACACCCGGCTGCGTCAACGGCGCCCGCAGATTCGGATTCCAGTTCTCGCCGTTGTACACCCGCGCAAAGCGGTAGCGCCCACTATCCAACTCGTAGTCGGCGCCCAGCAGGCCGCCCGGTACATTCGGCCGCGCATTCGGCTCCGGTCCCGGCCGCACATACACGTGCCCCAGCACCAGGTTGCCCAACATCTCGCCCGCCAAGTAGTACAGATCGCGCGGATGGCCAATGCCCGCCAGGAAGCGCTCATAGCGGCCCGCCGCATCGGACAGGTTCAGCCCGTGCGCCTTCGTGTCGTAAAGGAAGTCCCGTTGGATCCGCCAGATCTCCTTGTAGATCTGGCGCCACTCGGCCGGAGGATCCACCCGCACTTCCATCTGCTCCGTCTTCAACACACCCTCACCCGGCTTCGGCGCCACTCCCGATGCACTGATCAGGAATCGCGGCCCCTGCGCTACCACCATCTTCTCGCCGTTGCCCGAGACCAACACCCCGCGCACGTCTTCCATCACCTTGTCCAACTTGCGTTTCTTCAAGTCGAACTTGTGCAGCGTGCGCCGGGGCTGGCCGCCGCCGGCCGGCGTGATGGAGTCCTCCACCAGCAGCAGCTCGCCCGCCTTCGCCGCCGCTAACTGCGAATACGGCCGGGCCGGCACCGGCAACGCCAGAATGCGCTGCCCAATGCCTTCCAGATCGATGCGAACCTCTACCGCGTCCTTCTTCTTCTCCTCCGGCTTCTTCTCCGGTTCGGCCTTCTCTTCGTCGCTCTCCGGCGCCAGCGGGGATGGGTCGTCCTTGCGCAGCACCACCACGTACACGCTCCGCGTGGTGATGCGATCGATCGACGACATGTCCAGCCAGCCCGTCGACAGCCCCGTGTTGGTGGACGCCGTGAAGTAGAGGTGCCGCCCGTCGCGGTCGAACGCCGCATGGCGCGCATCGCTCATCCCATCGCTGACCGGCGTTGCCTTGCCCGTCTCCAGCGAGTACACATGAATCACCCGCATCCAGTTTGGGGCGAGTTTCGCATACACAATCCACTTCGAATCCGGCGACCAGGACGGTTGGATCTCCTCCCGGTCCGGCGCATCGTAGTAGTCGGTGTCCACCTTCGTCACCTGCTTCGATGCCAGATCCACGTACGACACCGTCAGATTCGAATCGCGGAACAGGATCTTCTTGCCATCGGGAGACCACATGGGGTTATAGAAGAACGCCTTGTACCCGAGCTCGATCTTCTCCGCCTCGCCCATGCCGTTCTGTGACTTGATGTGCAGTTGGTACTCGCCGGACTCGTCGCTGAAGTAGGCCAGCTTCGTCCCATCCGGCGACCAGTTCGGGAACCGCTCCGCCACGCCCGGCGTATTTGTGATGTTGCGGATGTCGCCCTTCTCCGCCGGTACCGTCAACACCTCGCCCCGTGCTTCAAATGCCACCCGCGCTCCGGTCTTCGAAACCGAGGCCGATACGATCTTGCTCCCCACCTTATCGAAGTACGGCCGCACACCGGTCAAATCGCTGTTCAGCCGCACGGTTACTACCGACGTCTTGCCCGTCTTCAGATCGAACAGCTCCAGCGCGCCGAATCGCTCCAGCACAATCGCCCCAGGCCCCAGCGACGCCGCGCGATACTCAAAGCCGTCCGTCCCCTTGGCAACCTCCGCCACCTTCTTCGACCGCGTATCGTAGACATGCAGATTCATCGGCCCACTACGGTCCGAAAGGAAGTACACCTTATCCCCCGCCCACATCGGGTTGAAGTCGTTCGAATTCTCGCGAGGCACCGCCTCCACCTTCGAATCCTTCAAGTCCGCGAGCCAGATCTTCGACGTGCGCCCGCCGCGATAGCGCTTCCAAATGCGGAATGCCGGTGCTAATGGCGTGTAAGCCAGCCGCGCGCCGTCCGGCGAATACGATGCCTGGTCGCCCTGCGGCAGCGGCAACGGTTCCGCCGGTCCGGGCTCCAACCCGGACAGGTAAAACTCGGTCCCGAACATCTGCCGCGACGAGCGATACAGAATCTTCTTCCCATCGGGAGTAAACGTCAGCGGCACATCCTGCGCCGGGTGCCACGATAGCCGCCGCGGCACACCGCCGCCCGCCGCCACGATGTAGAGGTCGGCATTGCCTTCGTATTCGCCCGTGAACGCCACCCACTTGCCATCCGGCGAAAACACCGGCGACGTCTCCGCGCCCGGAGCGGCCGTGAGGCGAACCGCCTCCCCGCCCGCGCGCGGCACGGTCCATAAATCGCCCGCATAATGAAAGGCGATTTGTGTCTGGCTCAGCGCCGGCTGCTGCAACAGCAGTGGACTCTGTGCCTGTACCCCGAAAGCAACCGCGCTAAGACACGCGACCCGAAGCGCCCGTCCGAAGACCTGTATCCGCATAATTCTCAAGATACCAGCGGTAGGTGCTGCGCAGTCCCTCGTCGAGCGTTACCTTCGCCCGCCAACCCAAGCCCGTCAGCCGCGAGACATCCATCAGCTTGCGCGGCGTGCCATCGGGTTTGGACGCATCGTACACGATCTTGCCTTCGAACCCCACCACCGCCGCGATCTTCGAAGCCAGCTCCGCGATCGACACATCGTCGCCTACGCCGACGTTCACAATCTCCCCGTCGTCGTAGTTCTCCATCAGGTAGAGCGCCGCATCGGCCAAGTCATCCACATGGAGAAACTCGCGCCGCGGTTTGCCCGATCCCCACACCGTCACCTGCTTCGCCCCGCTCTCCTTGGCTTCATGAAACTTGCGAACCAGCGCCGGCAGTACATGCGAACTCTGCAGATCGAAGTTGTCCCCCGGCCCATAGAGATTGGTCGGCATCAGGCTGATTGCCTTGAACCCGTGCTGCTTGCGATACGCCTGCGCCAGCTTAATGCCCGCGATCTTCGCGATCGCGTACCACTGGTTGGTAGGCTCCAACTCCCCCGTCAACAGATGCTCTTCTTTCATCGGCTGCGGCGCGAACTTTGGATAAATGCACGAAGAGCCCAGAAACTGCAGCTTCTTCGCACGGTACTTCCAGGCGGCATCCGTCACGTTGAGCTCGATGTACAGGTTGTCCCGCAGGAACTCCACCGGATGGTCGTTG
>CAYLPH010000084.1:0-31266 GCA_964385495.1 uncultured Candidatus Solibacter sp.
GCCTCGCTCCAGACCAACAGAGTAGCCGCCGACTACACCGGAACCCCGGGCGAAAAGTCGCTCAATTCCATCTCGGCCCTGATCGACGTAGCCAAGATCGTGCGCCTGACCGATCGAAGCCAGCCGGAGCCTCCCGGCTTCGCCCCGAAGGCCCGCCAGCAGCCCAGCCGGGCCGCCTGACGAAGCCAAAACCGCAACCCTCACCCCGCCGCCGACTAATCCGCCGCCAGACCCAAGCCCGAAGTGTCTCCGCACGCTCTAAAAGCGCAGCCGAAGCGTTACCTGCAGCGTCCTCGCCCCCCCATTCTGAAATACGGGAGACAGCCCGCTACGGGCGGACCCGCTGCCCAGCATCATCGCCTGGCTGGCCATCGATCGCCCAAACAACGGCGAGTTCAAATAACGCACCGGATCGGCAAAGGACGCCCGGTTCAGAAGGTTAAACGCGTCCAGCCGGAACTCGGCGGTAGCCGCCCGAACCCGAAAAGGGCGGGCAAGACCCATATCCGTCTGGAACATGCCAAAGCCGCGAAGTGCGTTCCGGCCAAGGGTACCCTGAAGGCCGTTTTCGGGGAGAAAGGCAGCAGGGTTAAGGCGGCGTCCGCCGGGAGCCTGAGGGTCGGCGAGCCACACCGGCACACCCGCGACAAGACTAGGCCGGCCGGCGTTGTCGTAACCAAAGCCCAGCGGCTCGTACTTTGATAACACATCGATCGGGAAACCACTCCGTGCCCGCAGCAGTCCGCTCAATTGCCACCCGCGGAAGGCTTGCCAGGTGAAGGCTCCCGTGAAGCTGTGGCGGGTGTCAAAGCTGGCCGAGGCGCGCTCGCGGCGGCGTCCGTCAGCGCCGGCCGGGTCCAGCAGCCACACGTTGGAATCCCACGACCCGTTGTCGATCGCATGTGCCCAGGTGTAAGCGGCGGTCAGTTGCACCCGCCGCGAAAGGGGACGGCGCAACTGCAGCGCCAGCCCGTGGTAGCTCGACTCACCGTGGCTGGTCGCCGTGAAGGTCTCCGAAGGTTTGCCGTCCTGCTGCAGAAAACCCTCGCGCCGCAGCAGACGGCGTCCAGCCGAGCCGATGTAAGACGCCGAGATCAGGTTGTTGCCGGCCAGCATATGCTCAATCGCCACGTTCCAATGGTGTGCCAGCGGCAGGCGCAGACCGGTGTCACCGCTCGCCCCGCCGGGCAGGTAGGGCGACGTAGTAACCGAAACCTCGCCCGCGCGGAATTGCCAGCGGTTGAACGGGAAGCCGTTGATAGGGTCGGCGGCGGCGCTAAACCCGAGGTTGTAAAAGATGCCCCAACCCGCGCGAAGAGTGGTGTTGCCCGCCAGCCGGTGGGCCAAGCCGATGCGCGGCGCGACCTGCCCATAACTGGTTGGCCACAGGGAAAGAGTCGGTGGGCCGAACGGCGAGCTAATGCCGGGACTGGTAGGGATCCCCGGGAACGTAGTAGTACCACCGCTGGACGGCGGGATGGAGTTCGGCGGGCCGGGCAGGATCGAAGCCCCGCCGCGGAGGCTGGGGGCAGGCGTAATCTCCCAACGCAGCCCGTAGGTGAGCGAGGTGCGGTCATTGATCCGCCAGGCGTCCTGGACGAACAGCGACAGCGTTTCCAGCATCGACGAGCCCTGATCGGCCACGATATCGCGGTTGACCGGCGGGCGATTCGCAAGCAGGTCGGCAATCGTGCCGTAGTCGGAGGCCGTGCTGACAAAGCGCCGGTCGCGGGAGGGAGTCAATCGCTGGTATTCCGCCCCCAGACGGATGCGGTGTTTGTCCTTGAACCAGTCGAGCGCCGCGCTGCCCGAGAGCTGGCCCTGGCGGTTGGCGCTTCCCTGCCCTGCCAGGATCTCCCCCGCACCCTGAACGGCAATGCCGAGGAAGCCGGAGCTAGTGGCGGGAAGTGGGGTGTCGGTCACCCATAGCCCGGTGGCGCGGGCGTTCGAGACGTTAAGCCGCAAGTCGTAGGAAAGGGTCGGGCCGGGAACCCCGGTAGCCCCCACGGTCAGGCTGCGATAGGCAAACTCCGAGTACTCGCGCGAAACAAGGCCGCGTTCCACCGAGGAGGGAGCCTGGTTGTAGCGGCCGAAGAGCGTGAGCTTCGCGTTCAACGAATGGTCCACGCGCAGGCTGCCGTTGTACACATCGGCGGGGCGGGAAGCTGCGGTCGAGAAGCGCGCCAGGCCGTTGGCGAGGTCCGCGCCGTTCGGCTGAGGGAAGGCATTGAGAACGGTGCGGGCATCGCCAGTGGCTTGGGCGCGGGAGGCCATCGAGGGAACGACGGCATCCCAAACATAAGGCTGTTGCAGACGGAGGCGCAGGAAGTCGGCGAAGAAGAAGGTTCGGTCGCGGCGCAGGGGGCCGCCCAGCGAGGCGGCGGTCTCCTGCAGGCGGTGCTGGGGGCGCTCGAGGCCGTTCGCGTTGGCGTACCAATCGGTGGCATTCAGGGCTTCATGACGGAAGACATGCGAGAGCGAGCCGTGAAGCGCGTTGGTGCCGGAACGGGTCAGCAGCGCGATATGGGCACCGGGCATCCGCCCGTGTTCGGGAGCGAAGGTAGAGGTCTCCACCCGGACTTCTGCTACGGCGTCGAGCGAGCTGAGGTTGTGCGTGGAGCCGAAAGCGGTGAGCGCCGGCAAGGCGCCGCCGCCGAACTGCGCGGGCAGGCCGCCGCCAGTCACCGAGGCGTTGGCGCTGAGGCCGTCCAGCGAGAAGTAGTTCGTGTTGGGGCGCTGGCCCGCCACTGAGAACTGGCCCGGCTCTCCTCCGGCGGCGGGGGTGACAACCAGGGCCGGCACCAGTTCGAGCAGGCTCGTGAAGGTGCGGCCATTCGCCGGGAGCAGATCGAAGTAGTCCTTCTCGATGACGGCCCCGGTGGTGGCGTTGTTGCTGTTGATGGGATCGGAGGGGCTGAGGATCGTGATGACCTCGCGCACGCTGCCGATCGTCATCGGAAAGTCGAGCGTAAGGTTATCCCCGTCGGCAAGATCCAGGTCCAGCCGCGCCGCGGTTTGGAAGCCCGGTTTCCGCGCGATCACCTTGTAACGGCCGGGGGAAAGGGGCGAGAGCAAGTAATCGCCCGCTTTCCCCGACCGGGCTGAACGGCGAGTGCCATCGATGGCGTTGACCGCGGTTACCGTCGCGTCCCGAATTACCGCGCCCGAGCCATCCCGGACTACACCGGACAGATGTGAGGCGCCGGGCAGCAGGGCCGGCGCGAAGAGCAGAAGAATCGAAAACCCGAGCACTACTGGCCTCCTGCCGCGGATTGGAGGGCCTGGAGGGCGGATTGGAGTCTGGCGGCGTCGAGGGGCCGTTGGCCGGTTAGCATCGCCGTTAACAACGTGTCTAAGGATTGAGCGGCTTGTTGCAAGCGAACAGGCGGGACCTGGGGATCCCGCGCGGGTCTGGGGACCCGCCCTCCATCGGACACCAGGCTTAGTAGTTCGGAAAGGTGCGTTAGGTGTTGGTTGAGCGCTCTTCGGTGGTCGGCACGGAGGTTGCCCAGGAGTTGTTGGGCGGGCGCCGGGAGGGTGGCTTCCACTTCGGGGGTGTAGCGTTCAGCGAGAGCCGCCAGGGCGAAGGAGCGGGACAGGGCGGCATCGCTGGCGTCCAGGGTGTCGTTGATGAACTGGTCTGCGGACATGCGGCCTTGGAGATGGGATTCCAGGTAGTCAGTCGGGGCGTTGGGGCGGGTTGCCGATTCGCTCAGGCGCGTGGCGCCCGGCGGGGCGGCTTGTGGTGCTTCGAAACGCGTGGTCACGTTGGGAAAGGCGGCCAGCGCCTGGGTGATCTCCGCTTGGCGGGTCGGGCTGATGCCGCGTCCGGTTACGGTTAGTCTGCCATCGCCAGCGCTGATCGTCAGCGGCTCCCCTAAGTCGGCGCCGATGTTGTGCAGGGCAACCCGCACTTCCAGCTCCGCGACATCCCAGTTCGGCGCGGGGGCGGTAGTTGGAGCCGTAGCGATCCGTGGCGCGGGCGCCGCGAGGGCGGCGGCCTCTTCGATATCGACAATCTCCCCGGCTTCAAAGTGCAGTTCGGCGCTGACAGGCTGCAGGTCGCGCTGGCGAAGCGAAAGCGTACACTCCTGTAATGAGGAGGCGTCGGTTTCGGTCTTGAGGACGTAGAGCGGCTCGGCCGTTTTGGGGTCGATGGACTTGGCAACGGAGTCCTTACGGCGGGTCAGGGCGCGGCGCCAATCGTTGTAGCTGCGGGTGGACAGAGGCTCGTTCCAGTTATAGCCGGCCTTGTGGAAGAGTCCCTCCAACGGGTGAGGCGCGCCGGCTTCCCGGATGAGCACCGCCGGACGGATATAAAGCTGACTGCGCTTGCGGCTGCGCAGCGCGACGCGGCGGGTGGGCGCCCAGGGTTGCTGGGCCTTCTCGGCGCTGGCAAGCAGGTCGTTGATGGCCGGGAGGGCGGCCGGTTTGGGGTCGCGGACCAGGAGGGTGACAAACACGGCGGCGGCTGCCGCGGCGGCAAAGGCCAGCACCGGCCAGGAGCGCCGGCGGGCGGGCATCGGGGTGGGAGCGGCGGGGAGCGGCTTCCAGGCTTTGGGCGGGGCAGGTTGAGTCCGGCGGAGTTCCGCATGCACGCCGCGATACGCCTGTTCTACCTGCTCCAGTTCGCTCACCCGCGCGCGGCAGGCCTCACACGCCGCCAGATGCAGTTCGGCGCGCGAGCCGCCTTCCCGATCGGAGGCCAGCAACAACTCCTGGTCTGTCAGATGCTCGCTCATACGACTGCCTTTCGTAAACGCGCCACGGCGCGCGTAACATATTCGGATACCGTGGACAGGCTCACGCCCATCACTTCCGCAATCTCCTGGTAGCGGAGCCCTTCCGCCCGCAGGTACAGGCTGCGGCGCTGTTGCGGGGAGAGGGCGTCAAGGCCGTCCTGGATGCGGGAAAGCCGTTCGCGTTGGAGCAGACTTTGTTCAACGCCCTGGCGCGAATCGGCGAGTTCCGGCATTTCGTCCATATCCGCTCCTTTTTGCGAAGAGGCCCGCGCGCGGGCGTTCAGGCCTAGGTTGTGGGCCACCTTGAACACCCAGGCGCGCGGGTTGCGGATCTGCTCTCCTTGTTGCAGAGCCGCATGCAGTTTCAGAAACACATCCTGCGTGGTGTCTTGGGCCTGGTCGGGAGTGAGGCCAAAGCTGAGGAGGTAGTAGTACACGTCGTCCCGTGCCTCCTGATAGATTGCCTCGACCGGCGGTCCCACGCTCATAAGGAAGTAACGCGAGGATTGGTGGCGGTTTAGTTCCCGCCCTCGGCCACCGGGCTACCAGCGGGCCCGGAGACGGTGCTCAAATCCCCGAGTGCAGCCGGATGGGGCTGATTCGGGGAGTCGATCAGGTTGAGCGCGCCGGCCTGCCACCCGGGGGTTTGCAGTTGTTGCGCCTGCTGCAGCGTAGGGAGCTTCTGCTTCTGCGCGGCGTTGAGGACGTTGAGCGCCTGGCTGCGCCAGGGCTCGGTAGGGATCCGCTGCTTCTGCAGGTTGTTCACCTCGATGGTAAGGCGGCCTACCGTGGCGGCGTCGTTGGTGTTGGCGTTGAGCAGAGCCTGGATCTGGCGGTACTTCTCGCCAATCTGCTCGTAGAGGGCCTGCTGGGCCTGGTTGCGCGCCGTGGCGATGGTCTGCAATTGGGTGGCCTGGGCTTCCGTAAGGCCCAGGTATTGCATCAGTTCGCTGTAGCGCTGCACGGGCAGGGGGTAGGGCAGGATGGAAACCTCCTGCGCGGGGGCGAGGCCGGGCACGGCAGCCGAAAGCATGAGTGCGGCGGTGATGAGGGACTTCATGGTTGGATTACTTCTCCTTCTTCTTCTCGATCATTGCGGCCTGAATTGTTGGCCTTCTGATTACGAAGACAGGGAAGGAGCGGGTTTTCCGACAGGTGCCTCAAACTATTTTGTCAGAGCGTGATGCCCTCGGCGGCAAAGAAGCGCACCACATACAGTTGATCGTACCGGAAGCGATTAACGGTTTCGTTGAGCAGCGAGGACCGCCGCCCTTCCGGCGAAAGGGACATCATCCAGGCGAGGTTCAGCGGTTCGCCCACCAGCATGCGTTCCTCACGCCAACGGGGCGACAGGTTATCGAGCAGCCGCTGCTGCCGGCCAGCGACCGCGCGCGCTTCCTGCTTGGTCCGCTGCGGCTTCCAGAGCTGATTCATCTTCCGCCAATCCAGCTCAAAGTGCAGCGAGTAGTCGACGGTCTTTTGTAACAGTGCGGTGAGCCGCCGTTCCGCCGCTAGTGCCGTCCGGCGCAAGCCCTCCCGGCACACCGGCTCCCCATCCATCTCGAGCAGAGCCTCGACAGCCAGACAAGGCGGCAGGAACACCCACGCATTGCCTTGCAACTCCTCCTCCGTCCAACCGCGCTCCAGGTGCGGGCGGCGTTCCGGCAGGTGCTCCTCGTAGAGCGCGAGCCACGCCTTGTCCTTCGTGATCTCATACGTCGCACGAAGCAGAAGCAGCAGGCGCGGCGCTTGTTCGTTGTCCAACGGCAGGAATCCGTCCAGACCGAGCCCAAGATCGCCGCCACCGAGCGAGGGCGGCGTTGGCACGCGGAACTGATCGCCTCGCAGCCCCTCCATGGCCCGGACCAGAACGCAGCTCAGGCGGTCGCGGTCAGCGGTGGAGGCGAGCGAAGAACGCCAATACCGCCATAGACCCAGAAACCAGGGGAAGAACTGGTCCGTGCTGCTCAGCAGAGGGCAATACCTGCCGTCGGCGGTGACCCCGCGAGCCGCGAAACCCGGCAGTGTATTAACCCGGCCGAGAAGCTCCAGGCCGCTCACCAACCTGCGGATCTTGCCGGCAAGGCTCGCCGATGGCTGGGCAGCATAGCGTTTCAGGAGCGCCGCCAGATACAGTCCCGTAAACATGGCGCCATTCTCCGTTGGCGTCCACCAGGCGAGGGCGTTTGGCTTTCCTTCCTGATACTCCGCGGCGGTAGGCAGGGAAACGCGGCGGTCGAGCCCGGTGTAGTCGAGCAGTACGCCTTGCGGCGTGACGAAGCGGCGCCAGATCTCGCGATGCGCCCGTTCCCAGGCGGATGGCTTGGCAAGGAATAGCATCGGCAGGTTGCGGCGGGTGATAAGCAACAAGGGCGGTATGCTCCTAAGAGATCTGAAAAGCGCTTGTCCTGCCAGTGTAGCGTAGCCCTTGTCTTTCTCGCGAATGTCTGTCATACTCCTGCCCATGCTTCAGAGACAAGCGCTTCGCTATGTTTGCATGACACTCTTGTGCGGCGGTATGGGCCTGCTGGCACAAACCGCGCAAATCACCGGCCGCGTTACCGATTCCGCTGGCGGAATCATGGCAGGCGCCACCGTGGCCGTAATCAACACCGAGACGGGCGTCAGGCGCGAACTCGTGAGCAATGAGGAAGGCTACTACACGGCGCCGCTGCTGGCTCGCGGAACCTACAGTCTCCAGGCCCGGCAGGCCGGCTTCAAGGAGGCCTTGCGATCAGGCCTGAGTCTGGATGAAGGGCAGGTGCTGCGCATCGATTTCACGATGGAGATAGGACAGGTGACCGAGCGGGTGGAAGTCTCGGGGGCGGCTCCGCTGCTGGCCACCGAGAGTGCGACCGTCAGTACGGTGGTGACGAACCAGAAGATTCTGGACATGCCAACGGTGGGCCGCAACCCCTTGCAATTCGCTCTGCTGGTGCCGGGGGTGCGGGCGGCGGGCTCTTACGGCGACTTGCCCGTCTCGGCATTCAGTGGCGGCCGGGCCGCCATCGGCGGCGGCGGCGTCAGCACCAACAACTACATGGTGGATGGGATCGCAGCCGAGAACTTCACCTCGGGCAGCCTGCAGACTCCGCTCAGTGTCGATGCCACCGAGGAGTTCCGGCTGATCGTGCGAACCCCCAGCGCCGAGTACGGCCGCACCGGCGGCGGCATCATCAATCTGATCAGCAAGAGCGGCACCAATTCCTTCCACGGCAGCCTGTATGAGTTCAACCGCAACAAGGTGCTGCGGGCAAACGACTTCTTCAGCAATCGGGCGGGCCGGCCGCGCCAGCCCTTCAACTTCAACCAATATGGAGCGACCTTCGGCGGTCCGGTGAAGAAGGACAAAACCTTCTTCTTCTTCAACTGGGAACAGTTCAAGCAACGTACCTTGGCGACAACGATCCGCAGCGTGCCCACGGCCCAGCAGCGCGATGGCGACTTCAGCCAGACGTTCACCAGCACGGGGGCGCTGGTGCAGGTATTCGATCCGCTGAGCACCCGCACCGACCCCAATAATCCCGCCAACCGCATTCGCGATCAGTTCTCCGGCAACCGCATTCCGGCCAGCCGCATCTCGCCGGCCGCGCGCGGCGTGAATGGCTTCTATCCGGCGCCCAACCAGCCCGGGGCGGCCAATACCAATGCGAATAACTTCTTCGGGATCGGTTCCAGCCCGATCGACAAGGATATCTACGGCCTGCGGCTGGACCACTACCTGACACCGCTGCGGCGCATCGCCGGGCGCTATACGTGGGACAAGGTGGGGCAGGCCGTTCCCAACTTCTACGGCAACGTCGCCGAAATCGGCACCTCCGATCTGCCGCTCCAACGGCATAGCGCCTTTGTGAGCTTCTCCGACGCCCTACGGCAGGATCTGCTGTTCGATGTGCGCGGCGGGCTCAACTTCTATCTGCCGAACCGCGTGACGCGCAGTTTCGGCTTCGACGTGTCGCAGATCGGGTTGCCCGCTCGGCTGAACGGGCTGATGCAGGTGCAAAGCTTTCCGCGATTCAATCTGGGGTCCGACATGACGGCCATCGGAGCCGACCAGGGGGACACGCTGGTGCAATCGAACAAGGCCTGGAGCTACACCGGGACGCTGACCTGGATTCGCGGCGCGCATACCTGGAAGTTCGGCAGCGACAACCGTGTGTATCAGCTCAATAACACGCAGGGCGCGGCGGGAGCCAACTTCGATTTCAGCCGCGGGTTCACGCAGGGTCCCAACCCGAACACAACCGGCGCGACCTCCGGCTTCACCTACGCCTCCTTCCTGCTGGGCACTCCCTCGGGCGGAAGTGTGGGTTACGGAGCCCCGGTTACCGAGACAGTCAAGAACTTCGCTCTGTTCGCCCAGGACGATTGGAAGCTGACACCGAAGCTGACTCTCAATCTCGGTCTGCGCTGGGAAGTGGAAGGCGGCATCACCGACCGTCACGGGGCAATCAGCAACTTCGATCCAAACGTGAGAACCACCGTGAACGGAGTGAATCTGCGGGGCGGGTTGGCGTTCCCCGGCGTAGGTGGCTTGAATCGTGGACACCGCGACGCCGAGTACACGAACTTCCAGCCGCGGCTGGGAGCAGCGTGGCAGTTTTTGCCCAAGACCGTGCTCCGCGCCGGCTACGGCATCACGTATCTGCCGACGTCCGGGATCTATGTGGGGCTGGACCGCTCCGGATTTTCGCTGAACACGCCGCTGTTGGCCTCCGTGGATGGAGGGTTCACGCCCAGCGAGACGCTGGCAAACCCCTTCCCGAACGGCAGGCTCAACCCGGTGGGCAGCAGCCAGGGTGCCCTCACGCTGTTGGGCCAGTCCGTCGGCGGCAATCTGCGCAGTATCCGCAGGGGTTATTCGCAGCAGTGGGGTCTATCCCTACAGCGCGAGTTTACGGGTAACTGGCTGGTGGAAGCCGGATACATGGGCAATCGCGGCGTCAAGCTTCCGGGACGGCGCACCTATGATTACCTGCCGTCGCAGTACCAGGGTCTGGGCACGGGCCTGCAGGCGTTGGTGGATAACCCGTTCTTCGGAACCATTCCGGCGACCCTGCCGCTGGGACAACGCCAGGTGACCCGCGCCAGCTTGTTGGACAACTATCCGCAGTTCGCGGGAGCGAGCGGTTACGCGACACTGGCCGACTCCATCTATCACGCGGCGACGTTACGGGTGGAGAAGCGATTCACGGCGGGGCTGAGCGTCTTGGCCGCCTACACTTTCTCCAAGCTGATCGATAACAATACCGGCGACGGCGGCAACAATTTCGCCGAAAGCGGCGATAACGGCGTTCGCAACTGGGACAATATCGCGGCGGAACGATCGGTTTCCGCCAACGATCTGCCACAGCGCCTGGTACTGTCGACGAGCTACGAACTGCCCATCGGGCGAAGCAACCAACCGCTGGTGCGGGCGGTGCTCGGCGGCTGGCAAGTCAATGGCATCCTCAGTTTCCAGAGCGGCAACGTGATTGGCGTGACGCAGAATGGGACGGCCTTCGGGAGCAGCAAGCCGAACGTGACCGGCGACCCGTCGCTCGAGAGCCCGACCATCGACCGCTGGTTGAACCGGGCCGCCTTCGTCAATGCCCCAGCCTTCACCTTCGGCAACGTGGGCCGCAATCTGCCCCGAACCCGTAGCGACGGCCAAAGCAACGTCGATCTGTCGCTGATGAAGACCTTCGCGATTCGCGAGCGCTTCCGGCTGCAGTTCCGGGCGGAAGCCTTCAATCTGACGAACACGCCGGTGTTTGGGAACCCCGCGACCAACATCGACGCGGGCAACTTTGGCACGGTGACGGGCTTTGCCGCGAACAATACACCGCGAAACTTCCAGTTGGCGCTGAAGCTTTACTTCTGACGCAATAGCTCCCGGCGGCAACCATGCCGGCCCGCCGCGCAGAATCGCTTGGCTCACCCGATCGAACGTGAGAAGACGGAAGGTTTGGCGGTGGAAGAGAAGTCGGAACTCGATCACTTCCTGGAGTTGGAGCACATCCTGCGGACGGCGAAAGCAAAGGCTCGCCTCATCCTCGCCCGTTCTCCGGTGTAATGAGCCCTCATGGCTCGCGCGGCTCGGTTACCCTATCGGCAGCACATCGCTGCGGTTCGTACCAGCGTAAAGTGCTGATTTCGTTACTGAGCTTCCTTGATCAGTAAATGAGTTCCGAGTATCGCCCGCCGGCGAGCATATCGGCTCGCCGCGCTAGCCAGGCCGGTTCGGAGCCGGCGATGGCGATCATGGCTTTATCGAACTTGACCTTGGCGTTCTCCAACCCGGCGACAAAGACATAGGTCTTCGGATCGTCGATCATTTCCCAGATCTCGTCGCGGTGTTGGAGCAGCAGGTTATCCAGAGCCGGGGGGTGATCGAAGGCCGGCCTTGGGCTGACAGCTTCGAAGGCGCGGAAGGAGGCCTCGTCGTAGTACAGCGCCAGGTCCTTGTTGTGCTCGTTGCGGTAGAGCAGTTCCATGCCGCTCTTGGCGCCGTAGAAGAGGCGGACCTTGCCTTGCCAGCCGCCGCGCTCTTCGTAGATGTGGCGGACGAAGGCGCGGAAGGGGGCAATCCCGGTGCCGGCGCCGACCATGAGCAGGTTGGCGGTGTCGTCGGCGGGTACCGAGAAGTGGGCGCCGTAGGGGCCGGTGAGCTGGACAGGGTCGCCGGGGCGGGCATCGCAAAGATAGTTGGACGCCACCCCGGGGTACTGTTCGCCGCTGATCTCATCCAAATAGAAGCAGCGACGCACGCAAATAGAGAAGGTATTGGCTTTGCCGGCTTCTCCGCCGCGCGAACTGGCAATGGAGTAGAGGCGGAGGTGATGCTGGTTGCCAAAGGCATGCGGGCCGGGGGCGAGCACGCCGATGCTCTGTCCTTCCACAAAGTCGAGTTCCGTACCGGGAGGTAACTCGAGGACCAGGTGCCGCACTTCGGCCTCCCAGTGCGGCGGCGTGATGCGTTCGCTGGCCACCAGCGTGGCCATTACGGGATTGGTGATGTCGTACTCGCTGAGGTACATTCTCTTCTTTCCTTTAGTTTTGGCAGTGGCCGCCACCGCCACCGGAGCATTTTCCGTGGGCGTGTCCGTGACCGTGCGGGTGGCCGTCGCACGCGCCGCAGCCGTGCGTCATTTCGTGGAGGACATCGAAGTCGTGGGGGCGCGTATAGCGGCGCCGGAGGTAGGCCTGTATGGCGGCCCAGAAGCCGAGCAGCACGAACAGGCCGAGAACGCCTTTCAACAATTCGAATGCCATGGCTTTAGCCGGCTCCCATTCCGGCGAATCCCATAAAGGCGAGCGATAGCGTGCCGGCCAGCAGCAGCACGAGGGCGGTGCCCTGGGCGACTTTGGGGACATCGGAGAGTTCCACGCGCTCGCGGATGATGGACATCAGGATAAGGGCCAGCGCGAAGCCGGCACTGGAGGCGACCGCGAACACCAGGCTCTGGGCGAAGTTGTATTCGCGGGCGGTCTGGAACAGGGCAACGCCGAGCACGGCGCAGTTGGTGGTAATCAGGGGCAGGTAGATGCCGAGGGCGCGGAAGAGGGCGGGGCTGGTCTTCTTGATGAACATCTCCACCAACTGCACGGTGGAGGCGATGATGACGATATAGGTGATGATGCGGAGATACTCGGCTCCCAGGGCCACCAGCATGAGGTTAGTGCCATAGGCAAGGGCGCTGCTGACGGTGATGACGAACACTACCGAGACGCCCATGCGCCAGGCGGTGGATAGCTTGTTCGAGCAGCCGATGAACGGGCAGATGCCCAGGAACACGCTGAGGACGAAGTTGTTGATCAGCAGCGAGTCGATGAAGATGTGACCTAACGATTGGGAGTTCATGCGGCCTCCGCCAGGGGTTTTGGTTCGCGGCGCTTTTGACGGTCCTTCCAGGCGGCAAACACCATCAGCCAGCTTGCGAGGGTGAAGAAGCCGCCCGGGGGTAACAGGAACAGGACCCAGGGTTGGTAGTGGGGGCCGAAGAGGGGGTAGCCGAGGAAGGTGCCGGCGCCGAGGATCTCGCGGACGCTGCCCAGGGAGAACAGGGCGATGAAGAAGCCGATGCCCATGCCGAGGCCATCGAGGATGGACTTGCCGACGGGGTTCTTGCTGGCGTAGGCTTCGGCGCGGCCGAGGATGATGCAGTTCACGACGATCAGGGCGATGAAGGGGCCCAGCGCTTTGTAGACGCCGACGCTGATGGCTTTGATGAGGTAGTCGACGATGGTGACGAAGGTGGCGATGATGAGGATGTAGGTGGCAATGCGCACCTGCTTCGGGACAAGTTTGCGCACCATCGAGACGAGAGCGTTGGAACACACCAGGACGAAGAGGGTAGCCAAACCCATGGCGACCGCGTTCTGGACGCTATTGGTAATGGCGAGGGTGGGGCAAGTGCCCAATACCTGCACAAAGACCGGGTTCTGTTTCCACAGGCCGTCGAGGAAGGCCTCCATGTTCTCGGCCGGCGACGGGGCCGGTTGCCCATGATCGTGTGCCATCAGTTGCCCTTCCTGATTCGATCGAGATTCTTGCGGAGTAACGGGAGCATGGCATCGGTGCTTTTGGCGAGCATGCGGCCGACGGCCCGCGAGGAGATGGTGGCCCCGGAGATGGCGTCCACTTCCCAGGCGTTCTTCTTGGTTCCGTGTTTGACGGTGACGACCGGGTGCGCGGGTTTGCCGTCCGGGCCTGCGGTGACATCGAGCTTCTTGAAGTTGTCGAGGAACGAGGGATCTTTTGCGATCTTGTCGCCGAGGCCGGGCGTTTCCTTGAGTTCCATGACCTGGAAGCCGGTGATGGCCTGGAGGTCGGGCGAGTAGGCGTACATGGCGCGGATGGTATCGGCGTAGCCGCGTTCGCTGGTTTCAATGACGACGCCGATGAGAGCGCCATCCTTGTTAAAGCCGGCATAGATCACCGGGACGTTGGGCTGGGCGCCGGGTTGCAGATCGCCCGCGACGACGCTATAGACAACCTGCCGGTCGACCCCGGGCAGCAGGGTGGACACCGTCTCCTTGGTGATGAACTCCTGGTTCCTGCGGATAGGCTCGAGGGTGCCGACGTGGGTGGCAACGATGAGCAGGCCGCAGATCAGCGAGACGCCGCCCATGAGGCGGATCATGCGGACGCTGTCGGACGCCGCCGGTTGGGGAGGATTCGCGGCGCTCATGCGGCCACCTTCGCTTTCTTGCGGGCGCCGTAGATGGCGGGCTGGGTGAGGTTGTCGATGAGCGGGGCGAGGGCGTTGCCGAGCAGGATGGCGTACATGACGCCTTCGGGCAGTCCGCCGAGGAAGCGGATGACGACGGTAATCAGCCCCATCAGCGCCCCGTAGATCCAGACCCCGAGGGGCGTGGTGGGGGACGAGACCATATCGGTGGCCATGAACACCGCGCCCAGCATCAGGCCGCCCGAGCAGAGCACGAACAGCGCGTTGGGATAGACGGCGGGACTGAGCATATGGAACGCCTGTCCAATGAGGGCCGCGCTGCCGAGCATCGCGATGGGGATGCGCCAGTCGAGGAACTTGCGGGCCGCCAGATACGCGCCGCAGAGCAGGATGAGGAGCGCCGAGGTCTCGCCCGCCGAGCCGGTTTCATAGCCGAGGAACATGGGCAACAGTTCCATGGTGACGCGGTCGAATTTCTGGGCCATCATGGCGGTGGCGCCCGTAAAGCCGTCAATGCGGGCGGCGGTGATCCACGCCGTCAGCGAAGGCGGTTGGAGGAACGGGAACGTCAGAGTTGTGGGGATGAACTCCCAGAAGCGGGCGGGCATCTGGGGAGGAGAGTAGGCGGTAATAGCCACGGGGAAGGAGGCCTGGAGGAAGGCGCGGCCGACCAGGGCGGGGTTGAAGACGTTCATGCCGAGGCCGCCGAAGAGCATCTTGCCGAGAGCGATGGAGATGAAGCCGCCGACGGCGGCCATCCATAAGGGGAAGCCGGGGGGCAGAGTGAGAGCGAGGAGGATGCCGGTGATGACGGCGCTCCAGTCATTGATGCTGGAGGCGCGGCCCGCGAGGCGGCAGCAGAGGTGTTCGGTAGCGAGGCAGGCGGCGACGGCTACGGCGATGAGGGCGGCAACGCTGATGCCGAACACGTAGATGCCGAAGGCACACAGCGGCAGCATGGAATAGACCACATGCCGCATGATCATCTCCACCGACCGCGCGGTGTGCAGGTGCGGCGATGTCCGCAACTGAATCTCAGCCGTTAGCTTGGGCACGCTCGCGAGCCTTCCTTTCGCGGTTCATCTGCTTGGAGACGCGGAAATACTGCACCAGCGGGATGTTGGCCGGACAGACATAACTGCAGCAGCCGCATTCAAAGCAATCGTTCAGGTGGAAGCCGGACTCCATCTCTTCGTAGCGTTCTTTGCGGGCGAGCAGGCCCATGCGGGAGGGGTTGAGATGGAGCGGGCATGCCTCGACGCAGGCGCCGCACTTGATGCAGGGGTGAACCTGTTTGGGGCGGGCCTCGACTTCCTTTTTGGTGAGGACGAGGATGCCGCTGACGCCCTTGGTGATGGGGATGTCGAGCGAACTGCACGAGGGGCCCATCATGGGGCCGCCGAGAATGACGGAGGCGGGCTCATCGACGCAGCCCGCCTGTTCCAACGCCCAGCGCAGCGGTGTCCCTAGCGCGACCAGGTAGTTGCCTGGCTTGCTTACCGCCGGACCGGTGATGGTGATAACACGTTCAATGAGCCCCTGGCTGCGCGGCAGCAGTTCGCCCAACTGCGCCAGCGTAGCGACGTTGAAGACCGCGACGCCGATCTCGCTGGGGAGGCCGCCGGAAGGCACCTGGCGACCGAGAAGGACTTCGATGAGCATCTTCTCGGCGCCCTGCGGGTACTTGGCTTCGACGACGCCGACGGTGACATCGGTAGCCGCGCCGATGGCTTTGCGCAGCGCTTCGACGGCATCCATCTTGTTGTCTTCGACGCCGATGATGGCTTTCGGCGCGCCCATGGCTTTCATCATGATGCGGGCGCCGTGGACCACCTGTTGGGGATACTCGAACATCACGCGGTGGTCGGTGGTGAGGTAGGGCTCGCACTCACAGCCGTTGACGACGATGGTGTCGATGGCGCAGCCGGCGGGCACCTTCATCTTGACGTGGGTGGGGAAGGCCGCGCCGCCCAAACCAACGACGCCAGTGGACTGCACGGCGGCGATAATGCCGTCGGGCGTCATGTGTTCAATGTCCTGGTCGGCGCCGTAGAGGACTTCCTGGCTGGCGGAGGGCCAAGGCTTGAGGTAGATGGCGGTTTGGAGTTCGCCGCGGGAGGTGGGCGCCAGCGCGATGCGTTCGACGCGTCCGGTGGCCGGGGCGTGCATGGGCACCGAGACGAAGCCGCCGGCCTTGGCGATGGGCTCGCCGCGGACCACTTCCTGGCCTTCTCGAACGATGGGGATAGCGGGCGCGCCGCTGTGCTGGGACAGCGGCACGATCAGCATGGGGGCAAACGGCAGCCGGCGGATGGGGAGGCGCGCCGTGAGTTCCTTGCACTGCGGGACGTGGACCCCGCGGGACAGATGCTGTTTGCTGGAGAAGAGGCCGAGCATCGCTTTGGCTCCCTAGTTGTACTTGGCGGCGCGCGCCAGGAGTTTGGCGGCGTCCTTTTCGTGGGGATCGGCCGGGGTGCCGGGATGGATCACCTGGGCGGTACACTTTTCGGCGGCGCGGACGAGGTCCTTGTAGGGTCCGCCACGGGCGTCCTTCACATAGGCGTGCTTCTTGTCGTCGTAGGCGAAGATCTTGGCGTTGATATTGATGCATTCGTCGCAGGAGGTGCATTGCGGCGAGTCGATCCAGGGGGCGGTGTAGCCATTGGTGTTGGCGGGGGATGCTACCCCATTGGCGGCTGGAGCCGGGGTAGCGGGGACTGCGATGGAGGCGGCCAGACCCGGATCGCCGGCCAGCGCGAGCAGGCGCGAGGCAAGGGTTTGGGCGAACTCGGCGCGAACCCTGGCTTCAATATCGGCCGCATTGACGGTGGGCCGGATGCCGGCCAGCGCCTTCAGCATGCGCCAGAAGTTGCGGCGGTCTTCGCAGGACTTGACGATCGGCTCGGCGGGTATGACGCGGATGAGGCGGTTCTTCTTATCGAGCGCCCAGATGTAGGGGAACTTGCCGTCGCGGCCGTCTTCGCCGAGGTCCAGGAACTCGGCGAGCGGAACCATGTTGTCGTTCCAGGCATCGCGGGGGGCGGTACGGAAGTGCTTGCGGAAGCGGGCCTCGGTGACGGCGAAATCGGCGAAGGTCATCGGCAGCTCCATCCTGGCCTTGGCGCCGTTGTCGCCGGTGTATTCCAGCGTGTAGGTGGGCCAATCGGTGTCGAGCGACGGGTTGCCTTCGAGATCGAAGCACTCCTCGGGGGTGATGCCCTTGCCGGGGTCGTACTTGATGAGCGGATAGGCGCGCGATTCGACGGCGAGCTTGCTCTGCTGGTCGGCGAGATCGTCAGCGATGCCGTGTTCGGGCATGCAGGCCGAGTAGATGTTGAACAGGGCGGGACGCCGGGCGTTGAGGCCTTCGATGAAGCCTTCGATGAGGTGGGTGGCGTTGGAGATGCTGCCCTGGAGGATGTAGCTGGTGCGGTGGGCCATGCCGACGAGGGCGATTTCCTTGCGGATCTCTTCCTTGCCCTGGAAGGCCTTGCCGTATTGGGCCATGTCCGAAATCTGGCCGGTGAAGCCGGAGGTGCAGGCCTGGCCGCCGGTGTTGGAGTAGACCTGGGTATCGAGGACCAGCACCTTGATGGGCTTGCCGGACATCATGAGGCGAGAGAGGTTCTGGAAGCCGATGTCGTACATGGCGCCATCACCGCCGATGGACACGACGGGCGGGCAGAGGTGCAGTTCGTCGTCGGTGAACTTACGCCAGTCGAAGTAGGTGAGCTGGGCTTCGTGCTTTTCCTTGCGATAGCCGCCGTTCAATTCGATTTCGGCCTGGCGGACGGCTTTGAAGCCTTCGGCCATCTTCGCCATGTGGCCTTCGAAGATGCCCATGGCCATGGAGGGGGAATCCTGGAACAGGTGGTTGGTCCAGGGGAACGGGTAGGGGTTGAAGGGATAGGTGGAGCCCCAGACGGAGGTGCAGCCGGTGGAGTTGATGATCCCCATGCTGGAGCGGCCGCGGCGGGCGGTGCCTTCGGTGTACTGCCACTTGAGGTGCTGCAGCTTGGCGAGCAGTTGGGTGACCCAGCGCAGCCATTCGCCGTCGATGGTTTTGCCTTCGTGGCGGGCATCGAGTTTTCCGGAGAACGAGGCGAGGGTGACGTCGGTATTCTTGAGGCCTTCGATGGCGTCTTCGATGCGGCTGGAATCGGAGAAATCCATCGTAGAAGCGAGCTTGAGGCGGATGTGCTGGTCGAGGCGGGCGATGAGGTCGTCGATCTTGGCGACCTGCTTGGCCACACGCGGCTGCATGAGCGCCTCGACAGTGGCGGTGAACAGGTGGACGACAGTCTTTTCGCCGCAGCCAAGGCAGGCGCCGTCGCCGCCGACCATCGACATGTAGTTCTTCTTGTCGAGCAGCAGGGTTTCGAGCGCGCCGATCTTCTCGTCGAGGTTCTCGATGCGGATGAACTCGGGCGCGGTGGTGGGCAGGGCCATCCAGAAGTCCCAGTCCTTGCGGAGCTTGTCGATGGAGCTTTGGGTTTGGGGGATGGGGCGGAGGGCATCGTCGCCGCAGACCTTGACGCACTCCATGCAGCCTTTGCAGGCGTAGGGGTTGACGGTGATGGAGAGCAGGCCGCCGGTGCCTTTCTGCTTCTTCTCGCGGGCGTTCCAATAGGGGGCGGTGACGGAGAACTTGAACTCGCCCAGTTCGGCTTTGAGGAGGGCGAACTCCGCTTCGAGCTCGGGCTTCTCGGGGGCGTCGGGGGCGTAGGTAACGAGCGTGTCGCCGATGGCTTCGTCGAGGAGGCGGCGGACGTCGGCCGATTCGCCGGCGGCGGCGATGCGCGAGCGCAGCTTCTGTTCGACGGTGCGGATGGCGCGCGGCAGGTGTTTGACGGCACTGCCCTTGGCGAGGAGGCCCTTCATGGCGGTGTCGAGCACGGTGAGCGGGGAATGGACGAGGCCGGGAATGGCGCTATCGGGGCAGACCGTGTAGCAGGAGCCGCAGGCGGTGCAGTTTTGCGGGATCCACAGCGGGTGATCGAAGCGGATGCCGGTCATGTCGCGGAAGACGCCGGTAAGGGCGGGGATGAAGCTGGCGGCAATGAAGGGCTCGACGAGGTTGTCGTTGCCCCGGCCGGTCATGTAGAAGTTGCCGGTTTGGTCCCAGAAGCGGTGGATATCGGTGGTGGCGGTGGCGGTGCCGGGGAGTGCCTTGAGGAGGACGGGGATGCCGGGGTCGCGGCGCAGAGCGGAGCCGGCGAGGGGTTGGACGATCTGCTTGTCCTGGATCTCATGCATCTCGTCGAAGCCGCGGCGCACGACGCGGATGTTGTCGGCGACGACGCGGGCGCCCTTGGCTCCGAACTTATGTTCGAGCTGGACTTTGATGGCATCAAAGAGGGTCTCTTCGGTAAGCTTGGCGGCCGTCATGACCGGCGAGGCGGCAAAGAAGGCGCCCTGGAAGGCGTTGCCCTGCATGCGGAACTGGAGTTCGGCGTCGGTGGCCTCTTCGCGGGCGATCTTGAAGGCGTCGAGGTAGAAGACGCGGATGTCATTGTCGATGAGGATGCGTTGGTACTTTTCGGGGATCTGGGCCCAGACGTCTTCGGGTTTCTCGAGGTCGCTTTGGATGATGAAGACGCCGCCTTTTTTGAGGCCGGCGAGCGGGTTGGAGTGCTTGAAGACGTTGGGGTCGGGCGAGAGGACGACGTCGACGTAGAAGTATTCGCAGTTGACGCGGATGGGTTCGGGGGCGGCGGACAGATAGTAGGTGGTGGGCTGGCCCTTCTTTTCCGAGCCGTACTTGGGATTGGCCTTGATGTGGTAGCCAAGCAGGTCGAACAGCGTCATGGCGAGGTTCTTGCCGGTGGTGATGGCTCCCCAGCCGCCGACCGAGTGCATGCGGACGGTGATGGAGCCCTTTGGCATGAGGTTGGGGTTCTCGCTGCCATGGACGGCGAGTTGCTTGACCTGGGGATAGGCGTCGGTGACTTCGAGCTGGTAGATCTCCTGCTTGGGGTTGTGGGGCTTTTCGCGAGCGAAGTCGACGCTGAGGTAGTAGAACTTGCGTTTGGCTCCGTTGGGGAGCATGTTTTCGACGGCGCCGATCAGGCCTTCGGGCTGGAGGTCGCGGCTGCCAAGGCCGTAGGAGCCCGAGAAGAGCGGCGGCATGTCGTCGGCGTTCTTGTAGACGGGATGATCGGGGTAGGGGAGGGGCCCCTTGCCGGCGCGGCCGTTTTCGATGGCGCGGCTGAGGCTGGCGCGGACTTCGCGGATGAGCGGAAGGTCGACGGCGAGCGGCTGGTCGGTGCGTTCGAGGATGGCGACGCCTTTGCGGCCGAGGAGGAGCTTGGCGACCAGGTCCGAGGGGAAGGGGCGGAACATGGTGAGGTTGACGACGCCGATCTTGAGTTTGCGGGTTTCGCGGAGGTAATCGGCGACGGCTTCGGCGGTAACGACCATGCTGCCCATGCCGAAGATGAGGTAGTCGGCGGCGTCGAGTTTGTAGCCCATGACGCGGCTGTACTTGCGGCCGGTGAGGGCGGCGAACTCGGCCATGGCCTGATCGGTGAGGGCGGGGATGTGATCGAAGAAGTAGGGGCGCTGGGCGGCGACGCTCTGCATGTAGGCGTCCTGGTTCTGGACGGTCCCGATCATGACGGGGTTGTCGACGGTCCAGAGTTCGGGGATGCGGCGGCGCCGGTCGCCGTACATGAGTTTCTGGGCGGCGGTGGGGGTATCGATGATGTCGTCGGGGCGGCCGAGGTATTCGGCGATCAGTTCGCGTTCCGGCAGCAGGAGGCTTTCGATGAGGTGGGTGGTGAGGAAGCCGTCCTGGGCGCAGATGCCGGGGGTGAGGGCGAGTTCGGCGATGCGGTGGGAGATGATGTTGAGGTCGCAGACTTCCTGGGCGCTTTTGCCGAAGACCTGGAAGAAGCCGGTGTCGTCGATGCAGTGGTAGTCGTCATGGCCGGCGTGGACGTTGAGGGTGGACTTGGTGATGGCGCGGCAGCCCATGTTGAGGACGTAGGTGAGGCGCTTGCCGACGGCGGCGTAGAGCGACTCGTGCATGTAGGCGATGCCCTGGCCGGAGGAGAAATTGGTGGCGCGGAGTCCGGTCATGGAGAGGCCGGCGGTGACACCGGCAGCGGCGTGTTCGCCTTCGGGCTCGATGAAGATGAGCGGACGGCCGGAGATATTGATGTGGCCTTTGGCGGACTCTTCGGCCCAGTATTCGCCCATCTGCGTGGACGGCGTGATGGGGTAGGCTCCGGCGGCGTCGGTGCTTTCGCGCTCGCACATGATCACCGCGGTGTTGCCGTCCATGGCTTGCCGGACGCCGGGGTACTTGTAGCTGGTCTTCGTGCTCATTTTGCTGATGTGCCTCTCTATCCGTGTACGGCCAGTTTTGCCTGCTCCACCGGGAGCGGCGTTTTGCGCGTGATCTTTTTGGCTTCCAGGCCCTTGACGATGCCTTGCTTTTCGTCGAACCAGACGATGGCTCCGGTGGGGCAGCGTTCGGTGGGCCTCTTGGAAGCGAGCGAGTTGCGGTTGTAGTCGATGACCGCGAGGTTGTTCACGATCTGAATGAGACCCGGGGCGTCGGCGGCGCAGCGCCCGCAGGCGGTGCAGGCCACTTCGCATTCGCTCTCGGCGAGGTCGCCGTGGAGCAGGTTCTTGCAGGCCACCCACAGGCGGTGGCTGACCGGGTGAATGGAGAACAGATCCTTGGGGCAGGCGCGGACGCAATCGCCGCAGGCGGTACACTTGTCTTCGATGACGACGGGGAGGCCGTGCGCATCCATATAGATGGCGTCGAAGGTGCAGGCGCGGTCGCAATCGCCCTGGCCGAGGCAGCCCCAGGTGCAGCCTTTGCCGCCTCCGCCAACCAGTGCGGCGGCGCGGCAGCTTTCCATGCCGCCATAGTTGGCGCGATTCCTGGCGACGTGCGTGCCGCCAGCGCACGCGAGTTTGGCGACGCGTTTCTCTTCCCTGCCGGCGTTGACGCCGAGAAAGCCGGCGATCTGGACGATGGCGGCGGGGGAGCTGACGGTGCACTTGCCGGGGGCGATCTCGCCCTTCACGGCCTTTTCGGCAAAGGCGCGGCAACCGGCACAGCCACAGGCTCCGCAGTTGGCTTTGGGCAGCATGGCTTCGACGTCGTCGATCCGGGGATCTTCGTAGACGTAGAGCTTTTTGTCGGCGATGGCCAGGAGGGCGGCGAGGAGGGTGCCCATGCCGGCCATGACGCCGCCGGCTACCAGATATTCGAGCATAGCGTGGGTGCTCCCTGTCGTTGGTGCTTTTCACCCACCCGGGGGCCGAGGCTTGCGCACCCTTTGTTGGGGTATTTGCCCCAGGGGGTATTGCAAGTTGTTGCAGGGTGGGTGGGTTTTGGCATGTGACGGGGGTAGAGGTGCACGTAGGGTGCCATGAGGACGCGGGCTGTGCCGGCTCCGTTGGGACCGGAAAAGTAGGTTTGCTTTGTAAGTTGGCCGGCGCGGGTGGCGGCGGTGGCGGAGTAACCGGGCCGGTGATGGCGCGCAGCTTGGCGAGCGCTTCGAAAGAACGCAGCAGGGTGCGTTCGAGGCGGCGCTCGTGACGGTCGAAGCTGTCGAGGGTTTTGTCGCGGGAGAGCTTGGCGAAGGCTTCGGCTTCGAGAGTTCCGCAGGAGCGAGGACCGAGTGCTTGGCGGTGAGGCCATGGCGGATGGCGTTTTTGGAGACGGTGGCCTTGCCCTCGGGGGAGGTGGGGCCACGGGACTTGCGGCCGTTGGCGGCGGAGGTTTTGGAGCGGCCGTCCTGGCGAGGCTCGGCGGCGTTGGTGTTGGTGCTCATGACGGAGCTAGAGTGGCATGGGGTGGGAGGGGGGTTAGGGTAAGTGATTGAGGGGATTGGGAATGTATTTTGTGATTGGGAGGGAGGACTACACATTTTCCTACAGGGGTAACTATACTTACCGACGAGGAACGTATACCCTCCTGATACTTGCGCGTACTCGAAAGTGGCGGTTGTTCCGGCGGGGGTTCCGTGCATAAACTTTAGACTTCCGCACTTATGAGCCTTCCGACGATCTTCGAAACGTGTGAACCGCGGAAGGATCTAAAGGATGGAACTATGCGCGATGCCGAGTTGATGATGAACTTGTTGCGCGTTGTGAATGAGCCGGCGCCGGCGTGGGATGGGTTCCGGGCTCCGCGATTCCCGGCCGATGGAGCTTTGAAACTGACGTGGGTGGCCGGGTTAGACTTCGATATCGAGGTGAAGAAGAAGATCTGTGAGGTAGAGGGCGATGGCGTGATGCTGTGGGATATCGGCGTGCAGGCCAAGCAGAAGGCGCTGGGGTTGGGGAAGCCGGCGTGCGCGGAGTGGGTACCGTCGCCGAAGGCTCCCGAGCAGTTGTTGTTACCAGGGCAAGCACCTTTTGGGAAAGAAGGAGACGTCACCGAAGACGATGTCGAGTAAGCTGATCAAAATCCAGCCGATGCCAGAATCTTCCGCATTGTGCTTCGCGACAACATCTGCTGCTATGACGAGGTGACTCAATCCGGGGTTCAGAAAGCCGCGGAACGAGCGGATGCGCAGGTGAGAACAGCCGTGCGCCCCTTTGGTATTTCGTATGATGACGTTTCGGCAAGGGAATCTTTTGGAAGCGCCCGTGGAAGCGCTGGTGAACACGGTCAATACCGTGGGTGTGATGGGTAAAGGCATTGCGCTGATGTTCAAGGAAGCGTTTCCGGAGAACTTCCGGGCCTACGAACAAGCAGTGAAGCGCGGCGAGGTGGGGACTGGCCGGATGTTCGTTACGGAGAACCGGGCCCTGCAGGGTCCGCGCTGGCTGATCAACTTCCCAACAAAGCGGCATTGGCGTCAGCCTTCGAAGCTGGACTGGATTGTGGAGGGGCTGAAGGACCTGCGACGTGTGATCGAAGAGAAGCAGATCCGATCCATCGCCCTCCCGCCGCTGGGGTGTGGGAACGGCGGTCTGGACTGGAGCGAGGTGCGTCCCGCGATTGAGACTGCGCTCGGCGACCTGGAAGACGTTGCGGTTGTCGTTTACGAGCCGACAGCGAAGTACCAGAACGTCGCGAAGGTAACCGGCGTGATGAAGCTAACGCAGGCGCGGGCGATGGTTGCCGAAATTGTCAGGAGGTATTGGGTTTTGGGGAATGAGTGCAGCTATCTGGAGGTGCAGAAGCTGTGCTGGTTTCTGGAACGCAGTATTGAACGTCTGGGATTGGCGGATCCGTTGGATCTGAAGTTCGCGGCGGACAAGTACGGCCCATACTCCGATCGCCTGCGGCATCTGCTAAACGGGTTGGACGGCAGCTATTTGCATTGCGACAAGCGGCTGAGCGACGCAGGCCCAGCGGACACGATCTGGTTCGACGATAAGCAGCGGGAGCGCGTCGATGTGTACCTGCGGCAGGAGGAGAATCGGCAGTATCTAGCTGTTCTGGATGAGACCGAGGCACTGATCGACGGATTTGAGTCGCCGTTTGGGATGGAGTTGCTGGCGACGGTGGACTGGCTGATCATGCGGGAAAACATCGAGGCGAGCTTGGACGGCGTGCGGGAAGGCTTGGCGCGGTGGCCCGCGGGGCCGGATAGCGCCGAGCGGAAGAGACGAATCTTCGACGACCGCGTCTTGGGACTGGCTCTGGACCGGCTGGCAAGGTGGAACAGTAACAAGGCCTAAGACCAGTTCCGGCCCGATCCGCGTCAGTACGGTCCCAACGCCAGTTGTCCGAAGTGATTCAGGTTCAGGATCCGAGCGAGGTGCCCGCTCGCAGCGGCGACCCGGTGCATTACCCATTGGAGATTTTGGACAAGACCCAACATACAGGGCAAGGCTGGCTGGTGTGCAAAGGCACCAACGGGAGGGCAGGTGGTTCACCAGGTAGCAACTGGCGAACTCTGGCGCCGTGACAGTGACATTCTTAGTATTAGTACTGAGTGGTTCCGCTATATCATCGCCCTTCCTGTATTTGAGGAGGCGAAGTAGTAGATGATGTCACAGGCTCCGTCTTTGGCCTTCGACGGCCCCAGAGTTTGCAGCCCGGCATGGAGAGACGTGCCCGGTCTTCGCCTTCTCCACCATGAATACGGCAACGCCCGAATTCATGGCAAACTCTTTCGGGTTTCGCTTCGCTCCGGCCTTTAGTGGGCGAATGGTGGGGTCTTGACACGAATTAGCGCACAACCTTTGGCCTTCGTTTCCCAAATTCAAGGTCATAGAACCCTTTAATCTCTCCGGAGACGATGCCGGAAGCGAGTCCAGAAGTTCCCTCGAATCGAATCGGGAATATCTCCGAAGTACTTTTGCGCAAGATCTTGTAGAGTGGAACCCGAACCTCGTCTACCGTATGCCACAAATGGCACCAGAATGGAAACTCCCTTCCTTTAACAAACATGACAGGATAATGTTCTCGGATAGCGTCATGTGAGGGCCCGCTTGGCGTATCTTCCAGCACAGGAGCAATATGCCCAAAGTACTGACTTCCATCGTTAAGTGTGAAGAGTGCTGATAACCGAACCCTGTCCTTCTTTGAATCGATTGGAAGCAATCCAAGCGACGGGACGAAAGCGTATCTATACCTCGGCCGCTCATCCTCGGTGAGAACACGAACCCATACCGGATGTTCTTTGAAGTCGTCAGCGGTGAATTCATGGAGTCTGACAAGCCGGGCGAATTGTGTCTCGGGCTTTCCCGAAGAGCATGTCGCGGAGGAGTTAGTTGTCGCAATCGATTCAGCGACTTGGATATTCTGAATCATCTCCTCGCCAGTAGTCATCTCGAAGGTCTTCTCCCATATTGGAAATCGGAAGAAGCCGCCAAGCTTGCCTGATGTCAGACCGGTTGCAAGGCCGCGATCCATCGCAAATTGTAACGGGAATACGGTTGCTGGCCGCTTACCTATGGATGCATAGAAGTGCGTCACTTTTCCTTCGCGTGCGCCTGGCACGCCCAAAAAAAAGTCGAACTGATGACCGTCGATGAAGATGATAGGGTCTTGCAAGGCGAGTACGGACTGCTTGCCGCCACCATGCATTCGGCTCCACGATAGCTTTTTTATCCGGCCACCGCTGAAGATCTCTTCCGGTACGTCCCAGTCTGTCCGGACTGCGCGGCAGAACCCACGATATGCACTTCCATCCGCGAGGGTGAACGTCGCCGCAGCTAATGCGGTGCCTCTATCCTGGTCGAACGGCAGACTCCCCAACCACGGCCTGACTGTCTGTTCGTCCGCCTCCTCATACCAGGATTCATCCGTGTCGTAATTGTGGACCCCGATCCAGACCGGAAAACGGATGAAGTCGTCGGGGACTAGCTGGTAGTCCTGCTTCATCTCAGGTACTTGAACACTCATTGCTTCTCCGCCCTTAACTCTACAACAAGTGGTTGTCGTCCCCGGTCTCCGGATGCGTCTCCACTACCCGCTTACAGCGAGCATCGTGCCCCAGGGTTGAGGGCCCGGTTACACTGCCATCGAGGGTACTCACATATCTGCTGCACAACACAGCAAAGAGCGCATAGATCATGGCCAGATGAACACCTACCATAACAACTATGCTGTAGCGGGGGCCCGCTCCGAAAACTCAATTATCGATGAGCTTGCGCCTGATCTCAAGCTTGAGCGGATTGCCGCTGCAGCGAGCAACAAAGCCCCAAAGACGAATGGTGATATGGCGCTTGGTAGTGTTAAGATGGAGTCCCCCCCAAGGGCTTTGGTACAGTCGCCGCGGATGAAGCATCGATCCACTCACCGCGCTTTGCCCCGCGCCTGCGCAGTGGCGCAACCGGCTGTTTCTCGTAGAGATGACAAGCATTTGACAGAGGCGCAATCCCGATCTCCATACTTCGATCCAACTAGCCAACTAAACTAGTTGTAGGAGCATCTCATGGAAACGATCAGGGCCTTTGAGGCCAAAACGCATCTGGCGGAAATTCTTGACCGCGTGGAGCGGGGGGAGTCGTTGACCATCACACGTCATGGCAAACCCGTAGCTCAGCTCGTCCCGGTAGCTGCTGCCCAGAAAGGCTCCCGGGCGGATGCTATCCGAGAACTGCGCGGGTTTGGCAAAGGCCATCGGCTCGATGGGTTGAGCATTCGTGAGCTAATCGACGAAGGCCGCCGGATTTGAGCATGTCGATTGTAGTGGATGCTTCGGCGATTCTGGCCTTGTGTTTTGAAGATGAGGATAACGCCTGCGGGCAGAAGGTGCCGGATGCAGCCGAGACGGGAACCGGCATTCTTGTACCCAGCCATTGGCCGGTGGAAATAGGAAACGGTCTGGTCATGGCCGAAAGACGCGGGCGGTTGAAGACCGACGAGATACGCCGGTTTCTCTCCCTTCTGAAAGACCTGGCCATCACGGTGGATCAGGGGAGCTTCGCTTATACGATGGAGACGATTGTCCCCCTCGCCCGGCAGCATAAGCTTACCGTTTACGATGCCGCTTATCTGGAGCTTGGATTGCGTGAAGGGATTCCGCGAGCCACGCTCGATAGGCGCCTCGCCGAGGCATACGGGGCGGCTGGGGGAACGCTTCTTTAGAAAGAGATAACACCGGCACAATGTACACGCGGGTTGCAGCAGATTCGCTACCAGATGGTTTGCACTGAGGATGCGCGGATCTTACGATCACGGCTCAGCAGGGGTACACCGAGTACTAGAGCAGTTGCCGCGATGATGCGGTCGGGCATGTCGGGAACTTCATCCCGGTTGACTTGGCCGAGAGAGCCGACGACGATCCGGTCCACCGGGATAAGGCGCACAGGACTGCGCACGTCGTCCATTGCATCTGCGACAATGCTCCGGGCGTCCGCGCTGAGACGTCCCTTTTCGACGAGGTACTAAATCTCTACCATCGTGATGGCGGAGACAAATATGGGATCGCCGGCCGCCGTTGCATTGTCCAGAGCAGCAGTGGCGGGTCGTGAGATGCGCGGGTCCGCTGTCAGGTACCAGAGGATCGCGTGGGTGTCGGCGAGGACCGCGGGCATCAGATGTCGTCCCTTGGGAAGTTCTTCCACGTTTCGCGTCTGGCTTCCTCAATGTCTTCCGCCGAAATCGAGATCCCCCGGCCAGCCAGGATGCCCTTTATGCTGCGGAACGGCCTTTTCGCGGCGGCTTCGTCGCGCAGGCGCGTGGCATACCTGAGGATTTCTTGCTGCTTTTCGAACGGGAGAGACCTTACGGTGTCGAGAATAGCCTGTTCAACCGACATGGGGACCTTCCCCTATTATGGCGGATCCCAGCCAGCTTCGAAGATGGGATCGCTGGATGCTGTTCATTCACGTTGCATCTCACGCGGACCTGTGAAAAGCGCAGCAACAGGAGAAGCGGACTGCCGGGTTGGCCGCTCTTAAGAAGCAATCTCGCGCACCCCCCATGACGCTACCGCCGAAATATGTCAACCATCCCAACTTTTGCCGGCGATCATCTGAAAACGTAGTTTTCTGAACTTGGGCCGGAAAAATGTTCATCGTGCCGGAGGCGCCCATCCTGAAGAATCCTGAAGTCATAATCGCACCAGAGGCGCACATCATCCAGCAGCCGGGAACGAGTATTGTGTCAGAGGTGCGAGGAGAACCCTGCCGTTGGCGCGACAGTGTTCCGCGTTCGGTGTGCCTCAAAAAATAGGGTTAACCATCAGGCAGGTTCCGACCTGGCACAGCGAGGTAGCCCTTGTCCAGCACCGCCACGCGACGATGGCGGCGACGGCTCACGGCGAGGCGTTCTCCTGCAGCGGACGTGTCGCAGTCAGCAATGCACCGCCATCTTTTTCATGTGCTCCAAGCAATCGACCGTAGCATCATTCTGATTCGTATCGAGGATCTTCGCGCCGCTCATCAGGTCCAGCTTATCCAGCAAGTCTGGGATCAATGCGAACGCCGGATCGAAGAGGGCGCCGTTACTTCTGCTAATTCAAAGTGGATACGGTAGACGACAGTAGACGGGAACGGCAAGTGTCCCCGCCCTCCGAGATTAAACGCCGAGAGGAGGCCGGCGTGGACGCCGGCCGCAGTCGTGGACGCCTGCCCTACTTTGCGGTCACAGGGGTTGGAGCGAAATTTCTTTTGCGTTTTCAGGTACTTCGGTTTGGGCGCCCCAACGGCGCGGCGGGCGCGTTGTAGTTTTAGGGCAGGATGAAACAGCTTAGAGGCTTTCACAAGAACGAGGTCCCGGTGTTGCGGCCGGGGCGTGGGCGGCGGGGGGAGACGGGCGCGGCGGAAACGGCGGCGCTTCCGAAGGAACTGCTCGATGTGCTTTGGCGGGAGCCGGAGTTGCGGCTCCGGTTTCTGGCGCGGCTGGAGCAGGAGGAGGCGGAGCGTGACAGACGTGTACAGTCGTGACGCGGGGCAATGGCGGCAGGAAGTGCTGCTGGCGGCGAACGCGGCGCGTTTTGCCGAACGGCGGTTGGGCTTTGTGCCGGATGCGCAGCAGGCGGATCTGCTGCGGCGGTCGCCACGGCGGTGCCTGTTGAATTGCACGCGGCAGTGGGGGAAGTCGACGGTCACGGCGGCGCGGGCGGTGCATGAAGCCTACTACCGGCCGGGGAGTTTGACGCTGGTGATTTCGCCGTCGGGGCGGCAGAGCGGGGAGTTTCTGGGGCGGGCGGTGGAGTTTGTGCGGGAGTTAGGGATCCGGCCGCGGGGGGATGGGCGGAACGAGATGTCGCTGCTGTTCCCAAACGGGTCGCGGATTGTGGGGCTGCCGGGGAATGAGGCGACGGTGCGGGGGTTCTCGAAGGTCTCGCTGCTGTTGGTGGACGAGGCGGCGCAGGTATCGGACTCGCTGTACCGGACGATGCGGCCGATGCTGGCGGTGGGGGCGGGGCGCTGTGGCTGATGTCGACGCCGTTCGGCAAGCGGGGCTTCTTCTATCAGGAATGGGTGGGGAGCGGCGATTGGGACCGGGTGACGGTGCGGGCGACGGAGTGTCCGCGCATCACGCCGGAGTTTCTGGAGGAGGAACGGCGCGGGTTGACGCCGCTGTGGTTTCGCCAGGAATACCTATGCGAATTCATGGACAGCGAAGAGGCGGCGATCCGGAAGGACTGGATTGAGTCGGCGATGACGGACCGGGTGATGCCGCTGCAGTTTGGGTGGTTGTAGAGAAAGGAGGGAGATGAGATGTTGCCGGAAGCGATGTTGGAGCAGACGTTCTTTGTGGGGGGCGGTGGTGGTGGAGCGGACGCGGGTGGAGTATGGGGAGCGGGATGCGGCGACGCTGGCGCGGCAGCGGGAGTACCGGCTGGCGGTGCGGTATCTGGAGCCGTTTGCGCTGGAGACGCCGTATGAGGATGTAGTGGCGCAGGTGGGGCACCTGGTGCGGTCGGGAGATTTGAGGAAGAACTGCCAGGCGGTGGTGGATGCGAGTGGGGTGGGGATCCCGGTGCTGGAGATGATGCGGCGGGCGCACTATACGTGTCCGATCATGCCGGTGCTGATCACGGGAGGACTGACGGCGTCGCGGGACAGCAAGGGGATGTGGCATGTGCCGAAAGAGGAGTTGGTGACGCGGCTGCAGTTGCTGTTGCGGGGCAAGCGGCTGCAGATAGCCAAGGGGATGAAGCATGTGGAGCGGCTGGTGCGGGAGTTGGAGTCGTTCCAGATGAAGGTGACGGAGAAGGGGAAGGCGCAGTATGGGGCGGTTGGGGAAGGAGAGCATGACGATCTGGTGATGGCGTTGGCGCTGGCGTGCTGGCGGGCGACGTGGCCGCAGGAGTGGGTGTAGCGCTGCGGGTATGGTGAACGGCTACAAACTTTCAGGAGCCGGGATCGCATACACTACAAAGAATTGCGGGCACATTGCTTTGGAGCGGCCGCGGATCGAATGCGGGTGCGTCCTTTGATCCTGTTCTGACGCGGCTTACGCGGGATTCCGGACTTACCTATCAGCCTGCGTTGTCGCCGGATGGGAAGTTGCTGGCATACGCCTCCAATCGGGCCGATCCCGCTAACCTCGATATATGGGTGCAGCAACTGTCAGGAGGCCAGCCCGTGCGCCTCACCCACCATGCGGCGGCCGACAACCGCCCGCAGTTCTCCCCCGACGGCACCGTCATCTACTTTGTCTCGGACCGGCCGGAGGGCAGCATCTGGGCTATTCCCGCGCTCGGCGGCGAGGAGCGCCTTGTCTACAACGGCCATGGGGTCATGAACATGGTCCTCGCGCCCGATGGAAAGGAACTGATTTTCAACCTGCTCGCACAGACGGGTGAGGCCTCTCGCTCCTCGCGGCTGTCCACGATCACTGGTGCCGTTCGAACACTGGATTCGCCGCTTCCAATGTTCTTCCCCATTGCCTGGTCGGCGGACGGGCAAACGCTGCTTAGGGCCTGTCACAAAACAAGTAGATCAACTTATGTCCGTCGGGGCAGTAT
>CAYLPH010000085.1:0-31097 GCA_964385495.1 uncultured Candidatus Solibacter sp.
ACTTTCTGCCTTGATTTTAAGAAGCGTATCAGGATTCTTAAGTGAACAGTATTGGGTTAAGCCGCTCTCAACCACGCCAGCATCTTCTCCGTCGCCTCACCCCGATGGCTTACCTCCAACTTCATCTCCGGCGTAGCCTCTCCAAACGTACAACCGAATGCCGGGCAGTAAAACATCGGGTCGTAGCCGAAGCCATTCGCACCCCGTTCTTCATCGAGGATCTCGCCTTCCACCGTCCCTTCGAAGGTGCCCATCAGTTCCCCTTTCCGCATCAGGGCAATCACGCATTTGTAGCGCGCCGTGCGTACCGTAGCCCCGCGCATCTTCTCCCTCAGCAGCGCGTTATTGGCTTTGTCGCCCAACCCGCTGAAGCGCGCCGAATGCACACCTGGCGCGCCGTCCAGCGCATCCACGACCAGCCCCGAGTCCTCCGCAAACAGCAGCTCACCCGTGAACTGGCTGTAATAGGTCGCCTTTAGAATCGCGTTCGCCACGAAGGTATCGCCGGTCTCCTCCGGCGGCTCGTGGCCCTTCAATCCGGGCAGCGGCTCAATCCGGAACAGCCCGGCGCCCAGGTGTTCGGCGGCATGGCGGAACTCGAACAGCTTGCCGGGATTCGTCGTGGCGCAGTAAAGCAGGGTGGACATTCCCCGATAGGATTACACGTCGCGGGGCTTCACGTAATACTCGATGGCTTCTTCGCGGCTCGCCTTGCCTGGCTCCTTCTCCGCATCGGGATGCGTCTTGCGATAGCGCTCCAGAATGCGATCTTGCATCTGGGTGACAATCTTCGGGTTCTTCCCCGCCACATCGGTGAACTCGCCAGGATCGGCCTGCAGATCATACAGGCGGTGATAGCGGCCCGGCGTGGGGTTATCGATGGTATAGCCGTCGTCACGCGCCCGCTTGCCGGAGCAGAAGATGTACTTCCACCGCTTCGTCCGGACGAAGGCTTCTTCATTCTCCAAGTACTGGCTGAAGATGCCGTCGCGCACATTAGCGGGCTTGCGGCCCTCCATGTACGGCCGCAGCGATGCGCCGTGCATCAACGGCAGCGGCGGCGCGCCCAGCAGATCCAGAATCGTGGGCGCGGTGTCGACATGCTCCGTGAACTCCCGCACCACGCCCTGCCGCACGCGCCCGGGATAGCGGAAGATCAGCGGAATGCGCAACGCCGGATCATAGCCGCAATGCTTCTCAAAGCGCCCGTGATGGCCCAGGTCATAACCATGATCGGCTGTATACACGATGAGCGTGTCGTCTTCCAGATTCAACTGCCGCAGCTTTGCCAGCACCTTGCCAATAGAGCGATCCAGATAACGCACCGACGTATAATAGGCCGCCTGAATACCGGCCTTCTCTTCTTCGCTCAAGTCGCGGAAGATCTTCGGAATCTGCCACGCGTCTTCGGGCCCTACCTTCGGCGCCTTGAACCGGCGGGCATCGAAGTGGTCGCGATCCTCCACGGGGAAATCGAACGGTGAATGCGGCTCCTGAAAACTCACCCACAGCGCGAAGGGCTTGTCGCGATTGTCATCCAGGAACTTCTCGGCCAACTGCACCTGGTACGTCGACTTCATCTCAGCTTCATAGCGCGGATAGGGCAGTTTCTCCGCATTCAGCCAGATGCGCGCGGGGTCGCGGAAAGGACGCCACTGCGGTTTGGCTCGAATCTCCGAAGGTATCGGCCGCGGCTTCACCACCTTCATCCATTCCTGATTCACTTCGCGCTCGGTCATGCAGTAGTCGAAGCCGTGCAAGCCAGGTGAGCCGGCCTGGTTGAAATGCATCTTGCCGATGACACCGGTGGTGTACCCGGCGGCTTTCAATTGCTTGGCGAACGTAGGCTTCCGCGGGTCCAAAGGCGTGGGCAGGCGGGTCACGCCAGCCATCGAAGGCATCTGCCCGGTGAGCAGGCTCTGGCGCGAAGGAGTGCACACCGGCTGGTTGCAATGATGCAAGGCAAACCGAGTGCCTTCACCAGCCAGCCGGTCGATATTCGGCGTTTCGGCCTGGCGGTTGCCATCGCAGCCCATGACATATGCGGCATGATCGTCGGCAATCACGAACAGCAGGTTCGGGCGGCGGCGGGCCTGCGGGCGGGCAACGGAGGCCGCGGCAGCCGTACCAACAAAGGTGCGTCGGGTCAGCATCGGACTCTCAGCATACACCGGCAGCGCTCAGCGTTTGACGATCTCGCGGATGTGCTCCAGATCGCTATCCGCGCCGAGCAGCACCATCACATCTCCCTTGGTGATGATATCGTCGGCCCGCGGCACCACATTGAGATTGGCCGGATCGCCCCCATGCTGGATGGCGATCAATTGCACACGCAACCGGTTGCGCAAGGCGAGATCCCGGAGCGACTTGCCGATGAACTCCGGCGGCGACTCGATCTCGATGATCGAATAACCGGCACGCAACGGCAGATAGTCGATCACATCCTGCTTCACCAATCGCTGGGCCAGGCGGGTGGCCGCGTCCTTCTCCGGGTGGATGATCTCGTGGACCCCGATCGCTTTAAGGATGCGGCCATGCTCCTCCGAGAGCGCCTTCACGGCGATAAAGGGAACACCCAACTCCTTCAGGTGCAGGGCCGCCAGGGTGATGATGTCGAGCCGCTCGCCGAGGCTCACGATCGCGCAGTCCATCTCGCCGACACCCAGGCTTTCCAGCGCGTGGACATCGGTGGCGTCCGCGCTCACGGCCTTCTGCGAGAACTCCGCGGCTTCGCGGACAGTCTCCGGATCGCGGTCGATCGCCAGCACATCCTTACCGGCTTCATAAAGCACCCGCAGCGCGTAGAAGCCGAAATGGCCGAGCCCAATCACGGCAAACCTCTCTCGTTTTGGCATGTCCTTGCTTATCCCACCATCACGTTCTCTTCCGCATAACGGTACTTCGCCTGCCCCCTGCGCGTCCCGATTGCCATGGCAACCGTTGCCGGTCCGATCCGGCCCACAAACATCAATCCACACAGAATCAGCTTGCCGGCGTCGGTAAGCTTGGGGGTGATGCCCATCGAAAGGCCGACGGTACCGAAGCTGGAGAAACCTTCAAACAACAGCGGAAGGAATCGCGCCTGGCTTTCGGCCGCGGTCCCGGCGCGCCCTTCGACGGCCAGCAGCGCGGAGACCGCCAGCACGATTACCCCTACGCCGAGTACAATCACCGACGTCGCCCGTTCCAGCGTGGCCTGCGGTATCGAACGATGGAAGGCGTGCGGCGACTCCTGGCCACGCCAGCGATACAGGGCATAGATCAGCAGCAGGCCGAACGTCGTGGTCTTGACTCCCCCCGCGGCAGACCCCGGGCTGCCCCCGATAAACATGAGCACGATCGTACAGAGCAGCGCCGGTGCGCCCATCTGGCCATAGTCCACGGTATTGAAGCCCGCGGTGCGCGGTGTTACCGAACAGAACCAGGCGTTCAACCAGGCGTGCGCGGCGCTCATTCCAGCCAGTACACCGTTGCGCTCCAGCACAAAGAAGGAGACGGTGCCCACCGCCAGCAAAGCCGCGGTGGTCACCACCACGAACTTTGTGTGCAGGCTCAACCTCGGCCGCGGCCTCATGCGCTCCACCCGCAGCCGCGCCGCCGTCGGCCACAACCGGATGAATAGCCGCTGCTGCACGTACTCCTTGAGATCCAGCCCCGTCAGGAAACCCAGCCCACCGGCGATGATCAGCAACGAGATCACGAGTTGCGTGAAGGTGTCGCGCTGGAAGCGCATGAGATTATCGGGGAACAGCCCGAAGCCGGCGTTGCAGTACGCCGATATGGCGTGGAAGGCCGCCGAGTAGAATGCATCCCAAAACCGTGTGTAGATACCCTGCTGCAGCCACCACCGGGCTAACAGCAGCGTTCCCACCAACTCCGTGAGAGCGGTTGCGCTGAAAATATAGATGATGAGGGTGCTGAGCTTTCCGGTGGGGCTATGGTGAAAGCTCTCTTGGATCAGAACGCGATCGGCAACGGTGAGGCGCTTCCCCAACGCCACCAGAAAGACGGTAGTGAACGTCATAAGCCCCAGCCCGCCGATCTGAATGCAGGCGAGGATCACAAGCTGCCCGAAGGTGGTGAACGCCGTGCCCGTATCGACAACGGCAAGGCCGGTCACACAAGTAGCGGAGACGATGGTGAAGAAAGCGTCCACCAGCCGCAGGGAAGTGCCGGGCGTGGAGGCTGCCGGCAGCATCAGCAGCAGTGTGCCGAGGATGATCACGGCGGCGAAGCTGACGACGAGGATCTGCGCCGGGTCGAGTGTTGTGGGCAACCACGAACGGGGCCAGTCGAGCACCCTTCTCGAAGGGGCAGTGGCATCGCGGCTCATTTTCTTTCCATCATAGTTCATGCACCTGGCCTTAGGACTTCTTTTCCTGTTCACGATGCGCGGCGACGCGCAACTCCAGAAAGGCGCACCGGACGCCTTGGGTATGTCGGCCGAGCGGCTACAAGCGGCCGCGGCGATCCTCGAAGGCGAAGTGCAATCCGGCAAAGTAGGCGCGGCGTCCATCCTGGTGGCGCGCCGCGGACAGGTCGTGCTGCATCGCGGCTTCGGCAAGATGGGGCCGGGCGGCCAGGGCGCCGATGTCCAGCCGGATTCGGTATACCTGCTGGCGTCCATCACCAAGCCAGTGGCGGTGAGCGCTCTCCTGCTGCTGGTGGATCGCGGGCAAGTGCTGTTGAATGAGCCCGTATGGAAGTATCTGCCGGAGTTTAAAGGCGAGGACCGCGCGGCAGTGCGCGTGCGTGACCTGCTGAGCCATACCTCCGGTCTCCCCGATATGCTGCCGCAGAACATCGAGCTCCGCCGCGCCCATGCGCCGCTAAGCAAGTTCGTGGAAGGCAGCATGACGACGCGTCTGCTCTACCCGCCGCGGCAGGGCTTCCAGTACCAGAGCATGGGCATCCTGCTGGCGGGCGAGATCGTGGAGCGCCTCACCAAGAAGCGGCTGCGCGACTTCCTGCAAGAAGAGATCTTCGCCCCACTCGGCATGAAGGACAGCGCGTTGGGCATGAAGCCCGGCGTGCAGATCGGCGGCACGGTATGGTGCGACGAGGGGCGCAATCCCAATAAGGCTGACAGCGAGAGTTTCGGGCCGAACAGCGCCTACTGGCGGGACATGGGGCATCCGTGGGGCGGCATGCACAGCACCACCACGGACCTGGCCCTGCTGCTGCAGACGTTCCTGAACAAGGGCATGCACAACGGCAAGCGCTGGATGAGCCCCGCCGCCGTTACCGCGATGACCAGCGATCAGAACACGCATCTGCCGCACCCCTGGGGACTAGGCTGGGCGCTGGGCCGCTCCACCGCCTGGATGTACTTCGGTGACCTGGTCTCGGCGAAGGCGTTCGGCCATTCGGGGGCGACCGGAACCGTGGCGTGGGCCGACCCGGAGCGTGACCTCATCACAGTCATTCTCACGAACCGGCCCGTTGGGGTGGACGACGGCGCGCTGCTGCGCCGCGTATCGAACGCCGTGACCGCCGCCGTCGAGTAGCGGGGCTAGAAGGTGAACTTCGCGCCCAACTGAATCTTCCGCGACTGGCTACTGACCGTGTCGCGGATGCGCCCGAAGATGGTGGAGCTCACCACCGCGGTGGGGAAGCCAAACGTGGGCGTGTTCGTGACGTTGGTGGCATCGGCGCGCAGTTCAAAGCCGATGCGCTCGGTGATGGCGGTGCGCTTCTGCAGGCTGACGTCGAAGTTGACGCTGCCCGGGCCGCGGAAGAAGTTGCGTCCGGTGTTGCCCAACTGGCCGGCGGCCGGAGTGCTGAACTTTCCGGTGGTTTGCTGGTCGAAGTACCAGATAAAGCCGCCCGGTCCATCGAACACGCCACCGTCCTGCCGCGTGCATCCAGTACAGTTCGCGGGAGACTGCACGACATTGCTCACGGTGTTGAAGCCGGAATAGACGGTGAAGGGACGGCCGCCCATGATGGTGGTGAAGCCGGCGATGTTCCACCCGCCCACCAGACGCTGGGCCAGCGGCCCGCTTGCTGCGCCAAACCGCTTCCCCTTGCCGAAGGGCAGTTCGTAGGAGACATAGGACTGCACCACGTGGGTGCGGTCAAAGTCGGAGAGGGCGTAGTTCAGCTTGCGGTTGGTAAGGTCGAACGGCGTGGAGGAGGCGGACTGGCCGTTGCCGGTACCGACCACCGTAAAGGCGGGATCGAACGAGCGGGTATCCAGCGACTTGGCCAGCGTATAGCTGATCTGGCCGGCAAAGCCGTTAGCGAAGCGGCGCTCCACCTGAATCTCCAGCGCGTGATACGTGGAGAAGTCATTCGAGTCGATGACGTTCATGGCGGAGGCATACTGCGGATAGGGAATCATGAAGAACGGCCCAAGTCCGGAGGCCTGGCTGAGGCTGTTGGCGCCCTGCTGGCGGCGCGCCGCGTCCTGCGCGAGGATGCCAACGTTGTTGTTGCGCAGGTCGGCCGGGAAAAGGCGCCGCAACATGGCCGAGCCGCTTTCACTGGCCTGCCGCCGGGTATCGGCGCTGTACAACTGGTTGATGAGCGGCGACTCGCCACCGCCCTGCACCTGCTGGAAGCCCTGGAGGAAGCCGTTATCAAAGATGCGGGCCTGGTTAGCGTTGAAGGCTCCGTAGAGATTGTAGGCGCGGCGGCCGATGTAATTCACTTCCAACACCGTGCGCGGCGCGATCTCCTGTTGAATGGAGAAGCTCCACTGGTGGGTGGTCGGCACCTTGATGTTCGGATCCACCACGGTGATGCTGTTCAGCGTGAAGGGCGCCTGCTGGGCGAAGTCGGCCGGGCGCGTCGAGGGCGGGTTCAGCACAGGAAGATTCGTCAGCCGGCCGCCGCCTTGGCCGAACGTGGCATTGGTGACGCCGGTGACTTGGCCGGGAAGATTCTGGAAGACCGACGACGACAGCACGAAGGTGTTCAGCCGGTCATAAGCGATGCGGTAGTTGCCGCGAACCGAGGTCTTGCCCTTGCGGAACGGATCCCAGGCAAAGCCGATCGACGGGCCCCAGTTGTTGAGCCGGTTGGGATGCAGGCTGCCCACGTCCCAACGGAGCGTATTAGAAGGATCCGCCCCGCTGGCGACCACCTGATTGGGACGGCGAATCCGGCCATCGGGGTCGCTCCGCGGCGTCAGCTTCATCTCCAGCCGGACGCCGAGATCGATGGTCAGATTCGGGCGTAGCTTCCAGGTGTCCTGGAAGTAGAAGTCGTATTCGGGGAACTTCGCGGTGAAGTCGTAGAGCCCGGCGACAAACGCATCGCCCTGCGAGGGGAAGCCCCGGCTGGTATTGCCCACGCGGCCCAGCAGGAAGTTGATGCTCGATTCGAGAGGGTTGCGGTCGAACTGCTGGTTGATGTCGGCGGGCAAGCCGAAGCGAGCCGGGTCGACGGTGTTCACAACGCGCGAGAAGTCCACCTGCTGGGTAGAGTTCGAGCCGCCAATCGAGCCGCGCGTGTCGACGTGCTGCTGGAAACGCAGGTTGGTGCCGAACTTGAACGCGTGCCCGCCGCTGAAATAGCTGGCGTTATCTACAAATTGCCAGGTATTGATGGAACGCAGGTTACCCGCGTCGAATACCTCCGGCACCAGCACAGGGGCGCCGGTCAACGTAGTCTTGGTGATATCCGTGGTCGGATAGGCAAAGTCGAAGGTGAAGTAGTTCTTGCCGAATACCGCTTCGTTGGTGAAGCGCGAGGTGGGATTCGTGCGCCAGTTGAAAGCAAGGTTGTGCGGGTCCCGCTTGGTGTTGACGACGCACTCGCCGCCGGCAAAGAACGGCGCGCCGCCGTTGACGCGATCACAGGTGGTGTCCTGCCGCCCCCAGGCCGCGCGGGCGTAAACGGTATTCCGCGAGTTGATGATGTGGTCCAGCTTGATGGTGGCGTCGTACTGCTTTTCGCGCTGCAGCGCGGCAAACGTATAGAGTGCCGTGTTCAACCCATCGCCGCCGTTGAAGTTGTTCGGCAGCGGCGTGGCGTCGATCAGCCCCCGCACGCGCGGGTTGGCTCCAACGCGGTCGGGGTCCGACGTGAAGATGTTATACGTGCCGATGTTGACGCCGCCCAGAACGTTGCCCCCGGCATCCACGACGGCCCCCGGACTGCCCGCCGGGATGTTGCGCCCCGCGCGGTTGTAGCGCCAGATGCCCTGGCGTGCGCTGGCCGTGTAGACCGTGCGATCCAGAACGGCCGATTCCCTGGCGCGCAGCACCTGGATATTCCCGAAGTAGAAGGTCTTGTTCCGAATGATCGGGCCGCCGATGCTGCCGCCGGGGATGTTCTGCACGAACTGGCGCTTGCCCAGGCTATTGACGTTCGCCTCCCATTCGTTGCCGTTGAGCCGCGGAGTACGGTAGAACCAGAAGGCCGTGCCGTGGATCTCATTTGTTCCCGACTTCGTAACAAGTGCGACCTGACCGCCCGAGTTGCGCCCGGATTCGGCGGTGAAGTTGCCCGTTAGCACGCGGAACTCGGCAAGCGAGTCGGGATTGGTGCGGACGGGAGAAAAGTTGGAGCCGCCGGCGCTGCTCTCGTTGGAGTCAATGCCGTCGAGGGTGAAGTTCCAGGCGCGGTCGCGGGCGCCATGGACATGGGTGCCGCCGCCAGTATTGGCGCCGCTCACGACGCCAGGCTGCCGGGTCACCAGGTCGAGCGGATTCCGTCCACGCGTGCCGACGATCGGCAGATTGCGGATCACGTCGCCGGTGAACAGATTGCCGAAATTGCCGGAGGTGGACGTCTGCACGACCTCCGCCACGGACTCGACTTCGACCGTCTGCGAGAGGTCGCCCACTTCAAGGGTCACGTTGATGGTGGAGGGCTGGCCGATACTGACCTGGTTACCCTTCGAAGTGAACTTCTTAAAACCCGCGGCCTCCACCGAGACGGTATAGGAGCCAGGCTGCAGCGCCTCGAAGGCAAAGGCGCCGGCATCGGAGGAAGTGGCCGTAAAGGCGGCGTTGGTCCCTTCATTGGTGAGGGTGACGTTGGCGCTGGGAATGAGAGCGCCGGTGGAATCCTTAACGGTGCCAAGCGCTCGCGAGGTGGTGCCTTGCGCCGGGAGAAGAGAAACAGAAAGTGCTAGGGCGGCCAGGAGCCGCAAACCCTGAAACAACATGTATCGAAGGGTAACATGTTCGTCACTGTTGTTAAGGCCGCCGGTTAAGAGTAAGGTAGTTTCTTCCGTCAGGTGGCTTGGATTCGTTATCTTCACGTGAACCGGCGGCAACAGCCGGAACGAGTGAAACGGAGGAGCCATTCGTGCCATACAATCTCTACTTCAACAGCGTGCAAAGCTACCCCCAGCAGGGGATCGACCCTCGCTACGATACCGCCACGGTGTACGCGGTGACTTACGGCGGGAGTGTACCGGCCGGTTCGCGCGTGTTTCTGTGTGTCGATCAGCCGTCAAACCGGATGGAAGTTTTCAAGACCTGGAGCAAAGCGGTGCAGTTACCGCAACTGCTGCGATTGTTCCGGAACTGCGTGAAGTGGGCGCAGGACGTGGATTGCTGGCTCGTAGCGGAAGGCGGGTCGGAGACGGTAACGTCACAAGTGCGACAGATTCGCACCCCGGTGCAGCCGCTATTCTGGCCCACCAATACGCGCAAACTGTGGAATGAGGTTCCAAAGCTGACCTATCCGGGGAACGGGTATGGGCGGCTCTTATCGTCGGTGTACGAAGGTGTGCGGTACTTCTATATCGCGGGCGGATTTGAAACGGTCCAGGAGCGCCGCGGCTTCGACTGTACGACGTTTCCCGAAGCTCTCTACTGCGACAAGTTCCCGAACGGGTACCCCAATTTAGGCGCCGGGCAGTCGGGGCCAGTGATCGCGGATGCCCTGGGGGCGGAGTCCGTCGGCGCGGAGGGAATATCCGGAGCGGCACTGCGGCAGTTCTTTCTGGATCGCGACGACGAGATCCGGGTGTATATCGTGTGGCGGCACTACACGCATATCCTGCTCTGCAAGATCGACACGATGGCCAATAGCCGCTGGTTCCATGAGTTCAACTACGGCGGCTATATCCGGACGCCAGTGTCCGAACGGGAGTTGGAGGGGACCTTCACGGCGCGGGCGCTGCCGATGAAGGATTTCGACTTTACGAACCGCGTGGAGACTTTGGGCGGCCAGGCGCAGGCGGGGAACAAGCCAGGAAACAAGCCGGGCGCGGGTGCGGGTGCGGGAACGGGCGGAGGTAACGGCGGGAACGGCAGCAACGGTGGCGGCAGCAACGGCGGCGGGAAGACATACACAGTGGTCTCCGGAGACAGCCTATCGCTGATCGCCGGGCGCTTCTACAACGATGTGCTGCTGTGGCCGGTCATCTACGACGCCAACAAGAGCGTGATTGGGTCAAACCCGAACCTCATCAAGCCGGGGCAGAAGTATCAGATACCAGGCATCAGCGGGTATTCGTCGTCGCAGTTGAGTGCGATCCGGACACGCGGGCGGAATTGCTGATCAGGCATAGAGCACCAGTTCGCTTTACGGTCGCGGCTTCTCGGTCGGATGCCGTCAACGCTGACCGGGCACAGCGCGGACAGCACTCGGCCACAGGGGGCGCGCTACTTCGCCACACTGCTTTGCAGAAGGGCCGTCCAGTCGGAGATAACCTGCATCCGCAGCGGCTCGGTTTCGTCAGTGGATATAAGAAGAATTCGTTTCCCATCGCGCGACGCCGCGCCGACCCTCGCCGACGCTCGCGTGGGCATATTGGCAGCAAACAAGACCCTTGGCGGTCCAAGCCGTATACCGCCATCTCCAGCTTCTTCGATGACACGTGACGTCAAATAGACCTTACCATCCGGGCCGTTCTCCCGTCCGAGCACAGTGTGCCCATCAGCGTCGTAGAACGGCGTCCTCGGCAACTGCGTGTTAATGCGAAGAGGAGCTTGGTTGTGCGGCGGGTACTTCCAGGCCAGCGTCTCACTTCCAGAGTCGGCCATTAACCATCTCCCCCCGCGGATTACCCGCGCTGAGTTCGGCGGCGGCGTTGCCACAGGGACCGCGACCAGGGGTTGTAGATTTCCCTGGGAGGATATGGCATCAGTTGGCAGTTGAAACAGGCCTTTCCCGGTGGAAACAATCAGGTGCTGGCCGTCAGGGGTGACGTCCTGCAGTTGTGTATACCCCTCGCGGTCGAGCAGCACGATGGAGTTCTCTGCGCCGCTAGCTTCCCGCCGTACGATCTTGGAGCTTTGCCCGTTTCTGACGTGGTAGAACAGATACCGGCCATCCTTTGCCCAGAGCGGAGTGAACTTGGATCCCACCTCGGTGGAAACCCGTGTGGACTCCCCGGTCGCAGGCGAGTAAACCCAGATATCGGTTCTCGGATATCCGGTGGTTACGGCAACCTTAGTTTCATCGGGGGACAAAGCCACATCGAAGTGATTGCCCGGCGGAGCGACTGTGGAAACGGGCCTACCGTCGCGCTCATGCCAGCGAATAGTCCAGATAGGAAGGGCAGCGATGGCTCTGCCCCAGATCATCAGGCCGCTGGACGCCGCCTGAAACCGGATGAAACCCGAGCGAGTGGAAGATTGCGGGAACTCGAATAACTGTGTGAGCAGCTTGACGGGGGCGGTTCTCACAACCGCGGTCTCGGGGTGAACGGGAGCCGTCATCAGAGTCACCCCATCGGCGTGCGGGTCATCGACAACGAAAAAGATGTGCCATTCGCCAGAGTGCGGATGCCGTGCGAACGAGGCATGGCGGGCGGCATCGAAGCGTTTGACTGGGGCGCCGCCCTCCAGGGAACTCACAAATAGCGAGGTTGTGCCTGCGGTTCCGATCTCAAGAAGTAGGCTATCCCCGGTAGGCGTAAGCGTTGGCCGTGCGACGTAGTGTCCGGGTGGGACGGCAAGCGGAACCTCCCCGACCGAGTTCTTGCCCAGTTCGAGTCTCCACAGTTTGCCTTCGCTTGAAAAGAACAGCGTGCCATCGGCAAAGCTGCCCTTCCATGTGCCTCCTGCCTCACCAGGCGCGGCGGCGAGGTCGCGTAATTTGCTCCCGTCCGTTGTCACGATTTTCAGCCGGTTCGCCGCGAAGAACGCGATCGCTGAGCCGTCGGACGACCAGAACGCCGCGCCCGCGCCCTCGGTTCCCGGTAGGGTTCGCCATTCTACCTGGTCTACGGGCCGCAGCCGAATGCCGAGGCGGCTTGTGGTCATAAACCAACGGCCGTCCGGACTTAGTCCCGCCGACGAGCTATCGAGAGTGTAACGGTAGACTGGGACGGGACCCGAACGGCTGGATCGCAGCCATGCGATGCCAAGGGTAAGTGCGGCAGCACCCAATGTTGCGCACAGAATCCAGGCAAGCGCCGGGTGTCGTTTCCCTGTATGGGCTGGCAGGGCGGGGGAGGATAACTGCCGCTGTATCAAGATGCGCGCCTCGCCAATATCGCGCAGCCGTTCGCGCACATCGCGCTCAACACATCTCGCGATCAATGCACGGACCGCGGGGGGTGTTTCACTTGGGAGATTGGAAAAATCAACCGGTGCACGGAGCACGTCCGCCAGCGTGTGGGTAATGGTCTCTCCCCTGAACAAGCCGCGCCCGGTCAACATTTCATAAAGCACGACTCCGAACGACCATATATCGCTACGCCGATCGACAGGCTTGCCAGCGGCCTGCTCGGGACTCATGTACTCCGCTGTTCCCATAATCATGCCCGCCATAGTTGGCGAATTGCCTTTTACTACGGTCGGAGCGAGTTCGGGATTCTCCGCTGGTTGACGCGGGTCCACTAGCTTGGCTAAACCGAAGTCCAGCACCTTCACCGTTCCATCCGCGGTGACCTTAATGTTGGCCGGCTTCAGATCGCGATGAATGACATTCTTTTCGTGAGCCACTTCAAGCGCCTCGGCGATCTGGCGTGCGATTAAGAGTGCATCGTGGAGTGGGACTGCTCCACTGGCCATTTGCTCAGCGAGTGTCGGTCCCTCTACTAGCTCCATCACAATCGCCCCGTCTTCGATTGCGTACACCGCGGCGATGTTGGGATGATTCAATCCGGCCAGAACCTGCGCTTCGCGCGTAAATCTTGCCAACCGATCCGCGTCACCGGAGAATGCTTCGGGCAATACTTTTATAGCCACCTCGCGACTCAGCTTGGTATCGGTCGCCCGGTACACGGCGCCCATTCCGCCTTCGCCCAGCAAAGACGTGATCCGATAATGCGCGATGGATGTTCCGATCAAGTGTTCGGCTCAGTATAACGCCGATCGTCCGGACACGCGGGCGGAATTGCTGATGGCCTACGCGTACGGCAGGCCGAGCCCCTGCATAACCCCCTTCATATAACCGATAGCGAAGATCTTGCCCTGGATGGCGTAGCCAGGCCGGTCATTGGTTTCCTCATCGAGGGTAGGGGCGTGGTCGGGGCGAATGGGACCCTTGAACCCCGCCTCGTGATAGGTCTTCAGCATCTTCACCATGTCGGTTTGCCCTTCGTCGTGGAAGGTCTCGGTGAAATGCTCGCGGGTACCGGCGATGTCACGAAAATGGACGAAAAAGATCTTCTTCTGCCTGCCCCATTCGCGGACCAGGGAAACGCAATCCTCACCCATGGCGATGAAGTTCGCCTGACAAAAGGTAACCCCGTTAACGGGGCTGGGGACCAGGTTCATGATCCGGCGGTAGTTGGCGGCGCTGGTGACGATGCGGCCAATACCTCTTAACGGCGAGAGGGGCGGATCATCGGGATGCAGCGCCATCTGCACGCCGGCCTTTTCGGCGACGGGGATCACGGCCTTGAGGAAGTACTCAATATTCTTCCAGACCTTCTCTTCGGGCACCTCGCCCCACTTCGTCAGGCCCTGGGCTTTGGCGGCGGTAAGATCGAAGTCGGTGAGCAGAGAGCCGCCGCGGCCCTTCGCATCCACCTGGGTACGGTACCAGCCGAGTCCGGCCATGAAGTTGTAGCAAAGGACAGGGATGCCGGCGTTCCCGAGGGCCTTGATCGCGGCAATGTAATTCTCGATCTCCTCGTCGCGGCCGTCGATACCGAGCTTGATCTTTTCCGCGGGCACGGGATGGCTCTCCACGCCGGCCACCTGCATCCCGATGGAGGCAAAGTCCGCCTTCATTCTTGCCAGGGTGGCTTCGTACTCACCGCGAGGGACACGGCCCAGGCCCGAGCCGCAGATGACATAGTTCACCCCGATTTGCTTGCTGATGCGCGATTTGTGATCGACGCGGGCGCCGTTCATAGTGGCGAACTGCAGGCCGTTACCCGTGCGGGAGACGCGATGAGGGGCGCCGAGCGGGCTGCCGGAGGCGTCTTTGAGGGCAAGGGCTGCCACGGTTTGTAGCGATTGGCGCCGGGTGATGTCCATGATGGAATCGGCATGCATTTCAAGGGCCGCGAAAAACGGGCGGAAATTGGGGGAGATTTGGGTTGAGTGACGCAGTTGGGGGGCGGGTGCCCACACCCGCAAGGGGCCCCCCAGGCCCCTTCCCCCATCAAACTGACAGAGGATGCGTGCGGTCCCGCAGCGGCAGCGTCACGCGATTGCCAGACTGCTGCGCACGGTAGACGCTGTGGACCATCTCAATGGTCCAGCGGCCATCCTCTTCGTTGCAGGCGGCTTTCCCATTGCTCTCGATCGCCCGAAGCAGGTCTGCGACCATCAGCGCATTGGCGATCTCATGATTGCCGTGCAGTTGCATGCCGGTGGTGTCAGCCTTGGGCTCCAGATTCTGCCATTGACTCTTGGAGTCGGGGATCCACGCCGGCGATTTCAAAACGGACAGGCCGCCGCCTGGGTAGATGGCATTGGGCAGAAAGAGGACGCCCTTACTGCCGTAGATCCAGGTGCCGAAGCGCAGCGGATCCGTCGTGGTAGCGGCTTTGGAAGCGAAGAAGCCGTGGACGCCGTCCCTGAAAGCAAACATGGCGCTGACCTGGTTGCCGGCGACGGGGCCGATGGGTTCCGTAGGTTGGCGAACGTCGCGGGCAAGGATGCCGGCGCCGTTGTGGCTGACGTGCGCCGTCACCCATTCCGGGTTACCCAGGAAGAAGCGCATCATGTCGAACAGGTGGGAGCCGAGCACCATCATGTCCTCCCCGCCGGCGCGGCGGTCTTCCTTACCGCGGCAGCGGATCTCCTGGATGTCGCCGATCTCGCCTTCCTGCACGATCGCCTTGGCAGCGACAGCGTAAGGCGAGGTGCGCATCTGGTGGGCGATCTGGACCTTGACGTTGGCCTTCCGCACGGCGTCCACCATGCGGTCGGCCTCGGCCAGGGTCATCGCGAAGGGCTTCTCCATGTAGATATGGGCGCCGGCTTCGGCGGCAGCGCTGACCATATCGACCCGCTGGTCCATCCACCGCGGCCCGATGCCGACCAGGTCCGGCTTTTCCTTGCGGAGCATCTCCCGGTAGTCCGCATAGGAGCGTTTGGCTCCGGTACGGGGAACGGCGGCGCTGCGGCCGTTCTCGTCGGCATCGGCCACGGCAACCACTTCGATGTTCGGAAAGGCGCGCCAGACGGTGTCGATGCCATGGCCGTAGTTGCCGCGCCCCGTATGGCCGATGACGGCGGCGCGATACTTCTTGTTCGAGGCAGCGGGCAGAGCAGACGCGGCGGCCAGCGCGGAAAGGAACGAACGGCGCGTGTTCATGGCATTTAGACTCCTTTAGGGGTGGACCAATGCTGGCGGTACTGGCGGCGTACGAGGGCGTTGGCTTCCTTGTCGCCGGTGACGGTTTCTGTCTTGGGATCAAACCGGATGGGCCGGCCGGTGCGGGCGACGATGTTCCCCAGATGAGCAAGCGCGGTGGCCCAGTGGCCCTCCTCGATCTCGACTTTCGGCGCTTTCCGGCTGCGAATGCAATCGAGGAAATTGCGGGCATGCGGCGCGTCGATAGAGGAGGTGCCGTGCTCCTGCTGGTGGATGACGGCATTCTTATCGTCAAAGACGCGGAAGCCGAAGGTATGCCCCCGGAAGCGGCCGATCTGCGCGACGCCGCGATCGCCATAGATAGCCACACCATTGTCGGTACCCTCCATGCCATAAGGGTTCCAAAGGCGCTGTTCAAAGCTGATGAGCTTGTCGCCGAACTCGTAGGTGAGGTTCATGGTGTCGGGCGTCTGCTGGTCGTCGTCGAAATACATCTTGCGGCCCATGCCGGTGACGCGATCCGGCAGAGTGACGCCGAGCGCGCGGCGCGCCATGTCGAGCTGATGCACGCCGTCGTTCCCAATATCCCCAACCCCATAGTGCCAGTGCCAGTTGACCGTGCTGTGGAAGCGATTGCGGTTAAAAGGCATTGCCGGTAGCGGCCCCGTCCAAATGTCGTAGTCGATGCCGGGCGGCACCGGCTCATCCTCTTTATGCCCGATGTTGCGGCGCAGTTGCACATTCCAGACCTTCGCCATCAGGATGCGGCCGAGCTGACCCGATTGAACGTAGTTCTGAAAGGCATCGGTGACCGGCAGGCTGGGAAGTTGGGTGCCGGCTTGGACGATACGCCGGTTGCGGCGCGCGGCGTCCACCATAAGGCGGCCTTCGCGAATGTTGTGGGAGATGGGCTTCTCGACGTAGACGTCCTTACCGGCATCGCAGGCCAGGATGGTGCCGGGAGCATGCCAGTGAATGGGCGTGCCCATGACCACGGCGTCCACCGATTTGTCCTCCAGACAACGGCGGATGTCGGCGACCAGCGGCGGCTTGGGGCGCCCGGAGGCCTCGATGATCTGGAAGGCGTCGGCGACGACGTTCTGGTCGATGTCGCAGACGTGCGTGATATTGACGTCAGGCTGGTCGCAGAAGGCCTTGGTGAGGCTCTTGCCGCGGCCGCGTACACCCATGAGAACGACGTTGATCTTGTCGGAGGCGGCGACGGCGCGGCGGGCGGCGGCGAGGGCTCCGAAGGCGGCGGGCAGGATGTAGCGGCGGTTCATGGGAACTGAGTATATAGCAGTTAGGGAAGGATGGCTGGCGGGCTGTACGAATACGCGCTTTGCCCTGAAATAACCGCAACTGCGTCGTAAGAATTGCGCTTAAATACTAGATAACGTGCGGAACGAACTGGCTCAAGTACCCGCTGTGTTTCTGTGCGGCCTACTATTCTTGCCGTACTGTTCGTCCAACCGCGGTACGCAAATTCGTATGCTGCCGGTACCGGTTTCGAAGGCCTTTCCGAAAGCTGCCGTAAGCGGCGCGCTGCACTGGGCTTGCGCCGGATCGAATGAGCCGCTGGCGGCCTTCTTCGCCAGCAAGCGGCTGCGATACCAACCAGAGTTAGTACAGATTAAAGACGGCGATTTCTGTCACATTTTTTACGAGCCGACAGTGGCCGGATTTCGCGCTTCGGCGGACAACACAGAGGTAGCTGAGATTTTCGCCAATGTGAATACCTTGGCATTCCTGGCCAAACGGCGCGAGGATGCGGGCGACAGCCTGAGTGTACTGAAGCGGGTGTTGCGGGAAAGCGACAAGCCACTGGGCGTAACGTTGAGCCTGAGCGTGAGCCCCGAAGAGAAGCGCGTTGCGGAGGCGCTTCGGTTTCACTTCGGCAACGGCGGGCACCGCTACAACATCCATCATGACCGCCACGGCGATGTGGACCCGTGGGCGCAGGACCTGTTGAAGTATGGCTATGCGGACGGGCAGCGGACTGTATTGGTGACGCGGCAGGCGTTTGAAGGCAGCGCCGGCAACGGCGCCCTCCTTGAGCCCATGCTGGACAGCTTCGAGGGCGATCCTTACGTCCGCGCCAAGCTGGCGTTTGAAGGCGGCGACCTCCTGTTTGCAACCCCGCCGGGAGCGAAAGATCGCCTCCTGCTGTTCTATGGCACGTCGGCAAAGGCGTATTGGGGCGAGGCGCTGACGCGCGAGGAGTTCGGCTACGTGCTCCAGGTGGAGTTTGGCGCGGACCAGGCGGTGTACTTCGGCGATGTGACGCCGCACGTGGATTACTCACTGGCGTTGCTGCCGGACGGCGAATCGGCGCTGGTGGCCGAACCCCGCTGTGGAGATGAGCGCGTAGGGGCGAGCGTGACGGAGATGCTGACCGGCTTAGAGCAGGATGGGGAGGATGCCCAGGAAGAGGCGCAGCGCCTGGAAGTCACCACCTATGTGAGCGAGCATTGCCCGGGGAAGCCGGGCGACTGCGTGGCGCCGGAGCGAATGCCGGACTTGGTGGAGCAGGAACCGGCGTTGGTGCGCACATGGCTTCGTTTGGGCAACGCCGTGCAACTGCGGCGAACCTTGGCGCCGCGGTTGCGCGAGATTCTGCGGCGGCAGGCGGCGGGATGCGATCCGGAGCACCGGCGCAAACTGGACGAGAATGCCGCGATGCTCCTGCGCTTGGGATTCCGGGTGGTTCGGGTGCCATGGCTGGAGGGGGAGGCGGGCGAATCGCGATGGCCCGGAATCAGCTACGTGAATGCGGCGGCGATTGGGGAGGCGATTTTCGTTCCCGAGTTGGGCTTGGGCGAGGTGGAGGAGGAGTGGATTGGGGAGTTGCAGCGCCAGTTGCCGGGCTTCCGGGTAGTGGCGACGCCGGCTGCGAGTTTACTTCTCCAGAATGGCGGGATCCATTGCGTGCTTGCGTTTGGGCGGGTGAAGTAAGGGCTACTTCTCGGCGAGCCAGGCCAGGAACATGCCGTCGGGCTCCACGTCTTCCCAATAGGAGACGAACCGGCTGCGGACGTCGCGGCAATCGCGGCGCAGCAGTTTTTCCAGTTCCTCGCGCTTGAACCAGCGTTCCCATTCGGGAGTCTTCAGTTTGCCCCAGTGTTCCGCGTTCTTGTCGATGATCACGAGGCGGCCGCCGGGCTTGAGAACGCGGCACATCTCGGCGACCGCAACATCAATCTGAACGGCATGCTCCAGCGATTCCGTGGCATAGACGCAATCGAAGCCCCCGGTGGTAAAGGGCAGGTGCGTCATGGTGCCGGAGCAGGTGTGGATGCCCTGGGGAACGAAATGCAGCATCGCTTCGGAAAGATCGAAGGCCACGATCGTCGCGGCAGGATATCGCTCCAGGAAGATGCGATCAAAGCGGCCCTTGCCGGAGCCTACGTCCAGCACGCGGCGGCCATCAAGGTCGCCGAAAGTCTCCAGCAGCAGTTGCACGTGATAGATGCGCGGGTCGATGGTGGATGGGAAATGCTCCTCATCGCCCGCGGCTTCATCAAAGGAGCGGCGGATCTCCTCGAGAGGAACCTGCCTCCGGGGAGATCCGCCGAGTAACTTACGCAGCCAGCCCTTCACGGTTCAGGGACGGGTGAGGAACAACGGGAGGCCCGCCTTGCCGGAGTAGTTGGGACGGTAGCGCTCGGTGTTGTACATGGACTCGATATCGACCTTGCGTGGGCCCAGGCCCGGATCGGGGATGGGTACGACGGCGAAGGAGCCGTTCTGGATGGCCATCATCACGCCGGACTGGTTCTGGACAAGGCAATCGAGAGCCATGTTGCCGAAGGTGGTGGCGACCAGCTTATCGACGAAGTCGGCTTCCCCTCCGCGGAGGTCGTAGGTGAGGTCGCTGACGATGGTCTCTTCCTTGACCTTGCGTTTGAGATGGTCGGAGAAGTCCTCGGCGACGCTCATCTTCTTGCGGTGGCCGTAGGCATCGGGTTCGCCGTATTCGCGGACGGTATAGCCCTTCCAGCGGGCGCCTTCGCTGAGGATGACCAGGCTATACGAACTGGGGTTGTGGCGCTTGTCGGCGACGAGCAGATCGATCATCTTGTCGAGATCGAACTCGTACTCGGGGATGGCGCAGCGGATCGAGGTGACGTACGCGGTGTAGAGCGCCGTATAGCCGGCGTCCCGCCCAAACACCCGAAACACGCCGATGCGTTCGTGCGAGCCGACGGTGCTGCGCTGCCGCTGGATGGAATCCATGGCGCGCGTAATGGCCGTGGAGAAGCCGATGCAGTATTCGGTGTTCCGCACGTCATTGTCCATGGTTTTCGGAATGGCAATGACCTTGAAGCCTTCCTTGTCCAGGCGCGCGGCATAGCTGAGCGTATCGTCGCCGCCGATAGCGATGAGGTGCTCAATGCCGAGCTTCTCAAGGTTCTTCAGCACCTGCGGCGTCATGTCGAACACCGTGGACGACGTGCCGTCCTTGCCCTTCTTCTCGCGGCTGGGGAAGGTGGCGCCTCCTAGGAACTCCGGCACCTTCTTCATCGACGAAGGGTTGGTACGGGAGCTGTGCAGGAACGTGCCGCCCGTGCGGTCAATCGTGCGCGTATTCTCGCGATGCAGCGGCAGCACATAGCGCGCCACGCTGGCCTGATCCTCAAAGTTCAGATGAGTCAGACCTTCCCATCCGCGGCGGATGCCCACCACGTCAAAGCCAATCTCGCTACCGCGATAGACAACGCCTTTGATCACCGAATTCAGGCCCGGAACGTCGCCGCCGCCTGTCAGGATGCCGACTTTCTTATTCGCCATCGATTCCTTTCACCTTCACTTCCACCGGAATACCCTGGGCTACGCTTTGCGTCACGGTACAGAAACTTTCGAAGACGCCGCGCGCGGCTTTGGCCTTTTCCAGCGATTCGGGCGACAGCTTCGGGTCGATGGTGACCTCCATTTTGCCGATGCGCAATCGCCGCTGTTCATTGCGGACCACCTGCGTGGTGATCTGCGTTTCGATTTCACCAACTGCGACACCCGCCTTGCGGAACGCGAACAAGAGGCTGGCCGAGAGGCAATTGGCCACAGCCGCGGCAAGCAAACGCGAGGGAGTCGGGCCGCTCTCCTTACCGAGCGGAGGGGTTTCATCCGTCTGCAGCGTACCCATCGACTCCTTGTCGAAGGTGACCAGGAATTGATACTCGTCCACTTGGCGCACGGAGACGGAAAACTGGCTGACTACTTCATTCATGGAAGACTTTCAGGATAGCGCAGCGGGGTGATAGAGTCGTGCTGTGCTGATCCCCTTGCTAGCGGCGATTACGATTTCCACGGACTTCGACGGTGGCAGTCTGGGCCGGCGCGAAGCCGTCAGCGAGACGCACTGGCGGCTTGGATCCAAGGGCGAAAAGGACCAGGACGGGCGCAACCGGCAGGCCAACTGGTACGCGTTCCGGGTGGACGGGGCGAAGGCCGGGCAGGAGTTCACGTTCGATATCGTCGATCTGCCGGGCGAGTACAATTACCAGCCGAACCGCGGGGCCATCACGAAGGACACGCCGCCGGTAATCAGCGCGGACGGGCGGGTGTGGCGGCACCTGACGACGGTGGAGTACGGCGCCCAGGAACCGCGGCTGCGCCTCAAGGTGACGGCGCCCGCATCCCGGTTTTGGATCGCCCATGTCGCGCCGTACACGAACGGGAACCTGATGCGGTTGCGCGGGCGGATCGCGAAGACGCCGTCGTTTCACGAGGAGAAGATCGGCAAGACCGTGGACGGCCGCGACCTGCTGCTGTGGACTCTGGGCACGGGGAAGAAGACCATCTGGCTGATGTTCCGGCAGCATAGCTGGGAGGCGGGGAGTTCGTGGGCCGGTGAGGGAGCACTTTTGGAACTGGCGGGGAACGCGGAGTTGCGGCGCCAGTATACCTGGAAGATCTTTCCGCTCTGCGATCCGGACGGCGTGGCACGCGGCGGAGTTCGGTTCAACGTGCATGGCTTCGATTTGAATCGCAACTGGGATACGCGGGACCCGGTGAAGATGCCGGAGATCACGGCGCAGCGGAATGCGGTGGAGAAGTGGCTGAAGAGCGGGCGTAGCGTCGACCTGTTCTTTTCCCTACACAACACCGAAACGGCGGAGTATCTGGAGGGGCCCCCGGAGGGGAGCGGTTTTCAGCCGCTGGCGGAGCGGTTCTTCGCTGCGTTGAAGGAAACGTCGTTCCATCCCTCGCGGCCGCTGTTCTACGCGGCGATCAGCACGACTCCCGGTAAGCCGGGGCGAATGAACGTGTTGCAAGGGCTATACCACGACTTTAAGCTGCCGGCGTTCCTCATGGAGCAGCGGATTGCCTTCAATGAGAAGCTGGGGCGGTTGCCGGGCCCGGAGGACCGGCTGAAGTTCGGGGGCGAACTGGTGCGGGCGATGGCTCGCTCTTTACAATAAGGGCGTGACGCGGCGCAGTTTCGAGGCACTGGTGGAGCGCGGGATGGCGCGGATCCCCCCACAGTTCCGCACGCGGTTGAAGAACGTGGTGTTCCTGGTGGAGGATGAGCCCCCGCGCCGCGGGCTCCTGGGGTTGTACCAGGGGCGCCCGCTAACCGAACGCAGCGTGTCCGACCCGTTCCCGATGCCGGACACGATCACGATCTACCAGGGTCCGCATGAGCGGACCGCGGAGGAGGACAACATCCCCATTGCCCGGCTGGTGGAGGAGACGGTATGGCACGAGGTGGCGCACTACTTTGGATTGAACGAACAGCAGGTGTTACGGGCGGAGCGGCGCCGCGCGCTGGCGGGGAGCAAGCGGGCGCGGCGGCTGCGTGGCGTGTAAGGGCGTTTGCAACTTCCGGGCGGCCCGTGCGTCTATTTGATAGAGTCTCGTTAGGACAAGACTTAAAGGACTATGAATAGCATCAAGACAGTTCTGCTCCTGGGGTTGATGAGTGGCGTGCTGCTCGCCGGCGGCCAGGCGCTGGGCGGCCAGCGGGGCCTGACGATGGCCCTCTTCATGGCCATTGCCATGAACTTTTTGAGTTACTTCTTTAGCGAGAAGATCGCGATCATGACGAGCGGGGCGCAACGGGTATCGGAAACCGAGCACCCCCAGGTATACCACCGCATTGCACCGATGGTGAAGCGGCTCTGTGAACGCATGAAGCTGCCCATGCCGAAGCTCTGGGTCATTCCGGAAAGCGCGCCGAACGCATTTGCGACCGGCCGTAACCCGAGCCACTCTTCGGTGGCGGTGACCGTCGGCCTATTGGAATTGATGGATGACCGCGAAGTAGAGGCGGTGATCGCGCACGAGTTGGGCCACATCCTGAATCGCGACATCCTGATCAGCTCGATTGCCGCCACGCTGGGCGCGGCGATCACGTTCCTGGGCCGGATGGCCTTCTGGTTCGGCGGCAGCCGTAGCAGCGATGAGGAAGAAGGCGGCGGCAGCATGGTGGGCGGTCTGGTCATGATGATTGTCGCCCCGATTGCCGCAATGGTAATCCAGATGGCCATCTCCCGTACCCGCGAGTACGGCGCCGACGCCGCGGCCGCCAAGTATACCGGCGATCCGAACTCGATGATTGCGGCACTCCAGCGGCTGGAGGGCTACTCCAAGCGCATTCCGATGGATGTGTCGCCTGCCACGGCCCACATGTACATCATCCAGCCGTTCAGTGGCGCGGCCCTGATGCGGCTCTTTTCGACCCATCCCGCGACCGAACAGCGAATTGCCCGGCTGCAACAGTTACAGGTACGCTAAGCTGGCCATTTGGCCCTTCCTGAAGTTAAAGTCAATCGAAAAGCAACGTCACGGGTGGCTTCCGGCCACCCGTGGCTTTTTTCCAGCGATGTAGTGCACCGCGGATCGGCGCAGCCCGGCGATGTGGTGCGGGTAGCGGATCCCGGCGGCCGGCCGCTGGGAGTGGCGCACTACAGCTCGACTTCGCAGATTACGCTCCGGCTACTCTCGCCCAGAGTGGAGCCGGTGGACCGCGCATTTTATGTGCGGCGGCTGCAGCGGGCGCTCGCGTTTCGCCGGGAGGTGGTGCGTGACTCGGATTCCCATCGGGTGGTATTCGGGGAAGCCGACCTGCTGCCCGGGCTGGTGATCGACTGCTACGGCGAACATTACGTCCTGCAGACGCTGACGCAGGGCATGGATAAGGCGCTGCCGGTGATTCTGGAGGCGCTGGCGGAGGTCTGCCAGCCGGCGAGCGTGGTGGCTCGGAATGATGTGGCGGTGCGGGAGAAGGAATCGCTGCCGCTGGAGACACGGGTGCTATCCGGCGAGCCGCCGGCGCGGGTGGAGAGCCGTTTCAACGGGCTGACGTTCCAGGTGGACCTGCTGGGTGGGCAGAAGACCGGGATCTACTTGGATCAGCGGGAGAACTACTTGGCGGCCGCCCGGTGGGCTCGGGGCAAGGCTTTAGACTGCTTCACGTCCACTGGCGGCTTTGCGCTGCATATGGCGGGGCGCTGCGATTCGGTGGAGGCCGTCGATTCGTCGGCGGGCGCGCTGGCGGCGGCGGCGGCGAATGCGCAGGCGAACGGAATCGGCAATGTGCACTGGCGCGAGGCGAATGCCTTCGATGTGTTGGCCGGGCATCAGGCGGCGGGGCGGCATTTCGACACGATTGTGCTGGATCCGCCGGCGTTCACGAAGTCGCGCGATTCGGTGGAGGGGGCGATTCGCGGGTACCGCGAGATCAACCTGCGGGCGTTGAAGCTGCTGCGCGCGGGTGGGGTGCTGGTGAGCTGCTCATGTTCGCATCATGTGAATGAGGCGATGCTGCTCGAGGTGATTGCGGAGGCGGCGTTGGATGCCGGAAAACAGCTTCGGGTGATCGAGCGCCGTTCGCAGGCGGCCGACCACCCGATTTTGCTGACGGTTCCGGAGACGCTTTATCTGAAGTGCCTGGTGTTCCAGGTGGTGGACAACGCTTAGTTAGAGGTTGACGGCTTTCTTGCGGCGCTGGTCCATGGTGACCGTTTTGCGGTTCCGCTTGGTCTGGTACATGCGCTCACTGGCGGAGGCGGCGGCATCGGCGAGGGTTTCGCCCTGCACTTCGACGGCACCCCAGCTAAAGAAGACCGAGAAGCTGGTCAGGGAGCGGAGCTGGAAGTTCCAGAGGCGCTCCGAGATGGTGCTGAGGCGGCGCTGGGCTTCCGGACCGGCTTCCTTGTTGAAGACCAGAACGAACTCGTCTTCGCTGGAGCGGCAGCCGAAGTCGATGCCAGGACGGAGCAAGCCCGCAATCATCTGTTCGACGTTACGCATGAGGTCCTGCATGGCGGTGGCACCCATCTTTTCGACCTGATGCAGGTAGTCGTTGATGCCGATGGCGACGACGACGCCGCTGAGAACGCCAGTGGCCGTCATGAGTTGCTGGAGAACGGCGCGGTCCTGGTATCCGACGGGCAGGTCGAGATCGGGGATGGCGGAGCCTACTACGGTTAGCGCCTCTTCGAAGACGGGGGGCGGGTCGGCGGCAACGGGTTCGGGGTTCTCAATACCCACGAACTCGGGCTCGGGATCCACGGTTCGCGCGGGTTCCAGGCCACGATAGAGGATGAAGTTGTCGCGGGCGAGTTCTTCGCGCTTGCCCGGTTCGGCGGCGGGCGCCGGGGGGGCCGGAGTTTTGGCTCCAGGTTCGCGATCCATCAGGCCCCGGTAGGACCAGAAGGTGGTAGTCGGAACCTGTTCGGGCTCCCGGACCGGCTCAAGAGCGGCAGGCGGCTGGGACGCGGCGGGCGCAATGGCTTCGACATCAGTGCGCCAGATACTGAGGACCGGTTCCTGTTCGCCGGCGAAGCTGACTTCGGGCAACGGGTCCTGGACAACCGTGAAGTTGGGAGTCTCGGCGGCAACTTCCGGCAACGGTTCTGAAACTAGGGATTCGAGTCTGGTGAAAGCGGGGGGCTCGGCTACGGCTTCGGCGACCGGCTCGAGCAGCAGGACCGTCTCTTCCTCAATCCGAACTTCGGGCAGGTGCGCTTCGACAGCTTCTGCAGCTTCAGCGACTTCGACGACCGGCTCGACAACCGGCTCGACCGCCGGCTCCAGCACCGGGAGCACTTCGGCGGGCACCAGTTCTACCACCGGCTCAATCGTAAGAACTTCCACGGGGGCGGACGCGACAACGGGTTCGGCAGTGGCGGCCGGCTCAGGCCGGAAGGGCAGTGGTTCGGCAACAACTTCCACAACAGGCTCCGGCGCCTTGGCACGGGCGGCGGCGATCTCTTCCTGTTCGCGTTTGACCCAGGCGGGGACCGGCAGCGTATCGAGGAGGCTGGTGGTAGGCTTGGGCCCGGTGCCGGCGCGGCGCGTCCGGCTGGAGGTAGAGCGGGTGAGGTTGGGGACCTCGCCGACAGCCACGGGTTCCGGCACTACCACCGGCGGCACGGCTTCCTGCCGCGCAGCCACCTCGGGCTGCGTCCTTTCCGGAATCGGCATCGGAGCGGCGACGGGCCGGGGTTGGCGTACTTCCGGTTTTGCGGCGGGCCTGGCTTCGGCGGCGGCCGGAGCGGCAGCCGGTTTGGCGGGCGGCGGCGGGGTGTTCGCCCGGTTGCGGCCGGGCGCCGTGCGGGTGCGCATCGAGCCGAAGCGTACCGGGTTGGCTCGCGTGGCGCCGAGCATCTGCTGCAGCCACTCCACCGCCTCTACCGGGCGGTTCTTCTCTTGTTCCTCGCGCCGCACACGCAGCTCGATATTGTGCTCCCGCAGACTCTCATTCGAGCCTTTCAGATAGTCACAGACTAAAGCCACAAACGCCGTCCCAAGGATGACGATCAGGCTGACGAAGATCTGTAGTTCGAGCGACCCGAGTTCCATACCCGTACTGATTCTATCGGCGGGTTGCCGCGCCGGAAATAGACCGGGGTTCCCAAATATAGTTGGTACTCTGCCCGAGAGACTGGGTGGCAGGAAGGTACTGGAGTCCTCGGTGGAAAACCCTACAGTACTCTGGCGGGTAGTACCAGTTTATGACGGCGGACTACCTCCACGCCTACGCGCAATCGCGCTACGGTCGCCGCCCTAACCCCGGTAGCCCCGTCCCTTTACGCTGATTGCCTACCGGCAACCCAACGTCCGTACTCACCCTACGCACCGGCATTCCAAAATCGAGTTCCGTCTCGTCGAACTGCAACTGCCGGTCGAGCACCATCTCGATCGTGGTGCCTTTCGCCAGAACCGCGTCCGGACCGCGGGTCAGCAGTACGCCGATCATCGCCGCGGTGGCGCCGGCCGCCGCTCCCATTCCCGCGCCCAGCCCGGGACGCCCGCCGGCGGCGCCAGCCACGGTACCCACCCAGGTGCCGGTGACGGCCGTTTCGCCGATCGTTCTGAGATCGCCGGTTTTGTTGCCGTCGCTAATGACTTTGCCTTCCTGGCGGTCGAGGCTTTCGCTGGTACGGCCGTCGAGGCCGCTAATGCGCGCCCGGAAATCACGGGTGACACCGTTAGGCAGGGTGAGCGAATCGAAGCGGACGTAGAGTTCGCCTTTGCCTTTCACGCGGCCGGGACGTTTGACCTCGGTGACACTGCCGGCAATGTAGCTGCCGGGCGGGATGACAATGCGGCCGTCGACGACGATCGGGAACGCCGTTTCGAGATAAACGCGGTCGCCGGCGGCGGCATTCTTGGTGCTGACGCTGTTGATGAGGTTGAGGGGAATGCGGGTGCCGGTGTCGACGAGGAACGAGCGGACCTCCGGAGCGGGCCCCGGAACCGGGGCGGGAGCCGTCTGCGCGGCGGCGGGCGGCTCACTCTGGCTTTGCGCGAAGGCAAGGGCCAGACCAACAGTCAAAAGCAGCATCGCGTTACCTCACTCACGATTATCCCTCTGTTCTGCTAACGCGTTTCAAGGGCGGAGGGTTTCGGTGCGGCGCCGATTTTTCAAGGAGCAAGGAAAGCGCGAGCGAGGAACGCCGACATTTGCCCGCGGGTGGTGGTGTCGGAAGGGCAATAAGCCGTGGCCGTGCAGCCGCTCGTAATGCCGAGTTCGCGCATCTTCTGGATGAAGGCGTAGAAGGGGTGGCTGGGCGGGACGTCCTGGAATCCGAAGGTGTCGGTGAACGGGAAAGGCGCGCCGGCCCCGATGCCGAGGCGGGCGCGGATAAGGAACGCAGCCATCTGGCCCCGGTTGACGGGATCCTCGGGGCAGAAGGTGGCGGCGGTGCAGCCGTTCGTGACGCCGAGTTCGCGCAGTTTCTGGATGAAGGCAAACTGCGGGTGGGTGGCGGGCACATCGCTGAAGTAGGGAGCGGGCGAGAAGCTGAAGGCGGCGGAGCCGAGCAGGGCCCGGACGATGAACACCGCCATCTGGCCGCGCGAGGTGGTCGCATCCGGGCAGTAGCGCCCGGTTTCGCAGCCGGCCGTAATGCCCGCCGCGCGCACCAGTTGAACGGTGTCGAAGAAGGGGTGATTGACGGGTACGTCCGTGAAGTAGGGCTGGTCGGTGGCCGCGCGCTGGACCAGGACGTAGCGCTGGCCGGCGAGGACGACGGTGCCGAGCCGGGGGAGATTGCCCGTCCAGGGGGCAAGGGAGAAGCCCGCGGAGCCGTTCCCCGTGGCGGTAGACGGGGTGAGAACGCTGATGAAGGAACTGGCGGTCGAGACGGTCCAGGGGCAGTAGGACGGGGCGTTGACCAGGAAGGTGGTAGCACCGCCGTTAGCGGGTAGTGTCGTGGTGAGCGGCGAGGAAGTGAAGTTACAGACGGTGTTGGCCGGACCGGTAAAAAACGTCGTGCGGATGGTGTTGTCGGCGCTGGTGTCATCCGGCAGATCGGACAGAACGGTGGCATCGACGGGGAGGGCGGCGCCGTCGGGCACGAGGCCCACGCGGACCGTGACGCGGACCTCGGCGACGCGGCCGGTGCCGAGTACGGGCACTTCCGCACGGTAGCCGCTGGGCCCATTGCCGCAGGAGCCGCCCGTTGCCACCGTGCACCCTACGAGGCTCAGGCCGAGTGGGAGAGTACCCTGGAGCATCATCCGCTCGGCATCCTCCGGGCCGCGGTTGCTGACACGCTGCACGAAGGTGAATTCGGCGTTGGAGGGAACAACCGGGGGGTAGGAATCCTGCACCAATTGGAGGCGGGAGGTCCCAAGTTTGGCGACCCAGGCATCGAGCGCGCCGCCGAAGTAAGCGCGGAGAGGCGCGGGCGCGCTCGGGAAGCCGGTGTTCGAGGCCAGCCCCCCGGCTAGGTAGGCGGAAAAGTTCGTATCGAAGGAGACGGAGAAGCGGACGTCTTCCGGTTGAGGACCGAAGAAATAGGCATTCTGCACCTGGGTTCCGCCGGTGTTCAGGCGGTTGACGAAGGCGGTGCGAGTGGCTTCGACGGGAGTCTGCGCGCCGGTATTGGGGAAGTTCGCGGAGTAGGTGAGGCCGGTAGCCCACAGCGACCCGGTGCCGTCTAGCGTAAGGAAACTTACGAAATCGTCGCGATTGCCGCCAAAGTAAGTGGACCAGAGGAGGCTGTTGCCGGCCGCCGGAAGCCTTAGAAGGAAGCCGTCGCCAATACCACCCGCGACTGCGCCGGCGTACGAGGGCTGCATCGGTTGAGCGGTAGGGAAGTTAAGAGAGGCGGTGGCGCCGCCAACATAAATATTATTGGACTCATCGACAGCGACGGCGTAGCCGGTGTCGATGCCGCTGCCGCCGATGCACGTGATGTACTCGGCGCCATTGCCGGCCGCGCGCCACTTGAAGAGAAGGACGTCGACATCGCCGCCGGGGCCGAGCCTGACGCCGGGGTTGAGGTTCGAACAATTCGTATAGCCCACAACGATCGCATTGCCCTGCGTGTCGAGGGCGACGGCGCGGGCCTGATCGCCAGCCTCGCCACCGAACAGGGTGGACTGCAAAACGTCGATTCCGTTGGGGGCGAGTTTGAACAGGAAGGCATCTTCGACGCCGCCGAAGGTGGTCTGCCAGGGGTTGCGGGTCGGGAAGTTGGGAGACGCGCTGGTGCCGACGACGGTCACGTTGCCGGCGGGGTCGACGGCCACGCCGCGGGCGATATCCGCTCCGGAGCCGCCCAGGTAGGTCGATTGGAGCAGGGTGGCGCCTTCGCGGGTCATCTTGATCAGGAAGCCGTCGCCACTCCCGCCATAGCCGGGTTGAAAGCCGTGGGTGCTGATGGGGAAGTTGGACGACTGGGTGGAGCCGACGACGACGGCGTTGGCGAACGGGTCGATGACAATACCTTCGGGAACGTCATCCTGGGAGCCGCCGGCGTAGCTCATATAGAGCAGGCGCCCGTCGGGGTAGAGCTTGGCGACGAACAGATCGAAGCGGCCCATGTTGACGTCCTGGAATGGGGAGCCGGCGATGAAGAAGTTCTGCGAATCGGTCCATCCGGTGTAGTGGATGAAGCCATCCTTCGTGACGGCAATCCCGGTAGCGCTCTCCTTGCCGGTGCCGCCGTGATAGGCGTGGAAGGAAATGACGGGGTCGATCACGAGGGGCAGGCGGGAGTCGTAGCCGCCGAGGCGGAAAAGGATCAGGCCGGAATCGGTGAGGACGAAGGACACGGGGATATCGCGGCGCGAAGGGCCGTCGCCCTGCCAGGCGCGGGGGGCCCGATGGAGCCAGTAGCCCGATTCCGCCTCCAGCCGCAGATTGCCCTCGGCGTCGATGGTGGGTTGGACGCCCGGACTTTCGAGGCGGATGAGGGCTGGGTCGGCTTTGGGGGCGACTTCGAAGCGATAGGCGACTTGCCGGCCGTCCTGCGCGAGCACCCAGTCGATGCCGGGGTAGGCGTTCGCTAGGCGGACCTGCGCGAACTGCGGAACCTGGGTGACCCAGCGGGAGGGGTCGTTGCCATGGAAATAATTGGTGACGCCGGATTCGCGCTGTTCGGCGGCCCACGCGGAGGGTCCGTCACCGGCTAGGCGGAACGGGGAAGTGATGCCGGTAGCGCCGACAAGGTCGACGCGGCGTCCGGCGGCACGGGCGGCGTAGTTGGGCGACAGCGCCAGGAATTGGGCATCGGGAGCGCCTTGTCCCCGGTTGGGCTCCCAGGTTAGCCGGCGGGCCGCCAGCGACGCCTCCCAGGCAGCCTGGGGGGAAGGCGGATCTGGAGACGGGGCGGCGAAGAGTAATGCGGAGGACAGAAAAAGGGCGAAACCGTACTTCAAGCTTTTCCCATGATGCCCTAGTCTGATTGGCGCACGCTACCGCGCTAGTGATAGAAGTTGGACCTGATCTCTTCGAGTGGGGCAGGCGTCCACGCCTGCGCGCGACGTCCACGTCGCGCCTCTTCTACATCAGTCCCAGAACATAAGCCGGCCGATCCGCTCATGAAAACGCATGCGTTCACAAGCCTTGTTTCCAACAGAATCAACAACTTGCAAGACCTACCCCAAGCCCCCCATGCTATGGTCGTCCCGTATGACCGACCAAACCGAACGCAATCGCGAGAATTCGCAGCACTCCACCGGCCCGAAAACGCCGGAAGGCAAAGCCACCTCCGCCCAGAACGCCA
>CAYLPH010000086.1:0-30740 GCA_964385495.1 uncultured Candidatus Solibacter sp.
GTCTGAAGCGTATAGCATGGTTCCTGGCCGAGATCCCCAAAACGGTTAAGCACCCGCCGGCGCCGAACTGGTGGAGAAAGCGGCCGATGTCTGGGGCCGCGCCGACCTCGTCGTAAAGGTCAAAGAGCCGCAGCCGAGTGAAGTCGGCTTTTTCCGGCCTGGCCTCACCCTGTTTACCTATTTGCACCTGGCGCCGCTACCGGTGCTGACGCAACAACTGCTCGACGCCCGCGTGAACGCCATCGCCTATGAAACTATCTGCGAACCAGACGGTAGCCTGCCGCTGTTGACGCCGATGAGCGAAGTGGCCGGGCGCATGTCGGTCCAGGTGGGCGCGCAGTACCTGGAGGCGCCCAACGGAGGCCGCGGCATTCTCCTGGGCGGCATTCCCGGCGTTGCCCCGGCGAACGTCGTCATCATTGGTGGCGGCGTGGTGGGCCACAACGCCGCGAAGATCGCCACCGGCCTCGGCGCCGACGTCACCATCATTGACCGCAGCCTCAAGCGCCTTCGCGAGATCGATGATATTTTCAACGGCCATGTCATGACCCTGGCGTCCAACTCCTACACCATTGCCGATGCCGTTCAGAATGCGGACTTGGTTGTAGGTGCCGTGCTGGTGCCCGGTGCCGCCGCGCCGCGCCTGGTCACCCGCGACATGATTCGCCGGATGCCCAAAGGATCGGTGGTGGTGGACGTCGCCATCGACCAGGGCGGCTGCTTCGAAACCGCGAGGCCGACCACGCACTCCGACCCCACCTACGTCGTCGATGACGTGGTGCACTACTGCGTGTCGAACATGCCCGCCGCCGTGCCCCATACGTCAACTTTCGGCCTCACCAACGCCACGTTCCCCTACCTGATGCAGATTGCCAATAAGGGCCTGGAAGCCGCCTGCGCCCGCGACAAAGGCATCTGCGAAGGTGTGAACACCTATCGCGGTGAGTTGGTCTATGCCGCGATTGCCGAATCGCAAGGCCGCGAATCGCGCGAATTGGCGTCCGTTCTATAGGCTGTTCCTACAACTGCTTCGTAACCAGCATGCGCCCCGGCTAACCAGATTGCCGCGGGCGCATTCTTGTGATATAACCCTTCACATTCTTATTCGCTCCCGAAACGCGAGAGCATTTTCCTGGAGATGGCATGGCCAATGCCGTGTAGCTCTCCATCGGCTATTTCTCAACCTGCACTCGTACGTTGTTTGAAATTCCCGCTTCGAGGAGATCCGATGTTTGCTTTTCTGCCAGCGTCTGCCAGAATCCTGCTGCTTGGCCTTGCTGCCTGCGGTTGCCTGCTCGCGCAAAACGCGCAAGTCACCGGTACTGTCAGCGACGTCTCCGGAGCTGTCGTCCCGGGTGCGCAAGTCACGGCCACGAACCTGGATACGGGCGTCTCCCGCTCCAGCACTGCCAACGATGCCGGCAACTATCTGATCACGGCGTTGTTCCCCGGGCGGTACCAGATCACGTCGTCGTCCCCGGGCTTCAAGCAGATGAAGCGCGAGGGGTTGACGTTAGCGACAGAGCAGGTTGCCCGTGTCGATTTCCGCATGGAAGTGGGCGAAACGCGGGAAAGCGTCACCATCGAATCGGCAGGCGTTGTCTTGGATGCCGCCACCAGCACGATCGGCACCTTGATCGAAAACCAGCGCATTCGTGAACTACCCCTGAATGGCAGGAACCCGCTGGATCTGGTGGGGCTCTCCACCGGCATCCGCGTGCAGGGTGGTTTCGGCGGCAAGAACGGGTCACTCGGCAACTTCTCTTCCAACGGCGGGCTTGCCAATGCCAATCAGGTGCAGGTGGAAGGTCTCGCGCTGGATCTGGCCCAGATGAACTCGCCTTCGTTCGTGCCGCCTGTCGATGCTACCCAAGAGTTCCGCGTGCAGACAAATTCGTTCTCGGCCGAGTTCGGCCGGACGGCCGGCGCGGTGGTTAGCATCAGTATCAAGAGTGGCACGAACCAGTTCCATGGTTCCGCGTATGAGTTTCTGCGGAACAAGGTTCTCAACGCCAATAACTTCTTCCAGAACCGTGCCGGCAACGCGCGTCCCAGCCTGGTGCAGAATCAGTTCGGTGCCTCGCTTGGCGGTCCTATCCGCCGGGACAGAACGTTCTTCTTTGTGAACTGGGAGGAGTATCGCAACCGTAACAGCGCACCATCCATCACCAGCGTACCTACCGCGCTCCAGCGTGCCGGCGATTTTTCTCAAACCCGCAATGCCGGTGGCGCGGTGATCGCGGTGGCTGATCCGCTGACGACCCGGCAGTTGGCCGATGGCAGTTATACGCGTGAGGTATTTGCCGGGAATGTGATTCCGGCATCGCGATTCAGCCGTGTTGCCGCGAGTGTCATGCCTGTCTATCCGGCGCCGAACGCGCAGGGTAACCCCGTTACCAACGTGAACAATTACTCCACGGTTGGCGGCGGAGGCACCAACGAACACCAGATCGTTGGCAAGATCGACCACAACTTGAATACCCGCTGGAAGATCTTCGGCACCTACTCCCGCATCTGGGCCGATCAGTTCAACCTCGATCCGCTGGGCTATAAGGTGAACCTCACCCGCCAGGTGAACTATGCCCGCACCCACGCTACGGCGGCTGCATCGGCCGTCTTCAGCCCCGGCCTTATTGGCGAGTTTCACACCGGCTTCGCGCGATTCCACCAGCCGAGCATCCCCTACGCGCTAGGCTTCGACATTACGACGCTGGGCTTCCCGCGCGCCCTGGCCGACGCTACGCAGATCAAATCATTTCCGGCCTTCAACGTTTCCGGGATGGTGGCTGTCGGAAGCTCCGCCTCGGCGGGAATGACGTTGGTCGATTTGAATAGTTGGGGGCAGCGCGGCTCCATGACCTGGGTCAAAAGCACACACAGCATTAAATTCGGCGCTGATTACCGGGTGCAGCAGTTGAACCAATTCCAGCAGAACTCCTTCCTTCCCGCCTTTCAGTTCAATAACCAGATGAGCGCCATCAATCCGCTGCGCCTCGATCAGAGCAGCGGTGTGCCGCTCGCCTCTTTCCTGATGGGTTACATGGCTAGCGCCTCGGTCGCCAAGAGCGAACGGCTCGCGAACCAGCGCCGCTACTTGGCGACTTACTTCCAGGACGATTGGAAGGTCACCCGCAGACTCACCCTGAATCTGGGCGTGGATTACAGCCTGGAGTTCCCGATTACCGAGCGGTTCAACCGCAAGATGTGGTTCGATCCGGCCGTGCCGCTGCCCATCAGCCAGCAGGTGGGACTGCCGCTAGTGGGCGGCTTCCGGTTCGCCGATAACAACCAGCGCTCGCCGTATGACCTGTACAAGAAGCAGTTCGGGCCGCGTGCCGGATTCGCGTTCCAACTATTCCCGAAGACCGTTGTTCGCAGCGGCTATGGGCTGTTCTGGATTCCCGCGGCCATCACCGAAGTGACTGGCGACAACCGCGCCCCGGCTTGGGCCATCAATACGCTCGCGGTGGCTTCGCTGAACGGCGGGATCACGCCCTACAACACGCTGGACAATCCGTACCCCGACGGCATCCTCAATCCCCCCGGCAGCGCCGCGGGCCTGAACACGCTGGTTGGACAAAACGCCGCCGCTAACCAGCGCAATTTCCGGTCCGGCTATATGCAGCAGTGGAATTTCGATATCCAGCAGGAACTCGGCCGCTCGATGGTGTTGGAGGTGCTTTACGCGGGTAGCTCCGGCACCGGACTTCCCGCGCAGTGGGCCAGCCAGATGAATCAATTGGCTGATCGCCATCTGGCGCTCGGCGCCGCCCTGCAGGAGCAGGTACCCAATCCCTTCTTTGGATCGGTACAGGCAGGGCCGCTGGCGCAGCGCACCGTGGCGCGGGGCCAGTTGCTGCGCCCCTTCCCGCAGTTCCAGACTCTCTATGTGGAAGGCATGCCGCTGGGCCACTCCACTTACCACTCCTTTCAGGCGTCCTTCAACAAGCGCTTCGGTACTTCGCTTGTGGCGGTTGCTTACACGCTCAGCAAGTCGATCGGCAATACCGAAAGCCGGAGCGACTGGCTGGAGGGCGGCGCACAGGGGACCAGCATGGGCTTTCTGAACAATAACAATCGGCGGCTCGACCGCGCGCTTGCCGTCGCCGATGTGCCGCATCGCCTGGTGGTCAGCTATTCCTGGGACCTGCCCTTCGGCAAAGACAATCGTTTCCTGAAGAACCTCGGACCCGTTGATCGCCTGATCTCCGGCTGGCAGTTCTCGGGCGTCTACACGGCGCAGAGCGGCACGCCCATCGCCGTGGGGACGCGCACGAATCTGTCGGGTGCGTTCAACGACGTCACGGATGTGTACGGGTCGTACTCCAGCAACTCGCGGCCAAACAACAATGGCCAGAGTGCCAAGCTCACCACGCCGGCTAAGGACCGGTTGAATCGCTGGTTTGATACCAGCGCGTTCAGCCAGCCGGCTCCGTTTACCTTCGGCAACGCGCCGCGTACGCTGCCCGACGCCCGCTGGCATGGCACCAACAACCTCGATTTTGGTCTCTTCAAGAATAACCGCTTCGGGCGCGACGGGCGCTTCAACCTGCAGTTCCGCAGCGAGTTCTTCAATGTATTCAACCACGTGCGCTTCGGCGTGGCCGGCATGTTCCTGGGCGACCCCACGTTTGGTGTCATCAGCGCACAGGCCAACCAGCCCCGGCAAATCCAGATGGCGCTGAAGTTCCTATTTTGAGGATCCCAACCGGCGTGCTCGCCCGTCTTCGGGGTGGAGATAGGAGCTGTGCGAATCCTTCTCGCCGGAACGGGCGGCACGCTGGGTGGGTGTCCGGCTGCTATGTCTCTCGAACCAGACCATAGTCCGGATAAGGGTCGTTCAGAATTACCGCCCCAAGTCCCCTACCAAAAGCTCCGCCATCTCCGCAATAAAAACATCCCCGGCATTCTCGGGCGACCAATCCGGCTTTGCCATCCCATCCACGGTAATCGCCATCGCTATCCGACCGCCCGCCGCATACACGATCCCAACATCGCTCCGCAGCGCATCCAACGCGCCCGATTTGCTCGCTACCTTCACCTCCCCCATCCGCCGCCCGATCCCATCCTTAATTTGCTGACGTCGCAGGATCGCGAGCATCTCCTTCGATGCCGCCTCGCTTACCACCTCGCCCCGCTCCAACTTCTCCAGCAGCGTCACCATGTCCTTGGGCGTACTCGCCCCCAACCCAAAGCGCCTATTCTTCTCCAGCTTGCCTGCCTCGCTCGCGCCCGCCGGCTGCCCCGAGGCCCCCAAGATCTTCCGCATGCTGAACGTCTGCGTCAGCCCCCACCCGGCCGCATACTGGTTCACCTTTTCCGCCGTGATCCGGTCCAACACCATATTCGTCGCCGTGTTGTCGCTCACCACAATCATCAGGTGCACCAAATCCCGCAACGGAATCCGCAGCCCTTCCGACATCTCCTTCAACACACCTGATCCCGAAACCTTGTTCTCTTTGGTCAACACCAGCGTCTCGGTGAACTTCGCGCGCCCCGCCGCTACCTCCGCGAATACCGCTGCCATAATCGGCAACTTGATCGTGCTGGCGGTGCGCACCTGCTCCGTCGCCCGATGCCCAAAGCTCGCGCCGCTGTCCAGGTTCTTCGCGTAGAGCCATACCTGGCCGGGCGCGCGCGCCAGCAACTCCTTCACCTTCTCCTCAAGCGCGAGCGCGGGCTTCCCACTCTGTCCCACCAACCCGGCGGGCATCCCACACAGAAACAGACGTCGATTCATCTCTCTCTACGGTACCCAAAACAGACGCTGCACCTGCGGCTGGCCGTACTTCGCGCACCCGGTCCAGACCCGCAGATTCGGCAGGATGATCGCTTCCCCTGGGCTGTGCGTATGGCCGCACAGTACCGTCAGTTTCCGGTCCGGATGCTCCTCCATTAAACGGTGCAGCACACGTCCGGCAGCGCCGCAGGTGAAGCGCGGCAACATGTGCTCTCCCGCCGGCTCGCCTTCATACCAGCACGACTCCGGAAACGGCGGCACATGCGTCAACAGGCAGATGTTCCGGTAGTTCGCCAGCGCCTCGCCCAACACCTTCTCCAAATGCAACGCCGCCTCCTCGCCCAACTCCCCTAACTTCGTGAACAGCGAGTGCCGGTCATAGGTGGTCAGTTCCTCAATCTGCAGCTCATCCTGCAACTGGACGGCCTCTTCCAGGTTCCCCGCCAACCCGTCGCCCCAGCCATCATGGCCCACTAACGCGGTCTCCGGACTCAACTCCACCACGCCCGCCTCGCTCATCCAGGTCAGGTTCGGCATGCGCTGGCATAGTTGCGAAATGTGCCATCGCACCGCCGCAATCGAACTGCGGTAGTAGTCATGGCTGCCCAGCACGAAGTAGATCGGCTTCCGAATGCGAGCCGACATCTCCGACAGGTCCAGTTGCAGGCGTGGCGCTTCGCTTAGGTCGCCACTGACCATCAGCACGTCCACCGGCATTTGCTGGAGCGAGTCCAGAAAGGCCGAGGCCTGCCGCGGCGAAACGAAGTTTAAATGAAGATCGGTCAACCAGCAGATTCGACGCATACGCAAAGAGTCAACCGCGAGGTACTTCCAAGGTAACATCCCCGTACGCACCGCGGACCAACTCCCCGCACCTTGCGAACGAAGCAACGCCAGAACCCAAGGTGCGAACTGTTACCGCGCTGCCCCGTTACCGCGGACGCCGCAGCGAACGCTCCTCTTCGATGATCCCGCTCATCGCCGCAAGTCTCTGGGCCTTGGGCGTCGCTGGCTGGCTTAACACGGCATACAGCCCCAGCGCCGCATCCCGCTTGCCCGCGGCCAGCAGCCGCTCACAACATACCAGCGCCGCATCGGCCACCAAAATCTTCATCATGCCGGTGGTCCTCGGCAACGCCGCCTGCAACTCCTTCGCCGAAGCCAGCCCTCCAATGCTGCCCAACGCCGCCGCAGCCGCCTGCGCCAGCGCTGCATTCTGGCTATACAGCAGTTTGCTCAGCATCGGCACCGCCAACTCATCGCGCTTCTTGCCCAGCGAGTTGACCACCCCAACCTGCGCATTGCCCTGCAGCTTTGGAACCGCCGCCCGCAGAGCCTCCGCCGCCGATGCATCCGCAATCGGCTCCAGACCGTAGCGCGCGTAAACATTCAGGTGCTCATCCGCCAGCAGTGCCGCCATGGGCGCTACCGCTTCCTTCCCGCCCAGTTCCCCCAGGCGCACGCAGGCCTTCGCTTTCTGAAACTCCGTAGCACCCTTATCCTGCAAAATGCGAATCAGACTGGCGGCATCCATAGAGGCGACCGCCTCCTCCTGAAACTCCGCCGGCGCTACCGGTTTTGGCTGTTGTTGCATGATGAGTCTCCTTTCCTCAAACACGCCACGGTTCGCGCAACGCACGGCTGCGCATGCGATTGGCAACGTCGTCATTGGTGAATTCCGCTTTCGCCGGGTCCCAAGTCAGCTTCCTGCCGCGCTGGAACGCCAGGAACGCCGCGTGACAGGTGACATGCGAGTTCGCCGCCGCCGCCGCACTCGCGCTCGGCATACGCCGCGTCCGGATGCAGCGCACAAACTCGTTCATGTGATTCTCCAGCGCCATCCGCGCGTCTTCCGTCGGACGCAGCAGCGGCCGGATATTGTCCGAGCATTCAATCTTCGTCAGATCGCCCGTCTCCACCCAGCCCTGGTCGCCTTCAATCCGGAAACTGCACGACCCGGTCTTCAGCGCGCCATCCCAACCGTTGTCCCGCATCACCAGCTTCACACCGTTCCCATAGGTGCAATTCACGGCATAAGGGCCCGTGTTGCCGCCCACCGGCTCATACTCCACCGGCTGCGTATCGTCCAGATCCGCCGCCCAATGGCACAGATCCACTGTGTGCGATCCCCACTCCAAAATCCCACCCCCATGAAAGTCGTAAAAATTGCGCCACCCGCCGCGCACATACGACGAATGGTACGGCCGCCATGGCGCCGGACCCAGCCAGCGGTCCCAATCCAGCACCTGCTTCGGCGGCAGTGGCTCCTCCGCCAGCCAATCCCGGCTCGGCAGCGGCGGCCAATTCACCGACGGCCCGACGTTCGCATACAGCGTCTGCAACTTGCCCAATGCTCCAGCCCGCAGCAGCTCTCTGCAAAGCGCGAAGTTCGCCCCATTGCGACGCTGGCAACCGGCCTGGTACAGGCGGTTATAGCGCTTGAACGCGGCCGCCAAGGCCCAGCTCTCGTCGATGGACATCGAGCAGGGCTTCTCGCAGTACACGTCCTTGCCATGCTGCGCCGCGATGATCGACAGCGGCGTGTGCCAGCGGTCGCCCGTGGCAATCAACACGGCATCGATATCCTGCCGCGCCAGTAACTCATACTGGTCTTCGTACATCTTGCAGTCGCGGTCGCCATAATTCTGGTCAACCGTCGACTTGATGGTCTCGCGCCGTTCATTGCGAACGTCGCAAATGGCGATAAACTTCGCCTCCCTGATCTTCAAAAGCTTGCTTAGATCGTGAGCTCCGCGGGAGCCGATACCGATGCCGCCAAATAGAATTCTGTCGCTGGGAGGAACATGTCCGGCCCTCTGGCCGAGCACTACACTCGGAACGATCATTGGCGCAACGGCGGTTTGCAGAATCTGCCGTCGGGTGGTCATGAGGATGAATCCATACAAAGGATACTCCTGTCCGGAGTGCGTGACTAGGGGGCCACGGACGCGCCCGCTGCCGCCTCCCTCTCGTCGCCCCGGCTCCACTCGCCGCATTCCGCACCAAGTGTTCCGTCAAGCCCGTTCAGTAAGGCAGGTTGCACCTCAATCCGGTGCCCCTACTCTTGATCGCAACCGCGTGCACCCGTAAGCTATGTGTATGGTTCTCTCTCGGGCTTAGCAGCCCAGCCCGCGGTGGAAAGTCCGGAAAAAGACCGCATGCTGGTATGGTTGCGGAAATGAAGTTCAAGGACGGCACATCGGAATCGGTTCCCGGAATCGCCCGCCGGCTTCCAGGAGACATTTGGGCGCTTGGGCTGGTGTCCTTGTTCATGGACGTTTCCTCCGAGTTAGTGCATAGCTTACTGCCCGTCTTCATGGCAACCGTGCTTGGCGGCAGCATGCTCACCATCGGCGTTGTGGAGGGCATCGCCGAGGCCATCGCCTCCATCTCGAAAATGTTCTCCGGCGCTCTCAGCGACCTATTTGGCAAGAGGAAGCCGCTGATACTATTGGGCTACGGACTGAGCGCGGTAACCAAACCCGTGTTTCCAATGGCTTCTTCCATCCTCTTGGTTGCCTCCGCGCGATTTGTGGATCGGGTCGGGAAAGGCATTCGCGGGGCGCCGAGAGATGCGCTTATCGCGGACATCACCCCGGTGCATCTGCGCGGCGCCGCCTACGGCCTCCGGCAAACCCTCGACTCCGTTGGCGCCGTACTTGGGCCGGTCGCAGCCATTCTCGGGATGGCCCTGCTGAACGATGTGAAAGCCGTCTTCTGGGTTGCCGTGGTACCCGCGCTAATCGCCGTAACCTTGCTCGCCACGGTAGTGAAAGAACCGGGGCAGACGGCTATTTCGCGGGGAGCCGCACGCGTCCGTCTACGGGATATGGCGCATCTCGGACCCGGCTTCTGGTTCGTTGCCGGTCTCGGCGCTACGTTTACCCTGGCTCGCTTTAGCGAGGCTTTCCTGGTCTTGCGCGCGCAAAGCGTGGGCATGAGTATGGTCTCGATCCCCGCCGTTATAATGGCGATGAACATCGCTTATTCCTGCTTCGCCTATCCGGCCGGGAGAGTCTCCGACCGCGTCAATGGCAGAACCTTGCTCTTGTATGGGCTCATGGTACTGGTAGTTGCGGACGTAATCCTCGCGACTGCCACGTCTATCGTGGCGGTGGTGCTGGGTGCAATCCTCTGGGGACTCCACATGGCTCTCACCCAAGGTCTGTTCTCCAAGCTTGTGGCCGATGCAGCTCCCGCCGGCCTGCGCGGGTCCGCCTTTGGCGCCTTTCATCTGGTGACCGGCGTTTCCGTGCTTCTGGCGAGCGCTATCGCGGGCGCCCTCTGGAACTCCTGGGGACCCTCCGCGACGTATCTGGCCGGCGGCATCTTCGCGGGGGCCACTGCCATCGGCCTCGCTTTCCGAAGACGCTGACCGAACAGCCCGTGGTGAAAGTCCCCAAGGCCGATTGCTTGCGGCGCGGCTTCGCAAATCAACCTTTGCACAAGCCGCGAGCCGCCGGAGAGCGGGCTTGGCCGCGGTGCCCGTCACAAATGCGCCATGCTACAAAAACGCCGTAGCCGTCACTTCTCCCCTATGACGATCCCTGCCGGCCGCGCCACTCTGTTCCTCGGAGCCATCGCCTGTGCCCGGTTGTTCGTACCCCTATCGACCGGCTCCGCCGCGCCGCCCGCGCTGTTCGAAGAAATCCCCGCGGGCCGAAGCGGCATCCGCTGGACACACGACAACGCCATGTCCACCGCCCATTATCTGCCGGAGAGCCTCGGTCCCGGCGTCGCCTTCTTCGATTACGACCAGGATGGCTGGCAGGACATCTTCCTCGTAAACAGCGGTGAGGCGGACTTCTACCAGCCGCGGAAGCAGCCGCGCCATGGGCTCTACCGCAACAGCCGCGACGGCACGTTCCGTGACGTGACCTCGCAGGCGGGTCTGGCCGGCGGGGCCTCCTTCGGCATGGGCGTGGCGGCCGCCGACTACAACAACGACGGCTTTCCCGACCTCTACGTCACCGCCTACGGGCGCAGCAGCCTGTACCGCAATAACCGGAACGGCACGTTCACCGATGTCGCCGCCCCCAGCGGCACGCTCGCCGATCGTTGGACCACCAGCGCCGCCTGGTTCGACTACGACGCCGATGGTTGGCTGGACCTGTTCGTATGCGGCTTTGTCGAGTATCGCCGGGAAACGCAGAAGCTCTGCATTGACGCCCGCGGCGGCCAGCCCGGCTACTGCATTCCGCGCATGTTCAAGCCTTCGCCCTCACTTCTGTTCCGCAATCAGGGCGACGGCACATTCCGCGATGCCAGCGCCGAGACGCACATCGCCCGGCGGCTCGGGAAAGCCCTTGGCGTTGTGGCTTCCGATGTGAACAACGACGGCCGCATGGATCTGTTCGTCGCCAACGACACCGTGGAAAACTTCCTGTTCCTGAATCGCGGCGGCAAGACTTTCGAAGACGCCGGCTATGGGGCGATGGTGGCGCTCAGCCCGGAAGGCATGGCTCGCTCCGGCATGGGTGTCGATTCGGCCGATGTCGATGGCGATGGCTGGCAGGACCTATTCGTCTCCAACATCGACCGGGAGATGTTCTCGCTATACCGCAACACGGGCTACGGCATGTTCGACGACCTCGCCTTCGCCGGCGAGATCGGGCGCGCTACGTATGACCTGAGTGGCTGGGGCCTGCGGTTCTTGGATATCGACAACGATGGCGCGATGGACCTGTTCCTGGCCAACGGCCACCCCGATGACCTTGTCTCGGAGCGGTCGCCACGAGTGCGCTATCGCGAACCGCTGCTGCTGTTCCGCCAGATGAACAAAACCCTGCGTAACGTCAGTGCCCAAGCCGGTCCGGCATTTCAGAAGGAGTTGTCGGCACGTGGGTTGGCGGCGGGAGACTACGACAATGACGGCCGTATTGACGTGCTGATCGGAGTCAACGGAGCCACGCCCCTGCTGCTGCGCAATACCGTGCCGCCGGCGAACCGCTGGATCGGGATCAAACTGCGAGGAGTGAAGGCAAACCGCGATGGAGTGGGAGCGGGCATCACGTGGCGGGCCGGCGGCATCACCCGCAGCCGCTTCAAGGTGGGGGGCGGCAGTTACCTGTCGGCACAGGACTCGCGTGAAATTCTCGGGCTTGGCGGCAGCGCGACTGTCGACTGGGTGGAAGTCCGTTGGCCCGCGCCAAGCACGAGAACCGAGCGATTCCGTCCCGCCGCGACGAACCGCTACATCACGCTAATCGAAGGCCAGGGAGAGCCCACGCAGAGCCGTTGATTACAGCCCGCGAAGCCACACTTTGGCGACGCCGAGCACGGAAACCCGCGTGCTACCGCCATCATCCACAACCGACATCGTCGAGATCAGCGCGTTCGACGGGCTCACCCAATCCGACGCCCGGCCATCGCCCCGCGCCATCCCGACCACGCGCCCCGACCCGACATAGTAGGCGCACTCGCCGCCGCCGGTCTTCAGCGTGAGCTGTTCGATAGGACTGACGTCACCCGTGCTGAGGTTGCGGAAGTGAACGGCGGCCGTGATGTCGCCTTCGCCCAGATTGCTGGCGCACAGTTCAATGTGCTGTCCCGGGCCCAGCCAAACGGGTCCGAACAACATACCGGGAGTTAAGGTCTCAGGAGTTTGCGCCTGGGTGCGGAATTGCGTCGCAAGGGTTCCAGCCAGCAGCGCGAGGGCGCCGGCCAGAACCCAGCGGCCGGAAAAGACGGAGGTTGTCATGCCGGAAAGTGCGCCGGCGCGGCGGATTGTATCCGAGATCTTTTCCGCTACGCGAGAGCCTTGCTGTACAAGGCCAGCAGCCGGCTCCAGGCCTTCTCGGAAAGCTCCTGGTTATAGACCCGGGAATCGGGCGGGCACCAGCCATGAGCGGCGTCGTAAACCTCAATCTCCGCCGGCAAATGCGCCGCCTCGAAGGTCTCCTTCAGAACATCCTTGTCCTTCGGCGCCCGCTGGTCGTCATTGGCGGCAATGGCAATCAGGAAGTGCGCCTTGGTCTTGGATGCCTGCAGGTGCGGGCTGTTGGCCGCATCGCGCACCAACCCTCCGCCGTGGAAGGACGCCACCGCGCCGACGCGATCGGGAACCGCCGCGGCGGTACGGAATGCCATCGGCCCGCCCATGCAGTAGCCCTGCGTGCCGATCTTCCGGTTCTTGGCCACGGAGGACTGCTTGTCCATCCAGCCGATAAGCGCCTTGGCGTCGGTCATGTGGGTGGTCTCGTTCAGCGTTTGTGCCAGCGGCATCACGGATTGGATGGGAGTCTGTCCGCCATTCTCCGCCGTCGGCGCCTTCTTGGTGCGATAGAACGGATTCACAACCAGCACCGAATAGCCGGACTCGGCGAGCCGCTTGCCCATCTGCCGCTTTGCCGGACGCAGGCCGAAGATGTCCGGCCACACGAGCACGCCGGGCGCCGTACCGCTGGCAGGGTGGACGAAATACGCGTCGGCGGTGCCATCGGGCGTCGTAATGGTCACTTCCGAGTCGACAACGGTGACGGCATTGGCCACCGGCGGCAGCATCATCGTCACACCCGCCCCCAGCAATGCGCCGAACTGCTTGCGCGTCACCAGCCCAAGCGCTTCGAACTTCTGCCGGTCTTCTTCAAAATGGTCTTGATCGCACACGGTTTCTCAGGTACCCCCCTTGCAAGTGGTGAAAGAATCGTATTCCGGCATTGTACAACCCCGGTGTATAACGAAGAGCATGCCTATTTCGCGACGCGCCTTCGCCGCCACGCTTGCCTCCAGCGCACTCGCGCGGGGCCAAAGCCGGATTCTCGGCCAGCGGGACCATCGTTATCGCGTCGTGCCCGGTTGGGGCGTGCTGGATGAGAAGACACCGGTGAAGAACTGCCATGGCATGGTCCGCGACGCCGAAGGCCATCTGCTGCTGCTCACGGACCACACGGCGAACAACGTCATTGTCTATGACAAGCGCGGGCGGCTGGTATCGAAATGGGGCACGGCCTTCCCAGGCGCCCACGGGTTGTCCATTGTGAAGGAAGGGCGCCGCGAGGTGCTGTTCCTGACGGATCTGCAATTGCACAAGGTGGTGAAGACCACGCTGGATGGCAACGTACTGGAAGAGTGGACTTGGCCCGCGGCGAGCGGCAAGTATACGAAGGAGTCCGAGTATCGCCCGTCCTGGACCCTTCATCGGCAGGACGGCGGTTTCTTTGTCCTCGACGGATATGGGCGCGACTACATCTTGCAATATGACGCCCGCGGCAGGTTACAGAGCCTGCTGGGGGGCGCCGAAGGAGGCATTGTGCATTGGGGCCCGCACGGCGGCATGCTCGACCTGTATCGGGGCCGCCCCACACTGTTGATCGCCATGAGTGACCAGCAGCATCTGCTGCGTCTGGACACCGATGGCAACCGGCTACAGCAGGTGGATTTGCCGGGCGGCAATCCACGCCAGATCCGGCTTCACAAGGGCCGCTACTACGTGGCACACCTCGCCGACAACTGGCCGAAGGACCGCGCCAGCCGGGGCTTCGTGTCGGTGCTGGACGAGAACCTGCGCGTGTTGTCAAACCTCGCCGGCTCGGCGCCCGAGTACAGCGGCGATGGCAAACTGCAGCCCATGCGTCATACCGAGGACATCTTCCTCCATCCGCACGATCTGATCCTGGATGAGGACGACAGCATCTATGTCGCGCAGTTTGCTTCCGGCGAAACCTATCCCATGAAGCTGGAGCGCGTGTAGCGATTCCCACTGGCTCTGATACCCGCTTGCTTGGAGGGAGCGGGCCTTTGGGTTCTCACTACGCGGGCGGGTAAATCCGGGAGACGGGAATCGAGACCGGTAACGTCTCGAATACAACGCTGGACGCCGTTCCCCATGAACCGTAACAGCCAATTGCCGTCCGATCACTTGATTCTGTGCTCGATCAGTTCCTGATCCTGATGGACGGCTAGGTACTCCGTCAGAGAAGCCAGGGCTTGCCGGACACCTTCTCGATCAGAGCGCCCATCACGTTGTAGAGGATGTTGTCGTAGTCATGGCGTTCGCGGAAGCTGTGTTTCAAGGGCACGAAGCGGAGGCGGTAAAGGAAACTCCGGGAGCTTGTCGATGACGCGGTCGCTCCAGTTGAGTTTGCCGTCGTCTACCAGCATGGCCAGCGCCGCCGAGGTGAAGGCCTTGGTGTTCGACGCAATGCCTACCAGCGTGTTCTCCGTCATGGGCGCCTGTGTGGTGCGGTTGCGCGCGCCATAGCCTTTGGCGAGTACCACTTTGCCATCCTTGACGATGGCGACCGAGATGCCCGGGCACGTTGAACTCGCGGCGGGCGCGTCCACGGTGCCGGCCACAAGTTGTTCCAGGTTGGCGGCGGATTGCCCGAACGCCAGTCCGGCGCAGAGCAAAACGTACAGGACAAGGGACATGGGCTCAGTGTGGCACAGCCGAGAGCGATACACTCATCAACATGAACCGCGTGAATCGCCGCCGATTTCTGGGAGCGACTGCCGCTCTCAGCGCCGCCAGCACATCTTTCGCCGATACGGATCGCCCCGCGATGCTGGGTGGGCCGGCGGTGAAGCTCGAGGGTTCGCGGAAGTGGCCGGTCTTCGACGATTCCGAAGAGACGGCGCTTGTCGAGGTGCTGCGCAGTGGCAAGTGGGGCCGCGGCAGCGGCCAGATGGTGCAGCGTTTTGAATCGAAGTACGCGGCGCTGATGGGCGTGAAGCATTGCCTCGCGGTGGCCAACGGCACCAGCGCGCTGCTGACGTCCATGGCGGCGCTGGAGGTGGGTCCCGGCGACGAGGTGATCCTGCCGCCGTACACGTTCGTGGCGACGTTGAATGCGGTGTTGGAGCGGCACGCGCTGCCGGTGTTCGTCGATAGCGACCGCAAGAGCTTCCAGATCGACGCAAAGAAGGTGGAGGCGGCGGTGACGCCTCGCACGCGGGTCATTATGCCGGTGCATATGGCGGGCGCGGCGGCCGATATGGACACGCTGCTGGCGGTTGCAGCTAAGCATAAGGTCCCGGTATTGGAGGACGCCTGCCAGGCGGTGCTCGGTGAATGGCGCGGCAGGAAGCTGGGTACGCTGGGGGCTTTGGGGTGCTTCAGTTTCCAGGCTTCCAAGAACCTCAACAGCGGGGAAGGCGGCGCGGTGATGACCAATGATGAGTCGCTGTTCTACCGCTGTTCGCATTTCCACAGCAATGGCCGGAGTCCGCACAAGGTGGATCCGGGCTTCACGTACGCGGGGCACGGGCTCAACCTGCGACTGACGGAGTTCCAGGGCGGGCTGCTGCTGGCGCAGATGGCGCGGTTGGAGGCGCAGTCGCGCACGCGGGAGCAGAATGCCGATTATCTGGCCGGGCTTTTCCGGGAGATTCCGGGTATTACTCCTTCGCAGCAGTATGAAGGCTGCACGCGCAATGCCTGGCACCTGTTTATGTTCCGCTATGATGCGGCGAAGTTTGGCGGGCTGCCGCGGGCGCAGTTTCTGAAGGCGCTGGCGGCCGAGGGTGTGCCTGCCAGTTCCGGCTATACGCCGTTGAATAAAGAGCCGCTGGTGAAGAATGTGGTGCTGTCGCGCGGGTATCGGAAGATTTACAGCGACGCCGAGTTGAAGGCCTGGGACGAGAAGAACCGGTGTCCGGAGAACGATCGGCTTTGCCAGGAGGCGGTGTGGTTTACACAGACTACGCTGCTGGGGCCACGGACGGATATGGATCGGATTGCGACGGCGCTTCGTAAGATCGCGCGGTTTGCTAAGGAGTTAAAGGGTTAGCGGCTGCCGCTGGGGCTTCCGGTAGTTCGGCGATGTAGAGGTTGCCGCGGGTTTCGTGGTGTTCAAAGGCGATGGGATCTCCCAACGGGCTCCAGGCCGGATAGCGCACGAAGATGCGGCCGAGCGTGTTCTTCGTCAGTTGGCGGATCTCGTTGGTGGCGAGGTCCATGGTGTAGATGTTCCAGAATCCGTCCCAGGTCGCGGCGATCGCCAGTTGCTTGCCATCGGCGGAGAAGGAGTGGGGCCAGGCGTGGCCGGGGCGGTTAGTGATCTGGCGAACCGCGCCTCCTTCGCGCTGAACCAGGCCCACGTGAGTGGTATCGCGCTCGCGGATCTCGACCGCTAGTGTCTTCGAATCGCGCGACCAGCACGGGAAGCCAACGCGCCCGTCGCCCAGGGCCAGGGGCCGGAAACCGCGGGTGGCGATGTCGAATAGTTGAAGCTGGCCATTCCGCATGACCGTGACCGCGCTGAGGTCGGGCGCGATGCGGGATTGGATGGCGAGGGCCGGCATGGTGGCCATGGGGCGCTCGGCTCCATCGGCCAGGGCGGCGCGCCGCACTTCGGTATTGGGCGCGACCAGCGAGAGATACCAGACGCTCTGGCTATCGGGAGCCCAGGTCAGGAAGGCATCGGGGCCGGGATTGCGGGTGATCTGGGTGGCGTTCGTGCCGTCCGGATCGCTGATGTAGACGTCGCCCAGGGCGCCGTACTTGCGCAGGACATAGCCGAGCTTCTTGCCATCGGGGGACCAGGCCGGCTCGGTGACGCGATAGGTGGCATCCTCGACGAGGGACTTGGATTCGCCTTTGCGGTCGACGCTCCAGATGTTGCTGGTGGCGCGGGTGGCCATGTAGGCCATGCGGGTGCCCTGCTGGTTGATCCAGAGGTCCCGGACTTCGATGAAGTCGATGCGGGTGAGCAGTTCCGGGGCGCCCTTGGGGACGCGCGTAGCCGGGTCGCGGCGCAACCGGTATAGGCCGGAAGGGATCTCCGGGGAATGGCCGACCAGGTAGAGCGACGCGCCGCCTGCATCGTAGGCAAAAGCGGATACGGCAAGCCCGCCAGTGTCGATGCGGGTGGCCTTGCGGGTGGCCATGTCGAGTTCCCAGGCGTCACGGGCGTTGAACGGCCGCATGCTGAGGAATGCCAGGTGGCGCCCGCTCGGGCTGAAGCGCGGCTGGCTGTGCTTGCCCCCCGTCATGGCGGTTTGGGTGAGTTGCTCGGGTGTGCCACCGGCGGCCGGAATGGCCCAGAGGGTGGTGTCGGTGCCCGGCAACAGCTCCGGCGCCGCCATCGACGTGATGCCTTCGGAGCGGAACGCGATCAGGCGGCTGTCGGGCGACCAGGCGGGCTGCGAGCCGAACTCGGTGAGGCGCCGCGGGATACCGCCGAGGGCCGGCATTACATAAATGGATTGCGAAGCCAGTTGTGAGTAGGCCACCGACTTGCCGTCGGGCGACCAGGCTGGTTCCAGGTTCTGCTTGCCATCGTTGGTGATGGCGATGTCGCGCCCGCCATCCACCTGGCGAATGTAGAGCTCAAACTTGCCGCTTTTGTCGGAAGTGTAAACGACGGAGCTGGCGTCCGGGGAGAACGACGGGTGCATGTCGAGGCCCTTGGAGGTGGTGAACTGGGCGGTACGGGGCGGGCGGGGCTTGCTGGGGTCGGTGGTAAGGGATTTCAGATAAGGGCCGAACCAGACGGCAATGAGAGCGATGATGGCGCCAACGGGGACGAGCCAGTTGATTTTGCGAGGTTCGGGCGGCTCGGGGAGAGGCGTAGAGGTTGGCTTAGGGGCGTCGATGGGAAATATGAAGCGATACCCGATGGTTGGCACTGTCTCGATGTATCGCGCCTGCCGCGCATCGTCCCCCAGCGCTTTCCTGATTTGCGCGATCACGCGCGTCAGCGCGTTATCGGTAACGGCGGCACCGTCCCAAATCTTGGCGATCAGCTCGTCTTTGGGCACCACCCGGTTGCGGTGCTCAATTAAGTATTCCAGAACACGGAAAGACTTTGGTTCCAATTCCATCATCACACCGCCCTTGTGGATGTGATGGAGTTCCCGGTCGATGATGATGTCGTCGAACGCGATTGGCGTCATGTACCTCAAGCGGTGATCACGGAAAAATCTGGCCGCCCTCACGACCCTAACAGGCAAGTTGCCCCAAACTGCCCCCATGTACTGGGCGATTTGGCTGCTGTTGTCGATTCCGGCGCAGGCCGAGACCACGTTGGCGCGGTCGGGCGCACACTGGACGATTGAGGGAATCCTGATAGACGGGCACGGCCCGTTTCGGTTTCTGCTGGATACCGGCGCGGAGAGCACGGTGCTGGATCCGGCGGTTGCCGAACAAATCGGCCTACGTCCAAACTATCGCGTGGAGGTTGTGTCGGTCAATGGAAGCCGTTTGGTGGCGGCGGCCGGATCGGTGGATCTGACGGTGGATGGAACAGTGGTGAAGGGTGAGGTGCTGCTGGATTCGATGGCGCTGGCGCGGCAGGCGGACCCTGGAATCGCGGGGATTCTGGGGCAGAGCGCGTTGGCCGGACGGAAATATGAACTGGACTTGGGGCGCGGGCGGTTCCGGCTGGGCGGGGCTGCGCCGGATGGGGGTTGGCGCGTGGCGTATGCGAGCTCGGCGTCGCGGCCCTGCGTGCGGCTGCGGGATCTGCGGCTGGTGTTGGACAGCGGCGTGGGGGCGGTGGTGCTGTTCCGGTCAAGCTATCCGGGAGTACGGCGGACGGGGACGGTAGAGGTGGGAACGATGGGGGGCGAAAAGCGAATCGCCCAAGCCGGCATTTTGAAGTGCCTGGACCTGGGCGATCTGAAGTTACGGGATGTGCCCGTGGTGTTCCACCCCAACGGGCGGGGGGATGCCGACGGGTTACTGCCGGTGGGCCTGTTCTCACGGGTTCATGTGGACCCGGACGGACTGATCACGCTAGAGCTGTAAAGCCTAGTTTTTCTTGGCTTTGGCGGCAGCCTGGGTTTCGCGGAAGGTGGCGTACTTCTTCTGGAAGCGGTCGACGCGGCCCTCAGTGTCGATGAGCTTTTGGCGGCCGGTGAAGAAGGGGTGGCAACTCGAGCAGATTTCGACGCGGATGTCCCCTTTGTGGGTGGACCGTGTCTTAAACTGGTGCCCGCACGCGCAGATGACGTTAATTTCGTTGTAGGCGGGGTGGATTGCAGCTTTCATGGCAACCTTACCAGAGTACCACGTTAATTGCCGCCGCGGATGCGGATTTCGCGCTCGAGATTGCCGGCCTTGATGCGGAACACGTTGGTGCCGGGCAGGCGGCCAAGGCGCACGGTGGCGATGAAGGTGCCGGGATAGAGCGCGGCCCCGTATTGGACGGAACTGACGGTGCCGCCGCCGGAGACGGGCTCGACGTCGGGATTGCCGGAGTCAAACGGCACGAGGGAATCGTCGATCAGGCGGAAGAAGATGTAGACGCGTTCGCCGGGGGCTCCGGTGCTCATGGGATAAGCGTCGGCGATGCGGGTAGGTTCCGTGCCGCGGATGCCCATCCAGTAGGGGATCCGGAGGGCGGAGCCGTTGGTGCCGGTGATTTGTACGACGCCCTGATAGGCGCCGGGCGGCAGTTGGGAGCCGTCGAAGGTGAGTTTAAGGACTTGGGAGGCGCTGGGGGCGAGGGTGAAGTCCGTTTGGGACAGCAGGGGCTGCGAGGCGTTAGCGGTGACGATGCGTGCCGAGTAGGTTTCCGGCGCGGCACCGATGTTGGTGACAGCGAACTCGCGCGCGGCGCTCGCCACGTCCCGGAAGCGGCCGAAACTGATGGAAACGATAGAGGAAACGGCGTTATTGGTGAGCGCGGCGTTGAGGTTGAGCAGGCCGGCGCCCACGTTCATGACGCTGCCGGGGATGGCCGTGGCGGAGTTGGCGAGCAGCGAGTGGTATTGGGCGACGCCGAGGCCGGGGCGCTTCTGCTTGAGCAAGGCGGCGGCGCCGGCGACAATTGGGGAGGAAAAGCTGGTCCCGCTGTAGATGGCGTAGGAGTTAGGCGAGCCGGTGACGGCGCTGGGGAGGGCGGCACGGACGTTGCCTGTGGCGACGAGGTCCGGCTTGATGCCGAGGTCCGCCGTGGGGCCGCGGGAGGAGTAACCCGGGATACGGGTGGGGTCATCGGGGAGGGTGCCGGCGAAGACGACCCGCAGGTCGAGGTCGGCATCGGCGGCGAGGGCGGCGCGCAGTTTCTCGCCGTCGGCTTTGGTGATAAAGACGCCGGGAATGGCGGCGCCGTCGGAGACCATTGTGATCAATTCGGCGGTGTCTTCATTGTTGTAAACGATGATGGCCGTCGCGCCCGCGTTGGCGGCATTGGCGAACTTGACCGTGAAGTCGCAGGTGCCGCGGGAGACCACGGCGAAGCGGGTGGACACGCCCGAACCGGCCGGATAAGGGTCACAGCCGAGGCGGCTGTTGTCGAAGGCGCCGATGTCCTTGGCTTTGGCGGCGACGGAGGCGGCTTCTGCACTGTTGGAGCCGGCGCTGGCGGAGAGAACGTCGCTGCCGAGGGCAACACCGGCGCCACTGCGGGTGTTGCTGTTGGTTGCGCCCACCGAGATGGCGCTGCCGGAGCCGGTGTCGCCGATGGTGCCGGAATCGGGACCTTCGTTGCCGGCCGCACTGACCACCATCACGCCAGCCTCGATGGCGCGTTTGATGTAAGGCTCGAACTCGCTGCTTTCGAGCGATTCGATGCCCCAGCCGCCGAGACTGAGGTTGATGACGTCCATTTTGTCTTTGACGGCATCTTCCATGGCGAGTTCGACATTGTCGGTGGGAAAGCCGCCTTCACAGCCGTCGCTGGCGCGGTACACGCCGAGCCAGGCTTTGGGGGCGACGCCGCTTAGGGTGCGCGTACCGGCGCGGTGCTGCACGCCGGCCGCCGCCATGGCAACCCCGGTGCCGTGGCCTTCGCAATCGCGGGCCGTGCCCTGGTAGCTGCGGGCGACGATAATTTTGCCGCTGGTGAAGGGCAGATTCGCGTCGGAGGAAACGAGCGGGTAGCCTTCGGGAGCGGTGAGCGCGGTGTCGCGAAAGGCTTGGTGGGTTTCGTCGATGCCGGTGTCGATGATGGCGATCTTGAGGCCGGCGCCGGCATTGACACTGCCACCGACCTGTTCCCAGGCTTGGTTGAGGCTGAGAATCTCGGTGACGCGGTCCATGTGGGCACGCAGGCGGCGAACGGGGACGATGCGGGTAACGCCGGGCAGGTCGCGCAGTTGCTCCTCGGTGGCGCCTTCCACCGCGATGGCATTGCCGATTGTTTCGATGGTTCCGCGGACCTGGATCCCGCGTGCGCGGAGAAGGGCGGCGGCTTGGGCGTGGCGGGAGCGCAGCGCGTCGCGGTGCCGGCTGATCGTGGCGGCGGCGCGGGCGGGGCCCTCCTTGGCGGCGGAGCGTTGGAAGGAGGCGAGGGGTTCTCCGTCGAACTCGACCAGGAACCGGCCGGGGATAGTCTCGGCGGGGCGGGGTTGCGCGAACGCGCTAGCAGCGAGGGCGATCAGGACAAGAGTGCGGGACAACATAAGAAAACGCGGTTACTACCAGTAGACCTCAAAGGAATAAAACCCGTTGGGCGGGCTGGGTTGCGATTGGGGTGGCAGTCGGGACAGGGCTGTGGAAGCGGGCGGCGTTCGACGGCCAGGCCCGCTTCCGGGATCGGGATGGTTACTTGCTGATGTCCTGCGGATCGTCGCGGGTGAGACCGACGGCGAGACCGGTAGCGGTCCCGGCGACGACGACACCGGCAACAACGGCGGTGGTGGCGGTGATACCGGCTACGGCTCCGGCTGCTCCGGCTGCCCCGGCTGCCCCGGCTGCTCCGGCCGCACCGGCTGCGCCTGCAGCACCGGCAGCCGCGGCTCCAGCCGCTCCGAGCGGCACGATGCCCACCACACGAACCTTCTGCTTCCCGTCGGCGGGCTTCTCGTTGGGATCAATCACGCAGGTCACCTCGACGCGGTGGCCGACCTGCTTTTCGAGATCCTTCCCGGTAAGTTCGACCGTAATGCCGAGCGTTTCGTCCGTCAGGTAATAACGGCCGTTCTGCTTGCTGACCAGGCCGGTGAGCTTAGAGGGCGCCGAAGCACCATCTTCGGCCGGCGCCAGTTCGACGGCCCGTCCCGTGGCCAGATTGGCCAGAAGCAGCCCCGAGGCGTTGCGGATGAGCACGGGCCCGTCAAGGGCGGCGACCAGCACCCGCTTGTCGCGAATAGTTACCTTCGTTACTCCATTCTGCGAAGGCTCGATGAAAAAGTTCGAAGCCTGGATGCGATATCCCTTGCCGTCCTCCACCTGCCCGGTGCCCCGTTCGAGAACCGTGTAATCGCGGTAGATCTTGCCCCGTGTGCGCGAATCGAAGATCATCCGCGCGCCTTTGAGGCTGACTTCCGACGTTGCTTTTTCGGTTTCGATCGTCGAGCCGTCAAACAACGTGCCCGTACCCGAAACCGCGGCGGCATCCAGACGAAAACTGCCTTTCGCTGTTGCCACTCCGATAGCGGACGACGCCGCCATTCCCACCGAAAGTTGTGCCACCAAAAGGGCCGCGATCACAGCCTGCAACCGCGTGGCGTAGAAAATGTTCATCCCGTGATTCCTCTCCAGCATGGACTCTCCGTTGAAGTTCTTGTCCCCATTGAAGGGGCGGCCGGCCTGCGGGACCAGTCGAGCACTGCCCCCTACCTCTTTCTTCGGTTAGAAAACTTGGGAACTTGAGAGGTGAGAAAAAATAAGTCGTTTCGCCACAATGTATTACAAGAGTATGTTGCACGTAATGCGCGCCGCCCCCCCTGCCTTCCGCCTCCTCCTCCGCCTGCTCCTTGCCGCCGCCATCGCCTTTGCCTCCCTGCTTGCCTGGGCCGATTACCTTTTCCGCACCGGGACGCCGGAGAACCTCCGCCGTGCCGCGCATCTGGTTCCGTTCCATCCCCTGTACCAGGCGCGCGCCGGCAACCTGGCGCGCGCGGTGGAACTGGACCCTTATTTCTCATCGGCATGGCGCGAACTAGGAGAGCAGGCCGAGCGCGAAAACCGAATCGGCGACGCCGAGCGGTATTATTTGCAGGCCGCGGCGGTCGATCAACAGTTTGCGCCGCGCTGGACCCTGGCAAATTTCTACTTCCGGCAGGAAAGATGGGCGGAGTTCGACCGTTGGATAAATTTAGCCGCCGAACGCAGCTATGGCGACCGCGGCGCGCTGTTCCGTCTGGCCCATGCGGGGGGAGGGCGGCGCCCGGTACTGGCAGTGTGGCCGCCGGACCGCGAGTTGCTGCGGAGCTACACGCAGTACCTGACCACCAGCCGCCAATGGGAGCAGGCCGTTGCCGCGGCGCGGCGCTGGCTGGCAATCGCGGAGGCGAAAGATCGCGATGCCGTGTTCGACATTTGTGAGCAACTGCTGGCAGCCCGGCAGATGCACGAAGCCTGGGGAATCTGGCGGGCGGCGGTTGACAAGATCTTGCCGGAGTACCGCCCTGCCGACGGCAATCTGCTGACCAACGCCGCCTTTCGCACCAGACCGGCGGGCAAGGCGTTCGATTGGCGACCCATGTGGCGCCAGGGATTAGAAGTCATTTGGAGCGAAGGGCAACTGCGGCTGCAATTGGACGGGCGGCAGTATGACCGGACGGAGCTGTTGGAACAGGTGGTGGCGCTGGATCAGCCGGGGCAGTACCGGCTGGAGTGGGATGCGCGGGCCGAGGGGTTACAGGCGGGTCTGCGCTTCCGGGTGCTCGGGAGGGACATCGAACTGGCGGCCACGGAGCACGACCTAACGCGGGGCAAGGGGGATCTTCGGTTCGAGATGCCGAAGGGAGTGCAGGGCGTGCGCCTGGTTCTGCTGTACGAACGCAAGCCGGGCACGGTCCGCCAGGAAGGGACCTTATTCCTCAAAGGGCCGATGCGGCTGACCCGCGCGCTAGAATAAAGACCAGCTTGGCCATGTTTCTTTCCACACTGGTATTGTTTTTGCCGCTGGCGGCGCAAACCGCGCCCGCTCCTGCCGCTTATCCGCCGCTTCCGGCGGGCGTAACCAAAGATACGGTTTCCTACGCGCAGTACCAGGAGACGCAACTGGATGTATTCACGCCTACCGGTGGCGGCGATAAGCGTCCGGGGGCGATTGTCATTCACGGCGGGGGCTGGGTGAACGGCACCAAGGAGGCGCGCTGGGAGAACTTCGTCCGCCGGTACCTGGAAAAGGGCTTTGTGGTGGCCAATGTGGAGTACCGCCTGGCGAAGACGGCCACCGCCCCAGCAGCCGTGGAAGATGTATTGAAGGCGGCCGAGTGGTTCGTGAAAAACGCCAAGAAGTATGGGGCCGATCCGAAGAAGATTGTGGTAACAGGCGACTCGGCGGGCGGCCATCTCGCGTTAATGGTGGGGATGGCGAACAAGTCGGCGAAGCTGGGGAATCCGGTGAAGGTGGCGGCGGTGGTGAACTTCTACGGGATCACCGATGTGGCCGATCAGTTGGGCGGAGAGAATCTGCGGCCCTACGCGGTGACCTGGGTGCCGGACGGGCCTGGGCGGCTGGAACTGGCGGCGAGGGTATCGCCGATGAACTACGTCAGGAAGGATCTACCGGCGATTCTGACGCTGCATGGCGATTCCGACCAGACCGTGCCATACGATCACGGGGTGAGGTTGACGCGGGCGCTGGTGGACGCGGGGGCGAAGGCCGAGATGATCAGCGTACCCCAGGGCCGGCATGGATTTCCCAAGGAGAAGCTGGACCAGTTGTATCCGCAGATCTTCGAGTTCCTAAAGCGGCAGGGGATCGGGAACTAAAAGGAATACTGGGTGGAGAGGTAGAGCAGGCGCGACCAGGCGCCCGGGGTGGTGTTCTTCACGAACGTGCCGGGAGCGAACTGGCCGACGCCCCCGGCAATGGTGAAGGGGCCGAGTTGCAGGTTGGTGTAGAGGTCGATTTCCTGGCCCACCCAGCGGCCGTCCCTGCCCGTGGCCGAGCGGACGATGGCGCGGCCCTGGATGTTATAGAGCGAATCCCGCGGGTCGGCGAGCCAACTGGCGTTATACATCAGAATCCACTGCCACTTGGGGCGCAGGCTCCAAGTGGTGATCGAGCGGATGTTGTGGATATTGCGCCAGCCGATCAGATCGACGTGCCCCAGCTTGTCGTGCGCGGCCGGGTAGAGCTGATCGAAGGTGCCGCTACGGCCGGAGGTGGGGTTGGTGCCGGAGGCGTACTTGTATTCGTTGGCCAGATCGAGCGGTTTGCCCAGCCACTTGGTTCTGTAGCCCAGTTGGGAGACAAAGCCGGCGGCGCGGTGCTTCAACGGGCCGTTGTGCCCATTTTGCAGAACGGCTTCCGTGGTAATCCGAAAGCTCTTCGGAAGCGGCACGGCCCAGCGGGTGCCGAAGACATTGACACCGTAGGTGCCCTGTCCGGTAAAGCCGCCGGGGCGGTTCTGGTCATGGCGCAGAATGTACGCATCGACGAGGTTCTTGCCCAGCACATCCTTGAACGTGGAGTAGGTGCCCCAGATGCGGTCGCCAAGGATGGGCTTGTTGAACCCATCGCCTCGGGGAACGATCGGCGAAACGTGGAGAAACTCGAGGCGCATGCGGGCGGTGACGTAGTAGAGCCGCGCGGTGTCCCAGGTGCGGGCGGCATAGGCCCATTGCGGCGACCCAATGAGGCGCGTATCGCCATAGCCGATCATCTGGCGGCCGATGGTGGCGCCAAAGCCTTTCTGCGTGGAGGAGAACAGTTCGACGTAGCCTTCCTGGAGGTCGAGCGGGTCTTTGACGTTGCCGGGGGCCGGGGCTCCATAGCCGGCGACGCGGGTGTCTTGGGCAAGGCCGTGCAGTTTGATCCAGGGGGCGGGGCGGTAGCTGAGGCCGAAGCGGGTGCGGATGAAGTCGGCGGCGATGTCGCGGTCGCGGCCGAACAGGATGCCGGTGCGGTCTTCCACCCGCTGGCGGATTTCAAAAAGAGCGGTGAGCTTCTTGCCGGTGGCGTCGGCGAGATCGGCGTTGATCCACTTGCCGGGATCCTGTTGGGCGGGTAGCAGCGTGGCACAGGCAAGGGCGAGCGGGATGGCACGGGCAAGACGCAAGCCTAGATCATATCCAAGGGCGCGGGCGCTGTTCTACACTCTTAGAACGATGAAGGCGTTCGCGTTGGCGGCATTCGTGCTGATTTACTGGTGTCTTCACCAGGATACGTGGTTCTGGCGGGCGAGCGAGCCGATGGCATTCGGCTTCCTGCCGCCGGGCTTGTGGTATCACGCGCTGTATACGGTAGGCGCGTCACTGTTGCTGTGGGTTCTGGTACGGCTGGCCTGGCCGGGCGAATTGGAACGGGAAACCGATCACGAATGAATCCGGCGATCTTTGTTTTTGCCTATCTGGCCGTTGTTCTCTACATCGGCATCTTCGCGTTCCGCCGTCCGCATCCGGAAGGGGCGGAGGATTTCTTTCTGGCGAGCCGTTCCTTGGGGCCGCTGGTATTCCTGCTCTCGCTGTTTGGGACGAACATGTCGGCGTTCACCATTCTGGGCTCGTCGGGGCATGCGTTTCATAACGGCATCGTGACGTTCGGGCTGATGGCGTCGTCCTCGGCGCTGATCATCCCCCTGGGTCTGTTTCTGGTCGGTCCGCGGATGTGGGCGCTGGGGAAGAAGTTCGGGTTCATGACGCCGGTGCAGATGTTCCGGCACCGGTGGGAGTGCGGGCATACGGGGACGCTGATCTTCCTGGTGCAGGCGACGCTGCTGGTGCCGTACATCATCATTGGCGTGATGGGTGGCGGAACGACGCTACGGACCATCAGCGGCGGCGTGGTGCCGTACTGGCTGGGCGGAGCCGTGGTGGCGTTAACAGTGATGAGCTACGTCTTCTTCGGCGGCATGCGCGGCACGGCTTGGGTGAACACCTTCCAGACGACGCTGTTTCTGTGTTTCGGGGCGGTGGCGGTGCTGCTGATCGGCAATGGCATGGGTGGGTTCAGCCAGGCGATGGAGGCGTTGGAGTCTTCGCCGTTGACTAAATCCTTGTTGACTCGCGAACGGGTACCGCCGCTGTTCTTTCTGAGCTATACGTTTATTCCGCTGTCGTCGATTGCCTTCCCCCACATCATCATCTTTTGCCTGACGGCGCGGCACATGAACCAGTTCAAGCGGACGGTGATCTTCTACCCGCTGTGCATCCTGGCAATCTGGCTGCCGTGCGTGTTTCTGGGCGTGGCGGCGAACCGCCTGACCGATGTGCCAAAGATTGCGAGCAAAATCGAAGCGCGGCAGGAGATGGCGAAGAACGCGGCCCAGATGTCGCCTGCCGAGCGGGCCCAGACGCGGGCGAAGATGGCCGCCGACGATGTCATTCCCATCATGCTGGAGCGCTTTGCGCCGCTGTGGCTGGCAGGATTGCTGGGGGCGGGGATCATGGCCGCCGTGATGGCGAGCGATTCGCAAATTCTGGCGCTGTCGACGATGTTCACCGAGGATGTGTTCGCCTTCTACGGAGGCAAGGAGCGATTTGGCGAGACGGTGCAGGTGAACACGGGGCGGCTGTTCGTGGTGCTGTTGACGCTGTTCGCGTATACCGTGGCGCAGACGTATCCGGCGAGCATCTTCGATCTGGCCGTCCAGTATGCGTTTTCGGGATATTCGGCGTTGTCACCGCTGTTGTTCGCGGCGCTGTTCTGGAAAGGGAGCACGAAGTACGGGGCGCTGGCGGCAACGCTGTGGGTGGCGCTGAGCGTGATGTCGGTGGCGGTCTACCAGACGTATGTACCGGCGCCGGTGGGGCCTCCGGTGACATCGTGGGCGATCGGCGATTGGCCGGTGCTGCAACGGACGGCGAATGGGACGGCGGTGTTTGGGCTGATGCCGGTGGTGCCGATGACGTTGGTGTCGGCGTTGTTGATGGCGGTGGTGTCGATGGTGACGCCGAAGCCAGGCGCGGCAACGCTCCGGGCGTACTTTAAGGGGTGATGGCGATGTGGTGGTGGGGGGCGGCGCTGGCGGTTGCGTTGTTTGACTATGACCGCGGCGTGCCGTTGGAGTATCAGAGTGAGGCTTTCCCGCGAAAGGTGGAAGGCGTGCGGGTGTTGGGCGCTTCGCTACGGGGCGTGGATGGCGGCCGGGTGAATATGGTGGTGATGGAGCCGGTTGCGGGACGGGGCAGGCATCCGGCGGTGATCTACCAGCACGGCGGCGGGCAGACGATGTTGACGTATTTCCCGGAGGCGGTGGCGATGGCGCGAGCCGGGGCGATCGCGGTGATTCCGGATCCGCCGGCGGCTGTCGAAGGGCGTACCGGCGATATGCGGCGGATGGACGCCGGGCAGGTGCGGGATTGGTATGTGCGAGTCTTGGTAGCGCAGCGGCGGGTGTTGGACTGGCTGGCCGCGCGGGGCGATGTGGACATGACGCGGGTGGCGTATGTGGGGCATTCCTATGGAGGGATGGCGGGGGCGATTTTGGCGGCAGTGGAGCCGCGGATTATGGCGTATGTGCTGATTGGGCCGGCGGCGAGTGCGGCGCGGCATGTGGCGGAGAGCCCGAGTTCTTATTGGCGCGAGTGGCGTGCGTTGCGGAGCGCGGAGCAATTGGGGAAGGATCGCGAGGTGATTGCAGCGGTGGATCCGCTGCGGTATGCGGGGGAGGGGAAGGGAAGGCCAAAGCTGGTGCAGTGCGAGAAGTGGGAGGTGGATCCCTCGCTCGATTGTGAGGACTTGGCGAAGGCTTTAGCGCGACCCGCGGAGTTGCGGATGTATGAGACGGACCATGCGTTTTCGGACTACCGGGCGGGATTGGACCGGATGGCGTTTGTGGGGCGGCAGTTAGGGGTGCGGGTTAAGCCTTGAGTTCGGCGGCGTAGGACTTGCCGCAGCCCAGGAAGAGCGCGACGTGGGCGTCGCGCGCGGGTCTGGGGACCCATAAGCGCTAACTTAAGAGAAGTGCTGTCCGGGGTATTCGCTGCCGGGATCTTTCCCTCAGATCGGTGCTGATCTGGTTCCACGAACGAAGGACAGACTGCAACCCCAAGGTTGGCTCAATACAGTCGATGATTTGATGGAAAGCGAAGTTGAACTCACGCCAGTGGCTGCGCTGTCTCGGACCGTGGCGGCTGTTGGGGTGGATGCACTTGCAGCAGGTACCCCCAGGGGGAAATTGTCCGGCCAACACGCATGAGTTTTTCGGCAAGTAGTGCGGTGAACAACTTTCCGTAGAGCCATGCGCGGCTGCTCTGCTCATCGTGCTTGGGCAAATGCCCGACGCGAAGCAAGCTCTTCAGTCTCTTGAAGATGAGTTCAATCTGCCACCGTAAGCGATACCACTCCAGAACCGCAGCCGCGTCCAGATCGGCCCCGCTGGCCGTGGTGAACACAATCACGTAATGCGCAAATGCAAGAGTCTCCTCCTTCGGTTGCGGTCCACCTTGCTGCGACTTCTTGTGAATTTTCCGGAGTGCCCGCCGTCCCTGCTGCTCACTCTTGCGCAGGACGCACAGCCGCCCACCCACCGGAACTCTCGGGTTGCCAGTCTCGACACGCCACTCACCAATTTGTCCGGCTTGAGTCAGCGACTGAACCTCCGTCAGAAGAGGGAACCGTTCTCCGTCCGGAGTGCGTAGAGGCAGTGAGCCGGTATTGACCCGCAAAATGACATCGGCGCCCTGTTTTACCAACTGCTGGATTCCGACCGGATTGCACAGACCGCGATCCGCCAAAACCAAATCCCCTTGTTGGGCGGGAAATCGGTGCAGTTGCTCTCCCACATTGGCCCCTTTCACAGCGGTGATTTCCAGGTGATCGCAAACCATATCTGGTAGCTGCAAGCTGTAGTGAATACGCCACTGGCTTCCTGTGCGGCCAGGCTCCTTCACGATGCTGCCATCCAAAATACGTACTCGCCATCCCTTCGGGACCATGGGGGCCTGTACGCCCTCCTCTGTCAGCAAGCGCAAACATAACGACCGCAGCCATGGCTCGGCATTCCGTAGCCGCTTCAACAGCGCCACGTCGGATACCTCGCTTAATCCCGCCGCCTTGGCACGCACCACAGTCTCTCGCAGGGAGAGGCCTCGCGAGACGTGAAGCAGCAGGGTTCGCATTAGTTGCTCGACGGAGTCGAATCCGCGCAGGCGTTCGACGGCTCCCAGTTGTTTGGCAGCTTCCTGCCAGTCCGCAGGAAACAAGCTAAGCAATACCACTAGCGTCCGGCTATAAGTCCCATAGATGCAACTGCTTAGAAATTCGGCCTG
>CAYLPH010000087.1:0-30272 GCA_964385495.1 uncultured Candidatus Solibacter sp.
GCCTCCCGCCTGGATGGCAATGTCGGCGTGTTCGCCGGCGTCACCAAGACCGGCTATGACCTCTACGGCAGCGAACTGCGCAGCCAGGGCAAGCTGTTCTACCCGCATACTTCCTTCGGCTCCATCGCCAACCGCGTCTCCTACCAGTTGAACCTGCGTGGGCCCAGCATGCCCATTGATACGATGTGTTCGTCATCCCTCACGGCCATCCATGAAGCCTGCGAACGTCTGCGGCAAGGCATCTGCGCCATGGCCATCGCGGGTGGCGTGAACCTCTATCTCCATCCCACCAACTACATCGAACTGTCGGCCTTGAAGATGCTGTCGAAAGACGGTAAATGCCGCAGCTTCGGTAACGGCGGCGATGGCTTCGTACCGGGCGAAGGCGCGGGCGTGGTTGTTCTAAAGCCGCTCTCGCGCGCGCTGGCGGATGGCGACCGCGTCTATGCCGTCATTCGCGGCACCTACGTCAATCACGGCGGAAAGACGAATGGCTACACCGTGCCGAATCCCAAGGCGCACGCCGATCTCATTCGCCGAACGTTGGATCAAGCCGGCGTCCACGCGCGAACCGTTAGCTACGTCGAAGCGCACGGCACCGGCACGGCGTTGGGCGATCCCATCGAAGTCACCGGCCTCACCCAGGCCTTCCGCCACGACACGCCGGACTCCGGCTACTGCGCGCTGGGAGCCGTGAAGTCGAACATCGGCCATCTGGAGGCTGCGGCGGGCATCGCCGGGCTCACCAAGATCCTGCTGCAGATGCGCCATGGGAAGTTGGCGCCCAGCCTGCACGCCGAAGAACTGAACCCCAACATAGCCTTCGAACAAACCCCATTCCAGGTGCAGCGTACGCTGGCCGAATGGCGCCGTCCGGTAGTGGATGGCAAGGAGTATCCGCGCATCGCCGGGCTGTCCTCCTTCGGCGCGGGCGGCTCCAACGCGCACCTGATCGTGGAGGAGTACGCCGGGCCGCTGCCGCAACCCACCCACGTCGACGGGCCGGGCCTGTTCGTCCTCTCGGCCCGCACCCCGGAGAGGCTGCGCGCTTACGCAGCGCTGGTTCGCGATCATCTCCACCACCTTCCCGATGAGGCTCTGCACGACTTCCTCTACACCATGCAGACGGCCCGCGAGGCGATGGAGGAACGCCTCGCCATCGTCGCCCCATCGCGGACCAGCTTAATCGCGAAACTCAGCCAGTTCGCCGACGAGGGTACGCTAGCTCCGGAGTGCTTCCGCGGCCAGGCGAACCATGAAGCCGACGACTCCGGCCCACTCCGCGTAATCGGCCTCAGCCCGGCGAGCGTCGCCGAAGCATGGGCCGGCGGAGGCCGTGTCGATTGGAAGCAACTCTACGGCGACTCGCACCCGCGCCGTATCGCCGCGCCCACCTACCCCTTCGCCCGCGACCGCTACTGGATCGCGCCGAAGCCCCCGGTACACCGCGCTCCCGGCGTTCTCACGCCCCTTCACGAAAGCCGGACGGTCTTCGTGAGCCCCGCCGGCAAGCCCAGCGGCGTCCAACTCCTATCCCTAACCGGAGCCGAAGAGAGCCTCCCGATGCCACTGCCCCCCGAACCCGCACCTGCGCCCCAGCCAGAGCCCGCCATCACGGCCCGCGCCGCCACCACGACCAGCACGCTGCAAAGCCTCACCGCCAGCCTCGCCCGCGCCCTCTTCCTGGAGGAAACCGCCATCCCTCCACAAAAGCCGTTCCTCGAACTAGGCCTCGACTCCATCGTCGGCGTCGAATGGGTACACGCCATCAATCGCGAGTTCGGTACCCAACTCGCCGCAACTAGAATCTATGACTACCCAACGCTGGTGGACTTAGCCTCCTACCTCGACCAGCAACGGCCCGCGCCGCCCCCCGCCAAGGACATCGAATCGTCGCTCACCGCCAGCCTCGCCAAAGCCCTCTTCCTCGACGCCGCCGCCATCGACCGCCGCAAGCCCTTCCTCGAACTGGGCCTCGACTCCATCATCGGCGTCGAGTGGGTACACGCCATCAACAAGGAATTCGGCGTCACCATCCCGGCAACCCGCATCTACGACCACCCCACCATCGAAGCCCTAGCCGAACACCTGCGCCAATCGGCGCCCGCCGCAGAACCCATCGCGGCACCCACACCGGCGCCAACGGCTCCTCCCCCGCCTCCCCGCCGCGGACCCGAACCCATCGCCATCATCGGCATGTCCGGCCGCTACCCGGACGCCCGCAACCTCACGCAGTTCTGGCGGAACCTCGCCGAAGGCCGCAACTCCGTCCGTGAGATCCCCGCCGAACGTTGGAACGTCAACGACTACTTCGATCCAAACCCCGCCGCCCCCGGCAAGATCTACTGCAAGTGGCTGGGCGCCCTAGACGCCATCGACCGCTTTGACCCGCTCTTCTTCGGCATCTCGCCCGCCGAAGCCGAGAGCATGGATCCGCAGCATCGCCTCTTCCTCGAAGAGGGCTATCACGCCTTCGAAGACGCCGGCTACGGCCCGCGCGCCCTGAGCCGCGTGAACTGCGGCGTCTACATGGGCATCATGAGCTATGAGTACGCGTTCCTGCTGCAGAAGTGGAACGCCGCGCTCACCAACACCGGCAACAGCTTCGCCATCGGTGCCGCACGCCTGCCCTACTTCCTCAACCTCAAGGGCCCGGCGATCCCCATCGACACCGCCTGCTCGTCCTCGCTGGTGGCCACCCATCTCGCCTGCCAGGCGCTACGCAATGGCGAGATCGACACGGCGCTGGCTGGCGGCGTCAGCCTCTATCTTGCGCCCGAATCCTACATCGGCATGTGCGCCGCCGGCATGGTGTCCGCCGATGGCCGGTGCAAGGCCTTCGATGACGATGCCAACGGCTTCGTGCCCGGCGAAGGCGCCGGCGCGCTGGTTCTCAAACGGCTCTCCGACGCCGAACGCGATGGCGACCACATCCACGGCCTCATCATCGGCTCCGGAATCAACCAGGACGGCAAGACCAACGGCATCACGGCCCCCAGCGTCAACAGCCAGATCGAACTGGCGCAGTCCATCTACGACCACTACGGCATCGCGCCCACCAGCATCAGCTACGTGGAGGCGCACGGAACCGGCACCAAACTAGGCGATCCCATCGAACTGGAGGCCCTTGCTACTGTCTTCCGCCGCGCCACCGGGCAACGCCAGTTCTGCGCCCTGGGCTCGGTAAAGAGCAACATCGGCCATACCTCGGCGGCCGCGGGTGTCGCCGGCATTCAGAAGGCGCTGCTGGCCATGCGTCATCAGCAGCTGCCGGCCAGCCTGCACTTCCACAAGCCCAACCGCCACTTCGATTTCGATGGCTCGCCCTTCTTTGTCAATACCGCGCTGCGGCCGTGGCAGACCGCCCCGGATACTCCCCGCCGCGCCGCCGTCAGCAGCTTCGGCTTCAGCGGCACCAACGCCCATCTGGTGATCGAGGAGTACCGCGCCAAGGCCGCGCCGCCGGTTCCCGCAAGCGCCACGCCGGTACCAGTGGTGCTATCGGCCAGGCGGCCCGAACAACTGCGGGAGGCCGCCCGCGAACTGCTCGACTACCTACAGCCCATCGCAGCAACGGTCGACCTCCGCTCCCTCGCCTACACGCTCCACGTAGGTCGCGCGGAACTCGACGAGCGCCTCGTCTTCCAGGTGCGATCCACCGCCGAACTAGTCGAATCTCTGAATGCCTACCTGGGCGGCACCGCCGCCCCTGCCACTAGCGTTAACATCGCCGTGGATTGGAATCCGCCCCCCAAGCGCATGAGCCTACCCGGCTATCCCTTCGCCCGCCTCCGCTGCTGGCCGGGTGCGCCGCCCCAGGCCGAACCGCTCCGCATCCCCCTGCTCGACCTCGATCAACTCGACCCACAGCGCACCGCCCGCGACTTCACGCCCATCGCCCTTGATGAGCTCCTCGGCGAACTCGTCTGGGCGACGCTGCACACCATGGGCGTGTTCCGCGGTTCCCGCTTCACACTCGCCCAAGCCATGGATGCCGGCCGCATCCAGCACTCCTACCAGCGCTGGCTCAAGGAAGCTTTGGCGGATCTCGCCCGCCGCGGCAAACTCGCCGAAACCACCGGCGGCTTCACGCTGCTCGATACCGCCCCGCCCAGCCTCGACATCGCCTGGAAGATGTGGGATCTGCAGAAACGCATCGAAAGCCGCGATCCGCTCCGCCGCCCGCAGTTCCCCCTCGTGGAGGCCTGTCTGCGCTCCCTGCCCGCTATCCTCCGAGGCGAACAGCCGGCGGTAGAGGTGATGTTCCCCAACGCATCCCTCGCCCTGGTGGAGCCTTTCTACAAAGGCAATCCCGTCTCCGGCCTGTTCAACGACATCCTCAGCCGCACCCTGGAGGAGTGCATCGAGCAGCGTCTGGCCGCCGATCCCGCCGCGCGCATCCGCGTCGTGGAAGTCGGCGCGGGCACCGGCGGAATGACCACAGCCGTGCTCCCGCGTCTAGCTCGCTTCGGCAACCGCATCGCCGAATACTGCCACACCGACGTATCGAAGTCCTTCCAACTCCACGCCGAACAAGCCTTCGGCGGCTATCCCTTCTTCCGCATGCAACTGCTCGATGTAGAACGAGCGCCGAAGGAGCAGGCTGTCGAAGAGGGGGCGTACGATTTCGTCATCGCCAGCAACGTCCTCCACGCCACCCGAAACGTCCGCCGCGCCGTTCACCACGCGCGGGCCTTGCTGCGGCCCGATGGCGTCCTTCTCCTGAATGAGATCAGCCGCAAGTCGCTGCTCGGTCACGTCACATTTGGCCTGCTCGAAGGCTGGTGGCGCAACGAAGACGACTCCTTGCGCATCCCCGGCTCACCGGCCCTCTCTCCCGAAACCTGGCAGCGCGTCCTAAAAGAGGAAGGCTTCGCCCACATCGTATTCCCCTGTTCGGAATCCCATAAACTGGGGCAGCACATCGTCGCCGCCTGCCTGCAACCAGGAGCCGCGCCCGAGCCCGCAAAGCAGTTTCTAACTTTCACCGAGCGCTGGCAGCCCATCCCGCCCGCCGAGCCCCAGAACTGGTCCGAACGCCTTCCCGCGGTCCAGGATCACGAACTGGTGGTCATCAGCGCGGACTTCCGGCAATCCCTGGCCTTCCAAAGCGTCTTCGACCGCATCGCCGGCATCACCGGCAGCCGTCAGAAGCGTGTCCTACACGTGCCGCTCGACGAAGTGGAAAGCGGACTTCCGTCCGGCGCCGCGCCCCTCACGGTCTTCCTCTGCCTGCCCGCGATCACCGCCGATGGCATCGGCCAACTCGAAACGGCCTTCACCGCCGTCCAAGCCGTAATGCGGCAGGCCCGCGCCCGCACCGTTCGCTTCTATTGCCTCTACCAGGATCCGGTCAGCGGCCCGTGGCTCTACGGGGAGGCGCTGGCCGGCCTCTTCAAATCGGCCATGGTGGAAGCGGTGGATCACCGCTATCGCACCATCTGCCACGACCCGCAATCGGCATCCAGCGGCCATACCGCCCTCCGCGCCATCCAGGAATGGCTCTGCGACGAAACACAGGACCTGGCGCCCGCCATGGTGCCGATGATCCGCTACGACGCCGGCGCCCGTCAGGAACTGCGAGTCCTGGAAGAGAGCCTACCCGCCGCCACGCCGCCGCTCTTCCGCCGCGGGGCCACCTATCTGCTGGCCGGAGCCTTGGGACCTGCGGGCGCGGCCGTCTGCGAACAACTGGGGCGGCGTTACCAGGCGAGGCTGGTCATTCTGTCCCGCCGTCCGGAGAAGGACGCCGAAGAGACGCTCCAGAGAATCCGCGCCGCCGGTGCCACGGTCGTCTACCGGTCCGTCGACATCACCGATTCCAGCGCCCTGGCGCAGGTGCTGGCCTCCCTCCAGGCCGAGGGCATCACGCTGCAAGGCGTCATTCACATGGCCCGCCAGGTGGCCGATGCGCCCATCGTCGATAAGTCCTTCGAAGCCTTCCACCAAACCATCGCGGCCAAAGTGACCGGCGCCGTCAACCTCGACGCGCTCACCGCCGGCCACCCCCTCGAGTTCTTCCTGCTCTACTCGTCGATGGCTTCGTTTGGTATCCAGGGCTCGCCGGATTACGCCTTCTCCACATCCTGGCTCAACGCGTTCGCCCGCGCCCGCCAGCGGCAGGTCGACTTGGGCCTTCGCGCCGGCCGCACCGTATCGTTCTGCTGGGGCCAATGGGACGTCGATGGCGCCGTTGCCCCGGAGCACCTCCCCGCCCGCCTCGACCGCGTTCGTTCCATGGGCATGGATCTCGTCGACGCCCCATCGGCAATAGCGGTCATGGAAGCCGGGGTTCGCCTGGAGTCCAACGTCGTGGCGGCGATGGCCGTCACGGACCCCAACCGCGCGCGCCGCGCCATGGGCTTGGAGCCGCCCCTCAACCCGACTCCCGACGAGATCAACGACGCCCTCCGCGCCTACGAACAGAAGCAATGGGATGACCAGCGCTTCGCCCGCTTCCTCGACTCCGTAGCCGACAGCGACCTAAGCGAGTCGACCCAACAGCGCATCCTGCGCCTCATTGCCCCGCCATCCCAGACGACACCCGCCGGCCCGATCCGTGACGCCATCCTCGCCGGTGTCCGCAAGACGTTGAAGATCCCCGAGCACGAGTTGGACTGGAACCGCCCGCTGCAGGATTACGGCCTCGATTCCATCGTTGCCATGCAGTTGGCGACTACCATCGAAAACGCCGTCAAACGCCCGGTCCAACCGCGATGGCTCATCGACTACCCAACGCTGAATCTGCTGCTGGAGAAGCTCGAACGAGGCGATTAGGCTTCAATCCCCCGGCAACCGCACCGGCGGGGTTAACAGCGACGCCGCGAAACGCCGCAGCCGCCAAAACACAAACACGGCGATACCACCCAGCGTCAGCCAGACGTAGCGGTCCAGCACGGGGATGGAGGCCGTCCACTGGTGGAACCAGTGCTCGGCCATGGCAACGTCGTACGCAAGCACGCTACGCTCCTGGTAGAGGAAGATCCAGGTACCCAGCAGCGCCAGCCCCAGCACGGCAATCGATATCGTCTTGAACACCGTTGCCGCAATCCGCGATGCCACCGACACCTGCCCTTCGAACTGCAGCGTATTGCGGGTCAACGCCGGCGCCATCAACTCATAAAGATCGTACAGCTTGCCAATCAGGTCGAACGGCTGCTGCAACCGCTTGCATCTCGCCCGCTTGGCCTTTCCCTGCAGGTACAGCCGCATCTCGTCCACGAAGTCGAAGCGCGGATTCAGAATGGCGATGTTCTGGTCCACTGTCTCCAACGCCCGAGCCATCTTCAGGAACTGCCAGTTCACGCCCACCCGGAATTCGCCCAGTACCTGGCTCAATTCCTTCGATCCCGCGGCAATCGATTTCTGATGATACGGCAGATTCCGGATTGCGCTGCGAATTGCCTGCTTCTCCAACACCCGCACAATCCGGCCCTTCAATTTCATCACGTCGATGGGCGGCAGGCGCTCCATCGTTAGCAGCAACAGATCCGCGGCGCGGTCAAAGGCCCCCTCCGCCATCGCCCGAAAATACTGGTCGTATTGGCTGGCGAACTTCGGATCCATCCGTCCCACCGCCCCGAAATCGATGAGCGCGAAGCGGCTTTCGCGCAGCAGGATGATGTTGCCCCAATGCAGGTCGCCATGGAACAGCAAATCCTCGAACAGTTGCCGCATCGCGCTCTGCAACAGCCGCCGCGCCACCAGAACCGTATCGATGCCGTTCTCCTCCAGCCACTTCGACGCCCGCTCCGGATCCTCGAGCAACACGCCGTGGAAGTCGCTCATAAAAACCCCGTCGATAAACTCCATCACCAGCACGCGGTCCGTGCTCAGGTCCAGATAAACATCCGGCACGTAAACCTGGTGGCTATCCAGCGTCTTGCGAAGCTTCACCATGCTGCTGGCTTCCTGGCGGTAGTCCACCTCCTCGTCCATCATGATGTGGATCTCCTCCAGCATCTCGGCTAGCTGAAAGTGCCGCAAGCTCTTGAATCGCCCCAGGAAACGGAACACCATCCCCAGCACCCGGAAGTCGTACCGGAAGTACTCCTCCACGTACGGACGTTGCACTTTGATGACGACCACGGCGCCGTCTTCCTTCAGCCGCGCCTTGTGAACCTGGGAGAGCGAAGCGGCGGCGAAAGGCTGGGTTTCGAAATCGTCGAATATTTCTTCAATGGGACGCCGTAATTGGCTCTCAATAATCTCCCTGGATAGCTCTGGAGAAAACGTCATAGCCCGGTCCTGCAATTTGCTTAGCTCTTTGCAGAACGCCGGGCTGAACAGGTCGCTTCGCATCGCCAGCACCTGCCCCAACTTGATCCACATCCCGCCCAGCCGCTCCAGAAACTCGCGGATCCGGATCGCCCGCGCGCCGGCTTTTTCCTCCGAGGCAACGGGGTCCCGCAACACGTCCAAAAGCAGCAGCAGCAGCCACCCGGCAATCCAAAAAACCCGCCAAAATTGGGGCTTTTGCACGGGAACTTCCTTCAGCTTGCGCCTCTCCGAAGGCTGCAACAACGGCGTCGTGTAGTGCTTCCTGTTCAGCATGGAAGTATCTGTTAGCGTCCTTTGCTTTCTGCGCACAACCGGCGCCACTGTCGACGGGGCGGTCCCATCCAACCCTGCCCGTCAACCTCCCGGGCAAACCGGCTTTCTCCGCCGGACGGCAAATGCCTTCGTGTACCATGCTCTATATCGGCATGAATATTGTCAATTCATACGAACATGCTGTATCATTAAAGCCCGTATAACATGGGACCGCGGATGAGTGCAAATGGCCCAAAGTAGAGTGACAGGAACGGTCGCGGCGGCGGATGCTACGCCAGCGTGTCCGCCGAAAGCGCCGGTGTTGGTTAAGCTCGGTCGGAAGTCCCGGGAGGAAATCGACGACTTGAAGGAGCAGGGCGGTCCCTTGATGGATCGGATCGAGGGGATCGTCAAGCGCTTGGAAGCGGAAGGTAGAATCGACGATGACGCGCAGATCGTTATCGCGATGGTTCGGTAATAGCGGTCGCCTGGCCGCGGAGACCATTGTCCAGCACAGGCCTGTTTTCGCCTGAATGATTGTCGCAAAAAAGGAGCGTTCACCATGGCTGCAAACGTCAAGAAGGAAACCATCGAAGTCATCGACGAGTCCGGAAGCGAAGACAGTAGCCGTAAGAGCAAGCTCGGCGAAAAGGTCACCCAGGAAGTTGGGGTGTTCGCCAAGGCCGCTTCCCTTTACTTCGAGACCTATCACGATCTGCATAAGGAATCGGAAGACAAGAAGAAACACAGTTCCTTATCGGACCTCGTCACCAACAGCACCAAGGCTCACAAAGCCGCCTGGAAGTACATGCTGGAGAACTCTCCGGTGCACAAGGAGAACGAGCGCCTGTTCCGCAAGTACGTCAGCGACTCCGGCTTCGACAAAGTTTACGACTGGCTGGAAGACAACGACGACGACTCCAGCGACAAGAAGTAGCCGGATCCCGTAATCACGGGATCCCCACACCATCCGGCGGCCTTGTTGCCGCGCAACCCGTATCAACCCAGTCTGACAAGCAGGGGCCACCCGCGACAGGTCCTCCGGGCGGAAGCCCGTTGCGGGCCGCCGGCCCCTAAAGGCGATCAATTGAGCAAAGTCAATCAGCAGTTGACGGATTTGTTCTCTGGGAAGATAGCGGTGGAGCCGTTTGCGCCTTCCACGCCATCCCCGCCCCTGGCATTGGGCAATACGCCGGGCATCACCTTCAGTGCGATCTTCTTTTCCGACGTCCGCAAGGAGATATCCAACCTCGGCAAATACAAGTTCGTGCGGGACCTCGTTGAGTTCGCCGACCAGTCCGGGTTTGCCGCCGTCTGCTTCCCCGAACGCCACTTCTACGAGTTCGGTTCCATCTTCGCCGACAACGCTCTCATCGCGGCGTACTTCGCTCCCTTGACGCGCAATGTCCGCCTGCGCGCGGCGGCCGTCTCGGCGCCCCTCCATCATCCCGCCGCCGTCGTCGAACGCTGGGCCATGGTCGATATCCTATCGGACGGGCGTGTCGACCTCGGGTTCGGCGCGGGCTGGAATAAGCCCGACTTCGTCTTATCGCCCGATACCTACGAGAACCGCTTCCAGGTCCGCGACGATCGTATTCCTATCATTCAGAAGCTGTGGCGCGGCGATGCGGTCGAGTTTCCCGGTCCGGGCGGCGAACCCGTTGCCGTTACCGTTCACCCGCGGCCCGTCCAGCCGGAAATCAACATCTGGTATTCCACCTTCTCCGACCGCGGCTTCGCCCACGCCGGCAGCCACGGTTACAACATCTTTACGATGCTGCTGCCCGACACTCTGGAGTCGCTCGGTCGCAAGATCGCCATTTACCGCCAGGCCCGCGCCGCCGCTGGCTTCAACCCCGCAACGGGAATCGTCTCCCTGCTGATGCACACCTTCGTTCACCCCGACCCGGACTGGGTCGACCATGTTGTCTCCGCCCCCTTCAAGCAGTACATCGCCAGCAGCGTGATCCCCCAGATGAAAGCCCTCGACAAAACCTTTGACGACTCGCAAATCGGTAAAATCATCGACTATTCCTATGCCCGTTATCTTCGTATCGGAGGCATCTTCGGCCCGCTTCCGGACTGCCGCAAGATCGTCGACAAGGCCATCGCCGTGGGTGTGAACGACATCGCCTTCCTGCAGGACTTTGGCATCGACTACGGCGCCGTGAAGCAATCCCTGCAGTACGTCGGCCAACTCGTGGATGAGTATCGAGGAGTCCGTCTTGGCGTCTGAATCGGAGAAGTTACAGCGCATCCGCCGGTGGGTGGACGAAAAGAAGGGGCAAGCCCCGGCTCCCGCCGCAGCCCCGGCTTCTGCCGCGGAACCGGACGCCATCGTCATCACCGGCCTTGCGGGCTACTTCCCCGGTTGTCAAAACGCCGGCGACTTCTTCCGTCACATCGACCGCGAAGACATCCTCATCACTGGTTTTCCTGAAGAACGGCTGCAACTCCAAGCTCAGCACGGCGCCGATGCCGACCTGCTGCGCGCCCAACACGGCGGATTCCTCAGCGCTATCGAACAGTTTGATCCCGCGCTGTTCGGCATTCTACCCGTGGAGGCCGCGGAAATGGATCCGCGCCAGCGTCTACTACTGCTATCCGCTTGGCGCACGCTGGAGGACGCCGGCATCGAGCCCCGGTCTTTACGCAAGAGCAACACCGGCGTCTTCATTGCCTGCGAAGCCAACGAATACGCGGCGCTCATGGCCCGGCACGGCGTCGCCCCCGCCTCTGGCTTGGCCCAGGCCGACGCCATGATCGCCAATCGCCTCTCCTATCACTTCGACTTCTCCGGTCCCAGTGAGATGGTGAATGCCACCTGCGCCGGATTCGCCGTCGCCCTCCATCGCGCCTTCACGGCGGTGCGCTTTGGCCTGGTCGACCGTGCCCTGGTGGGCGCCGCCAACATCATTCTTCTCCCCGATGCTTTCCGCGTGCTCCGCGACGCCGGGCAGTTGTCTCCCTCCGCCGCCGTTCATCCCTTCGCACCGGATGCCAATGGATTCGTCCGCGCCGAGGGCGCCGGCACCATCCTCGTCGAGCGCCGGAGTCAGGCCGAAGCGGCGGGCCGGCCCATCTACGCCGTTCTCCGCAACGCCGCTGTCAACTTCAACGGACAGGGTGGCGTGTCCATGGCGGCTCCCAACATTGATGCCCACGCGGACCTCATCCAGTCCTGCTACCGCGACGCCGGCATCGATCCGCGCCGCGTCTCGTACTTCGAGGCGCAGGGCATGGGATCGCCGGTCGCCGACATCGCCGAATGGACCGCCATCAACCGCGCTTTGACGCGGCTGTGCGAAGAGAAGGGCGTCGCATTCGAGCCGGGCTTCTGCCGCATCAGCACCCTGAAGCCGCAGACCGGCCACATGCACGCCGCGTCCTCCCTCGGCGCTTTGCTGCGGATCATTCGCAGCTTGCAGACCTCCACCATTCACCGCATCGTTGGCTTCCAACAGCCTAGCGAGTTCTGTGACTCCGACGGCGCCCCCTGCCGGTTCGCCGCAACCACGGAACCGTGGACCGCTACCGAGCACCCCCGCCTCGCCGCCCTACACGCCTTCGGCTCCGGTGGCAACAACGCCCATGTGCTGGTGGAGGAGTATCGCGGCCCTCTGCCCGCCTCTCCAGACCGCCACGAAACCCCGCGTGGGCGCGCCTTCGATCTCAAGCCCTACTGGTTCTCCGCACCGGCTGCACAAGCCGTGGACGACACGGAGCAGGCCATCCTGCGCACCATCGCCGACGCCATCGGCAAAGATGCCGCGGATGTGCCGTTCACCGAACTCGGCGTCGATTCGCTATCGGTCGGCGCCCTTGTCGCGAGGCTGGAAGCCGCCTACCCCTGCGGGCTTCGCAAGTCAGACGTCTTCAGCCACCCGACTCCCCTACGCCTGGCACAACATGTCGCCGCCAAAGCGCGCACCGCACCCCCGCAATTGCCGCCACCCCCAACCCCCAACGACGATATCGCCATCGTCGGCATCAGCCTGCGGGTAGCCGGCGCCGCCGACCCCGGCGCCTTCTGGCAGTTGCTAAAAGAAGGACGCAGTGCCATCGGCGACCTGCCCGCCTCCCGCCAAAGCGCTGCCACGGCAGCCATCCGCGGCGGCTTCCTCCCCGCCATCGACACCTTCGATCCGCTCTTCTTCGGCATCGGTCCGCGCGAAGCCCAGACCATGGACCCGCGCCACCGCCTGCTGCTGGAGGCGGCGTGGTCCGCCATCGAAGACGCGGGCTACAATCCCGAAAGCTGGCGAGGCAAGTCCAACGGCATCTTCCTCGGTATCGAAGAGTCGGATTATCCGGTCTCGCCGGAATCCTCCATCACTTCGGTACACGGCGGCACCGCGCCCGCCCGCATCGGCTACTTCCTGGATACCAAGGGTCCGCTGCTCGCCATCAGCACCGCCTGTTCCTCTTCTTTAGTAGCGGTGCATTACGCCTGCCAAAGCATTCTCAGCGGCGAAAGCGAGTGCGCCCTGGCCGGCGGTGTCAACCTCATCTGCCAGCCAGAGCGTACCTGGCAGGCCTTGTCCCGCATGGGCAACATGCTCTCCCCTGACGCCACCTGCTATGCCTTCGATCATCGTGCCAACGGCATGGTGATGGGGGAGGGCCTGGGAGTGGTAATGCTGAAGCGGCTCTCCCAGGCCCAACAGGATGGCGACTCCATCTATGCCGTCATCAAAGGCAGCGGCATCAACTACGATGGCCGCACCAACGGCCTCACCGCGCCCAATGGGGACCGCCAGCGTGAGCTCTACGAACGCGTCCAGCGGCAATGCGGCGTGAGCCCGCGGCAAATCTCTTACGTCGTCGCCCATGGTACCGGCACTACGCTCGGCGACCCCATCGAGTTCCACGCCCTCGCCGACGCCTTTGGCACCAACGCGGGCGTCGAGCCCTACTGCGCCCTTACTTCACCCAAAACCAACATCGGCCATACGCAGGCGGCCTCGGGGATCGTCAACCTCATCACCGCGGCGCTCGCCCTCCATCACGGTGCCATTCCGCCGTCGCTGCACTATGAATCGCCCAATCCCGATCTGGCGATGGACGGCACTCCTTTCTATGTGAACACCGCCCTCAAAGATTGGAAGGATGCCGGCCGTTACGCCGCCGTGAGCTCCTTTGGCCACACCGGAACCAACGCCCATGTCCTGCTCGCAAACGCGAGCCAGCCAACGGCGATTGCGCACGAATCATCCCATCCCGTACTCCTAACGCTTTCCGCGAAGACGCAGGACCGCCTCCGGGAAGCCGCCGAACGCCTGCTCCGCGCCCCGTTGACCGGGCGCCTGGAAGACCTGGCCTATACGCTACAAGTAGGCCGCGCGGCCATGGAAGAGCAAGTCAGCTTCACTGCCAGCTCCCACGACGAGCTCCGCGCCAAGCTCCGCGCTTTCCTCGACGGGCGCCTCCAACAGGAGCCGCTGCCTACCTCTCCGCGGCAATGGCATAGCCCCCGACGGCTTCACCTTCCCACCTATCCATTCGCTAAGGAGCGCTACTGGATCGACAGCGTCGAAAAGCAGTCCGATCCCAACGATGTGTTCTGCTTCGAAGAAGTGTGGGAGCCCGCGCCCCTAGCCGAAGGGGCCCAAACGTACCGCGCCGGCGTCTGCATCCTGGATGCCGAAGCGCAGCAGCGCGCGCTCGCCGAAGCGCTGGCGTCGCTTACTCCCGCCACTCGCTGGAAGTTCATTCCCGACGGCACCGCCGGAGAAATCGAACAGGCCCTCCGCGAAGCGCACCAGAGAATAGGCGCCCCGGAGATCATCGTCGACCTCCGCTTCGCCATCGACCGCCCGTCCGCCTTGGTTCCGCTCGTCCAGGCCATAGCTGCCGCCGCCGCGAAACCCGTGCGTCTGCTGATTCCTCTCCCCTTCCACAACACCCGCCAGCGCTGTTATGCCGACGCTTGGGTAGCCGTCGAAAGGTCGTTGCGCGGCGTCCTGCCAGGCACCCGCGTTTCGGTCATCGGCTTGGACCTCCCCCTGCCCCGCATCCCCGAAGCGCTCCGCGCGGAACTGCGGAACGCGAATCCGGAGAGCGTCCTCTACGAAAAGGGCCAGCGGCTGGCCGCGCGCATTCGTCCCGCGGACGTACAGCCCCACAAGTCCCCCCTCCGGCAGGGCGGCGTGTACCTGATCACCGGCGGCGCCGGCGAACTGGGCCTGCGACTCGCCGAGCACCTGGCATCCAAGTATCAGGCAAACCTCATCCTCACGGGCCGCTCCGAGTTGAGCGCGGCGAAGCGCTCGCGCCTGACGGCGTTGATCAAACAAGGGCGCGGCGTCATGTATCTGAAAGCGGATGTGTCCGACGCCGCTGCCATGCGCCAGGCCGTCCAGACCGCCCGCGAACGCTTCGGCGATATTCACGGCGTCATCCACGCGGCCGGTATCGAATCCACCACGGATATCCTGCGCAAGACCGCCCTTGCGTTCGAAGACGTCACCAAGCCGAAGATGGACGGCACGCTTGCCATCGAAGAAGCCTTCCACGACCAGCCGCTCGATTTCTTCGCCTGCTTCAGTTCCAGCGCGGCCAATCTCGGCGACTTCGGCGCCTGCGACTACGCCGTGGCGAACCGCTTCCAGACCGCCTGGGCCCGCCAGCGTGGCGGCAGAACCATCGTCATCAACTGGCCTGTCTGGAAAGAGGGCGGCATGGCGGCCGCCAAGCGCGATGAGACCGACTTCTACCTCCGCACCACCGGCCAACGCGCGCTGGAAACGGCCGAGGGCCTGGAATTCTTCGAGAAGCTCCTGGCGTCCGGCGGCCTGCAGTACCTTGTACTAGCCGGTGACCGCAACCGCGTCACGCAAGCCGTCACGGCGAAGCCGGCCATCACCCCCGCGGCTAGTGACGATAGCGAGTCCCGCCTCCGCGCCGATCTGCGCCAACTGGTCGGCTCCGTCCTCAGAATCCCGCCCGATCGCGTGCGCCCGTCGGCCAACCTCGGCGACCTCGGCTACGACTCGATGACCCTCGCGGAACTGGCCCAAGCTCTCTCCCAACACTTCTCCATCGACTTCAGTCCCGCCACCTTCTTCAGCCACTCCACCGTGGACAAGCTGTCCCAGTACCTGTTGGCCCAACGCCGCGAGGCTCCGCAAGCGCCGCGGGCCGAAGCCAAACCTCACGACGAGCCCATCGCCATCATCGGCATGAGCGGCCGCTTCCCGCAGGCTCGCACGGTGGACGAGATGTGGCGCCTGCTCGCCGAAGGCCGCGACGCCATCGAAGAGGTACCCGCCGACCGCTTCGATTGGCGCCAGCACTACGGCGACCCCAGCGACGGCCCCCGCAAGACGAACGGCAAATGGGGAGCCTTCGTTCCCGGCGTGGCCGAGTTCGACCCGCTATTCTTCGAGATCTCGCCGCGCGATGCCGAAGCCATGGATCCGCGCCAGCGCCTGTTACTCCAGGAGGCCTGGAACGCGCTCGAAGATGCCGCCTACGGGCTCGAACAACTACGCCGGAACAAGATAGGCGTGTTCGCCGGAGCCGAAGAAGGCGACTACGGATTCCTGGGTGGCGATGGCGCCATCACTTCCAACCACAACGGCATTCTGGCCTCGCGCCTCTCCTACTTCCTCGATCTGCGCGGGCCCGCGCTGGCCGTCAACACCGCCTGCTCCTCGGGACTGGTGGCCGCGCATCTGGCCTGCCAAAGCCTTCGCGCGGGCGAATGCGATACGGCCATCGTCGCCGGTGTCAACCTGATCCTCACGCCCGCTGGGCTGGTGGCGATGGGGCAGTCGGGCATGCTGTCGAAGGATGGCAAATGCTTCGTCTTCGACAAGCGCGCCAACGGCATGACGCCGGGCGAGGCGGTTGTCGCGATGGTCCTGAAGCCGCTCTCCCGCGCCCAGGCCGATGGCGATCCCATCCACGCCGTCATCCGCGCCAGCGGCGTCAACTACGACGGCAAAACCAATGGCATCACCGCGCCCAGCGGTGTCGCGCAGACCGAACTGCTGCGCGAAGTCTACGCCAAAGCCGGACTGCGCCCGGCGGCTATCGAGTACATCGTCACCCATGGGACGGGAACACGCCTCGGCGATCCGGTGGAGATCAACGCACTGAACGATGCGTTCCGCGACACGGGCGCGCCCCCCGCGTCCTGCGCGCTCACGTCCACCAAGAGCAACTTCGGACATACCTTCGCGGCTTCCGGGCTGCTCAGCGCGGTCAGCCTCGTAAAGGCGTTGCAACACGAGTTGATTCCGGCCAGCCTGCACTGCGAGAACGAGAACGACTACATCCAGTGGCAGGGCAGTCCGTTCTACGTCAACAAGAGCCCCAAGCCTTGGCCTGCGAAGCGCCAGGGCACGCGCATGGGGGCAGTAAGTGCGTTCGGCATGAGCGGCACGAACGCCCATATGGTGATCGAAGAGTATGCGCAGCCGCCGGCTTCCGGCACCGCCGCAGGCCCCTATCTGCTGGCCCTATCGGCCAAAACGCCGCGTGCGCTCCAACAGAAGACCGCCGACCTGATTCAGGCGCTGACCTCGCACAGTCTCGCGGACATCAGCCGCACCCTGCTCGAAGGCCGTCATCACTTCCGCTATCGTCTGGCGCTGGTGGCCACCACCGCCGCCGAGGCCATCGCTGCCCTGCAATCCGGCGATGGCTTGTGGCGCGGCACCGTGGCTGTGGAGTTCGAAGGCGGCAACGCCGCACGGCGCCACGGCAATGACCCCGCCGCCCTCGCCGCACACTACTGCGAAGGCTATGACCTGGATTGCTCCCAGCTATTCGGCGCCCAGCCGCCGCGCCGCGTGCATCTTCCGGCCTATCCCTTTGAACGGGAGCATTACTGGATAACCAGCGATAAGCCCTCCGAGCGCGAGGTGCGCGTTTCCCTAACCGGCAAGGAGCCGTTCCTTTCCGATCACATCGTGCACGGGCAGGCCATACTGCCCGGCGCGGCGATTCTCGAACTGGTGCGCTCGGCTGCGGGCCTGCGCGCCGGCGCTGTGCAGTGGCGGAACGTGGTCTGGACGCAGCCGCTGCCCGTCGGCGCGGACGGCGCTGACCTGCGGATCGGCCTCAAGCCGCGCGACGAAGGCTTCCACTTCGAATGCCGCACCGGCGCGCTGCATGCCAGCGGGATCGTACTGCCCCAGGCACCGGCTCCGGCGGGTCGGCTGGACCTTGCTTCTCTGCGCGCGAGGATGACGAACAGTATCGCCGCCGCGCAATGCTACAGCCTGTTCGACGCGGCTGGCGTGCGCTACGGCCCCTTCTACCGCGGCTTACGCGAACTGCGCACCGGCAGCCAGGAGGCGCTGGCGCATATCGAAGCCTCACCTTCCGCCGATTACGTTCTTCACCCCGGCCTGCTCGATGCTGCCTTCCAGTCGATGCTGGGCTTGGAAACAGCCGGGCCCGCGTCTTCCGCTCCCCGCGTGCCATTCGCGCTCGAAAGCCTGACGCTGTTCGCCCCGCTACCGCGCGAAGCGTGGGTCTGGACCCGCCGCGCTCCCGGCAGCGCAGCCGGAGATGAGATCGAGAAGCTCGATATCGACATCTGCGACGCGGCGGGCAACCTCGCCGCCCGTCTCACCGGCTTCTCCACGCGTGCCCTTCCGCAACCCGGCAGCGTACACCTTCTCTCCGGCGACGAGTTCTATATAAAGGATCATGGCGGCCTGCTCCCCGGCGTAGTGTCGCTCGAATGGGCGCTTGCCGCGTCGAACGCGCAGGGCCTCGCGCAGGTGGTTTGGAGCAGCCCGGTTCACGTCAACGGTACGCCACGCGAAGTGCGCGTTTCCGTTGAGCCCGCCGGCGCCTACCGCGTGACGGCCGGTGGCAACACACACGCGCAGGGCAAAGTCATCGCCGATGCGCCGCAGCCCCCCGCACGCCTCAGTCTTCCCGATCTCCGCCGCCGCTGCGAAACACGTCTCACCGCCGAGGCCTGCAACCACATGCTGCGGGCGAGCCTCGGTCCCAGCCTGCGCAGCCTCACGACATTCCAACACAACCATAGCGAGGCGCTCGCCACCATCGAGTTGCCGCCAACCGCGCCGGGCGACTACCGTCTGCATCCCAGCCTGCTCAACGGCGCGATCCAAGCGGCGAACGTGCTGGCGATGCTGCAAAGCCCCGGCAGCGCCCCGCCGGCGCCGTTCAGTATGGAGTCGCTGCGCGTACATGGCCGCATCCCGGAGCGGGCCTTCGTGCATGTGAAGCAGGCGGCCAGCGCGGGCTATGACATCGATATCGCCGATGCGGAGGGGCATGTGGCAGTTTCCATCAACGGCTACTATCCACGGACCGCGCCCGCCAGCGGCGAGACCCTGCTCTACGCCGCGCCCCGTTGGGTTGCACAGCCGCTTCGTCCGGGCGCAGCACCGCAACAGCCGGCCGCGCCACCGGTGCTGTTACTGAACGAAGCCAATTCGCATTCGCGGGCGGCGCTTGAATCCCAATGGCCTAGTGCCCGCTTTGTCCGGCTGGCCGTGGATCCTACTTCCGCCGTTCTGCAGGCGTTCGAACTGCTGCGGGATCTGGCAGCGAAGGGATCGGACACCCGCCAACCCGTCGTGCTCGCCGTTCCGGATGGAACCGCCGATGCGGCGCACACCGCTATTGGCGGCCTCTTCCGCACGCTCCGTCTGGAACAACACGCCGTCGATGCCCGGCTCATTCACCTCACCACGCTGGACACCGCCCGTATCGCCGCCGAACTGCAGGTCCCGTTTGGCGACGTCGAGACGCGCTATGACGCCACCGCCACTCGCTTCGCCGCTTCTATAGAAGAGCTACAGCCGTCCGGACCTTCGCTCGACATCGCGCCGGGTGACGTTATTTGGATCACCGGCGGCGCTGGGGGTGTCGGCCTCGAACTGGCGCGCCACCTCGCCCAGGATCGCCAGGCCCGCGTCATCCTCAGCGGGCGCTCCTCGCTCAACGCAGACCAACTGCGCCGCATCCCCACGCAGGCGCGCTACCTGCCGTGTGACATCGCTGATCCAGCAGACGTCAATCGCACCCTGGCATCGCTGCTCGAAACCGAGGGCAGGCTCGATGGCATCGTGCATTGCGCCGGGGTCATCGCCGATTCCTACCTCGTCAACAAGTCCACCGAATCGGCGGCGCGCGTCCTTCGCCCCAAAATCGCCGGCGTGCTGGCGATCGATGAGGCCACGCGCCACATATCCCTGAAGTTCCTCTGCCTGTTCTCCTCGCTCACCGGCGTCTTCGGTAATCCCGGCCAAGCCGACTACGCCGCCGCCAACAGCTTTCTCGACGCCTTCGCTACCGAACGCAACCGGCTGGCAAAGCGAGGGGAGCGCTCCGGCAGAACCGTCTCCATCGCCTGGCCGCTCTGGCGCGAGGGTGGCATGCAACTCGACGCCGCCCATGCCGAACTGCTAAAGCAAAGCTCCGGCATGACACCCATGCCTGCTGCTGCCGGCATGGAAGCCTTCCGCCAATGCCTGCGTAGCGGTCTCGACCACGTGCTGGTGCTACACGGCGATGCCACGCGTATGCGGGAAAAACTGCTCGCCTCGCGCGATGCCGCTGTCCCCGTCGCTCCGGCCGACGTCGCCCTCCCCCAAATCCTGGAAGCCCTCGCAGCCATGGTCGCCGAACAACAGAAGGTGCCGCTCGCCCGCATTGAGCCCGACGCCAAGCTGCCGCAGTACGGCTTCGATTCCCTGGCCTTCACGGAGTTCGCCAACCGTCTCAATCGCCGCTTTAATCTCGATGTGATGCCGACGCTCTTCTTCGAGCGCTCGTCCCTACGCGCCCTCGCCACGCATCTACTCGACCGCTATCCCGACAAGCTCTCCGCCCAACTGCGTCCCGCCGAAGCGGCGCCATCGCAGCCGGAGCCCCATCCCATGCCATCGCCGCAGCCCGCCCCGATCGCCGTCGTCGGCCTCAGCGGCCGCTTCCCGGGAGCCGCCAACGTGGATGACTTCTGGAAGCTCATTGCCGCCAACCGCGACATGGCCTCCGACGTACCCCCGGATCGCTGGGATTGGCGCGCTATCTACGGCGATCCCCTCGAAGAGCCCGGCAAGACCAAAGTGCACTCCGCCGGCTTCCTCGACGGCGTCGATCAGTTCGACCCCGCATTCTTCGGCATCTCCCCGCGCGAAGCCATCGGCATGGATCCGCAGTTACGGCTGCTGCTGGAGACCGTCTGGGCCACCATCGAAGATGCCGGTTATCGCCCCAGCGACCTTGCCGGACGCCCAGTCGGCGTCTTCATGGGTGTGTCGACCTCGGACTACAAAGAAGCCTGGCTGCGCCACCTCGCCTCCCATCCCGGCACCGAAGGCCCGCCGCTGGTTTCGCATTTCGTCATTGCGAATCGCATCTCCTACGCGCTCGATCTGCGCGGTCCCAGCGAGCCCATCGACACCGCCTGCTCCTCCTCCCTGATCGCGATTCACCGAGCCATCGCAGCCCTCCGCATGGGCCACTGCGAATCGGCTCTGGTGGGCGGCGTCAACGTCATCCTCACGCCAGACATCATGATCGGAGCCAGCCGCGCCGGCATGCTCAGCGAGGATGGCCGTTGCCGCACCTTCGATAGCTCCGCCAACGGCTACGGTCGTGGCGAAGGCGTGGCGGCCTTGCTGTTGAAGCCGCTCGACAAGGCCTTGGCCGACGGCGACCATATCTATTGCCTCATACGCGGCAGCGCCGAAAATCACGGAGGCAAGGCCGCCTCGCCCACGGCGCCAAACTCGGTGGCGCAGCAGGCGCTGCTGGTGGATGCCTATACGCGAGCCGGCATTGATCCGCGCACGGTCGGCTATATCGAAGCCCATGGCACGGGCACGAAGCTGGGCGACGCCGTGGAGATCGACGGCCTCAAGGCGGCGTTTGCCGAGTTGTATGAGCAGCAGGGGTGTGCCGTAACATCGCGGCATGTCGCGCTTGGTTCCGTGAAGACGAACATCGGACATCTGGAGGCCGCCGCGGGCATGGCCGGCATCATCAAGGTCATCCAGATGCTGCGCCACCGCTGCCTGCCCGGCAATCCGCACCTGGCCGAGCCGAACCCCTATCTGCGTTTGGAGGACACCCCGTTCTACCTCGCCCGCGAAACGCGCCAGTGGCTACCGGATAACGGCGTCCCGCTCCGTGCGGGCGTCAGCAGTTTCGGCATCGGCGGCTCCAACGCGCACGTGATTGTCGAAGCCTATCCGACCTCCCAGCCTTCGCCCGAACCGGACGCCGGTTCGCAGGTGATCGTGCTGTCGGCGAGAAACAGCGCCAGCCTGAAAGCCTCGGCGCAACGCCTGCTCGCGTTCTTAAAGCAGGAGAGCACCCCGCCGCTCGCAGACATTGCCTGGACTCTGCAAACCGGCCGTGAGCCGATGGCGGAACGCTTCGGCTTCGTCGCCAGCACCGTCGATCAGGCCATTGCCAGGCTCACCGCGTTCCTCGCCGGCGAACGGATAGACACCGGTGGCCATGCCACGTTGCAGTCCTGGCTAGGAGGAGCGAACGTCGATTGGGCCCCGCTGCACAAGGGCGCCCGCCGCCGCGTCAGCCTGCCAACCTATTGCTTCACCCACAAACGCTACTGGTTCGCTGAAGAGCCGCGTCCGGCGGCCCCGGTAAAGAAGAGCGCCGCCTCCACCGAGCAGATCGCGGAGGCACTCGCCGGCATGCTGGCCGACGTCCTCTATCTCGATCCCGCAACCATCTCCCTCGGCGATTCGTTCACGCAAATGGGCCTCGATTCCGTCACCGGCGTGGAATGGATCCACAAGGTCAACAAGCAGTACGGCGTGAAGCTGCCCGCCACGCGCATCTACGACCATCCAACCCTCCTATCCTTCGCCGAACATATCGCCGGTCAGGTGGAGACTGTCGTGATCGAGAAGCCCCCGGCGCCGCCACCCCCCGTAGCAACCGAGCATTCCCTCGAAGCCCTACAGGACAGTCTGCGCGCCAGTCTCGGAACCGCACTCTACATGGATGCCGAAGACGTTGCCGCCGACGTCCCCTTCACCGAACTCGGCCTCGATTCCATCGTCAGCGTGGAATGGATCCAGTCCGTCAACAAGCAGTACGGTCTCAAGATCCCCGCCACCCGCGTCTACGATTGCCCCACCATCCTCCAGTTCGCCGCGCATCTGCAGTCGGAACTGGGGGCAACAGCCGCGCCAATGCCGGCCCCCGCTGTAACAGCTCCCACCGCCAGAGACGGCATCGCCATCGTAGGCATGTCAGGACGCTACCCCGGAGCCCCGGACCTCCGCCACTACTGGGACAACCTCAAGAACGCACGCAACTCCGTCACAGAGATCCCCGCCCATCGTTGGGACGCCAACGCCTACTTCGACCCCGACCCTTCCAAACCTGGCAAGATCTACTGCAAGTGGCTCGGCGCGCTCGACGATATCGACTGCTTCGATACCTCCTTCTTCAGCATCCCGCCCAATGAAGCCGAGGCCATGGACCCGCAGCACCGCATCTTCCTCGAAGAGGCTTACAAGACCTTCGAAGATGCCGGCTACAGCCCCCAAACGCTCTCCGGCGCCCGCTGTGGCGTCTACATGGGCATCATGAACAGCGAGTACGTGCACCTGCTCAGCCAGCAGCAGAACGCGGGGCTGAACACCGGCAATAGCTTTTCCATCGCCGCTGCCCGCATCGCCTATCATCTGAATCTGAAGGGCCCGGCCATCCCGATCGACACGGCCTGCTCCTCGTCGCTGGTGGCCGCGCACCTTGCCTGCCAGGCGCTGCGCAACGGCGAGATCGACATGGCGCTGGCGGGTGGCGTGACCCTCTATCTGACGCCCGCCTCGTACATCGGCATGTGTGCGGCGGGCATGCTGTCGCCCGAAGGGCAATGCAAGTCCTTCGACGATTCGGCGAATGGCTTCGTCCCCGGCGAGGGCGTTGGCCTGGTGGTGTTGAAGCGGCTGGCGGACGCCTTGCGCGACGGTGATGCCATTCACGGCGTCATCATCGGCTCCGGCATCAACCAGGACGGCCGAACCAACGGCATCACCGCTCCCAGCGTACAGAGCCAGATCGAATTGGAACGCGACGTCTACCAGCGCTTCGACATCGATCCCGAATCCATCGGCTACATCGAAACGCACGGTACCGGCACGCAACTGGGCGATCCCATCGAATTGGAAGCCCTCACGGCCGTCTTCCGCGAAAAGACGGACCGCCGCCACTTCTGTGCGTTGGGGGCGGCCAAGAGCAACATCGGCCACACCTCGGCGGCGGCGGGCATGGCGGGCGTGCACAAGGCCTTGCTATCGCTGCGCCATCGCCAACTGGCGCCCAGCCTGCATTTTGAGAAGCCGAACTCGCATTGCAACTTCGACGACTCCCCGTTCTACGTCAACACGCGGCTGAAGGATTGGGAGAGCCGGGATGGCCGCCCGCGCCGCGTGGCCGTGAGTTCTTTCGGTTTCAGCGGCACCAATGCCCACATGGTGATCGAAGAGTTCCACAAGCCCCCGGTGCGAAGAGCCAGCGGCCGCCCCGTTCCCATCGTGCTATCGGCCAGGGATGAGGAGCGATTGCGGGACACCGCGCGGCAGCTTGCCGGCTTCCTCATGCACGCGGAACCACCCATCGAGGATCTCGCCTACACGCTGCAAGTAGGCCGCGACGGTATGCAGGAGCGTTTGGCCTGCACCGCCTCCTCCGTGGCGGAACTGCGTGAGAAGCTACAAGCCTTCCTGCGCGACGGCACCGGCGTGCTTCGTGGACGCGTACCCCGCAAGCGCGGCCGCCTGGCGTTCGTGGAACCGGACGAAGCCCTGCGCAAGCAGATCCATGCACAGGCGCAGCGCGGGGACTACGCCGCGTTGCTGGAACAGTGGGTCAACGGCCTCCAGTTTGACTGGGACACGATTGCGGCGGAGCCGCGGCCGGCGCGCATCAGCCTGCCGGGTTATCCCTTTGCCCGCGAGCGGCACTGGGTGAAGTCGTCGGTCATCGCTACGCCCGCTCAACTGCCGGAGCCACCGCGTGCGCAGGGACCCGTTTCGCTGCCGCCACCCGAGTCGCTACCCTCGGTTTTCCCTACGTCGGCATCCCTGAAGGTATCCACCCACCTCGCGCCGCTGGAAGCTCCACTCACGGCGCCGGAACTGCTGCAGCAGCACCTCTCGCGTAATGCAGTCCCGGTCTGCGACAACCCCCGGATGCAGGCAGCCTTCCGCGCCGGCACTGCCCCCGGCGCTACCGCGACAGCGATCCCTCTGCGCTCCGCAGCCGTGAAACTCGAAGTCTTCCCCGATGGCGTCGCCCTCATCACCATGCGCGACGAAGCCGGACGCAACACCTTCACCGAAGCCCTGTCGCAAGGCCTGTCCGAAGCCTTCGATCACGCCCGCCGTACACGCAACAATAAGGTATTGGTCCTTACCGGCTACGGCAATTACTTCGCCTGCGGCGGCACCCGCGAGGCGCTGCTGGCCATCCAATCGGGGGAGGCCCGCTTTACCGATTCCCGCATCACCAGCCTGCCGCTCGAGTGTGAGATCCCCGTCATCGCCGCCATGCAGGGCCACGGCATTGGCGCAGGCTGGGCCATGGGGATGTTCTGCGATGGCGTCATCCATAGCGAAGAGAGCATCTACCACAGTCCTTATCTGCAGTACGGCTTCACGCCCGGTGCCGGGTCGACCCTCGTATTCCCCTATCACTTCGGCCCCGAGTTGGGGCGCGAGATCCTCGTCACCGCCCGCGAGTACAAAGGACAGGAACTGCAAAGGCGCGGTGCCGCGATGCCGGTGCTCCCGCGGGCGGAAGTGCTACCCCGCGCGCTGGCGGCCGCCCATCACCTGGCTACCGAGCCGCGCGAAAGCCTGCTCGCCTGGAAACGCGAACAGGCCCGGCCGCTGCGCGAAAGGCTGGAGGCCACCTTCGCCGCCGAAGTCGCCATGCACGGGAAGACCTTTGTTGGCAACGAGGAAGTACGCGCCAAGATCGAGGCCACCTACGGTCTGCCGGAGCCGCCGCCGGTTGCCAAACCTCCGGCACCCGCACCGGTTGACGGCGATGAATCCCTCCGGGCCATCGTCCGCACGCTGCGCGAGACGCTCGCCGACGAACTGCACCTCCGCCCCGAGAAGCTGGACATCGAAGTCGCCTTCGTGGAACTGGGGCTCGACTCCATCAACACCATCACCTGGCTGCGCGAGTTGAACCAAAGCCATAACATCCACATCACGGCGATGGAGGTCTACAGCCATCCGACGATTCTCGAGCTGGCCAACCACCTGCTGCAAGAAGGCCACGTCACCCCCGCTGCCGATCCGCAGCCCCCGCCGCCAGCCCCAACTCCACGCGAAGTCAAACGCAGCGACATCGCCATCATCGGCATGGCGGGCCGCTTCCCCGGCTCGCCCGATATCCATACCTTCTGGGAGAACCTCGCCGCCGGCCGTAGCTGCATCACCGAGGTGCCCGCCGAACGCTGGCCCGTCGCGGACTACTACGATCCCGATCCCGCCAAGCCCGGCAAAACCTACTCCAAATGGATGGGCGCGATCGACGATATCGACAAGTTCGACCCGCTCTTCTTCAACATCGCCCCATTGGAAGCCGAAGCGATGGATCCGCAACAGCGCCTCTTCCTGGAGGCCTGCTGGAGCTGCATTGAGAACGCCGGCTACGATCCAACAAAGCTCGCCGGTAGCCGCTGCGGCGTCTTCGCGGGCTGTGGACCGGGCGACTACGGCCTTGCCTCCACCGGTGGGGAGATGGATGCTGCCGCGCTTACCGGCGGCTCCATGTCCATCCTCGCGGCGCGCATCTCCTACTTCCTGAATCTGCAGGGACCCAGCGTCGCGCTCGATACGGCGTGTTCGGCTTCCCTGGTGGCCATCGCCACCGCCTGCGACAGCCTGGTGCTGGGCAACAGCGACCTCGCGCTGGCCGGCGGGGTCAGCATCATGGCCAGTCCCATGATGCACATCATGACCAGCAAGGCCGGCATGCTCTCGCCCGATGGCCGCTGCTACACCTTTGACCAGCGTGCCAATGGCTTCGTGCCCGGCGAAGGCGCCGGCATGATCCTGCTGAAGCGCCTGGAAGACGCCGAACGCGATGGCGACCGCATCGACGCCGTCATTCGCGGCTGGGGCGTGAACCAGGACGGCAAGACGAACGGCATTACCGCCCCCAATGGCGACTCCCAAACCCGCCTCGAGAAGTACGTCTATGACCGCTTCACCCTCAACCCCGACAGCATCCAGTTAGTGGAAGCGCATGGCACCGGAACCAAGCTCGGCGATCCCATCGAGGTCGCGGGCCTGATCAAGGCCTTCCGCGCGTTCACCGGCCGTAGCAACTACTGCGCGCTCGGCTCGGTGAAGAGCAACATCGGCCACGCGTTGGCGGCGGCGGGCGTGGCGGGCGTCATCAAGTCGGCCTTGGCCCTGCGCCATCGCACGCTGCCGCCCACCATCCACTTCGAGACGCTCAATGAGCGCATCGCGCTGACGGACTCGCCGTTCTACATCAACACCGAGGCGCGTCCCTGGGACGTTGCTCCCGGCATGCCGCGGCGGGCTGCCGTCAGCGGCTTCGGCTTCAGTGGCACCAATGCCCATGTGGTCATCGAAGACTATGCGGGCGCCGCTCCGACGCAAGCCGCCGGACCCGCTGCCATCGTGCTTTCGGCGAAGAACGCGGAACGGCTGCGCGAGCAGGCGTCGAATCTGCTGGCGTATCTGCGGGGTCCGGCTGGCAGCCTGCACGACCTCGCCTATACGCTGCAAGTGGGGCGCACGGCGTTCCCCGAACGCCTCGCCTTCGTGGCGGATTCCCAGGCCGCCGCGGCCGATAAGCTAAACGCCTATCTCAGCGGCGAACCAAGTCCCGGATTGCACTGTGGGCGCGTGAAGCCGGATCGCGATGCGCTACCCAAGCCCGCGCTCTCGCCCGGCACGACGGACCTCACCACACTGGTCGAATTGTGGACCAGCGGTACGGAGGTCGATTGGGCGAGCCTATACGCCGGGCAGAAGCGCCAGCGCCTCGCTCTGCCTACGTATCCCTTCGCCCGCGAACGCTATTGGATTGGTAGTACCAACAGACATCGCCCCCAACAGGCCACGCTGCTATGCCGGCCAGTCTGGAGGGCGGCCGCGCCCGCTGCGTTGTTCACGGGCGCGGAGGACTTCACACAGCATGTAGTACTGCTGTGCGGCAGTATCACGCCACCCGCCGCCTTACCCGGCGTGCAGTGCGTGGCGTTGCCTGGCAGGCCTTTCGAAGCCGTTGCCTGTCAGGCCTTCGATGCTGTCAGAGCCCTACTGCTGGAGAACCGCGACAAGCCGCTGCTGCTCCAGGCTCTGGTAGACGACCCGCTTCTGCTCGGCCTTACCGGCCTGTTCCGCACCGCCATGCTGGAGCATCCCAACCTGCGGGCGCAGGTGATCCTGCTTTCCCCTGACGTGCCGCCGGCACAGGCGATCACGGACAATCGCAAGTGCGCGGACGCGGCCATACGCTATACCAACGGCGCGCGGGAAGCGCTGACCTTTGAAGAGATGCAGCAGCCGTCCCCGGAGCACTGCTGGCAGGACGACGGCGTCTACCTCATCACCGGCGGCTCCGGCGCGCTGGCCCGGTTATTCGCCGTGGAGATTGCATCGCACGCCGCGCGGCCCAGGATCGTCCTGGCTGGACGCGCCGATGCCACCGCCGCGACACAGCAGCTCATTGACACGCTGACCCGCCGCGGCGCCATCGCCCAGTACCGGCAAACAGACATCACCGATGAGCCGTCCGTAACCAGGCTGATGGGCGAGATCCAGGCCGCCCATGGGCGTCTCGATGGCATCCTGCATGCCGCGGGCACCTCCCACGACAACCGGCTGACCCGCAAGTCCGCCATGGAGTTCGCCGACGTGCTTGCCGCGAAGGTAAAGGGCACCGTACTGCTGGAACGGGCATCGCGCCCCCTTGCGCCTAAGCTGTTCGTCCTGTTTTCCTCTTGCGCCGGAGCGGCCGGCAACACCGGCCAGGCCGACTACGCCACCGCCAATGCGTTCCTCGATGCCTTTGCCCAGGCATCGCCGGCAACGCGCATGCTATCCATCGACTGGCCGTTGTGGCGCGAAGGCGGCATGCGCATGGATGATGCGAAGATCGCCGCCATCCATGCCGAAACCGGTTCGGAGCCCATGGAGACCGCCGCCGGCATGCAGGCCTTCTATCGCGCCGTGGCATCCGGCCTGCCGCAAGTCATGGTGCTGGCCGGCGACCTCGCGCGTCTCCGCCACACCTTCTTCTCCTCATCGAAGCGCGAACACAACGATCTGCGCCCGCGCGTGGTAGACCGGCTCAAAGCCCTGTTCGGCGAGACCATCCGGCTTGCGAAGGACCGCTTCGAAGAGGAAGAACCCCTCGAAAGCTACGGCATCGACTCGATCCTCATCACGCAGCTCAACCAGCGGCTCGCGCAGGTCTTCCCCACGATCTCGCAAACGCTGCTGTTCGACGTCCGCCACCTGGGAGACCTGGCCGGCGCGCTCCTGAAGCAGTTCCCGGAAGAGTGTCTGCGCTGGGCGGGGATCCCCGCCACCCCCGCGCCAACGACGCCGCCAAGGGTCGCACAACAAGCAACCATCGCTACCCCCGCCCCCATCCCCGGCTCCCAGGAGCCCATCGCCATCATCGGCATCAGCGGGCGCTACGCCCACGCTCCAAACCTGCAAGCCTTCTGGGACATTCTGCAATCGGGCCAGGACTGTGTGACGGAGATCCCATCCGATCGCTGGCCGCTCGAAGGCTTCTACCAACCCGACCCGGACAAAGCCATCGCCCAGGGCAAGAGCTACGGCAAGTGGGGCAGCTTCCTCGATAGCTTCGCCGACTTCGATCCGCTCTTCTTTAACATTCCGCCCGTGCAGGCCATGGGCATGGATCCTCACGAGCGGCTGTTTCTCGAAACCTGTTGGGAGGCCGTCGAATCGGCGGGCTACACGCGCGAGCGTATCGCCGAAACCACTGCGGGCCAAGTAGGCGTCTTCGCCGGCGTTACGAAGAACGGCTTCGAACGGAACGCGCCGCAGTGGAAGCGGAAAGGCGTTACCCCGTACACGTCGTTCGGATCGGTGGCCAACCGCGTCTCCTACTTCTTTAATCTGCATGGGCCAAGCCTGCCCGTCGACACCATGTGCTCGTCGTCGCTCACGGCGATTCACGAGGCCTGTCAAAGCCTGCGCCATGGCGAGTGCCGCATGGCCATCGCGGGCGGCGTGAATCTCTACCTGCATCCATCCTCTTTCGTCGAACTCTCGGCGCAGCGCATGCTGTCCTCCGACGGCCATTGCAAGAGCTTCGGGGCGGGCGGCAACGGCTTCGCTCCCGGAGAAGGCGTGGGGGCAGTGCTGCTGAAGCCTCTATCCGCGGCCCTGGCCGATGGCGATCCCATTCACGCGGTAATTCGCGGCACGCACGTCAATCATGGCGGCAAGACCAACGGCTACACGGTGCCGAATCCGAGGGCGCAGGGCGATCTCATTCGCGAGACTCTAAACCGCGCCGGCGTGAATGCTCGCCAGGTCACCTATATGGAGGCGCACGGCACGGGCACCGAACTCGGCGATCCCATTGAGGTCGACGGCCTCACCAAAGCCTTCCGCCACGACACCGCCGACACCGGCTTCTGCGCGCTCGGTTCCGTCAAGTCCAATCTGGGGCATCTGGAGGCCGCCGCCGGCATCGCCGGCCTCACGAAGGTGGTCCTGCAGATGAAG
>CAYLPH010000088.1:0-30222 GCA_964385495.1 uncultured Candidatus Solibacter sp.
GGAGTCTAGAAACGGATCGGCGCAAGCCGATACCGCGCTAGACTTCTACCTATGCACGGCGCCATGCGGGACGTCGGCCACTTCCCACGGCATTCCGCCCGGCACCAACACCATGCTTGTGGTGGAGTTCAGCAGGTTCGGCACCATCAGCGCGTTGTTCGGATCCAACTGGTTCACCCCATCCACCGCGAAGCTATAGCTGTAAAGGTCCGGCGCCAACGGGCCGATGGTCACACTCCACACGCCAGCCTCATCCTTAGTCATCGTTTCCTTTGGACCGCCGGCCCGGGACAACATGACTTCCTTGGCACTCGGCGACTTCAACCGGAACGTCACCGTACGGTCCGCATGCACCTCCGGGCTCAAAACCGGCCGCGGAGTCTGGCCGAAAGCCATCACACCGCATAGAGCGATCCACGTTAAGCGAAGCATAGCTGCGCACAGTGTACCAGCCCTCCGAGGCGGGCGATAATGGTCGCTTGCCTCTTCAGAGCGTCCAGATCTTCGGCGTGAAGAACTCCCCGGCCACCCGTGCCGCGGAGCGTTTCTTTAAGGAGCGCCGCATCCCCATTCACTTCGTCGACCTCAAGCAGAAGCCCATGTCTCCTGGGGAACTCAAGCGCTTCACCGATAAGTTCACCCTTGCCGGCCTCATCGATACCGAGGGCAAAGCCTACGCCGACGCCGGTCTGAAGTATCTCAAGGTCTCAGACTCCGACCTCCTGCGCAAAGTCGAAGACTCCCCGCTGCTCCTGAAACTGCCCTTCGTCCGCGGCGGCAAACTCATCAGTATTGGCCACGACGAAGACACCTGGAAAGCGATGCTCGCTGCCGCCTGATGCGCGAATCCGGGCCTCTTTCGCGCCTGACTTGGCAGGAGGAGATCCATGATCCAACATATACTCGGGCTGGCACTGACCAGCGCCATCGTTCACGCCGGCACCGCGACCGGCACACTCACCGTTAACGGCCACACCATCGCCATGAAGCATGCGCAGGCCGCTGCCACCGAGGACGGCACGCGACTGGTCGTCTCCGACGCACCCATCCCCGCCAGCGCCGTGCAGGACCGCTTCGAACTCATGCGCCTTACCCGCGACGGCAAAGTCAATGCGATCCAGTTCGAGATCGGCGCCGCCAAGACCAGCCTGGGCACGGCGATTATGTCCAATAAGCTGGAAGCCAGTGTCAGTATCTCCACCGGCTTCGACGCCAAGTCCATCCCAACATTCACCAGCACTCGCATGGAAGGCGCACTCAGCATCCCGCCTTCGACTCTCGGCCCGATGAAGTATCAGTACAACATCAGGTTCGCCGCCGATGTGGCTGCCCGCGTCACCAAAGTAGCGCCCACGCCGCAGGATACCACCAGTGCCGCCAAGGCCGCCTCGGCGCAGGCCTACCTGGCATTCGTGGCTGCGCTCCGCGCCGGTAACAAGGCCCGCATGCTGGAACTATCCTCGCCCCGCGTTCGCCAGATGATGGACCAGCCGGATTTCGCCGAGAAGCTCTCCTTCATCCAATCCATGCTCCCCGCGAACATCCAGGTGCTGAAGGCGGAGGAGTCGGGCGATTCCTCCACGCTAACAGTCACCGGCACGGAGGAGGGCAAACGCAAGGAAGGCACCGTGAAGCTTGTCCGGCAGGCCGGTAAGTGGTGCATCGAACGGGAATCGTGGACGTCGCGGTCGTAATAGGCACGGGTGTTGTAGCCGTGGGTGGGGAGCGCTGAGCGTTCTCGAAGCAGTACGCTGTTAACAGGCCACCCCACCATGAGCATCTACGACCAGATCGGCGTCCGCACCATCATCAATGCCAAAGGCCCATCTACGCGCCTTTCCGGCGGCTTCCTCGATCCCGACGTAGCCGCCGCCATGGCCGAAGCCGCTACCTACTGCGTGGAGATGGCCGAACTGCAGGCGGGCGCCAGCAAGGTTCTGGCGGAGTACACGGGCGCCGAAGCCGGCATCGTCACTTCCGGCGCCGCCGCCGGCCTCCTGCTGGGCACCGCTGCCTGCATCGCCGGTCTCGACCCCATCAAGATGTCCAAGCTTCCCGACACCCGCGGCATGAAGAATGAGGTCGTCATGGTGCGCAGCCAGCGCAACTTCTATGACCATGCCGTTCGCGGAGCCGGAGCCCAACTGATCGAAGTAGGTCTGCCCGACCGCTATGCCGGAGCGGGCGTGCGCGACTGCGAAGCCTGGGAGATCGAGGCTGCCATCACCCCGCAAACGGCCGCCGTCTTCTACGTTGCGAACGGCAACGCGCAGCCCTCTCTGCCGGAAGTGGTAAAGGCGGCCCACGCCCACAACGTGCCGGTGATTGTCGACGCCGCGGGCCAGTTGCCGCCGGTCAGCAATCTCAAGCGCTTTATCTCCGAAGGGGCCGACCTGGTGGCCTTCTCCGGCGGTAAGGCGATCGGCGGTCCGCAGTCCTCCGGAATACTGGCGGGAAAGCGCGACCTGATCATGTCGGCCATCCTGCAGCACCTGGATCTGGATATTTATTGGGAGCAATGGGATCCGCCGAAGGAGTTCATCGACAAGGGCCGGCTGCCCGGCGCGCCGCATCATGGCATCGGCCGCCCGTGCAAGGTGGGCAAAGAGATTGTCGTTGGCTTGCTCGTGGCGCTGAAGAAGTTCGCCTCGGAAACCGACGAACAGCGTGGCGCGCGCCTGGGGAAACACATCAAGTCGTTACACGCGGCGCTATCCGGCCTGGATCATGCCCGCGTGCAGGTCAACGCCTCTACTATTCCATCGCTGGAAGTGCATGTCGCGAAGGATGCGCCGCGCACGGCTCTGCAGGTCATGATTGAACTCGAGAAAGGCAACCCGAGCGTACACGCCAACCCTTCCCGCGCCAAGAACGGCATCATCGGCTTCAGCCCCTGGTGCATGAAGGACGGCGATGCCGAGAAGATCGCCGCTCGCTTGAAGCCGCTGCTGCGGTACTAGTGTAGCCGAGAGCCGGACGCGATAATCCGCACCTCAGGCTCGACAGCGGCTCCACTCCGGCGAAAATCGCATCAGGTATACTAGCCACAGTCTGGGAATCCCTATGCGCTTTTCGTTTGTCTGGGCCATTCTGCCGGTGGCGCCTGGTTTGCTTGCGGCGGAGCCTAGTTTTCATCGAGATGTTCGTCCGTTGCTGCAAAAGAGTTGTGCCGGGTGTCATCAGCCGTCCATGAAGTCGTCGGGGCTGGACATCACGACTTACGCGGCGTTTCAAGCCGGTGGGAATCGGGGTGCGGCGTTTGTGGCGGGAGCGCCGGACGACAGCCTTACCGTGAAATACATGACCGGGGCGATGAAGCCGTCGATGCCCTTGGGGCAGCCGGCGCTGCCGGAAGCCGATGTCGCCATTGTGCGCGAGTGGATCAAGGCGGGCGCCAAGGACGATACTCCAGTGGAAGCCACTTCGAGCGGGCCATCGGTGTACGTGCAGCCGCCGGTGATCACGGCACTGCGGTTTTCGCCCGATGGGCGGCAGATCGCGGTGAGCGGGAATCGCGAGGTACTGGTTCACAACGTGGACGGCAGCGGTGCGCCGAAGCGGCTGGCGGGCAAGGCGGAGCGGATTTTGTCGATCGTCTGGTCGCCGGATGGGTCGGTGCTGGTGGCGGGCGGTGGGACGCCGGCGCGGTTCGGGGAAGTGCAGTTCTGGGATCCGCGGGCGGGCAAGCAATTGCGGACGGCGGAACTGACGAACGATACGGTGTTCGGAGCGTCGATTGCGCCGGATGGTTCGAAGGTAGTGGTGGGCTGCGCGGACAACACGGTTCACGGTTTCGAAGTGAAGACCGGGAAAGAGCTGTACAAGATGAGCAGCCACGAGAACTGGGTCTTGGCGACGGCCTTCGGTGTGGATTCCAAGCGGTTCGTATCCGTGGGGCGGGACCGCGCGGCGAAACTGGTGGACGCCAACGCCGGCCAGTTTTTAGAGAACGTGAACCAGATGCGCGGGGAGTTGTCGGCGGTGGCGCGGCATCCGAAGAAGGATTGGATCGTGGTGGGGGGCGAGGAGCGTGTGCCGTACATCTATATGATGGACCGGCCGCGCAATATGAAGGTGGGCGAAGAGGCGACGCTGGTGCGCAAGCTGGACCGCCAGGATGGAGCAATCTTCGCGCTGGACTGGTCGCCCGATGGGAACGTGATTGCGGTGGCCGGGGCGGCGGCGAACGTGAGCTTGTACAACGCGGAGACGGGAGCGCGGATAGCGGCGTGCACGGGGCATAACGCGGGCATCTATGCGGTGCAGTTTTCGCCGGACGGCAAGCGGCTGGCGACCGGCGGATTTGATGGCATGGTGCGCCTCTACAATGCGGCGGACTGCAAGTTGGAGCGGTCGTTTGTGCCCGTTCCGTTATCGGCATCTTCAGGAGGCGGATTGCAATGAAGACTCTGCTCTTTGCCCTGGCAACTACGGCGGCATTTGCGGCGCCGCCGGTGATTAACGAACTACAGCCGAGAGGGGCGCAGAAGGGGCGTCCGTTCACGCTGACGATTGTTGGCAGGGAATTGAACGAAGGCACGAAGATCTGGTCGACGATGCCGGCGTCGTTCACGCCCATGGCGCCGGAGAAGACGGGGCCGATGTTGGAAGGGCGTTACGCGTCGTTCCTGGTGGAGCCGAAGGAAGAACTGGCGGTGGGTGTGTATCCGATCCGGGTTACCACGCCGGATGGTATTTCGAACATCCAGTTTTTCGCGGTGGGCTCTTTCCCGGAGATTGCGGAAGAGGAGTCGCGGGCGGGGGCACTGCCGAATTCGAACGATAGCGTGGAGAATGCGCAATCGCTTCCCTCGACGCCGGTGACATTGAACGGGATGCTGCGGGGGGCCGAGCGCGATGTGTTTCGCGTGAGCGGCAAGGCTGGTGAGAAGCGGGTGTTCGAAGTTGAGGCGCGGCGCGTGGGGTCGGCCATCGACCCGGTGGTGCGGGTGCTGGATGCGTCGGGCAGGATGATCGCGCGGTCGGAAGACACGCCGCTGCTGGGCTTGGATTCGCGTGTGGAAGTGACGTTTCCGCGCGAGGGTTACTACTACGTGGAACTGCATGATGCGCGGTATTCGACGCAGCCAGCGAATTACTATCGCCTGAAGACGGGCGCGTATCCGTATCCCAAGGAGATCTTCCCGTTGGGCGGGCAGCGCGGCAAGCAGGTGGCGGTATCGTTCAGCGCTACGCAGAAGGTGATGGCGGATCTGAGCAAAGTGGGGGCGAAGGAGAAGCAGATCTTCGTGAATCTGCCGGATAGCCCGTCGCTGCCAGTGCCGTTTGCCGTTGGCGATGATCCGGAAATGACGGAACCTGTTACGGCGGCGCTGGCCGTGCCGGTGACGGTGAACGGCAAGGTGTCGCAGCCGGCGGAGATTGACAAGTATCAGTTTCAGGTGAGCCCCGGCGATGCGGTGACGCTGCGGGTGGAGGCTCGCGAGTTAGGTACGTCGAAGCTGATGGCGGTGATCACGGTTTACGACGAGAAGGGGACGAAGATCGGCCGGTCCGGCGATGAGCCTTTGGCGGAGGACTTCTTCAATGTGAACCAAAGCCGCACGGCAGGCGATCCGATGTTGCGATTGGACGTGCCGGAAGGCGTGAAGACGTTGACGGTGACGGTGGAGGATCTGGCTCTGCGTGGCGGGCCGGGCTACGCGTATCGCCTGAACGCGCAGAAGCTGGCGCAGGATTTCAAGATCACGTTGAATGTGCCGTATGTGAACGTGCCGCAGGGCGGTTCGGTGGCGGTGCCGGTGACGGTGGAGCGGCGCGGCTTCGATGGTGATGTGCAGTTGCGGGTAGCGAATGCGCCGAAGGGATTGAAGGTGGAAGGCGGTTATGTGGTGGCCGGCGCTCCGGTGAAGGAGAATGCGCGCAATCGCAACAGTCGCGGGGTGCTGGTGGTTTCGAGCGAGCCTGGCGTTAGCGTGGGGCCGCTGGAGTTGAGCATCGAAGGCGTGGGCAAGCTGCCGGACGGGCAGGAGATCGTGCGGAAGGCGGAAGGGCCGGGGATTGTGGTGGGCGTGAATGGCGCCACATTGCAGGGATCGGTGGATCGCCAGCGTCCGTTGACCGCCTATTGGTTGAATTTGGATCTGCCGGCCGCAACGACGGAACCGCCGCCCGCGACGGTGGAGGTTTCGCTGCTGGGGCGGCGGCGCATGGAAGAAGGCGATGAGCTGAAGTTCCGCTGGAAGTTCACGGGCAAGCAGGAGAATCTGCCGTATCCGAAGGCGGTGACGGCGGACATGGTGGGTGCGGGCGATGTGCGGGTAATCGATGCGCGGCAGGATCCGAAGGATCCGTCGACGGGCACGTTCCTGATGACGACGACGAAGCTGACGCGGCCGTCGAAGTACGACGTGATTGTGACGGGCCGCATCCTGCGTAACGGGCAGACGGATGAAATCGTATCGCGCCCGATTCAGATTGAGATTGAAGAGGTGAAATCGGCGAATGTGGCAGCATCTGGTTCTGGCCGTTAGTGTCGCGGCGGTAGCGAGCGCGCAGACGCAGGAGCGGGTGACGTTCCTGCGGGATGTCGCGCCGATTCTGAACAAGGCGGGTTGCACGTCGGGGCCGTGTCATGGCGCGGCGAAGGGGAAGAACGGGTTCAAGCTATCGCTGCGCGGGTATGATCCGCAGTTCGATTACGAGGCGTTGCTGTATGACTTGTCGGGGCGGCGGTTCAACCGCGCCGATCCGGGCAAGAGCCTCATGCTGGCCAAGCCGATTCAGGAAGTGGCGCACGGCGGCGGGTTGCGGTTTGAGAAGGACTCGGACTATTACAGGACCATTTTCAATTGGATCGCGCAGGGTGTGCCGTTCGGCGATGCGGCGAAGGATAGCGTCACGGAGTTGACGGTAACGCCGAAAGAGATTGAGATGCCGAAGCCTGGCGAATCCGCGCAGGTGAAGGTGACGGCGAAGTATGCCGATGGGCAGACGCGCGATGTGACGCGGGATGCGACGGTGGAATCGAACACGCCGGATGTGGCGAAGGTGAATGACAAGTCCGTAGTGAACGGGGAACGCGTTGGGGAAGCGACGCTGCTGGTCCGGTATCAGGGCAAGTTTTCCACCGTGCCGGTGACGATCGTCAATCCAAAGCCGGGCTTTGCGTGGAAGGCTCTGCCGCAGCACAACTACATCGACACGAAGATCGATACGAAGCTGCAGAAGCTGAAGATCCAGCCGTCGGCGGCGGCCGATGATGCGACGTTCCTGCGGCGGGTCACGTTGGATCTGACTGGCCAGTTGCCTACGCCGGAGGCGGTGAAGGCTTTCGTGGCCGATGCGGCGCCGATGAAGGTAAAGCGCGCAAAGATGATCGACAAGCTGATCGCCTCTTCGGCGTATGTGGATCATTGGACCGTCAAGTGGGGCGACCTGCTGCAATCCAGCCGCAAGTATCTGGGTGATAAAGGCGTGTACGCGTTCCAGGAATGGATTCGCACGTCGATTGCGAGCAACAAGCCTTATGACAAGGTGGTACGGGAACTGCTGACCTCGCGCGGCAGTGCTTATGACGATCCAGCGGCGAACTACTTCCGGGTGACGCGTGACGCCAAGCCGACCATGGAGAAGACGACGCAGGTGTTCCTGGGTGTGCGCATGGTGTGCGCGCAGTGCCACGATCATCCGTTCGAACGCTGGACGCAGAATCAGTATTACCAGATGTCGGCGTTCTTCTCGGCGGTGGGTTTGCGGGCCGGGTATGAGGTGGGCGAGGAGATCATCTTCGACCAGCGCGCCGACTATGAGATGAAGCATCCGAAGGATGGGCGGGTGGTGAAGCCGGAGTTTCTGCTGGCTTCGGCCAAGCCGGTTGCGATTCCGGACGATTCGCGGCGGCGCGATGCACTGGCCGATTGGCTGGTGTCGAAGGATAACCCGTTCTTCCCGAAGTCGGTGACGAACCGCGTTTGGAGCTATTTCTTCGGGAAGGGGATTATTGACCCGGTGGATGATATCCGGGCATCGAATCCGCCGGTGAATGCCGCACTGCTGGAGGCGCTGACTGCTGACTTCATCGCGCATAACTTCGATGTGCAGCACCTGATGCGGACGATTGTGAATTCGCGGGCCTATCAGGCGTCGTTCCAGACGAATGAATGGAACGAGGGCGATTCCACGAACTTCTCGCACGCGATGCCGCGCCGGTTGTCGGCCGAGCAGTTGATGGATGCGGTGGCCTCGGCAGCGGGGGTGCGGCCGAAGTTCCCCGAGGTGCCCGAGGATACTACGGCGGCGCAGTTGCCCGATCCGCACGTGGGCAAGGAAGGCTTTTTGGATGTCTTTGGACGCCCGCTGCGCGATTCGGCTTGCGAATGCGAGCGCCGCACCGACTTCAGTTTGCCGCAGGCGTTGAACCTGGTGAACGGCAAGACGATTTCCGATGCCGTCGCCGATCCGAAGGGGCGAGTGGCGAAACTCGTTCTGGGCGGAGCGAACGATCAGGCCATTGTCGAAGACCTGTATTTGGCCGCGTTCAGCCGTAGTCCTTCGAAGGACGAGAGCGAGCGTGGGTTGAAGTATCTGGCAGGAGGCCCGCGTGCGTCGCGAGCGCAGGACCTGCTGTGGGCACTGTTGAATAGCAAGGGATTTCTGTACCTGTATTAAGGAGAAGCCGTCATGCTGAACATTCCAGGACGCCGGGGCTATACGTGCGAAGGACCGACCCGCCGCGAGTTGATGCGGATTGGGTCCATCGGGTTGATGGGATTGAGCCTGCCGGGCCTTTTCCGGTATCAGAAGGCTCACGGGGCCACGACGGCCAACAAATACCAGGGGGCGCGCGGCTTTGCCTCGGCGAAGTCCGTGATGATGATCTTCCTGCAGGGCGGGCCGTCGCACATCGACATTTGGGATCCGAAGCCGGATGCTCCGGCGAACATTCGGGGCGAGTTCAAGCCGATCAAGACGAAGATAGCCGGCACGTACGTCAGCGAGACCATGCCAATGATGGCGGAGCATCTGAACAAGGCGACGCTGATCCGCTCGATGAGCTATACGCCGAACGGGCTGTTCAATCACACGGCGGCGATCTACCAGATGTTGACGGGCTATTCGCCGGATAAGGTGTCGCCCTCGGGGCAGTTGGAGCCACCTTCGCCAGCGGACTTCCCCACCGCGGGCAGCCACGTGTCGAAGCTGAAGCCGTTGCAGGAGCCGGTGCTGCCGTTCGTGGAGTTGCCGCGGCCGTTGCAGGAATCGGGGATTATCGGCAAGGGCGGCGCGGCGGGCTTCCTGGGCAAGGCGTATGATCCGTATCGCATGTATCAGGATCCGGCCAAGCCAGTGAAGTTGGAAGACCTGGCGTTGCGGAAGGATGTACCGCCGGAGCGGTTGAAGGATCGCTTTGAGCTGTTGAAGGGCGTGAACGGCAGCATGCCGGAGTTAGAGAAGGCGCTGGGGCAGTCGGCGGTGGATGAGTATTACGGCAAAGCGTACGACTTGGTGCTGTCAGGCAAGGCTCGCGATGCGATGGATTTGAACAAGGAGTCCGAGAAGATGCGCGAGCGGTATGGGGCGCATACGTTCGGGCAGAGTTTGTTGATGGGCCGGCGATTGATTGAGGCCGGGACGAAGTTCGTGCAGGTGAACTGGCCGTCGGTGGCGAATGGCGATCCGGAGACGACGGCGTGGGATACGCATGCGGCGAACTTCGGGCCGTTGAAGAATCTGCATTGTCCGAAGTTGGATCGTGGCTTGTCGGCGCTGCTGGAGGATATGGACCAGCGCGGGTTGTTGAAGGAGACCTTGGTGGTGGCGGTGGGTGAGTTTGGGCGGAGTCCGCGGTTGGGAGTGTCGACATCGGGGAACTCGAATTCACCGGACGGAAGGGATCACTGGCCGTATTGCTATAGCGCGGTGATTGCGGGTGCGGGGATTGGGCGTGGGGTGCAGTATGGGGAGTCGGACGCTACGGCTTCCAGCCCGAAGGAGAAGCCGGTGCATCCGGCGGATCTGCTGGCTAGCATTTACTATGCGATGGGGATTGATCCGGAGATGGAGATTCGGAATCACTTGAATCAGCCGCGGGAGTTGGTGAAAGGGAAGATTGTTACGGAGTTGTGGGGGTAGGCGAAGCGGAATAGCCGGAACGAAGGACCTACCAAACGGGCTACCCTGAGAGAGGGTGCCCTCTGTGCGCGGCTCGACCGCGCCAGCGCCGTAAGCAATGTTAAGTCGCATCGAAGTCTCCGGTTTCCGCTCGCTCCGGTCGGTCGCCCAGCGGCTCGGGCCGGTCTGCGTGCTGGCCGGAGTCAACGGTAGCGGAAAGTCCAACTTCCTTGATGCGATTCAATTCCTCCAGTCCATCTCCAAAGACGGACTCCGAAAGGCATTCGACGGCCGCACCACTAACCCGCTGGAACTCTTGTGGCAGAAGCGACCGGGCGTTATCCACCTGGCAATCGAGTCCACCGCGCCTGAAAACGGCGCAAGTACCGCCCGCTATGGAATCGATATTCATGTCGATTCCGGTCCTCAAGTCTTAAGGGAGAGCATCGAGATCCACTCGCCGGGTCTCCCGCCGGTCCCGCTCATGGCGCGTACTCTCCAGCACATCGTGACTGGCGCGCCGGAACTGGAGTGGTTAAACAAAGCCCATCTCGAAACCGACCGCTCCGTGCTGGAACTGCTATTCCTGCACCCCGCTCCCGATCTGATCGATCATCTCGACTTTCTTCTCTCGTTCCAAGTTCAACCTATCGAACTCGTTGCTGATGCCATGCGGCGTCCTTCGCCTTCCACACTCCGCAATGACCCACCCCACAAAGACGGCGGCAACCTCCCGTGGCTGGTGGAGAGGCTCCAGCGCGGGCAATCCGATCTCTACCGCCGCTGGCTGGAGCATGTTCGTACCGTCTTCCCCGACATCGCGGAAATCGGCATGCGTGTGCAGGATTGGGACAACCAAAGTTACCTGACCATTCGCTACAACAACGGCCTCGAACTCCCATCCCACCACATCTCCGAGGGCACGCTCCGGCTGCTAGCGCTGACCCTTCTCGCCTATGTGCCGGCCAAGTCGCCGGTCTACCTCATCGAGGAGCCCGAGAACGGCGTGCATCCAGCCGCCCTTGAAGCCATTTACGAATCTCTCTCATCGGTTTACGATGGCCAAGTCCTGCTCACCACACACTCGCCGATTCTCCTGAGCGCGGTTGCTATCGAGGAGATCCTCTGCTTCTCGCAGGATAACGATGGTGCAACGCAGATTGTTGAGGGGCCGGAACATCCGCAACTTCGTAACTGGCGGGGCGAGGTCCCGCTGGGCCTGCAAGCGCAGGCAACGTAGTCGAACCGTTTTCACGCAGGTGGCGGCGAAGGTCACACTGACAAGCTGCGCCGACCCTGCTTTTCAGAAGTTCACGAAGGTCCTCAAAGGGTGGTTCTCGCCGGCTGACGATTCCCAGTCGGGCTTCTATCAGGCACGCCAGTAGGAGTGGCGGTGGCGGTTGCCAGCCACCACCGCCTGCCATTACCTCGAAACGATCAACGTCGCCGCTCCTGACGGGCCGTTGGATAGTCTTTAATTCACCGTCATTTGGATGCGGCTCGCCGTTGTCGGCCAATTGACTCACCTCTTTCTGTCTCGCAGGGATTCGTCTTTGTCTTGCCGATAGCCGAGGGCGGCCAGCAATAGGCCGGCGACCACCAGCGGGGCGGTGGCGGGTTCCGGCACATCGGTAGTATTGATAGTGAAGGTGTCCGATGCGCTACCGGAACCCACCTGGCAACTGCCGCAGGTGGCCGGATCGTCACTGAACAGATCGAAGGCAACGATCAGCGTCCCGGTGTTGGTGGCGCCGATGGTCGCTCCCGCGTCGATCCAATAGGAGCCCACTCCTAAACCATTGGCGTAGTCGAAGCTTTGGGTCCAGGTTGGGGCATTGGGAGCTAGCGAGAAGTTCACGGGCCCCCCTTGGGGCCCGATCCTGTCGGTGTAGAAACCGAGCAGCGAGTTGCTTTCGCCGTCCAGGTAGGAGGTGACGGCCGATATCCAGAAGGTATCGTCCGCGGTGAGGGAGAAACTCCAGCCCACATGTTCGCCAGGCAGGCCGGACAGCGGGTCAGGACTAATCGTGAGTACCGGAGCGGCGAAGAGAGAGCCGCTTATTGCCAGCATGAGAGGTGCGAGATTCCGGAAGAGAGAAGTGGATCGCATGGTTGTGGTCCTTTCGTAGCTGGAATTAGCGGAAGACCGTGAACGTAGTGGATCCCGGTCTGCCAATCGCCGTTGTATAGTTCGCCGTGAAGGATACGCGGATGGCGGTGGCGGGCCAGTCGAAGACTACGTTCTGGGTGGCCCCGCCGCCCGCGGGGATGTCGCCGTAGCCGATGGGCGCCGGGGTTGCCACGGTAACGCTACCGGATCCGGAGAGCACCACAATACCCGTGATGCCGGTGAGCGAGGTGCCGGGCGCCATCGCCGTGCCAGTGTTGCGAATCTGGATCGGGACCGTGCGCTGGTTGGGGCCCGGACCGGCGATGCGAGCCAGAACCGTCGCGACCAATGCCGGCTGGCCGGTGACCTTGAAGTTCGCCACCGCGTTGCGGGGGCCCGCCATGATCACCGTCATCGGGTTCTCCGTGACACCGGCGAAATCACCCGTGAAGGAGATGAGACCGTAGCCGGTGTTTGGCACCGCCTGCACCACAACCGCGGTTCCCTCGTTGTACCAGCCGGCTCCCGTAACCGTACCGCCCTCCACTGGCGAGGAGGATGCCGTAAGCAGGAACTGGCGGGTGTAATTCAGGCGGACATCGACATCGGTCTGCGGGACAACCAGGGAGCCATTGTTGATGGGCGTGCTGCTGGTGAAGTTGGCAAAACTCCACCGGGTGCTGATGGTTTGCGTCACTAATCCTGGCGCGGAGATGGCGACTACTTGCCCTGGCGTCCACCGGAGGCTTGCTGGCAGCGTATAGCTGGTTCCATTCACCGTAGCCGTGGCGCCCGGAGCGTTGGACGTGATGTAGGCGTTGATTTGCTGGCTCTGGCTGAAGCCGGCAATCGCGGAGCGGGGGCCCGACATCACCAGGGTCTGTTGCGGATTGACGCTGGTCAGGTCGCCGGTCCAACCGGTGAACGACCAGTTCGTGGAGGGGGTGGCGTTCAGCAGCACGGGCGTGCCGGGAGCATAAAAGCCGTCGGCGCTATTGGGCGTCGCGGACACGCCTCCGCCGTTGGCCGGTACCGATGTCGTGGTTAGCCGGTAGGCCGTCTCGAAGCCGGCCGTGTAGGTGCCGCCGTTGGCATCGGCGATCGCCGTCGTGCTGGAGCCCAGCGATGCGGCTGCTCCGAACTGCCAGATCACCGGCGTGTAGCGAGTGCCATTGACGATCTGCGGGATTGCCGATAGGGAGTGGTTCGTATTGGGCTGCCAGGTGAACGTGGCCGGAGTCGTTACCGGAGACCCGTCGACGATCACCGTACGGCCGGCGGGCGTGCTGGTTATGGTGGTGGGCGCCACCTTCTGGAAAGTGACTGGGATCGTAAGCGGTGACGCCAGCGTGGATTGCACCGTAACGGATCCGGTGGAAATGCCAGTTGGCAGCGACTGCGTGTCGATACTAACGCGGAGCGTCGCCGGAGTCTGTAACGTGTTCAATTCGGTAAGGATCCACGGGCGATCCGCGCTCACCGAAAGCGGAATCGAAGCGCCGCCCGCGGCTTGCACTTGGACATCGGTCTGTGTTGCCGTGAAGGTGGACAGGCTTACCGGGCTTGGAGTGGCGGAGAGGCTGGTTTGCACGCGGTACTCCACCGGAAGCACCGTGCTGCCCAGGCCCTGGTTTGTCAACGAGTCGGTGATGGTGACGTTGCAGGGGTAGCTGCCCACCGCGTAGGTCATGGCTGCATCCGTCACCGAAAGCGTCAGCGTGCTTTGGAAGAAAGCCATTTCCAGCCAAGGGCAATTGTGATTGGCGGCTGGGCCCGTGGCCAGATTGCTGAGCGCCACATTGGGCTTAGGGCGGATGGAGGAGCCCGCCTGGCGCGTCATCAGCACTGAGGCCGGGTTCGCCAGGATCCTCGGTGTTGCGGTAAACGTGAAAGGCTCTGAAACGGAACCAAGATTGATCTCGTCGCCGATGTAGCTGGCTACGTAGGTGTTTGTGCCCAGGGGGAGGTTGGACACTTCCACCTTCACTCCATCAATGCCCGTAGCCGTGCCGGTTGCCACCGTCTCCTGCCCGGTCGACCTCCCGTTTGCGTCGCGAATGCGGTAAAACTTGATGCCGCCGGCCGGTGATATGCCCGCCGTAAAGGTGGCTCTGAGGCTGACCGGAGCGCCTTGACGCGCGGTCACTGGGTCGGCATACGCCGACAAGGCCGAGTTTGCGCGGACCACCAGCGTGATGTTGAAAACGACCGGCTGTATTTCCTGGTTGGCGGAACCTGGCACCGAGCCAGGTGGGTAGAAGCTAACGTCGATCCCGCCGGTGTACGTGCCGGGCGGGAGGGAACCGGCAGCGCTCCCGATTCCAACCACAAGGTTATACTCGCCGGTTGCCAGCGCATTCGCCGGTAACTGGTAGTTCAGCGGGACGTTGCCGAAGGCCGTGGCGCCGAGCGTGGTGCCGGGCGCGGCACTGATCCGGATAGACTGCGTGGCGGGCGGAGGGCCGGTCGGATCCATGCGGAAAACCAGCGATGTAGAGGAAACGGAGACATTCGGGGTGGAAACGCGACTGTAGCCAAGCCAAGCCGTGCGGCCACCGGCAAGGTTCTTCAAGTCCCGGTTCTGATACCCGTTCACGGGATACGCGAATTCATAGCTGGCGCCAAACTCTTCGACGCACTTGGCGTCGCCAAGGGCCTTGTTCCATGGGATGGCAGCGTTGGTAACCTGCCAGCCGCGATCCTGGCGCGTGCCGGGATTCCTGATGGCGCAGGCGACCGGGAGGACATTGCTGGAACTGGCGGAGACCCACCGTCCGTTGGCCGGATTCTGGTAAGCGGGGCCGCGGTTACCGAAATCGCCTTCCGTCCAACTCCAGACCATGTGCTTCAGCCGGGTATCGGCCTCGTTGCTGGGCGAGATGTTGTAGCTGGAATACAGCCCGTCAATGAAGTCCAATCCAATTACCGCAACACCGCAGTTGGCTGCCTTGGCGACATTGTCGTTGGTGTACAAACCAGTGTCTTTGTCACCCTTGTTTAGCTTCGTCCGCCCTTCGGCGGTATCCCACCACGTGGAGCGGGCGAACGCGCCGCGCTGAACGGGATTCTTGCCGTCATGGGCGATACAGGTGTCGAAATTCTGGTCTTTCGGATGATTGTCCGATTGCACCAGGCCAACGGCATTAAACACCAACGGAGAGATGATTTCCGGAGTGTTGGCGTTGTGCTGGGCCACGATCACGGATTTCCCAACGCGGCGAATGTCGGCGATGGTGGGCCACACCGCCGCTTGCGGAAGCGGGACCTGGTACACACGTCCTCCTAGGTATTGGGCGATCTCCTGGTGTACCTTCGTGATGTTAACGCCCAGATCGATGTTGTCGAGCTTAATGTAAACGACTTGCCCCGGGTTGGCGTCGATCCACTGCGCAATCTCAGTCAACGCGAAGCCGAACAGGCGGTTCTGAAAGGCAGGCGCGCCGCACAGTTCCACGGAGTACGCGTGACAAAGGCGAATAGCAAAATCCGCCGATAGCGGCGCTGGATAATACTTTGGATCAAGCTCCAGATGCCGGATGCCAAGATTCAACTGGTCCGTTATCGATACACGCTGGTTGGTGTAGTTCCCCGATCCGAAGCCCGATGCTTCCGACGCATACGCGTTGTGGGACGCCGGCCAAGTGATGAAGTTAATCGGAGTGTTGCGGCCGATTCCATGGGACTGTTCGCTAAGCGCCCACTTGTACCATTCGTTGCGGCTTGTCGTCGTGGTGATGCGCTTATTGTTCCGGCAGTACCCGTCAACCTCGGTGAGATCGACTTCACACTTGTGCAATTCTCCGGCGACGATATTGGCATACTCAAAGTCGCCACCGTTGCATTTGGGTTGGTTGAGATTTCCGCAGTTGTAGTTGTCCTTGTCGGCCAGCGCCGCCGGCGTCAGGCTCATCGCAAGCAACGCAGCCGTGACCAAAGGTGACACACGCGTCAGATCCTTCATTTAGTCATGCCTCCTCTTGTGCAAGATCACGGCTGAGCGGGAACGCCGCTCCAGCCGCTTGCAAGGAGCTTACGGAGAGCCCGGCCGCGCTCTCAATGGACAGGCTCTGACGCCGGGGTGAATCGCTCATCTGAACTGTGAATCTGTTTGTTTTCAAAGGGGTGGGAGATTGTTGTGAACTGTTCACTGACGCTTGCTACAGTGAGAAGAGAGCCTTCAACCCCACCGTGCTATGGCGCCGCATCCTTCTCCCAGTCCGTCCGCTCCGCCGCCGCGTGTGGCGCGCTTCGGACCGTTCGAGATGGACTTGCGGGCCCTGACCCTCACGCGGGGCGGCCGTGCTGTGAAACTTCAGGATCAACCTGCTCGCGTGCTGGCCTGCCTGGTGCAAAACGCCGGGCGATTGGTCACACGCGACGAACTTCGGGAACTCCTTTGGACACCCGATACCTTCGTTGAGTTCGACACCAGCTTGAACACGGCGGTGCGTAAAGTGCGCCAGAGCCTGGGGGATGATCCGGACGCGCCTCATTTTGTCGAGACGGTACCTCGCAAGGGGTATCGCTTCATCGCTGCCGTTACGTACGTAATACCCGCCGCCCAGACTCCCGCCCCCCTGGAGATCGTGGAGCCGGAAGCGGAGCCAGAAGCCAAACTGGACGTAGCGGAACCGTCGAAGACCCTGCTTATCGAGCCGACTCCCGTAGAAACGGAGCAGGCGGCCAGCCCTCCCGTTAAGCAGCCCGCGCGACGGTGGGTTCTCCTGGCCATCGCTGGCGTTCTGGTCATGCTGCTTGCGGCGATGGTGTGGCGGTGGCTCCCCCGCGTTGAGACTTACGCCGGTGCGGTGGAGGAATTCAGTATTGAACTGCCGCCCGCCCACTATGTGGCGAACGAGTTCGGGCCGACGGTATCGATATCGGCTGACGGTCAGGTTGTGGCAGTGCTGGCCACGGACCGGGCGCGTCAACAGATTCTCTACCGCCGCTTGGCCGACAAAACGATGCGAACGGCGGCAGTGCCTCCTGGGGTGACCGCGATGTGGCTCTCCCCGGACGGCGAGAGTCTGGTCTACCGCGCTAATGGGGAACTGTACCGGATGCCAATTCACGGCGTGCAGTCCACCCGGCTCCTGAATGCCGGCACGTATATGCCATCCGGCGGCCTTTGGACCAAAGACGGCTTCTTCTATTACACATCCCTGTCTCTGAAACAGCCGGCGCGTTTGTCGTCGACTATTTGGCGTTTCCCGCTCTCCGATCCGGCCAAAGCCGAGGAGGTAACGGGACCGATGGACCCCACCTCAGGTCAGAAGGAGTGGCAGAGCAACGTGCAGAAATTGCCTGGCGGAGAATTGCTGGTGTCGCTCTCGCGTGGACCGATTCGGGAGATTTGGATGACGGATCCGGTGGCCGGAAAAAATAAGCTACTGACTAGAGGCGCGGGTGGTTTCTACGCGCCGACCGGACACCTGATTTATCACCGCGGGACCACCCTTTACGCGGCACCGCTTGACATCCGGAAGAAGGAGTTGGTGGGGCCGGAAGCCGCGGTTCGCCAGGGTGTGGCGCGGGCATCCTGGAGTGGCGGCAACATGGCGCTGTCCGACGACGGCACCCTGGTCTATGTGCAGGCGACCAGGCCTGTGCCCGACCGGACATTGTTCTGGGTGGGTCTCGACGGCAAGGAAACGCCAATCCCCGTTCCGCCGGGTCCATACGTCCCGGTGGACCTGTCGCCGGACGGCAAGACGGTGTTGGTGTCCAAGTACGACGAGTCCTCCGCCCAGTGGGAGTTGTGGCTGATGCCATTGGGGGCGGGCGAATGGCGCCGCATCAACGGCGTCCACTACGCCGAGCCGGGCGGCGTCTTCGCGGAAGATGGAAAGGCCATCTACTTCAGCCGGATGGGACGAGGGTTGATGCGCCAGCCGATTGATCCGCCAGGTGAGGAGCAACTGCTTACCCCGGTCTTGGACTTCTCCCGATATCCTGCCCCCATCGTGCGCGGGCAAAAGGATCTGTTGTTTGTCGAGGGGTTCCATCCGGGAATCGTTTCGCTGCTGTTTTCGTTGCCGTTGGATCAGCCGTCGGGAGGCGGGACACGGCTATTGAGTTCGTATACGCTACCTCGTGTTTCGCCCGGCGTGCGTTGGGTGGCACTGCGCCGTAGTTCCGATGAATTGGTCGTGAAGCCGTACCCCTTGGTGGAGGGCAGCGCCGCGCTACCTGTGGGCACAGGGAACGCACCGGTTTGGAGCCCGGATGGAAGGCAGATCTACTTCGTGGATAAAGACCGGAATATGATGGCGGTCGCGTTCCAGGGCGGTGCCCAGCCGCAAATCGGAAAGCCGCGGTTGCTGTTCCCGGCGGCGCAATACGAGCTATCGGCCCGCTGGTATCCGGTTTACCATTTGGCGCCGGATGGAAAGTCGTTTCTGATGGCGAAGCTGTCGAACCGGGAATCGCCACAGGACAGCGTCCAGGTGGTGAAGAACTGGCTGGCCGACGTGCAGCGCCTGGCGCATCCGCTGCGCTAAAGAACGAACGAGGGGGCGGGACGGCCCGCCCTAATCCATCAACTTCGTCAACAAGGACTGGAAACCGGTGCCGTGCAGAGTCACGGAGCCCACCTTTTCGGTCAGCTTCTCCAGCGTTTCCAATTCCTTCAGGCGCATCAGCACCGGGTGATCCTTCATCAGGTTGGCGGTGTTGAGCAGGCTGCGGGTGGCAGCCGTTTCCTCACGGCGGCGGATCAGATTGGCTTGCGCCTGCTTCTCCGCCGCCACCACTTGATTGAGGATCTCGCGGATCTCGCCCGGCAGGATGACATCCTTGAGGGCGATGATACCGACGTCGACACCCAGCGTGGCCATATCGGCGCGGACCTCGGCGAGCACGGCGGGGTCCACGTCAACCTTGTCGGCCAGAACCTCGTCGAGCGTTCGCTTGCCGAGGGTTTGGCGAACCGCCAACTGCAACTGGCGGTAGAGGTGATCGCTGAAGCTCTTGACCAACGTACCGGCCTTGACCGGATCGTTGACCTGGAACTCGGCGGTGATGTTCACACGGAGCGTGACCTTATCCTTGGTAAGGATCTCCTGGCCGGAGACCTCGAGGGTCTGCCGGCGCAGGTCGATCACGTCCACACGCGGCGCGCGGATGGCCCACAAGCCGTAGCTTCCGGGCTCCAGCACGCGCACAAAGCGATTGTCGAGATAGAGCAGGCCCGCCTTGTTCTCCTCCACAGCCGTGAACAATGCCAGCGATTCGCGCCCCAATTTCATTAGCGCAAGAGTTAAGTCCTTGTCGACTTCGGGGGAATCGAGTACGTTCACCATCTGTGCCGTGAGGTCGCGGTAGCCCTTCCAGAAAAGGACGCGGCAACCGGGGCCGACCACACGGACGAGAATGCCGTTGCTACGGACGAGCGCCACCTGCAGTTCGCCGGTTTGGACGATGAGGAAGTGCTCAGCCACGAGATCCGGGCGCTGGGTCACGAGGAAGTCAATGACTTCGCTTGTGAAGACCAGGGAGGTTACGGAGTGCCGCTCGATGCGCAGGGTGTTCAGGACCTGCGCACGGAAGTACACGCCGGGACCGAGGATCTCGACCAGCCGCTCATTTCGGTACAGGAGGGCGCGCTCATGGTCGCCCACCAGAATCCGCTTGTAGAACAACACGAAGAATCACCTACCTTTCGTTGATCGGTTACAGCAAAGCTTATGGATGCATCCGCGCCGGCGCACACGTCTCCCACGGCTTCGCGCGGGGTAAGTGAATCGACGGCAATTCCCTCACTTACCGCAGGGCGGAAGTTATGGTGCGCAGTTAGTACTCAGAGTTAATCCTGGCGGCGGTACGGCTGCCGGCAGGGGACGCGAGTAAGTGACGCCGAAACGGTGTCCGGCGCGGATGCCGTGTGTTGGGAGGAGCCATTTTCAGTGGCTGTGTAACGGGATTCGAACCCGCAACTCGCAGAGGATGAGTCTGCTGCTCTACCGTTGAGCTATACACACGGTGTGCTGGTGGAAGAGACGCGGTGTCCAGGCTCCGGCATACGGAGAAATCAGGGATTTTCCGCACCCGCCCGGGATGTAAAGCCGGGACGATAGGAGAAAGGACGCGTCAAACCAGACTTCGGGGAAAGTTGAGGAGGCTCCGGGCTTACAGTCTGCCGCGCCAGAGGATGGAATCGCGGGACATGCCGAACGCCGGATCGGAGGGGGTTTTGCCCTGGTTCCGATAGCTGCAATAGGTGGCGTGTAAAGAAAGCATGTAGATGGCCTCGCGACTTAATCAGGATAACCGGAGTGAGTCGCGGATTGCAAGAACTATTTTCGAGTAAGTTGGAAAAAGTTAGTGAATAACTATAAGCCCGCAAGTTCGGTGGAGAATAACAGCAGCATGGCTCCGCCGCGCGGGTCCGTGCCGAGTAGCGCTTTGCGGCGCAGGTAATCGGTTAAGGATTTCTGGGCACCGGTGGATTCGCAGACATCGATAAGCTCGCCGCTGGCGGAAGTACGGGCGGAGACGGCTTTCCACGCTTTCTGTACAACGGGCGCGTGGGTCTTTTCGTCGAGCCAGCCGCGTTTGATACCGCGATGGATCATTGCCCCGATGATTGAGGTGGCGGAGAGTTCGCGATAGGCGCCGGGCAGGTCGATGACCTGGCGCCACATCCCCGCGTCCTGTTGTTTGGCGAGCGCGGCGACCAGGCCGCGGTAGTCGCGCAGCATTTCCTCATAGGCGGGGTGATCTTTGGGCAGATCGCTGAGGGATAGCGCCAGGCCAAGGATGGCGAACGCGTTCCCTCGCCCCCATGCGGCTTCGTCGGCGGGGCTATGACGCCATAAACCGTCCGGGCGCAGATCCATGGCCTTCATGAAACGGTAATGCTTGTGGGCCATGTCGTAGTATTTGCGTTCCCCGGTAAGCTTGCCTGCTTTGACCAGGATGGGGCAGCCCATAAAGACGGAGTCGCTCATTTTGCTATGCATGGGCATGGATTCGAGCATCTCGCCGGCGGGACTGAAGCCAAGATTGGCGGCGGCGCGTACGCGATCGACATAAGCCTTGTTGCCGGTCTTTTCGGCGAGTTCGGCGAATAGGAGGTGGCCCGAGAAGTGGCTGCCGGTGGCTTTGTCGAGGCTGTTCTTCTGACCGTTGATGTAGGGCGCGGCGAGCGCTTCGGCATGGGCGAGTTCGCCGAGACGAAGCCGTCCCCAGACAGCGAATGCGGGGATGTAGGCCACCTGATCGAGTTCCTTGCCGTAGACCTTGGCCATCTGGAGAGCGACGTCGCGAGGGGAGCGGGCCTGGCGGGATTCGATCTCGATACGGGCGGGGGATTTGGCGATATTGTCGCCCATGGCTTTGCGAAAACTGCCGGTAACGAGACGGGCGGGAATGGAGCCGGCGGTGGCGACGCGCTCCCGGCTGAGCGCCGCGGCGAGGCCCGCATCCGGCCCACTGATGAGAACCAGGTCGGGCGCCAAGGTGGCCAGCGAACGCCAGATCGCGTGGGCGGCGGCGTTCTCGCGATAGGCGTCGCCGGTGGGCGGGAACGAGAGCGCTTCCCCGGCGGGATTGGCGTTCGGGATGGCCCACAGTTCGATGCGCTTGCGGCTGCGGTTGCGGTCCCACGATTGGAACTCTTTTTGTAGTTCGCCGTTGGCTTTGCCATCCAAGCCGCCGATCCAGACGACTCGCGGCAGGCCGGACTCCGCTGGGCTGGTCCAACTCTCGATGACTTTCTGGTCGAGGGTGAGGCCGAGGGGAACGCGATCGGCCGCAATCGCGGGGAGGATCGCCGCTAGCAGGGTCAGGCACAGACGCATGACCCCTATGATACTCAGCCGTTGCGCAGCCGGGAGTTTTCAGTCGGCGGCGTTCAGGCGCTGGGTGGGGTTGATGACGACCCGCGCCAGGCGCGGTTCCAGTTCGATGCGTTCCATGTTGTAGCCCAACTCGAAGCTCTGTCCGATTTTGGCCTGTGGGTAGAGCGGCGTGACGAAGGTGCGGATAAGCATTTCGAGGGCGCGGCCCTTGATGGCGACACCGCCGATCTCGACGCGCTCCAGGTCGACGCGACCGGATCCGCTGCCGGTGGAGAGCTTGCCGATAACCTTGATGGGGCGCTCGCCTTCGAGGATCCAGGACATGAGCCAGCCAAGGTCGGCGCCCTGGGCCTGGCGCATCTTGGCCAGATCGACGAAGGCGGTGCCGGTGACACGGCCCCCGGCTTCAATCAGCAGGTGGGTGTCGCGGATGCCATCCTTCACCTTGAGCTTGGCCTTCTCGGCGACGAAGGCGTTCATTTCCTTCTCGGTGAAGTCGAGCTTGGTGCCGGGCGGGATCTTCTCCGCCTCAATAAGATCGAGTTTTTCCTGCGTGGAGAGCCGGTCGTATTTGGATGCCGGAAACAGGGGCAGCGCGAGAAGGAGAAGGAAGAACGGCCGGGTCATACGCAATCTCTTCATTATAAGTTGACGCGCGGCGGGTAAACTGGTTTCCACCGTTGCCGGGAGGAGGTAAGCGATGAACCGACGATACTTTTTGCCGTTGTTGCCGGCGGCACTAACGCCGCATCCGCGATTGCGGGCGGCGGCTGGCCGCAAAGTCGTGGTGGCGCTGTTCGACGGCTTCGGGCCGGAATATGTGGAGGCGAGCGACATGCCGAACCTGCGGCGCATGATGCGCGGTGGGCACTTCAAAGTAGGCAAGGGAGTGATTCCCTCGGTCACGAACGTGAATAACGCTTCGTTGATCACGTCCAGCTTTCCGGCCGGGCATGGAATCACGACGAACTTCTTCTTCGACGAGAAGACGGGTGAGGCCAAGGAGATGGAGTCGGGCGAGTACCTGCTGCGCCCGACCTTGTTGGAGAAGGCGAAGGCCCGGGGGTGGAAGACGGCGCTGGCGACCACGAAGGACAAGGTGCGCACGCTGTGCTCGCGCGGCGCGGACGTAGCGGTGTCGGCCGAGAAGCCGGCGGCGGATTGGATGCGGCGCATCGGGCCGAAGGAGAACATGTACTCCGCGCCGGTGAACTACTGGACGATGCGCGCGGCGCGGGCGCTGCTGCGCGATGGGGTGGACCTGCTATATCTTTCCACTACCGATTACATGATGCATACCTATGGGCCGAAGGAGGCGCCATCGCTGGAGCATCTGCACACGATGGATAAGCTGGTGGCGGATTTGGCGGACGATCATCCGAAATTAGAGCTTTACCTGACGGCGGATCATGGGATGAATGCGAAGCGGGAGGCGATTGATCCGGCGCGTGCGTTGGCGGGGAAGGGAATTGCGGCCGAGGCGGTGCCGATCATCCGCGATAAGCACAAAGTGCATCACGGCAATCTGGGCGGCGCCTGTTACGTCTATCTGAAGAACAAGGCGGATGGGACGAAGGCCGCGGACTTGTTGAGGGCGGTGGTCGGCATCGAGGAGGTCTACGATAACCGGACCGCGGCGCGGCAGTTTCACTTGCATCCGGAGCGGATTGGGGATCTGTTCTTGTTAGCGGCCAAGGACGTGGCCTTCGGGGAGTTGAATAGCGTGCGGGAGCCGGCGAAGGTGCGGACGCACGGGTCGCGGTATGAGGCACGGGTTCCGCTGCTGATTCATGGGCGGAAGGTGCAGTTCGGCAAGTATGAGTACAACCTGGATCTGACGCGGTACTTGGATTTGGAGCGGGGGTAGCGCGCTTTACCGCCCGAAGCGGTAGCCGATGCTAACCGCCGCGCCAACCGTCGGCATGACGTACCGGCTGGCCCAAAAAAACTCACCGCGGACCAGCAACCGGCCGGTGGGGCGGAACACGGCGCCCGTCCGCCAGTGGAGCGTCAATTTGTTCTCGCTACGTTCAAAGGACACGATCCGGGAACCGCTGCCATCGGGCACCTGGTAGGATCCGGAAGTCCGCTCCGCCACCAGGCCTGGGCCGCCGGCGGCGAACCAATAGGCGTTCTCGTTCCCGCGCCGGTATTGGATGCCTGGCGAGACGAACGTGTAGCGGACATCGTAGCTGGAGTGGTTGTTCACGTTGGCGGTGAGGGCTTGCACATCCACCGCCCAGCGTGCGGCAAAGGGGAGGGTTACGGCTCCTCCGAAGGTGGCGCCGGTGCCTTCAAAGCTCTCGTCGCCGGCCAGCCGCGCGATACCGAGGGTGGCGAAGACCTCCGCCTGTTTCGGGGGTTCGGCTCGCGTGGTCTCCGGCAACAGGGCGGAGAGAGTCAGGAACAATAACAAGTACCGCATGAACGGAGTGGCCTCAAGTAAAAACGCGAGAGGCCGCGCGAGTTTAGCTCACGCCATTAGCTGGAGGGGGTGCTCCGCTTTTCGCGGATGCCTGCCGTAAGCGCCTCCTTGGCGCGGAGGATGTGGCGGCGGAGCGCGGTCTGCAGGGCCTTGGCATCCCGCGCCTCCAGCGCCTGGTAGATCGCCTCGTGCTCGGCCTGCTCCTGGGCGAAGCGGTCCCCACGATAGCCTTCCACCTGGTGGGCTCGCGTCATTTGGATGTTGGCTTTCAGGCTCTCCACCATGTCCATCAGGCGGCGGTTACCGGCGGCGCGCAGCAGGGTGGCGTGAAACTCGTAATTGTCGGCCTCATGCTGGCGGATCTCCTGCTCCTGGTGGGCGGGCCTGGCGAGAGCGGCCAGTAACTCCCGCATGTGGCTGAGTTCGGCATCGGTGATACGAGTCACGGCTTTCTCGGCAGCCAGGCATTCCAGCGCACAGCGGATATCGAAGGTCTCTTCGATGTCGGTAGTCGAGAGACTGGCGACGTAGGTGCCGCTGCGCGGTTGGATCTCGATGAGTCCCTCGGTGGCAAGGCGTTGGATGGCTTGGCGGACGGGAGTCAGGCTAACGCCGAGTTTGGCGGCAATGTCCTGGATTTGGAGTCGCTCGCCGGGCTGGAAGACGTGGGTGAGGATGGCTTGGCGGAGAGAGTCGTAGACCTCGTCGGAGGCGCGCTGATTTTTGATGCGAGCGAGGTTCATGGTGGGAGGTCGAAGGAATAGCATAGCGGGAAGAGGTGGATTGACACAACGGCTGAAATCTGAAATATTCCAAAGCCCGGAAAGCATCGAGTACGAGAATCCCCGCCTGCCACGGCCAGCGGCACGAACTCGCCGAGCATGCCTCCTTCCTGCTCTGTGTCGTCCTTAACGGCGACAACCCGGGATCACCTCGATCGCCTCAATGCCCCTTGGCGGGAGAAATGCGCTACGTCTACTTCGGGGAGACTGATTCGGGGCGATTGCTGGCCGCGGCGCTCGTTGAGCGCGGCAAGAGATACGAGTGGTCACCGCGTACGACCTGGATGCCGGGCTAAGGAAAGATTACCTAGCCCGGCGCTTGCGAGGGGAGTCAGCCAATGATGGAAAAGATACGGATGGTCGTGCCCAAGCTCGTCAACGGAGCACAGGAGGCGAACTGGTGGGCGAGCCACGAAGACCGTGCTTTCCTCAAGCAGAAAGCGGCCGGAACCGGGAAGAAGGAAGGAGGCGCGCCGGCTGGCTCGCGCCTGGTCGGCCGGTCGAAGAGGGCCGCCAGCGTGCACATTGCGTTACGGTTCCCGGAACCCGGCGTGGCCAAGGCCCGGGAACTCGCCGCCCGCAAGAGCATCGGATACCAAACACTGCTTAAGATGTTGGTGTATGAAGGGTTGCGACGCGAATCCCGCCCGCTTCTGAAGGATTCGGCGGGCCGAGCGCGGCATCGGCGCATCACGATTTGTGGTCAGCTTCTCGTGAGCGCCGAGGCCGGTACCACGACCATCTCGCGCGGGAGTTCGGACGCTACTCTCGAGGGGGCCAGCTTCCGGCTAGCGCGTTACTCTCCCGCCACGTCCTCGATCCGCTCGGCGCCGCCATGGAGCCTGCAGACAGCTTTTGGGGGGAGCAACCTCAATGGAATGCCTCCAATCCCGAGGGAGGTCAACCCGCAAGGACCGTAGACCGACCTTGTTGGCTGCGCTCTGTTATCGAGCTACTGATAGACTATGGAGTATTGGGCGTGCGAGTCCGAATGCGGCGGCAGGAGCGAACGCGTGGGGTCTGCTTGTAGCCAGTGCACTTGGCAACCCGTGACGAACGATTTGGATACAGACCGCCACGCGGGCGGCGCTGCTTAGATAGCGCATTCTTGACAATCTGATTGATCGGAATACCTACTAGATCGACGAATCAATCGCTGCCAGCACCGTGGGCATGGAAGGACTTTTGCATTTGACCGCCCTGAATGGCGTCTGCCCCTACTACACGATGTACCCGTTAGACTTCCCTCTTAGAGTTCTAAAGCGCGCGGGGAAGGTCGGAGAATGGGTCCTCGACCCGTTCTGTGGTCGGGGGACCACCAATTTTGCCGCCCGACTTCTCAGCATGCCTTCAATTGGGATCGACAGTAGCCCGGTTGCCGCCGCACTTGCCAAGGCTAAGCTCGTGCACGCAAATCCGGCGGGTGTGGTCTCCGAAGCCCGCACGATTTTAGATACCGTTAGGCACCCATCGGAGGTGCCGGAGGGGGCTTTCTGGGACTTGGCGTATCATCAAGACACACTCATCGATCTCTGCCGTCTGCGGGAGGGACTTCTTGCCAACTCCTCTCCCCCAACTCGCATCCTGCTGCGGGCGATCGTTCTTGGTGCCCTTCATGGCCCTCGTCCGAAAGGGAAGCCTTCGTACTTCTCCAATCAGGCGCCGAGGACGTTTGCTCCTAAGCCGAACTACGCAGTGAAGTTTTGGTCCCAGAACAACCTGCGCCCCGAAGTCGTGGATGTCTTGGAAGTTATCCGAGTGCGCGCAGAGCGGTACTTGGGCAACACCCTCCCTTCGGCGGAAGGCACGATACAACTCGCAGACAGTCGGGAACCCAATACCTTTCGCGGATTGCCGAAAGCGTGCTGGGTTGTGACTTCACCGCCATACTATGGCATGCGCACCTATCTGCCGGACCAGTGGCTGCGACACTGGTTTTTGGGGGGGCCGGACAGGGTAAACTACCGGCAACATGGCGACCAACTCGAACACACCGGAGCTGTGCGCTTCTCGGCCGAGATGGCCCGCGTCTGGAAGAACGTGGCCATGAGCTCGGCTTCCAGCGCCCGCCTGATCATCCGTTTCGGTGGCATCCATGATCGAGACGCAGAACCGATGGATATCTTGAGGACCTCATTGAAAGACTCCGGGTGGGTCATCGTAACCACTAAGAAGGTACCAGACGCTGACACGGGGCGACGCCAGGTACGACAGTTCCAGACAACCCCAATGAAGGGTATCGCTGAGCACGACGTCTATTGTCGCTTAGCGAGGGGAGTAACCAAGTGACCACCACCAAGAAGAGTCACCCGCGGGTGGGTAAGAAGACTGAGCCACTTGAGGACCACCTCCTCAAGGACGAGAAGGTTTCCTTTGTTGATGACACGGCGAAGCAGAAGGCTACGGACGAAGAGCTCAATAGTCGCTATGCAAAAGGAGACGTTCGAATTGTCACTGAGTCGGCTCGCTATTCGCTAGCTGGCATCCTCGCAATGCTGAGGGAGACCGTCGTCGAACTCGATGGCGCGGACGGCAAGATGGAGCTTCGATACAAGCTTGACCCGGAGTACCAGCGTCGGCACCGTTGGAGCGTCGAAAGGAAATCCCGGCTCATCGAATCGTTTCTTATGAACGTTCCCGTTCCGCCGGTCTTCCTCTACGAAAGAGACTTAGCGAGATACGAGGTTATGGATGGACGGCAGCGACTCACAGCCCTTAGTGAGTTTTACGCAGACCAATATGCTCTAACCGGACTGCAGCATTGGCCGGACCTCGACGGCCGAAAATACTCCCAGCTACCATCGAAGGTGCGCGATGGTATTGACCGGCGTTATATATCTTCAGTAATTCTCTTGAAGGAAACGGCCGCCTCGGAGGAGCAAGCCACGAAGCTGAAGAAAATTGTCTTCGAAAGGTTGAACTCGGGAGGCGTAAAGCTGGGCAGTCAGGAGACCCGGAACGCGGTGTACCCGGGTCCGCTTAACAGTCTCTGTCTCACGCTTTCCGAGAACGAGAACTTCCGGCGAATGTGGGGCATACCCATTGATCCAAAGCCTGAAGAGACCGAAGAAGAGGAGGCTGGCGATGCAATTGCGGAGTCGACGCAAGCAGGCAAACGGATGTTCGAGAAAATGGAAGACGTTGAACTAGTGCTTCGCTTCTTTGCGTACCGGCAGATTCAATCGTTCAAGGCCGGGCTAAACAAGATTTCTGAGTTTCTCGACCGCTTCTTGATCGAGGGGAACGAGTTTCCCGGGCCTCTTCTTGACAAGTACCGTTCAATGTTCGAGGAAACCGTAGATTTCCTTTGGGCGGTTCTCGGCGCCGAAGCGTTTTGTGTGGTTGGATCGTCTCAACGTCCAACGAAGATAGTCTATGATCCGATAATGCGCACAGCGAGTAGGGAGAACGTAGTGGAACGGCGTGCGCAGCTTGTCGCGAACAAAAAAGTTTTGAGGAACGAACTAACGGCTGTGTACAAAGACAACCAAGCCCTATTCTCTGGACGCCGGACCAACTTCAATGATACGCAAGACAGGAACCTAAGGGTGAACGAGGCGTTTGAGGCCGCGATAGCCAAAATCGACAAGTTATGAAAGTGACGGAGACTCATTGTGCGTTCCACACTTGATGAGCTGGCCAGTGAGATCGGCGAGTTGCGTTCACTTGTCGCATCGATCTCGCCTCTGGCAGGGCATCAGGATTCGGTCGTTCGGCGATATTTGGCCGTCAGACGTCGCTTCGACTATGCCGCCTTTATGGTTGCCCTCTACGCGTCGTACGAGAAGTTTCTTGAGAATCTCGTTGGTGGGTATGCAGGCTTAATTGCGCGGCGAGCTCAGTATTCGGCGCTGCCTCGTAAGCTTGCTAAAAAGCACTTGACGAAGTCCGCTGAGATGCTGACTCGGGAACGGCTCGGAGAGGGACGCTATGTTGGCGTCCAAGAGGTTGATGTTGTGAAGAATTTGTACGACTGCCTAACAGGCAATATGCCCTACTCATTGAATCATTTGGCAGTTGTTGCGCACGACCGGAACCTTTGGTACGACGAGATTAATCGGCTTTTCAATTCGGTTGGCATCGAGCAAATTTGCGATATCGTTCGACGTGTCGATGCAATTCTGGAGTGGCACACGAAAGTTAATGTTCTCACCGAGCCTTTGCAGGGTGGTGTGCCCGCCGTGACAATCCGAACGCGACTCAATGACGTGGTTGAACGGCGGAATCAGGTTGCGCACCGAGGCGGCAATCCGCAGGAACTTCTCGGGCCCGTTGAGATGGTCAGCGGCTTGGATTTCATCGAAGCTCTCTGTAGGTCCATCTTTTCTGTTGTGGTGGCGAAGTACCTGCGGGACAACCATGTTGCCTCTGGTGCTGCGTTGGCGCTTCGTCGACGCGAGGGCCCCTTTCAATCCGGGCATATTGTTGTCGTCGATCCGCCGGCAAGGAGCCTTCGAGTCGGCCAGCCTGTGTTTGTGGTCGACGTTCCTGGCGCCAGGTGGGGGCGGATTCTTACGCTAAAGAGCAACGACAAGTCGGTGCTGGCTGTCAATCAAGAAGACGCGGTTGCAGGCGTGGGAATCGAACTGGATTTCAAGTTTCCCAAGAATTCTATATTGTACGCGCTTGAGGTCGACGACGATGCCGTATGGAGGGCGGAAGAGCAGCCATTTTGACCGCCATGACGGTCGCGTCTCGCCTTTCTGTCAAGTTCAGCATCGTTTCCTCGTTTCCGGTCCACCATAGTAGGCTCTGCCGTTTTTCGTCCCATGGCCTCGGACTCCTTGGCCTGAAGCTACCAGGCCCGCTCCACCTCTGCAGAAGTCCCCCCGTCCACCACCCCAAAAAACCAAGGGGGTGTCGGATTTTGTGTAGTCCCCAACCCCCGTTCACACCCCACAAATTTCCCTCATCCCCCATCCCCTCAACAACATAACCCCAACCCCTCCCAAAACTCCCCGTTCCCCCTCTGTACGCTCACGGCATGCCCAGAAGCAAGTGTCCGCTATCTGCTGCACAACGCGCGGAGAT
>CAYLPH010000089.1:0-29925 GCA_964385495.1 uncultured Candidatus Solibacter sp.
CCCTGCTCGGCAATTTCGGCACACTCGGCCGCAACGTTGTCCGGGCCAACGGTTTGACCCAATATGATTGGACGCTGCTGAAGAACTTCCAGATCACGGAGCGCTTCAAGCTGCAGTTCCAGGCGCAGATGTACAACCTGTTCAACAACACGTCGTTCAGCCGCCCTGGCCAGACGCTGTTCAGCGCATCCAATTTCGGCTACTACCAGGACACCAGCACCAACACGCGGAACATGACCATGGTCATGACGCTGATGTTTTAACTGGCCCGATTCCCTGCCGCGCCATCTCGAAAGGGTGGCGCGGACCAACCATCAAGTTCGAGAATAGAGGTGGGACCGAATACGGTCCCACCTTTGTTTTTGATGCCATCCCCCGGAATCAGCCCATTCGCCAAGGCCATCCTCGCCGCCATCCGCCGCATCCCAAAAGGCAAAGCCGCCTCCTATGGCGAGGTGGCCCGCGCCGCCGGGAATCCACAAGCCGCCCGCGCCGTGGTGGCGGTGCTTAAAACCTACGGCGGCGCGCTACCTTGGCACCGGGTCGTCTCCAGCGGCGGGCGAATCGGGCTCCCAGGCCATGCCGGAATGGAACAGCGGTTCCTTCTGGAACGGGAGGGCGTGCGGTTTCTGGGACCCAGGGTCCACCCCGATTGCCTGTTTGTCTTCAACAACAACGGCAGGGGTCGCGAGACAAAACGAAGCCACCGTCTGGTGAGTCCCGATTCCACTTCTGTGTAGTTTCAGTCTACGGATTTCCATAACGCTGGACTGCTGTTGCACGTCTATCTTGCTGATTTGATAGACTCTTGAGCAATAGGAAATGCCTGGGTTGTATTGGCATCCGGCGTGCACCGTAAGAGGGACAGGAAGTTAGCGCGCCTGAACATCATCCAGTCCAGGTGTATACGGTCGGGAACCTCGCTTTGTGAAAGAACTGAAAGTACAGCTTGGCAACGCTCTGCTGGTCGTGTTGACCGTCGCAGCCGTCATTGCCGCGGCCATCAACTTCCAGCAGCAATCCAAGTATCGCCTCCCCGACGACGGCATCAGTTGGGGAGACCGCACGGCCGGCAGCGCCCGTATCGTCGAAGCCATTCTGGTCGATGCGGAAGGCCCTGGCGCGCGCGCCGCGCTCAAGCCCGGTGACCGGCTGATTTCGATTAACGGTTCCCCTATCGAGAGCGCCATCGCGGTGCCGCAGGTGCTCGCCCGGCTGGGGCCTTACAGCAAAGCCGACTACCTCATCGAACGCCGTGGCATCCAGGTAAAGGTACACGTTTACGTGGTGGCTGCTCCGGTGGAGAGCGCCGTTTACTACCAGTACTTCGTGGGCGCCTCCTACCTGCTGATCGGCATCTTCGTCTACCTGCGGCGCGGCAACGCGTCCAAGGCTCGCCATTTTTACGTGCTGTGCCTGATCTCCTTCGTGCTGTCCTGTTTTCACTACACCGGCAAGCTGAATAACTTCGACAAAATCATCTATTGGGGCAATCTGGTGGCGGGCCTGTACGCGCCCACCATCTTCCTGCACTTCTGCCTCACCTTCCCGGAAAGCCGCCCCTGGCTTCGCGGCCGGGCCTTCTGGCTGTATCTGCCCGCCAGCCTTCTCACCACGCTATTCGTGCTGGTCGGCAGCGGCTCGCTCCGCATCGAGACTTCCCTGCCCGACCTGCGCTGGATGCTGGACCGGGTCTGGCTGTTCGCCTACGGCTTCCTGTACCTGGCGGGCGCGTTTGCGTTGCATCTGGAGTACCGGCGGACCGAAGACAGCATCATCCGCCAGCAATTGAAGTGGCTGCGCAACGGCGCCGTCTACGCGATCACGCCGTTCACGTTCTTCTACCTGCTGCCGTACGGCTTCGGCATGATTCCGGGCGACTGGAACAAGGTGTTCGTGCTGTCGCTGGTTCTGCTGCCGCTGACTTGGGCCTACGCCATCATCCGCTACCGGCTAATGGACGTCGACATCATCTTCCAGCAGGGCTATGCCTACACGCTGGCCACCGTAGCCGTCATCGGCATCTTCTATACGATGGTCTTCTCGTTCGACAAATACGAGCAGTTGACCCCGAAAGGCAACGGCGTCGAGGATCTCACACCCTCGGCGTTGATTGTGATGATCCTGATCGCCACCATCGCCTTCCAGCCGATCCGCAACTGGCTGCAGGAGTTGCTCGACCGCTATCTGTTTTATAAGGACCGCTACGACTACCGCCGCACGCTGACCGAGTTTGCCCGCGATCTGAGCGCGGAGACCGATCTGGACCACCTGCTGGAATCCGTGATCGACCGCATGAAGCGTACGCTGGTGATCCGTAACGTCGCTGTGTTCCTATGTCCGGAAGGCGAAACAGGCTTTGCTATCCGCAAGAGCACGCGCCATTGGGATCACCTCACGCTGGACCGCCTGGACCTCAGTTTCCTGAACGAGACCGGCGACAAGCCGCTGTTCTTCGAACGCACCCGCAACATGCTGGACGTAGTCTCGCGCGACCTGCCGGCCAGCGTGCGGCTGACGATCGGCGACCTCGACTTCACCTATTACGTGCCGTGCCGGGTTCGCGGGCGTACGATCGCGTGGCTGGGCGTCAGCCGTACCGAGACCGGCGATTTCCTTTCGAGCGACGACGTGGACCTGCTGGTGTCTCTGGCGGGCTACTTGGCCATCGCCATCGAGAATGCGAGGCTCTATCAATCGCTGGAACGTAAGGCGGATGAGTTTGAACGTTTGAAAGAGTTCAGCGAGAACATCGTCGAGTCGATCAATGTGGGCATTCTCGCCGCCGACCTCGATGACCGCGTCGAGAGCTGGAACGCGCAACTCGAGCGGCTGACCGGCATCAGCCGCGATCAGGCCGTCGGCCGCCGCCTGCCGGAACTGCTCCCAGCCGACCTCTGCTCGCGGCTCCAACAGGTGAAGGGGGAGACCGGTGTCCATCACGTCCTGAAGTTCACGCTGCGCACCCTTCCGGTATCCTCCTATGCCGCAGCGGCGAATGGCCATACGAACGGCAACGGCCACACGAACGGACAGGCGAAGCTGGTGGAAGAGTCGGTGGTCAACCTGGCGGTAGCACCCCTGGTTTCGAAGGACCAACGGCAGATCGGCCGCCTGGTCATTTTCGACGACATTACCGAACGAAGCGAACTGGAACGCCAGCTTGTACAGGCGGATAAATTAAGCTCGATCGGCCTGCTGGCGGCGGGTGTCGCGCATGAGGTCAACACCCCGCTCGCGGTCATTTCCTCCTACGCCCAGATGCTGGCGAAGCAGGTTTCCGAGGACGACAGCAAGTCGAAGCTGCTCGAAAAGATCGCCAAGCAGACTTTCCGGGCAAGCGAGATCGTCAACTCGCTGCTGAACTTCTCGCGGACATCGCCGACCGAATTCGAAGATATCGATATCAATCGGGTGCTGCGCGAAACCCTCAGCCTGATTGAGCATCAATTGAAGAAGGCCCGCGTGGAGGTAGTCGCCGACCTCACCGCCAACTCGGCCACCATGCGCGGCAATGCCGGCAAGCTGCAACAGGTCTTCCTGAACCTGTTCCTGAACGCCCGCGACTCGATGGAAACTCATGGGGGCCGGCTGCAGGTGCAGACGCGCATCCTCGAGGATATGATCCGCGTCGAAGTCTCCGATACCGGGCCTGGCATCGCGGCGGAACACCTGGCTCGCATCTATGACCCGTTCTTCACCACCAAGGGCGCCAAAAAGGGCACCGGCCTGGGCCTTGCGGTAACCTATGGGATAGTAAAGGAGCACTCCGGCCACATTGAGGTCGAGAGCGAGCCTGGTCAGGGGGCCACGTTCCTCCTCGACTTCCCGCTGGCTCGCAAACCCGTACATGCCTAATCCCGGTCGCGGCCGAATCCTCATCATCGACGACGAAGCCGATATTCGCGAAAGCCTGGAAACGTTGCTGTCGCTGGAAGGGTATCTGGTCGAAGAAGCCGTCAACGGCACCGACGGTCTGCGCAAACTCGAACAGAGCAACTACGATCTGGTCCTGCTGGACCTGATGATGCCGGACCGCTCCGGCATGGAGGTGCTCAAGGAAGTCCGCGAGCGCGACACCGAGACACCCATCTGCATGATCACGGCGTATGGCTCGGTGGAGGTCGCCGTCAACGCCATCAAAGCTGGCGCCCAGGATTACTTCTCCAAGCCCTGGGATAACGAAAAGCTTCTCATCGAGATCGACCGGCTGATCGCCGGGCGGCGCCTGGAACGGGAAAACACCCAGCTCAAGCGCGCCCTGAAGCAGCGGTACTCCTTCCCGAACATCATCGGGAAGAGCGAGCGCATGCTGAAGGTGCTCGACCTGGTGGCGCAGGTGGCCAGCAGCCGCTCCACCACCGTGCTGATCACGGGGGAAACCGGCACCGGCAAGGAACTGATCGCCAAGGCCATCCACGCCCATTCTTCGCGGGCGGACAACACGTTCGTCGCGGTGAACAGCGGTTCCCTCCCGCCGGACCTGCTGGAATCGACCCTGTTCGGCCACGTCAAAGGGGCCTTTACAGGAGCCATGGCCACCCGCAAGGGCTACTTCGAAGTGGCCAACAAAGGTACCATCTTCTTCGATGAGATCGGCACCATCGCGGTGGAGACGCAGGCGAAGCTGCTGCGCGTGATGCAGGAGAAGGAGTTCATTCCGCTCGGCGCCAGCGATAGTATCCGGGTGGATGTCCGCATCCTCGCCGCCACCAATGCCGACCTGAAGAAGATGATGGATGAAGGCCGTTTCCGCGAAGACCTCTACTACCGCCTGAACGTCATCAACATCGTCCTGCCGCCGCTGCGCGACCGCAAGGAAGACATCCCGGCCCTGATTGAGCACTTCTTCAACAAGTTCTCGCGCGAGAACGAGAAGTTCCTTAACCCCGACGGCACCTCGGCCCTGCGCTTCGATTCGGAAGCCATGCGCGTACTCATGGACTACAACTGGCCCGGCAATGTGCGCGAGTTGGAGAACGTGGTGGAACGCGCCGTGGTGCTCGCAACCGGCCCCTGGGTGGCAGCCGATGTCCTGCCCGAAGCGCCGCTCCACGCCCAGGGCATCCGCCTGCGCCAGGACGAATCCACTCCGCTCCCCGCCGACGCCTCGCTGTTTGAAATCGTCGCCGACTTCGAACGCAAGAAGATCATCGAGGTGCTGGAATCGGTGAAAGGCAGCCAAACGGACGCCGCCGAGATCCTTCGCATCCCCCTCAGCACGCTCAATCAGAAGATCAAGCGGTTGAATATCGATGTGAAACGGCGCGGCGCCGGTTCCTAGCCGCCCCGCCTATAACTTAATCAAATCCCAAGGCTTCCGGTAGCTCCTCGACAGCATCGCCGAAGCATCCGCCACGACGCCGCCAGTGAACTCTTCCTTCTTCGCATCCCAATGCAGCTTCTTTCCCGTGCGCAACGCGATATTCCCCAGCAGCGCCACGGACGTGCCGCGATGCCCCACCTCGATATCGGCCGCCGGCGTCTTCCGCGACCGCACACATTCCACAAAGTTGAACGTATGCAGCTTCGTCGGCTCCTCGTTGTTCTCCCAGACGCGCTTCACGCTTGGCGCGCGTTTCCTGGCCGGCGGCGGAGCGGCCCCCGCGCGACGCCCCGACATCGGCGGCGTATCGGGTTCGGGAAACATCTCCCAGCCAATGCGTTCGGCGTAGATGGTGGCTTCGGTCCCATAGAAAGCGATACCGTTCGGCTGATCCGACTCGCCGCGGGCGTTGTAGTAGCGGTGCCCCGGCGTGCGGCCGCCCATGCCGTGCCCGTTTAGATTCGACCCCTCATACGTGGCGATAAACCCGTCGTACTCGTAGGTCACAGTCATGAAGTCCGGCGTTTCCCTTCCATCCTGCATCACGTACAGCCCGCCCGAGGCCGACACCGTCTTCGGAGCGGACACGTTCATGATCTGCTGCATCGTATCCAACCGATGGTTGCCGAAGTCCGTGATGTACCCGCCCGAGTAATCCCAGAAATAGCGATAACTCCCCAGAAAACGCTTCGGATTGAACGGCACCTTCGGCGACGGCCCCAGATACATGTCCCAATCCAATCCATCCGGCACCTCAGCGTTGGCGGGCCGGGGCATCGGGTAGAGGGTGTGGTTAGCGTAGTTCCAGACCTTGACGAACTTCACTTGCCCAATATCGCCCCGTTGGATGATCTGGGCGATCTTCTGGAAATGCGGTGCCGACCGGTGCTGCGTCCCCACCTGCACAATCCTGTTGTAACGCCGCGCCGCGTCCACCATGACGCGCCCTTCCCGGATGACGAGAGACGTGGGCTTTTCGACATACACGTCCTTCCCGGCCTTGCAGGCCAGCACCGAGATGGCCGCATGCCAGTGATCGGGCGTGGCGATGTGGACGGCATCGACCTCCTTCATTTCCAGCACCCTGCGGAAATCGGAGAAGAACTTCGCATCGGGCCCAGCCCATTCGCGTGCCTGCTCGCCGTTGGCTTTGTAAACGTCGGCGACCGCAGTGTAGGCCACGTTGGGAGCCTGCCGCATCAACCCCGCTACGTAGCGCCCGCGCCCGCCGCATCCGACCAGAGCGATATTGACGCGGTCATTGGCGCCCAGCACCCGAGTGGCCGACAGAGCCGTCATTCCCGCGCTCGAAGCACCAACGAAGTTCCTTCGATTCATTCCAATGATCTTATCATTGGAGGTATGGACCTCCGCCCCTACCGGCCGGAAGACAAGGAAGGACTGCTCGTCGCCTTTGATTCCAACGTGCCGGACTGGTTTTATCCCGAAGAACGGGAGACCCTCGATACTTTCCTGGACGCGCTCCCCGGCCCGTACGCCGTGCTGGATCATGACGGCACCATCGTGGGCGGCGCGGGGTACTCGATGCGCTCGCCGGAGGTGGCCGAACTGCGCTGGCTGCTGGTGCGGCGTGACCTGCACGGCAACGGCCTGGGAAAGCTGCTGGTCTATTCCACCCTACGCGAACTCAGCAAACGCGAGGATCCGCCCCAGATCGCGCTTCGCACACTGCCCCAATCCACCGGCTTCTTCGAAAAGCTCGGCTTTCACGTCGTCAGCCATTCCCCCTGGGTGGACATGCTCAAGAAGTTGAAGGTCTGTCCGTAGCCTTCGGCGCAACGGCGCTGATCGCCACCGCCACCGCAACCACCACCAGCGCGCCGATGACGTTGTACCAGAGGAACGAGATCTTCGTCTGGAAGAAGCAATAGAAGATGGCCGCCTCGCCGGCAATCACACCCCAAAACGCGCCTACTGAGGTCACGCGGGGCAGGAAGAAAGCGATCACAAACGAGCCAAGCATCCCTCCATAGAAGAGCGATCCGACGATGTTCACCGCCTCGATGAGGGATCCCAGGCGATTGGCAAAACGCGCGAAGCCCACCGCGTACAGGCCCCAGAACACCGTGGCCGCGCGCGACGCCCACAGCAGGTGCCGGTCCGCCATATCGGGCCGGAACACGCGATACAAATCCATGATGGTGACCGTGGCCAGCGAGTTCACTTCCCCCGAGATGCTGGACATGGCCGCCGCGAAGATCACCGCGATGACAAGGCCCACCAGACCCTTCGGCAGCGTCGTAGTGACAAAGTGCAGGAAGATATAGTTCGTATCCGCCCCTGCGCCGACTTCTTTCATGGCCGCCTTGCGGGTTCCGTCCAGGCGCTGCTGCGCCGCTTGGTATCGCGACAGATCGGCGTCACTGCGGGTGGCCAGCCACGCCCGCGCCGCATCGCGCCGCTCGGCGAAACTTTGGTCATAGCGCGCATTCCACCCGGCCGCGCCGGCGCTGGCCTGCAGCTTGCGCTCATCGGACGGCTGGAACAGCACGGGGGGCTTTTCGAAGTGATAGTAGGCGAATACCACCGTGCCGATGAAGAGCACAAAGAACTGCATGGGGATCTTCGCCATGGCGTTGAACAGCAGGCTCAGCTTGCTCTGGGCGATGGAACGCCCGGTGAGATACCGCTGTACCTGGCTTTGGTCGGTGCCAAAATACGCCAGCGCCAGGAACATGCCGCCGATTACCCCGCTCCAGACGTTGTAACGGTCGTTCCAGTCGAAACGAGTGACGATCGGATTGATACGCCCGGCCGCGCCGGCAATGGACAGAGCGTCCGTCAGGCGGATATCGGCGGGGAGGTTGGCGATTGCCAGTGACAGGGCGATGACCAGGCCGGTGAAGATCAGGACCATCTGCTGTACGTCGCTCCAGGTGACGGCTTTCACGCCGCCAAGCGTGGTGTAGAGAATGATCAGCATGCCCATGCCGGCGGTGGTCCAGGCTTCGGGTAATCCCAGGGCGACGGACAGGACCACGGAGGGCGCATACAACGCCAACCCCGCTCCCAGGCCGCGCGACACCAGGAACAGCAGGCTCACCAGGGTGCGGGTGCGCCGGTCGAACCGCACCTCCAGATACTCGTACGCGGTGTAGACATTGGCCCGGTGAAAGATGGGTACCGCCGTCATCGACAGGATGATCATCGCCAGCGGCAAACCGAAGTAGAACTGCACGAAACGCATGCCGTCGACGTACGATTGGCCGGTAGTGGAAATGAAGGTGATAGCGCTGGCCTGCGTGGCCATAATCGACAGCCCGATGGCATACCACGGCATGGACTTGCCCGCCAGCAAATAGGCCTTGGTCGTATTGCTGCCGCGGGCCTTATAGAGGCCGTAAGCGATGGTGAACGAAAGCCACGAACACAGCACCACCCAGTCCACCCACGTCACGGCGCCACCGCCGGCGTGAACGAACGTCCGAAGATGGCGAAGAGGGTGATCAACACCACCAGGTAGCAGAGAATGCCCAAGTACACCTTGCGCCATTCGCCCAGGAAGGGCGGCGGCTCATCGGGAATGCTGGGCCGGTGTCGTTCTTCGGGAAGCAAGCAGTCCTCATTGTATGCCGGAAGGCGCGCTAGCGTCGCTTTAACAGCTTCCAGATCTCCGGATCCTCCATCCCCAAGACCCAAACCGAGACGCTATGCAGGCCGCGATTCGCCGCCAGTTCATAGCGCTCCTGGAAGGCCCGCGCGTCGTTGAAAAAGACATACTCGCGCGCCTCCCACCGGGTGAACCAGAACCATGGCGCCCGTTCCCGCTCATCCCATTGGATCTGGGCGCGCGCCGTTGTGGCCAGTGCCCGCGCTTCGTTCAGCCCAATGGTGGCCATCTCCTGCCCTCCCTTGCCGGAGAACCAGCGCCGCCCATACTGCGGAATACCCAGTGATACTTTGCCTCGCGGCACATGCCGCAGCACATAGTCGAGCTGCTCGACCACCCACGGATAGCCCGCCACCGGCCCCGGCGTGCTGACCCGCATGTGCTGGTCATACGTCATCCAAGTGAGGATATCCACCGCCGCGCCTAGCTTCGGCACATCGTAAGCGCCTTGCAGATTGGTCCAGGTATGTTGGGAGTACGGGCTGGCCGCGGGCCGGTCGCGCGACCGGGGCACGGCCGCCAGCGCCAGTTTGAAGCCGGCTTTATGGAAGGCTTGCGACGCCTCGTCGACCAACCGTGTGAGCAGCCCGCGGTCGGCCGCCGCCACGCCTTCGAAATCGAGCTGAATGCCCATGTATCCATACCGCCGGCATTCCTCCACCAGCGAGCGGATCATGCGCGCGCGAAACGCCGCCGTGTTTGCCAGTTCATGGAAGATGTCCTTGCGAAAGCCAGGATTCACCACGATCGGCATCACCGCAACCCCGCCCGCCCGAGCCGCCTGCAACACGCGCGGATGCGGCCCCCCGGTTACATTGCCAGTGCCGTCCGTCTTATACCAGGTGGGCACCAGGATGTCGATTTGCCGCGCATGGTCATAGAAGCTGCGCAGCGATTCGGCCGAATCGGTCAGGTAAAACAGCGCCTGCATGGGCTGCGCGAACGCCGCCCCGCAAAAAAGAAATAAGAGAACAACGGCCATGGTCTACAATCAAAGTCTAAGGAATCACCAACCAAGATGAAAGGTAACGATCAGGTTATCGCCTTCCTTCAGGAAGTGCTGAAAGCAGAACTTACGGCCATCAACCAGTATTTCCTGCATGCCGAAATGATGGAGAACTGGGGCTATGAGCGGGCCGCCAAGATCACCCGCAAGGAATCCATTGAAGAGATGCAGCATGCCGAGAAGGTTATTGAGCGGCTGCTCTACTTCGACGCCCTGCCGCAGATGAGCGAGTTGTTCCCGCTGCGCATCGGCACCACGCTGAAGGCGCAGTTGGAGAACGATTTGGCTTTGGAGTATGAAGCCGTGCCGCGCCTGAACCGCGCGATCAACGCCGCCGTCGCCGCGGCGGACAACGGCTCGCGCGACCTGTTTGAGAAGATCCTGATCGACGAAGAACACCATGTCGATTATCTTGAAGCGCAACTGCACTTGATCAATGAAATGGGCTATGAGAATTACCTGGCCCAGCAGATCAAGGAAGACGAGTAGGTTGTTGGGCGCGCAGGGCCGCATTCTCCCCGCGGCTCTGCGCTTGTGAAACCGGCGCCCGAGCGATAAAGCTACCCGTCCTGAAGCCCATCCCACGACCAGCGGGGAATACGCAGACCCGGCGGCACATCGTCCGGAGAATCCTGATAGCGCGCCATTGTCGTCGTAGTCGCCCACGCAAAATAGCCGTGCAGCGCCTGCCGCAACTCCGGGTCCTCCGCCAGCCCGGCATCCACTAAAGCCTGGTCGAAGCAGACGATGGCACGGCGATCCATCTCGTCATGCTCCCCATTGCCGCTGTGCATGCGGACAACGCTGGTCTCATCCCCGTAAGCATCCGAGTACAGCGGCGGCCCACCGAGCGCCTCCGCCCAATAAGCCGCCAGCCGCTCCGTGTGGCGAGGATGGAAGCCGTGGCTGAACGCATGGCTCACGACTTCATCCGCCATCACCCGCTCATGCCAGGCGGCCGCAAGCCGCAGCATTCCCGCATAACCCCCGGCCGCCTCGAAAATCGTGCGCATGTCCTAACTCCCGGTACCCTTGGCAGTACGCGCCGCCTGCATCGACTTCCACAACTCCGCCGCCACCGTCTTCCCTTTCTCAAACGCACTCTCATACGCCGCCGCGCGTTCCTGCTTGGAAAACTCGTAGCCCTCGCGATATAGCCGTTCCAAAACCCGCCCCGCCACCATCGTCCCGGCGAACGCAATGGCAGCCTTCGGAACCAACCCGCCGCCCAGCGGGATCTTGCCCACTAACTCCCGTGCAATCGCCCGCCACCCGAAAGCCCCCGCCAGGATCGACCCAATCTCGTTCCGCTGCTCCTTATACCCCACTTCGCGGTCGCTGGCAGCGGCCAGCAGAAAGGCCATCCGAACCTGGTTCACTGTGAGAAACGCCGTGTCCGAAGCAAACTCGCCCACCGCGAACGGCAGCGACAGCACGCTCGGCACAATGCCCGGCAGCGCCGTCGCCAGGGAGAAGAAGGCATTCTCCTTGCTCACCTGGTTGACGATGTTCTCCGTCACCGCGCGCCGGAACGGGGGGAACCGCCGTGCCAGCGGGATCGCCAGGTCCTCGCGCCGCCGCAGGACCTCCGCTACCGTAAGGCCCGGATTCCGCGATACCCACAGGAAGCCCTCCGAAGGCCGCCGGATCCCCTCTTCATAGATCTCGATGTCAAACCGCTGCGGCGCCCCCGCCTCACCGGCCCGGAACAGCGAATCGAAAATCTCCAATCGCCGTTCCCGGCTCAACCCCGCCGGCGAAAGGAACTCCTCCATCTCATCCAGCGCCGATAGGTTGTCCGCAAACAGCCCAATTGTAACCGGCCGGTCCGCCAGTTCCCGCACATCTTTCGGATTGAGGTTTTGCATCGCATGCCAAACCTGCTTGATCATCTTTTGCGCCACGTTACTCTAAGCCGCCTCCCTCAGTTTGACGCTTTGACCGTTCCTTTTGATACAGCCTCCTCAAATCGGCATACCCAATATCGCCGACGCGAAGGTCTTGCCCTGCGCATCCGTTCGCAGACTCAGGGTGCCGCCGCCACCCAACGCGCCATGCAGCAGAAAGTTCAGCGCCCCAAGATTCGGCAATTCGTAGCGTTCCACCTCGCCCGCTACCAGATCGCCGAAAAAAGCCTTCACGCGTTCCGGCGTCAACTCGCGGCGCAGCACCTCATAGTGCTCGGGCTTGTAAGCAATCACGCCGACATTCACCGTATCGCCTTTATCGCCGCTCCGGGCGTGGGCGATCATTCCCACCGTCGTCATGCCAGCACCTCCACCCGCGTTGCCACCTCATCCCGATCGAGCAAAGCCGGCCAATAGGCCACCACCTCGCGCACCGGCGGACGCCCATCGCCAAAGCCCGTCGCGCCCGGAGGTCCGCTTAACACCAGCGGCACCAACTCGCGCGTAAAGCGATCCACCGCCTTCTTGTCCGCGCCGCGTACGCCGATCCGCAACTGCACCTCCGGCGGGTCCGCATTTGCTACCGCCGCCGGACCGTGACAGGCATTCACACCGAAGTACTCGGTGTAGATCTCCTCGAAGCGCAGCCCCAACCCCGCCAGCCTCTCGCGCACAATGCGATCGGCTACGCGAGCCTTCTCCAATGCCTGCGGCCACGTGTAGACGAGCGTGCCAATGGCCTTGTAGCCCCACTGGTACGCGATGGACACCTTCAGCTTCTCCGGCCGCGAGCGCCCCCGAATGCCCCATACCCGCACCCGGTCCGGGCCATCATCCGCCAACTGAATCGACGTGAAATCGGCCGTGCAATCGGGCGTCAAGTAAGACCGCGGATCCCCCAACTCATACAACAGTTGTTCCTTCACCACATCACTCGAAACACGCCCGCCGGTGCCGGCATGTTTCGTCACCACGAACGTACCATCGGCTTCGGCTTCGACAATCGGATAGCCAATGCCGGCCATATCGGGAATCGACGTCCAATCCACATACGAATTGCCGCCCGTACATTGCGCGCCGCATTCGATGATGTGGCCGGCGATCGTGCCCGCCGCCAGCAGATCCCATTGCTCCGCCTCCCATCCAAAGGCGTGAATCATCGGAGCCAGCGCCAGCGCCGTGTCGGTGCAGCGCCCGGCAATTACCACGTCCGCGCCGGTGGACAAAGCCTCCGCCACCGGAAACGCCCCGATATAGGCATTCGCGCTCAGGATGCGGTCCCGCACCGACGACAGCGGCTCGCCGGTTTCCATGTTCGCCAACACATGCCCGCGCGCCAGCAGATCGTCCAATCGTGGGTAGAGGTCGTCTCCCTCCACCACCGCCACCTTCAACTCCGGCGCCAGCCGCCGCACTTCCCGCGCACAGGCCACCGGATTCACTCCGCCGGCGTTGGCCACCACCTTGATCCCGCGCTCCCGAATGCGACCCGCGATCCGCCCAATCAACGGCGGGAAGTCTCGCGCGTAGCCCAGGTTCGGATCGGCCAGCTTCTGCTTCTGCACGATCGACATCGTGATTTCCGCCAGGTAATCCAAAGCCAGGTAGTCGATGGGCCCCTGCTCCACCAACCGCACCGGAGCCTCCAGCCAATCGCCCCAAAACCCCTGCCCGTTGGCGATGCGAATCATGGCACAACCTCCTGCAACAGCGACGTGCGCTGGCCCGAATACGATACGGCCTCCAGAGCGAACGCCAGCACGCGGCGCGTGATCAGGGGATCCAGAATCGCATCGCAATGCCCGCGAGCCGCCGCGTACTTCGCATCCAGCCAGCGCTCATAGTCGGCTCGCGTTTGGGCGATCTTCGTTTCCAACTCAGCCGGCACCGGTTCCCCGGCGGCCTTGCGTTTCTCCAATTCCGGGCCGTGCACAGCCATTACGGCCGAATCACCTTCCATCACGCCGATGCGCGCTGTCGGCCAGGAGAACGTGAAGCTGGGATCGAAGCCCTGCCCGCCCATGGCGTAGTAACCCGCGCCCGACGCATGATTCAGCACCAGCAGGATCTTCGGCACCGTGGCACAGGCCATCGCCTCCACCATCTCCGCACCGGCGCGGATAATGCCTTCCTGCTCCGCCGCCGTACCCACCATGAAGCCCGACACATCCTGCAAATACAAAATCGGCAGCCCCGTGCGATTGGCCATCTCTACGAAATACGCCGCCTTCTTCGCCGACTCCGGATAGATGATGCCGCCGATGCGGGGCTGCCCCTGTGCTTTCAAGAACCCGCGCCGGTTCGCCAGGACAGCCACCGGGTAGCCGTGCAGCCGCGCCGTGGCGCACAGCAACTCCGGCGCATGTTCGGGCTGAAACTCCAGGTAATCCTCGGCGTCGAACAGGCGGGCCGTGACCTCTTCCATCGCATAGGGCAAACGGTGATCGGCGGGCAGCGCTCCATATAAACCATCGGCGGACTTTGCCGGCATACCGGCCTTGCCAGGCGCGGCGGGCGGCGGCGCGAGTTCCCGAAACTTCCGCCGGATCAGACGCAGGCAATCGCGATCATCTTTGGCCAGATGATGCGCCACGCCGCTCAAGGACGTGTGCATCGCGGCGCCGCCTAGGCTCTCCGCGTCCACCGTCTGCCCGGTGGCCCCCTTCACGAGGTTCGGCCCACCGAGGCCCATGAAGCTGGTCTTGTCGACCATGATGATCACATCGGACAGCGCCGGTAGATAGGCCCCGCCCGCGATGCACATGCCCATTACCGCCGCGATCTGCGGCACCTTCAGCCGCCGCCGCATCAGCGAGTTGTAATAGAACACCCGCGCCGCCCCATACTGACCGGGAAAGATGCCATCCTGCAAAGGCAGATTGACCCCCGCCGAATCCACCAGATAGACGATGGGAATCCGGTGCCGCATGGCCAGTTCCTGCGCCCGCAGCATCTTCGTGATCGTCTCCGGCCACCACGCCCCGGCCTTCACCGTGGCATCATTGGCGACGATCACCGCGGGCCGTCCCTCAATCTTGCCCAGCCCCGTCACCACACCCGCAGCCGGCGCCTGCCCTTCATACCGGTCATAAGCCAGCAGCAGCCCTAACTCCAAAAACAAGGACCCGGGATCCACCAACGCCGCGATCCGTTCCCGTGCCGTCAGCTTCCCATCGCGATGCTGCTTTTCGATCTTTGCTTTGCCGCCACCCTCGCGCAGGCGGTCTTCCAACTGCTGCAACTGCTCGACGAGGAGGCGCATGTGTTCCGAAGTTGGCACTGCCTTTAGTGTAACCGCCGCGCCCCTCTACTCCAGCCGCACCAGATGCCTCTGCGTCGCCGCCGTCAGACTGTCGCGCACCTCAACGGTCCAAGTCCCCACCGCATCATTAAACGCGAACGGAATCGACACCGCCGCCGTCCCCCCACGCGCCACCACGTTGCTTCCATAATGCCCCCGCGACTGCCCATCCGGGCCTGCCACCGCCACCGCGTACACATGCGTGGCAGCCGCCGTCGCCGCACTCCGCAATCCCACGGTGATCATCTCGCCCCGCTTCGCCTGCTCCGGACCACGCACCTCCAACTTCGGCAGCGGATGATCGCTCACCGCATACAACGCCGGCTCATACGGATCCAGCGTGACCCGCAGTTCCCGCACCCCTGCCTGATGCTGTCCGCCGCGCAGATCGTACACATGCATCGCCCGCGGCAACTTCACCAGCAAAGCCTTCGCCGACTCAAACCGCTGGTTCGACTTAAACTCCGGCGGCCCCAACTCATTCACCCGCAACTGCGGATTCGACAACAGCCCCACAATCTCCACGCCGCCATTGGCGAACACATGCGTCTCGACGCCCGTCACTGGCTTCCCTGCCCCATCGGCGACCACATACTTCGGCGTCACGCCGGCCTTCGCGAACAATACCCGCAAAGCCTCACGAGTGGCCTCTTCCTTCCCTAATAACCGCTGTTGATGATAGTTCAGAACGCCCGCATCCACCATCTGCAACGGCACCCCCGCCAATCGCGAAGCGCCCAACCTCCGCACATGCTCATCGAACACACCCGGCACGCTCTCGGTAATCACCGTACCGCCCTGCGCCACAAACGCCCGAATGCCCGCGGCCTCCGCCTCCGACAACGCCAGCGAATTCGGCAACACCAGCACCCGGTAGCCGCGCCGCAGCAGTTCACCCTGCTCCACTTGCTCAGAGGCCACGAAGTTGTACTGCAACCCCACATCCTCAATCAGCCGGCAATAGGACTCCCGCAGCCGCATGAAATCCGAATCCAGCCGTTCGGTGGACGCGTTGCGGTCCGCCCACTTCATCCCCTTCGGCTGCTGCTGTACCATCCACGCCGCGCGCAGGCTGGCTTGGGAATAGTGAATCGCCACCGGATCCGCCAGCCGCCGGCTCTGCGCGAACAGTCCGCCCAACCCGCGCCGCAGTTCGTTGTAATAAGGCTTCACCTCATCGCCGCGCGGCCCCAGCGTGCCCTTCTCGCGATCCACATACTCGAACTTATCGTCCCAAAGGATCAGCCCGCGTCCCCCATGCAGCATCTCGTACCACACCCGATGCTTCTCCCAAGGCCCGCGCGCGAACGATGTGGTCACCACCGGCGTCCCCGGCGCAAAGGACCGGATCATCTCAATGTTGTTCCCAATGTTGTAGGGTTCGAAGAAGTTCAGCGCCCGCGTCAGCTTCCAATAGTCGTACCCGCCCCAGCCCGGCATCTGCGCGCCCGCGATCCCCACATACGCCCGCGGATTCACGCTCTGCACCGCATCGCGCCCCATCCGCAAGGCCCGCGCGAAGGACTCATCCATGAACTCCTTGTGATCGGCCCACGAAGAGTAGTTCCCATCGCTGCGCCGCATCGCCTCATCGGTGGTATCCGGCACCACCAGATCCCATCGCGTAAACCCAGTCCCCCACTGCACATTCATCGCATCCAACGTCGCGTAGCGCTCCTTCAGCCACGCCCGCATATCGGTCAACGCATAGTCGGAGAAATCGAAGTCCCAGTACGCCGACAGATCGCCAATACCCGATTCATCGCCCAGATCATAGAAGAACGGACGGTACGGATGATGCGCCTTCGTCACCTCCACCAGCCGATCGCGAATCTTCGTCAACCACGACGGATCCGACAGGCTCGGGTGGCGCTTGAACGCCTCTTTGTGCAACGGGTCCTTTTTATAGAGCGCCTTCGCATCGTAGAAGGGCTCGTTGCCGCGCCGGTCCGGGCGGTAGCGATGATACTCGGCGTAGAAATCCGTCGCGATGTTCTCCGCGTACCAGGAGAGATCGTTCGTTAACAGGAACTCCGCCGGCGGCTTGTTGCGCCCTACGTACTGCCCGCCGCTGATCCCAATCGTCTTCAACAGTGGGAAGCTTTTGGCCGGGTAATGCTGCCACATGATGATCTCGTAATCGTCCCAGCGCTCGCGCGAAAGGCTGGCAATAAACTCGGCCGACGCCTCTTCGTTCCGCTTCTCCGGCTGCTTCTTGAACGTCACCCCTTCAAACGTGAAAGTGGCCTTCAACCGGTTCTGCATCGCCCGCGCCCGCCGCAGGTCGATGGGAAAGGTGAACTCCGCCTCATCGGTCAGCTTCACCGGAATCGTGCGATCATCCACCACGCGGCCATGCGAGTCCGTCCACTCCACCCGCAGCGTGCCGGTACCCGTTGCCGGAAATGCCGTCCGGTAGGTCACCGCAATCACCCGGTCACGCCCCACAACGGCGGGCATCCCTAGCGATGCCGCCCAGGCTGGCGCCAACGCCAGCAGCGCAACGCCAACGCTACTTCGCAAACTCGACATACCCGTGCTTCTCCAGGAACCGGAAATAGCCCACGAAATCGAACTTCGCCGCACCCGCTTCCAGCTTCGTCAGCCGGATCACGTCCGCCAGCGTTCGCTTTCCATCGCACCAGAACAGGGCCAACTGCTCGCGCGTGCCCCACGCGCCCGATGGCCAGCCTTCCCATTGCGATTGCGGCAGATCATCCAACGTGATCGACCCCATTCGCTTACGCCGCACCACGATCTTGGCCGCCTCCACCATCGCCGGCTCCGCGGCCGGCGCCACTGCCGTCACCTCTGGTCCACGACCCATCATGCGCGACGCCAGATTCGCGTTCGCCTGCACAGCGTCCAAGGCCGCAGCCGCCGCCTTCCGCACCCGCTCGTTAGCCGCCGCAAGATCCGCGCGCCCCAACTTCCGCACGGAAGCCACCGCCGCCAGACCGCGCTCTTCCCGATACCGGATCTGCTCCCGGGCCTCATGCAGCGCCGCACCCAGGTCCGGCGCCTTTACCCAATCCACCGTGGCCGCCTGCGCCAGCAGGCCCTCATATCGCGCGGCGGTCAATCCCGCCAGCCACGGCAACTCCGCATCGCCCGCCGACGCAATCGCGTACAAATACGCCGCCGTGATCACCGTCAAATCGCGCAAGGACCGCGCATCCACCGTCTCCGGCCGGTCCGCGCTGTTGTGATGCGAATGCACGCCCGTGCCGCTGTACGGCCACACCGTATCGATCCCGATCATCGGCTCACCCAGGAACGAATCGGTGCCGGGCATGAATGCCTTCGCCGCGAACGCGCGCGGCGGCGAGAGCCGGCTCAGGTGCGCATCGGCCACCGCCAACACCAGCGCATCCGTATACGAAGCCGCCACCTGCGGATTCATGTAGAAGTCGTACGTGGTCCCGGGCATCTCGTACGGACCGGCCGGGGTATCCAACGTAATCGCCGCAACCGGCTTACGAGGGGTCGTCGACAGCCAATGCATGGTGCCGTAAAGCTCGCCCATCGCCAGCATGCGAATGCCGCGGCGAGGCGGCGCCAACTTCCCTTCCGCGATCAACCTTCGCAGCGTCCCCAAAGCACCGGCCATGGCCGCTACACCGGTGGCGTTGTCGTGCGCCCCCTGCTCGGCGATATGCCCCAAAGTCAAAACCTCCTCGCTGGAGGTCCCCGGCAGCAGCGCCGTCATATAGGAGTACTCACCCTCATACAACCGGGCATCCACCACCGCGCGCGCCCGCACCGGACTCTTCGCCAGCCGCGACTTCAAGTCCTCCACCTGCGCCGGCGTGATCGAGAAACACACCAGCGGCGTATCTCCTTTCAAGAAGCCCCAGCCCTTATCGCCCCAGGCATTCACCCACTGCCGCTCATGGCGCAGCGCCCGGTTCTCGGAGAAGCCGTTGATCGCACCCAAAGCCCCACGCCGCACCAACTCCGACTTCAAGCCCGCCGGATTGGCATCGGTGAGCACCAGCTTGCCGCGCCAGTCGGCGTCTTTCCCATAGACGATCTCCGCCTCCACGCCACCGGCGGGCGTCGGGCCGCTCCACATCCCTAACGACGCGGGCACCTTCTCATAGTCGGCCAGCACCGTGCCGTCGGCCAGCGCCAGGCGCGCACTCCGCACATCCCAAGCCAGCGGCATCGTCCAGTAGCCATACTGCGTCTTGCCATCGGCCGGGGCCGCCAGCACCCGCGCCTCCGTGACCCCGCGCCGCTTCATCTCGGCCACCAGGTACTCCGATGTCTCGCGGAACTTGGGAAAGGTGAACCAGCGGTCGCGTGCCCACACCTCGCGCATCACCCGCATATCGTCGTCTGTGTTCACCGCCGCCCGCAGCGTGTCGACCACACGCACCAGCTTCGGATCCGGCTCCGCGCCGCAGGCGGCGATGGCGTAGAACAACGTTAGCGCCCACAAGGATTCCCGCATGGCTGTTCCCGGAACCCGCGGCTTCCAACCAATTACCACGACAAACGCAGCGAAAACTGGATAATCCGCGGCTCATTCGCCTGCACGCTCAAGTCCTGCAGACCCGTCGTGTTATTCGGATCGCCGTCGTTCGGATGATTGAACGCGTTGAAGAAGTCCGCCGTGAAGCGCACGGTCATGCCTTCTCTGATCTGGAAGTTCTTAAACAGCGACATGTCCGTATTCCACCGCCGCGGTCCCAGGAAGAAAGCCCGCGCATTCCAATTCACCGTATCGGTGATCGGCGTCAGCCGCGTCTGTCCGTTGCTCAAAGCCTGTGGCAGCCGGTTATCCAACGTCGATCCCAGAGGCCGCAACACACGGTCGGCCTGGTTCGGCGCCACCAACTGCGTCAGCCGCGACTGGTCCACGTTGCTGGCCTGCGCCGGGTTGAAATCGCCGCGGAAATACAGCCGCTGCGGCCGCCCCGCGAACGTCAGAAGCAGTTGGTCGTCCCGGCTCAGCGTCGGATCGCCAAACAGATACCGCCCCGCGTTCACGCTCAGCCAGTTGCCGCCGCTCCAATCGCCGATCGACGCCACCTGCCACCCGCCAACCAGATGATTCAACGCCCCGCTCACTCCGTTGCCGAACTTCTTCCCTTTCCCGAACGGCAGATCATAGACGCCATTCCACCGAATGCGGTGCGCCGGAACGTTGGTCGAGTTGAAGTACACCAGGCGCCGCAGTTGATCGTCGTTGAGGTTCCCGCCGCCCAACAGTAGCGAGTTTGTTGGTATCGAAGTGTTGCCCGTGACGTCATTGATCGCGCCGTTGCCGGCCGTGAAGCCTCCCGCATCGGTCGTCGTCAACGACCGTGTGAACGTATAGAAGAACTGCGCCGCCAGCCCGTTCGAATAGCGGTGCTCGAACTCGCCCTGCAGCGAATGCGTGTTCGAAATGCCGCTGCGGTTCACCGCGTTAAACCCCCAATCCTTGTTCGGCCGCAGGAGGTCGCGGTTGGCAGGCGGATTCTCCCGCGTCCGCGCCACATAGTTGTACTCCGCCTCTCGCGGATTCAACTGATAGCGCTGCTCCAGGTCGCGCCCGTGATTGCCCGTGTAGCTCAAGCGCACCGCGCTATTCTTCGTCGTCTCGCGCTCCAAGGTGAAGTGCCAGGTCTGCGCGCGGCCATCGCGCCAGCTGCGCGGATCCCACGTTGTGATGGACTGCGCGCTGGGCGGCAGAATCACCGTCCCCTGCGCCACCACGGTTGCCTGCCCCGTGTAGAAGCCCGCCTGCGGTAGCGTCCGCACGGCAAAGCTGCTCGTCCCGTCCAGCGTCCCCAACGGATTCGTGAACCGCAGATTCAACGGCGGATTCGACCGCGAGGCCTGCAGGATCTGCGACAACGGCATCGTCCAGAAGTACTCGCCGTAGCCGGCTCGCAGGACAAAGCGATCCGTGATGCGGTAGGCCGCACCCAGCCGCGGTCCGAAGTTGTTGTAGTCCCCGCTGACCAGGCTCGACGGCATCCCCGCCTGTTCGGCCGTCTTCCACGTCAGCCCGCGGCCAGCCCAGGAAGCCAGCACCGCCGGCGGTATCCCCTGGATGCTTTCCATGGTCACGTTCTTTGGCGTCACCACCTCGAACTTGCCCAGATAGTTCTCCACGTCCACGTTCACCAGGCGGTTGAACTTCTCTCCATAGGGCGTCCAGGTATCCCAGCGCAGCCCCAGTTCCAGCGTCAGCCGCGGCGAGACCTTGAACGAATCATGCACGTAGAGGCCGATGTTCTTCTGCCGGAAATAGAAGTAGCCGCGGTTGTACTGGTTCGACAGAAACGTCGGCAGCCCCAGCGCCATGGATGCAAAGCCGTCGCCCGTGAACGGCACCGCGCCATCGGCCACCGGATCGTACAGGGATGTCCACGCATTGCCATATGTGTGCGACCCCTGCGTCTGCTGCAGCTCGCGGATGTTGTTCTGCTCATACCGCACCTTGCCGCCGAACTTGATCACGTGCCTGCCGCGAATCCACGTCGCGTTGTTCTCGATGTTGTAGGCGGTCAGCTTCTCGTCCTTGCGGTTATCCGCGTCCCAACTGAAGTTGCCCGCGCCCAGCGTCGGCCACCCTACCCCGGCGAACGGATTCGGCAGCCCCAGCTTCGCCGGCCAGTCCGTGAAATCCGCCAGCGTCCCACCCGAGTTCGCTGTGCGGCTGAACGTAGCGAAGACTTCGTTGAACAAGGTTGGAGAGAAGATGTGGTTCTCGCGGATCACCGCGGTGTGAATTGGCGTCTGCCCGCGCCCCGTTCCGAACGTGTCCGTCACGCCCAGCCTCGGTGCGCCAAAGCGGCCGCCCACCTGCTCGAAGTCGCGCCCCTGCCGCGTGAACCGCCCCGACAGGGAATCCTTGTCGCTCAGCCGGTGATCCAGCTTCAGCGATATGGAATTGGTGTCCGTCATCGTCGGATAGAACTGATCCAGGTTTGGCGCCACATAGGGATTCTGGGTGCTGGTGGGCTCGGCCGTCACCGTCTCCATGATCTTGAAGAACGGATGGATGCGGTTCGACGGAATGCGGTTCCCCGCGAAGGGCGTGCGCGTCCCATTCGCCGCCGTCGTCAGCGGATCGTAGATGTTGGTCTTCCTGTTCGAAGCGTCGATCACGTTGTCGAAGTTGCCTGCCCAGAGTTCCGCCGTCGGCACCGAGGCCCGGTAGAACGTGCGCTGCCGCTGCTTGTTGGCTTCATAGGCAAAGAACCAGAAGGTCCGGTTGCGCCCGTTGTAGAGCTTCGGAAGCAGCACCGGCCCGCCCGCCGACGCCCCGTATTCATTGCGGATCAACTGTGCCGGCGAATTGCCGTCCTGCCGCTGCCGCGCCCGCAATCCCCAGCTATTGTTGCGGTGCGTCTCGAACACGCTGCCATGAAAACCGTTCGTCCCGGACTTGGTCACTAGCGTCACCGTCGCCGGCTGCGCGTACTGCGCGCTGGACCCCGTCGTCTCAATACGGAACTCCTCGATGGAATCCAGGCCCGGCTGATTCGGCCGCAGCCCGCCGCCAAAGCGATCGTTCAACGAGACGCCATCGAGCAGCAGTTCCACCGAGCCTACTTTCAACCCATTCACGCGCGGGGTCGACCCGCTCTCCACCCCCGGCGTCAACGCGAACAGATTCGAAATCGCCCGCCCGTTCAACGGCAATTGCCGGATACGCAACGCGTCCTTCACGTCGCTGATGCTCATCCCTTCCACCGTGATCACCGGCGCCGCATCGGTTACCTCGACCGCAGTCTCCACCGCGCCCACGGCCATCTTCGGATCGATGGTCGCGGTCTGGCCCACCTGCAGCGTCAAGGTTCCGGTCCAGCGCCGGAAGCCCGCCGCCTCCGCGGAAAGGCGGTACGGCCCGGCCTGCACGCTGGCGAAATAGTAAATGCCCGCGGCGTTGGTGACCGATGTCAGCGTCACGCCCGTATTCTCGTTGCTCAGTGTGATCTTGGTTTGCGGCAGAACCGCCGCCGATGGATCCGTCACCGTTCCCGTGATCGTTCCGGTTCCGGTCTGCCCCTGGAGCAAACCGCCAACCATGAGACTGCCCGCAAGCAGCGTCAACAGCATCGAACGCATGAGATACCCCCTCAGTTTAGGAAAGCACCGGAAGTCGTCCGTGGGCCTCTGGTTGGGGTTTAGTGTACCAGGAATAGCATCGCTCGCTGCGTGGGCTTGGCTTTGGCACAGGCGGTCTGCTAGTCGGTTGCCTCGACGTGCCACTCCTCCGGGCTTTCCGGATGATTCACGAGAGGACGATGAAGGCCGAATTTCTTCAGATAGGCATCGATATCGCCGGCTTTGGCCGCCGCGAGCTTGGTGGACAATGTCGCCAAGTCCGTGCTGTTGAGATCAGCGGCACCTTCTTCCAGATGCTTGGAACGCCCAGCGCCGCACTTGCATGGCTCACCGCACGGCTTCATGCCCGCCGAGACCATAGCTTGGCCACTGCTGCCGATACCGGCGGTCACCTGCATCTGCTTCACATGCTCGGTCGTTTTCGCCTTATCCGGCTCTTTGTCCTTCTTCCAGGCTGCCCCCTCCTTTTCCGGTTCGGAGCCGTCCTTCGTTCGCAGAAACTCGGTCCAGGAAACGCCGCCTGCCCATGTGATCGTAGGATCGCTTAGATAGCTGAAGGCAATCGTCCGCTCCCCCTTATCCACGTTGGCGGGAGTGGTGGACTGGTACTTGTTGTAGAGGAACATGTGAGCGACGTGGTGTTTGTGCTGCCATTGGGAAGTCCGGCCGGAGTCCTTCCGTATCGTCACGGTGTACGTTTTCAGGGCGTCTTCCTCGAACGCCTTCAAACGCTCCAGAAACGACTTGCCCTTGGGATCGAATGCGGGAGTCGCGGGAGCTGCTGGCGCAGCCGCCGCGGGTGTTGCCGGATTAGCCATCTTGCGGTTCCTCCTCTATCAATTCAAATACAAGCCGCGAACTTTGCCCTTCGAGTCCACGCCTATCAGCGCAATGTGCTCCACATCCGCGGAACCGCGAAGGAACACATACAGGTGCAGCGGCGCCCAGCCCGCGGGGGCTCGCTTGAGATGCTGCATCCTTAGGCTCTCCTGGCTGGGAGCGCGTTCCGCGGGTCTTTCCGACTGAACCTTCACCGCGCCGGCGAGTTCGCGAAACAGGTCCCGGCGCTGGCGGTCCCCTTTCCGCCGTTTATCGCTTGCGTCTCCGAGAACAAAGCCAGCCCCATCCGAAGCCGATCTCCATTTCTGGTTGCGATAGAGGAACGGGCTACCGGAGAGTCGCATCATCGTTGGGATATCGGACTGATTCATCGCCGCAATGAAGGCAGCCGCCGCCTGTTCCGGGTTGCGCGACTGCGCCGGTAGTGGCGTGGGCTGTAAACCCAGGGCAAGAAGCAATAGCAAAAAGGCGCAAAGGCCATTGGTGCGCAGAAGCATGGGGGTTTTCGCCACAGCTTGGCGAATCACATAGAAGTCTACCCACGGCAGGGCTGGAATACAAGCCTGGAAACGCAGTGCGGCTATTCGTGGCTCAACCTTTCCTTATCGAAGATATGATCCAGCCACGCCGGCGGGGCCATCTCCCGACTCCATTTCGTCCATAGCTTCTCCAGCCGGGCCGCCTCTTCCGGCCGCGACGCCGCCAGGTCGTTCTTCTCCTCCCGGTCGCTGATCAGATCGTACAACTCCGGCTGCTTTCCGGCGCCGGGCTTGACCCACTTCATCCGCCCATCGCGCACCGCGCCTTCCACCCCGCCGAACATGCGCCAATACAGAGGCCGGCGCGGCGCGGCCGCCTTCGCTTGCAAAAACGGCAACAGGTTCAGGCCATCCAGAGCCTTCCCCGCGTGCGTCGCGCCGGCCGCCGCCAAGGCGGTCGGAAAGATATCCATGCAGATCACCGGATCCTCCACCGTCCGCCCGCCTGCCACCGCCGCTGGCCAGCGCATGACAAACGGCACCCGCACGCCGCCTTCATACACCGTGCGTTTCGTGCCGCGGAACGGCTTGTTGGATGACGCGTTGTCCTTCGGCCCACCGTTGTCGGATAGGAAGAACACCAGGGTGTTCCGCTCGCTATTGGTCTCCCGCAAGGCCAGCAAGACGCGACCGACCGCATCGTCCATGGCGCCCACCATGGCCGCGTAGCTGCGCCGGTCCGGGTCCTGGATGTGCGCGAACCGGCGCAGATAGGCCTGTGGGGCCTGCAACGGCGAATGGGGCGCATTGAAGGCCAGGTAGAGGAAGAAGGGGCGCGCGGCGTGCCGTTTCACGAAAGCCTCCGCCTCGCGCCCCAGCGCCGTCGTCAGATACTCCTTCTCCGGCACCACCGCGCCATCCCGTTCAATCGGAATGAAGTGCTGGTCCTTGTCCCCAGGCACTCCCGGGTGGAAGTAGTCGTGGCCCCCGCCGACAAACCCGTACATCTCCTGAAAGCCGCGTTTGCGCGGATGGAACTTCTCATGCGCGCCCAGATGCCACTTGCCCACCAAGCCCGTCACGTAGCCCGCCTTACCCAGCGCATCGGCCAGCGTTGTCTCCGTCAACGGCAGTCCGGTCAACGGATCCTGCTGGTTGAAGACCATGTTGTTCTCATGGCCGAACCGCTGCTGGTAGCGGCCGGTCAGTAGCGCCGCGCGCGTGGGACTGCAGAACGGGTGGGAGACATAGCCATTAGTAAACCGCACGCCCGCCGCCGCCAATCCATCCAGATGCGGCGTCTTCAAGTCCGGGCTTCCCTGAAAGCCCATGTCCTGATTGCCCAGATCGTCGGCCACAATCAGCACGATGTTCGGCTTGCGGGTCTGCGCCCCAAGCCCGCCTGCCATGGCCGCGGAAACGCCCTGCAACAGATGCCGGCGGGTAAGTAACATGCCACTCTCCCTGACTTAGAAGAACATCTTCAGTACAAGCTGGATCTGCCGGTTCGTGCTGAACCGCGTCGAGTTAATGCGCCCCGCCTGCGGCGTTCCGATCGTGTTCCCCGGCGGGTTGAACTGCGTATGGTTGAAGGCGTTGAAGAAGTCGGTACGCCACTGCAGCCGGTAGCGTTCGGTAAAGTTCGTGTTCTTGATCAGCGAAAAGTCCCAGGTGTTCACACCCGGCCCGCGGAGCACATTGCGCCCCGCATTGCCATAGGTGAACTGCGCCGGCGCGGTGAAGGCACCGACGTCGAAGTAACGGTCCACGGTCCATGCATCCAGGCGCCCATCGGCGATCCGGTTCGGACGCTGCGTCGTGCCGGTATTCAACGTCGCCGGCTGGTAGAACACGTCGAACGGGTTCCCGCTCGACAACGTCACGATTCCCGTCAACTGCCAACCGCCCAGATACTTATGCCGCTGCGCTACCGGCAGGTCCCAGCCAAAGCTCGTCACCATCCGGTGCAGTTGATCGGTATCGGAAAGGCTCCGCTCCGCCCGGCGGTTCTGGCTATCCTGCGCCTGCCCTAACAATGCCACACCCGGCGTACCATTCGAGAAGTTCGAATCCCCATCCGAGATGTTCTTGCTTAGCGTGTAAGACGTTAAGAAGTAGAAGCCATGTGACAGCCGTTTCTGTAACTTCGCCTGGAGCGAATGATAGGTAGACGCCCCGCTGCTCGCCCCTACGCTCAACGTCAGGTTCGGCGCCACGCCGAAATACGGCCGCCGGTTGGCAATCGCCCCGGGCCCCGGCACCGGCTGGTTCGGATCGACGATCTGCAGGATATGCAATCCGCGCGTCCCCACATACGCCACGTCCGCCAGCCAGTTCGACGCGAACTCCCGCTGCAGGTTGAAGTCCCACTGCTGCGCATACGCCGATTGGGCATTTGGCTCGATAAAGCGGTACAGCCCGCTGGCATCGTTGGGGTTCAAGGGAGCGGGCGCCGGAATGCCGTCCCGCAGCCGCGTGGGTGGCAACTGAATGGTCGAATACACCAGGTTCTGCGTGAACGAATTCGGCGGATTCTGGATCGGGTTCGTGCCATTCCCACCGAACTCCTCGATGTAACTCAAGCCGTAGCCCGCGCGCACCACCATGCCCTTTGGTCCCCGCCACGCCAGCCCGAACCGCGGCCCGAAGTTATTCTTGTCGCCATTCCGCAGCGCCCGTCCGAACAGGTTGCCCGCGCCCGCCAAAACCACCTTCCCGGTCGCCAGATCGATGGTACTCATGCGGTCGTGTATCTCATACCAGGGCTGGAAATACTCATACCGCACACCCATGTTCAACGTCAGATTGGTCGTTACTTTGAACTCGTCCTGGACATACAGCCCAAGCTCCGTATTGCGGCGCCCCGTCATCCCGCCGACAAATCCGCGATTGATGGTGCTGGGCAAGCCCAACAGGAAACTCGCCATCCCGACACCGCCGCCGGTAACGCCCGTCTGGCTGGTGAAGTTCGGCACGAACGCCAGCGAGCCTGTCTTTTGCGCCGACACGAAATCGTTGTTGCGCCGGAATCGCTTCACATCCACACCGGTCTTCAAGGCATGCCGGCCGGCGGTGATCGATGTGTTGAACACATACTGAAAGGTTGTCTGGGTAGAGTTATTCGGCACGCCGGTGGTGGGCCCGAACGCCGTCAGACCCGTGATGCTCAACGACGTCGCGGTCCGCGCGTCCGCCCCCAAACCCGGCACCTGCGCCTTCGCCGCGTTCGGATCCTGGAAGCCGAGCGGAGTCCCCGCGAAGGCAAAGCGGCTCAGCCCGAACCGCCCTTCCACCACTACCCGCGGCGTCAATAGATAGGTCGAATTCAACGACAGGTTCTGGGCCACCAGGTCAATGTTGTTGCCCCGCCCACCGCCCCCGAATGGATTCTGGGGTGTCGTCAGGTCGTTCGGAAACGCCTGGTTGGCATGATCGCGCGAGTAACGCAGAAACATCGCCCCCTTGCTGCCCAAGTTGTAATCGGTTCGGATATCTCCCTGGTTCCCGCTCCGTACCCAGTTGGGGTTATTCACGAAGTTATTGGCAATCGCACCCGGCGCCGTATTCGGCTCCGGAAAGAACGTCAGAAACCCACCCACCAGCGGATCGAAGCGCGCCGCTGGAATGCGCCGCCCCGGGAACGGATCGCGGATGAAGTTGCCCGCCGACGCCGGATTCGGCCGCGTCGTCGCCGGATCGTAGATCACGCCGAAGGCCGGATTGGTGAAGTCCCCCTGGCGCGCCTCCAGCGTCGGCACGGACGCCACATACGTCAGACCGCGCACCTGCCGCGTGCCCTGGTAATCGGCGAAGAAGAACAGCTTGTTCTTACGGATGGGTCCGCCGATGGTCCCCCCAAACTGGTTCTGCCGGAACGGCGGCCGCGCCCTCCGGTTGGCGTTGTTGAAGTAGTCGTTCGCATCGAGCGCCGAGTTGCGGAAGAACTCGAAGGCATTCCCATGGAACTCGTTCGTCCCCGATCGGGTCTGGACATTCACCACACCGCCCGCCGCGCGCCCGAACTCCGAGGAGAAGTTACCGGTCGCCACCTTGAACTCCTGGATGGCATCAATCACCGGCATGATCACAATGCCCCCGCTATTCCAGGCGCTTTCGTTGTTGTCCACGCCGTCCAGCACGAAGTTGTTGTAGCGGGTGGGCATGCCATTCGCGGTGAATGCCGTCGAACCGCGAAACTGGTTGATCACCAGGTTATTCTGCGTATCGCCCGCCGCCCCCGGCGTGGTGCCGGTCGTCAATTGCAGCAACTGCACGAAGTTCCGTCCGTTCAGGGGAAGCATCTCCACGCGCCGCCGGTCGATCACTTCGCTCGTCTCCGCGTTCGTGGCGTTTACCAGCGGAGCTTCGGCCGTCACCTGCATCTTCTCGGAAACGTTTCCCACCCGCAGCGTGACATCCACCCGCACCTGCTGGTCCACCTGCAGCGTGATGCCTTCCTGGCTAAACCCGCTGAATCCCGATTGCTCCACCGCCAACCGGTAGGAGCCCAACGGCAGCGACGGAAAGCGGTAGCCGCCATCGGCCTGTGTCGCCATCTGGCGGGTGTAACCGGTATTTAGGTTCGTCACCGTAACGCTGGCCCCGCCGATGGCGGCCTGCGTCGGATCCAAGACCAAACCGAAGATCGTCCCGGTCACCGCCTGGCCATACAACGCGGCAGGCAAAAGCAGGACAGCGCTAAGCAACAATCGCAACATGGCAATCTCCCAGTCGATTCGCAATCCGAAGTGCTGCCGACTCTATCACAACCCGCCCTCCGGCGCGAATTTGGATCCACCGGCGAGGGGAGCGTCCGTGTTTATTAATGGCTTACGCTGGGGCATGAGGCGGACCAAGGGCCGGGCTTCCTCGAAGTCCCATCCGTAGATTGCGCTTGGGGGCCGCAACGGGAGGGGGTCCACCAGCAGCGCTGGACGGCGTGGAGACGGATTACCTTCCGGGCGGTCATTCCCAGAGTTGGACCGGCGCTACGCGGCGGGGCAGTCCGGAGTGCCGTCCGGGGACGCCATTGGATCGTTCTGCATTCCGACCGGCGGGGCGGCCGCCGGTTTGGAAACCGGGCGGCGGACGTTGTCAATGGGAGTGACGGTGGCCCCGGCCGTTGGTTCGTATTGCAATTTTTTATTTTCGGAGGCGGGAACCGCGGCGGCGGGCGGGACCGGCTCGGGCTGGGGCGCGGGCTCGGGATCGGCGATGGGGGCCTGTTCGGCTTCGAGCTTATGGCGATAGTCGATGGCATCGAGGAGAGCCTTGCGGGCCTGGATACGCTCGCGGGCGAGGCGGGCGACGTGGCGGTCGAGGTTGCGATGGGCGGAGGAGTGGTCGTTTAGGGACTTGTAGCCCA
>CAYLPH010000090.1:0-29923 GCA_964385495.1 uncultured Candidatus Solibacter sp.
CCGGCATCGCTGCGTCGGGGGCGTGGGTGGCGGCGTTTCTCCCGGCCGTCTGGTGGCGGGACCTGTTGGTCGAGGGCGTATGGGGCGGCGTCGGTGCAGTAGTGGTGTTTCTGCCGCAGATCCTTTTGTTGTTCCTTTTCATCGGAGTATTGGAAGATTCCGGGTATCTGGCCCGCGCGGCACTGATCGCCGACCGCACCATGGCCAGGGTGGGCTTGCAGGGCAAGAGTTTCATCCCCCTGTTATCCGCCTATGCGTGCGCGGTGCCTGCGATCATGGCTACCCGCACCATTGAGAATCAGCGCGACCGCATTGCCACCATTCTCATTGCTCCCTTCATGACGTGTTCGGCCCGCCTGCCGGTGTATGCGCTCATCATCGCGGCATTCATCCCGGAGCGGCAGTTACTGGGGCCGCTGGTGGGGACACGGGCGGCGGCGCTGCTGGGCCTGTACGTGTTAGGTTTCCTGGCGGCGGTGCTCACGGCGCGGCTGCTGAAATCGTCGATATTGAAGTCGGACCGCACGCCGTTCATGCTAGAGATGCCGCCGTACCGCTGGCCCACCACCCGGGGCTTGTCCTTGCGGCTCTGGGATCGCGCGGGCGCGTTTCTACGCCGGGCCGGCACCGTGATTCTGGCCGTCACGGTGGTGTTGTGGGTGTTGGCCCATCTGCCACTGAAGGACGGCAAGGCGCCTCCCATCGAGGAGAGTGTGGCTGGGACGCTGGGGCGTGCCATCGAGCCGGTGATCCGGCCGCTCGGCTTCAACTGGAAGATCGGGATTGGACTGCTTACGTCTCTGGCGGCAAGGGAAGTGATCGTCGGAACACTGGGGACGATCTACGGGATCGAAGGGGATGCGGATGCGGCTGCCGAATCCGGGTCGCTACAGAAAGCGATCCAGGCGGATCTGAGTCCGGCGGGTGCGGTGGCTCTGCTGGTGTTCTTTGCCTTTGCGATGCAGTGCATGTCCACCAGCGCGGTGGTGCGGCGGGAGACGGGCGGATGGAAGTGGCCGGTCCTGCAGTTTGCCTACATGACGGGACTGGCATACCTGGGAGCCTTCGTGGCCTACCACGTTGTGCGGGGAATTGGGGTGTAGCATACGCATCGTCAGAAAGCGATATGCTGTAACGCATGACTCGTCGCGACGCCGTATCATTCGCCCTATTGGGGTCCGCCTTCATGCGCTTTTCCACAGCCATGGCGGACGAAGGGGAAAAGGGCATTCCGTTCCTCGATAGCCAGCCATTCAATCCGGAGCGTCCGCGGCTGAAATGGGATGAACTGAAAGACTGGATCTCACCCGTGGAGCAGCGCTTCCGCGTTGGCCACTATGGGTTTCCGGAGGTGGACGAGAAGTCCTGGAAACTGGAGGTGGCGGGACTGGTGAACCGGCCCCTGTCGCTGACACTGGAGGATTTGAAGAAGCGCAAGGTCCGCGAGCAGATCACCACCATCGAATGCTCGGGGAATGCCGCCAACGGCGGGATGGTGTACAACGCGAAGTGGACCGGGACCCCGCTGCACTCGTTGCTGAAGGATGCCGGGGTGAAGCCGGAAGCCTTCGAGACCGTGTTCTTCGCGGCCGATACCGGCACCGAGAAGATCCGCGGCGGCGAGTACGTGCAGAACTTCGCGCGGTCCCTTTCCATGAAGGACGCCACGCGGGACGATGTGTTGCTCTGCTGGGCGATGGACGGGCAGCCCCTGGGCAAGAACTTCGGGGGGCCGGTGCGGATCGTCGCGCCGGGCTGGTACGGGGTGGCCTGGGTAAAGTGGCTCACGCGGATCGAACTGCATGACCGGCCCTATTTGGGGCGGTTCATGGGGCGCGACTATGTAACCATCCGCGGAGAGAAGCAGGGGGACAAGACCATCTGGCGGGAGACGTCGGTGGGGCGGATGAATCTCAAGTCGGTGGCGGGACGCGCGGCCAAACGTGCCGATGGGAGCATCCGCATCACGGGCGCCGCCTGGGGCGATGGTACCCCCATCCAGAAGGTGGAAGTGAAGGTGGATGACGGGCCCTGGGTGGCGGCGGAGTTGCACAAGGACAACAAGACGCCGAATACCTGGACCTTCTGGCACTGGGATTGGAAGGACGCCAAGAGCGGGGAGCACACCGTAACCTCGCGCGCGATGGATGCCAAGGGCAGGGTGCAGCCCGCGCCAGACGATCCATTTATCACCCTCAAGCGCACGTATTGGGAAGCGAATCAGCAGGCCGTTCGCAAGATCAAGATATAATCTGGCAGTTTGACGGAAACGAAAGCGAACCACACCGCCGAGCCAAGCCGCCCGGCGGCGCCGCCCGCGAGGACGGACAAGTATTGGAAGATCGCCGCGATTCTAGCGGTTTATCTATTGGTCATGTACGTGGTGCCGCGCCCGGCGGGTGCGGCTGAGGATGGCTGGCGGCTGCTGGCGATCTTCCTTTCCACCGTAACGGGGCTGGTGCTGCAGCCCATCGCCGGCGGTGCGTTGGTGTTGCTCGGCGTCACAATGACAGCCGCGCTAGGGACGCTCACCGCGGCTCAGGCGCTGGCTGGGTACGCCGATCCCTCCGTGTGGCTGGTGGTGGCGGCGTTTATCATTTCCCGCGCCCTGATTAACTCCGGATTGGCGCGGCGCATCGCGCTGTTCTTCGTGCGGCTCTTTGGACAGAGTTCGCTGGGGGTATGCTACTCGCTGTGCGTGTCGGACGCCGTGCTGGCGGCCATCGTCCCGTCCAACGGGGCGCGGTCGGGCGGGGTAATCCTACCCATTGCGCGGTCGATCTGCGAACTGTACGGCTCGGCACCAGGCAAGACGGCGGCGTTACTCGGCACGTTTCTGATCACGGGCGTATACCAGGGCGTTTGCATCACGGCGGCGATGTTCTACACCGGGCAGGCGGGCAATCCACTGGCGGCAAGCATCGCCACCAAGGCCGGCTACGAAATCACGCCGAAGACTTGGTTTCTGGCGGGGATCGTGCCGGGTCTATGTTCCCTCCTGATCATTCCGCTGGTGGTGTTCTGGATGCTGAAGCCTGGCATCACGCGCACGCCCGAAGCGGCGGCCTTCGCAAACCGCGAACTGCTCGCGATGGGGCGGTTGAAGACTGCCGAGCGGATTGTCGGCGCGGTATTCCTGGCAGTGTGCTTTGGCTGGGTGACGTTCAAGTGGCTGCATAACGTGGATATCACGACGGTGGGGTTGGCGGGCTGCGGAGTACTGTTGCTGAGTGGGGTCATCACCTGGGAGGACGTCAAGCAGGAGACGGGATTGTGGGACCTGTACATCTGGTACGGGGGCGTCGTGATGATGGGCCGGGCGCTGAACGATAAGGGCGTGACGGAGGCGTTCGCGAAGTCGGTGGCGGGTACGTTTAGCGGTGCTGGATGGGTGGCGCTGTTCGTAGTGGCGCTGTTGGTCTACTTCTATGCGCACTACACGCTGGCGAGCATCACGGCGCATATCCTGGCGATGTACCCGCCCTTTCTGGCGGTGCTGGTGGCGAAGGGCGCTCCCATCGGGCTGGTGGCATTCGCATTCGCGACGTTTGTAAACTTCGCGGCGGGGTTGACCCATTACGGCACAACGCCGTCGCCGATGTTTTTCGCGCAGGATTATGTAACCATGCGGGAGTGGTGGAAGGTGGGGTTTGTAGTGAGTGTACTGAATCTCGCAATCTGGAGCAGTATCGGATTTGCCTGGTGGAAGGCGATTGGGATATGGTGAGCACAGTGCGGTAAGAACCTTACGGTACTAGGGTTTTTCTGAATTCAAGTTCCGGCAGGAGGTGGCCGAATTGGGAGATAAAGGGCCAAAAGAAGACTCGCACATGCTAGGGAACTTGGCGAAACTCGCTACGGCGATCACGAAGGCGGATCTGCCGAACAAGCAAGCGCTGTTTGTGGAGCGGCGCACGGAGCCGCGCCTGTGGTGCTCGGACCTGGTGCAGGTTTGGGTGAAGGATGTGGCGCGCAGCCGCTGGGTGCGCAAAGGGATGGCGGTATTGGAGGACATCTCCCGGTCCGGCGCGTGCCTGCAGTTGGAGTCGCCGGTGGCGAGTTCGACGCTGATCCGGGTGAAGCATCCCCAGTGGAAGGTCGAAGGCCAAGTGCGGTACTGCATGTACCGGGACGACGGGTATTTCGTCGGAGTGCAGTTGGCCGAGACCTTCCGGTGGGATAAAGAGAGCTTCGAGCCGAAGCATCTGCTGGATCCGCAGAAGATCCCGAAGAGAAAGAAGTAGGGGACGGCCCGTGTTGCAATGATTAAAGGGGCTCTGGGGCTGTAATGAAGAGTCTCTGATCGAATTGAAACCGGCGAGGCGTACTCGAAACCAGGTTCTGATATGCAGGATGAGCCGCATTCAAGAGTATATTGCTCTCCCCTTCCGGGATCACCGCCGATGGTACCTGGACGGCCAGCGCCGTATTACCGCCGGCCCATGCCGCCCCCAACGTCTGGCAGGCCACGATACTTGTTGGCATGACCTCACACAGCTTCGCCGGTGTTGCGTTTAGGTCCGTTCTTGACCACACGTAATCCCGTGGCAGTTGCCGCTTATCCAAGTGAACGAGAACCTCCAGACAAGCCAATGAGAGATGTTCGGCTGTGTAGAGGATGGGTGTGCCGATTGGATTCCATCGGCCGCCTGCGATCATCGCACCAGTAACATCCGCCGTTCGGTACTTCGACCGATGAAGCCGGTAAACCGTCACAGGCTAAGAAAACACCCCGTAGTCGATGCGAATCAGGACTTCGATCACCCGTCGCTGTTGTTGAGGGTCACCGCTTTCGAGTAATTCCTTCGGCGATCTCCCGCCAAAGATGTCACGCGGGGTTTGCATCCAATCGCGCGCAGTCGTGTCATCCCCAAAGATCTCGACGGCACGGCTCCAGATCGCAGCCGAAGAAGGATGCTCAAATTCCGCGGCGAGTTGTTGGGCTACGGGCGAGACTGGTTCTGATAGACTACTCATGACTCAAGCATACGCCGCTTTGTAGCCGGCATGGGCGTGGTTGCTGCGTTCCCGCCGCGCCTTTCGGGAACCCAGCACTACGCAAGCAAACGGAGACGGCGTCCCGCGGTTCTCTCCCGGTCAAGGAGTCGTAACCGCAACGCGCTGCCGGAAGTAGGCGATGGTTTCCCGCAAGCCGTCCGCCAATCCGACCGCCGGTTCCCAGCCGAGCAGCGTTCGGGCCTTGGTAATGTCGGGCCGGCGGCGTTTCGGATCATCCTGCGGGAGCGGATGGAACACAATGGGGAGGCTCGGATTGACAGCCTCGCGAATGTATTCCGCAAATTGGAGGATGGTCATTTCCGCGGGATTGCCGAGATTGACCGGGTAGCGTTCGTCCGACAGCAGCAGGCGCACCAGCCCATCCACGAGATCACCTACATAGCAAAAGCTGCGGGTCTGGCTGCCGTCGCCATAAACGGTGAGCGGTTCGCCGCGCAGGGCCTGGTCAATGAACGCGGGCACGACGCGCCCGTCGTCCAGAGCCATCCGCGGGCCGTAGGTATTGAAGATGCGGGCGATGGTGGTTTTGACGCCGTGCATCCGGTGATACGCCATAGTCAGCGCCTCGGCGTAGCGCTTGCTTTCGTCATAGCAGGAGCGGGGCCCGACGGGGTTGACGTTGCCCCAATACGTTTCCACCTGGGGGTGCACTTCGGGGTCGCCATACGCCTCCGAGGTCGACGAAATCAGGAAGCGGGCATTATCCCGGCGAGCCACTTCGAGCATGTTGCGGGTGGCCGTCGAGCCGGACTCGAGCGTCTCGATCGGATGCGCGAAATAATGCTTCGGGCTGGCGAGCGAAGCCAGATGCAGTACGCCGTCAAAGGCGCTATGGTTGAAGAATGGCTGTGTGACGTCGTGCGCGTACAGTTGGAAGCGGCTGTGCCCCTCCAAATGCGCGACGTTGTCCTTTGAGCCGGTAATGAAATTGTCGAGAGCTACAACCTCGTGGCCGCCGGCAAGCAGCCGGTCGCAAAGGTGAGAGCCGATGAACCCGGCCGCGCCGGAGATCAGGAATCGCAAATGGTGATGTCCTCTCAAAACATTCTAAACGAGTCGCGTGGGTTGCCGAACTTATGACCATGGTTTGGGTAGAGCGATTGGTGCTGCTGGCGGCGATGATCGCCTCGGGATACTTCTTCTGGCAGCGGTTCGGCAAGGTGGTACGAATCGTCCAGGCATCCAAGAAGGACGAGAATTGGAAACTGGGCGATGTGGCGCGTCGCACACGCGATTTCGTATGGGAAGTGCTATGCCAAGCCAAGGTGATCAGCCAGCGGCCGGCGCCGGGCTTGGCGCATGCCTTCGTGTTTTGGGGGTTCCTGGCGTTCGCCCTGGTGACGGCGAATCACTTTGCGTTGGGCTTCGGGATTGAGCTGCTTTCGCCGCTGAGCTGGTTTGGGCGGTTCTATTTTGGCTTTGCGGCGCTGTTTGCGGTAGCGGTAATCGTGTCGATTGTCGGGCTGGCCTTCCGGCGCTACGTCGTACAGCCGCGGTGGCTGGGGAAGGTATCGAAGGAGTCGGGCATCATCGCGGCGCTGATCTTCACGCTGATGTGGACCTATCTGGCCGATTTCGCCATGCACGGACAGGGCGGGGCGCCGCATTGGATCTGGTGGCTGCATACGGCGGCATTGCTCGTCTTTCTGCCTTTGGTGCCGAAGACGAAGCACCTGCACCTGATTCTCAGCCCGGCGACAATCTTTCTGAAGCGCGATGGATTCAGCCAGATTCCGCCGCTGGTGGGCGACGAGGATTTCGGGTTGGACACCGGGAAGGATGTCACGCAGATCCTGTCGTTGCAGGCGTTCTCGTGCGTGGAGTGCGGGCGCTGCACGGAGCATTGCCCGGCGAACAACACGGGCAAGATTCTGAACCCCAAGGAAATCATCCTCGGGTTCCGGAGCTATCTGAAGGAAGAAGGGCCCGGCAATGAAGAGCCCCTCCTCGGCAAGCATATCTCGCAGGAGGCAGTATTCCAGTGCACCACTTGCGGGGCCTGCGAATTCCAGTGTCCCGTGGGGATCCAGCATCTACCGGCGATCATCGGCTTGCGGCGCGGCGCGACGAACACGGGCAAGTGGGAAGACGATTACGGCAACAAGCTTTTCCTGAATTTGGAGCGGAACGGCAATCCAATGGGCTTCTCGCACAGTGAGCGCGAGAAGTTTATTACCAAGCAGCAGTTTCCGATCTTTGATGGCACGCAGGAATACTGCCTGTGGCTGGGCTGCATGGGATCGTACGATCCGCAGGGCAAAGAGATCGTGATCTCGTTAACCGAGGTGCTGCGGCATCTCGGCGTAAGCTATGGAGTGCTGAAGAAGGAGCGCTGCACGGGCGATTCGGCTCGCCGATTGGGCAATGACCTGGTCTTCGGGCAATTGGCCGAACAGAACCTGGAAAGCTTTAAGTCGGCGAAGGTGCAAAAGCTGTTGTCGATCTGCCCCCACTGTGTGCGCACGATTGGCGAGGATTACAAGGAATTCGGGGCAAATATCGAGATCGAGCATCACAGCGAGTTTCTAGCCCGCCACCGTTCGAAGTTGCCTGCGGCAGGAACGGAGAAGGTAGTGTTCCACGACCCTTGTTATCTGGGGCGGTACAAGGGTGTGTACGAAGAGCCGCGGCAGGTGGCGGCCATAGGCGGTACGGTGATCGATCCTCCGCGGGCGCGGGAGCGGTCGTTCTGTTGCGGCGCCGGCGGCGGGTTGGCGTTCCTAGGGGAAGAGAAGGGCAAGCGCGTCAACATGGCGCGGGCCGAGGAGTTAGCGAGTACCGGGGCGACAGTGGTAGGGGCGGCATGTCCCTTCTGCAATACCATGTTCCGGGATGCTTTAGCGGCGGGGTCGGAGCAGCCTCCGAAGCTGTTGGACATTGCGCAGATTGCGGCTGCGGCCGTGAAGGAGAGGGCGTAACGATGAACAATACTAGCGGTGATTCGGGGGCAGCGGAGCGCCGGGATGCCTACCAACGGTTGCGCGAGTTGCGAGGGACGCAGAAGCAGGCGACGCCGGCTCCGCGGCGGAGATGGCCCGTAGCGGCGGGGAAGACGAACGGAGGGGTTAGCGGCGCCGTAGAGCGTGCTAGCTTGGTTTCAAATGCGGAAAACCCTAAACGTTGATGAGGCTCTTCTGCAGGAGGCTAAGAAAGTCTCCGGCGCATCTACGGATGCCGATGCGGTCCGCCTCGGACTGGAGGCGTTGCTGCGCGAGGACGGTTACCGTAGGCTCCTCAAGTTACGCGGCAGCGAGAAGGGCGTACCAGCGGGGCACAAAACAAGCAGCGACGGCCGGCGAAAGAAGACGCCAGCCGCGTGATGGTTCTTGTCGATACCTCGATATGGCTTCGGTTTCTGCGGAATCATTCGCCTTTTGCGGGGGACCTCACGCTACTGCTGCAATCGGGCATGGTGGCCGGGCATGAACTGGTCTTTGGAGAACTGCTGATTGGCGATCCCGGAGGGCGGCGCGACTTGACCGGGTACGGACGACTTCCCCTCGTTGCGAATGTATCTCATGGGGAAGTTGTAGAACTCGTAAGAGCGCACAAGCTGTACGGCCAGGGGATCGGGTGGGTGGACGCGCACTTGTTGGCGTCGGCTCGCGTAGCGGGGGTCGAACTCTGGACTGCGGACGACGCGCTGGCCCGTGCCGCGCGGATGCTGGGTGTGGCCTACCGGCAGTAGCGCCGCGCATCGTCCACTTGTGTCCGGTTACCGATCCCAGAAAGCCGGCGGTTCGACACCGAGCGCGCGCAGGTAGACGTACCCCTGGCCGCGATGGTGGATCTCGTTGTCAATTGCGTAGAGGATGGTGTGGATGCCCGAGCCTTCCCACTGTCCGAAGGCCTTGTCGACCTCCGAAAAACGGTGCGCGGGGATGGTGGGCCATATGGCATCGATTTCGGCGGTGGCTTCATCCCACATACGCAGGAGTTCGGCCTTGGTCTTCACGTCACCGAGGTCTTCTTCGAACTTGCTCCAAGTGCCCGTCGCAACACCGCGCGCGATAGGGGCGGCCATCTTGAGGAACTCGCCGATCATCGCCGCGAAGGGGCGCATGCCGCCGATCGAAAAGGTGAACAGCTTGTCTTCGGGAAAGGCCTCAATGAGCCTGCGGGTGAGCTTGCGATGGCCCTGCCAGTGGGCCAGCAACTCCTGCGAACTAAGTACGGTTTCGGTTGAGGTCGTGGTCATGAATCCATGCTACGGCGCAATCCCGACAGAAGCTGTCGGCAATTCGTGACACCATAAAATTTCATGTACGATCCAATCCTGCGAGTGCTAACGGTGCTGGAGATCCTGCAAGCGCGGGAGCGCGTGACCGGCGCGGAACTTGCCGAACGTCTGGAAGTGAACACGCGCACGGTGCAGCGGTACATCGCGCGCTTGCAGGATTTGTGCATCCCGGTGGAATCCACCCGCGGGGTGGGCGGGTCGTACAGGCTCAAGCCGGGGTTCCGGTTGCCGCCGATGATGTTCACTGATGAGGAGGCTTTTGCGCTGACCCTGGGCTTGCGGGCGTTGCGGCATCTGGGGCTCGCCGCCTTCGCTCCGGCGACCGAGGGCGCGGCTGCGAAATTAGGGCGTGTTTTGCCGGAGGCGTTGCGGCAGGGCGCGCAAACGGTAGAAGAAGTCGTGGCGATTGAGCCGGGGCCGTGGGTGATCACGACGTCGGCGGAGTCTTTACTACGCGTGTGTAATGCGGTGCGGGCACGGCGGGTGGTGGCATTTGCCTATGAGTCGCATCATCGCAAAGCGACCGAGCGCGAAATCGAGCCGTACGGGATCGTGCACACCGATGGGCGCTGGTACATGGTGGGCCAGTGCCGCCTGCGGCAGGCGATCCGGACGTTCCGGCTCGACCGGGTGACGGGCGTGGAACTGCTGGATGTGCGGTTTGAGCGGCCGGCGGGGTTCGACGCGCGGGAATATCTGCAGGGCTCGATGCCCTTTGTGGAGACAGGGCATCAGATTGAGGTTTGGCTGGATATGCCGTTTACCTGCGCCCAGGCGCACTTTGCGTTGTACCGGGTGAGCATCGAAGCGGAGGGGGATGGAACGGCGCTACGGTGCGCGCGCGACAACCTGGACCGCTTCGCGGCGATGCTGCTAAGTATCGGCCATCGGATTGAGGTGCGCCGGCCAGACGCCTTGCGGGAGGCGTTTGCGAAGTTAGCGGCGCGGGCGGCGGAGGCGGCTGAAAGCTGATAGCTGATCGCTGATAGCTCACTGCTGCGTCAACACACGCGCCGGATCCACCCGCATCGCCCGAAGCGCCGGTACGCCGCAAGCCGCCAGCGCCACCAACCCCAGCAACAGCGTCGCACCGCCCACCACCATCGGATCGAACATCCCAACCCCGAACAACTGCGTCGCCACGGCAGCCCGCAACAGGAGCGCGCCGCCCAACCCCAACACCAGCCCAAACGCTACCAGCCGTCCACCTTCCCCCAGAATCATGCGGAACACCGCCGCTTCCGTACTTCCCACCGCCATCCGGATCCCAATCTCCCGCGCCCGGTTCGCCACCAGGTATGCCAAGACTCCGTAGATCCCCACCGCGGAGAGGAACAGCGCCAGCGCACTGAATCCCGTCGCGATATTCATCGCCATCCGCCGCGACGCCAGCGACAACTGCACCCGCTCCTCCATGGTCCGCGTGTCGAATACCGCCAACTCCGGATCCAGACCGGCCACGGCCGCCCGGATCGCCGGGGTCATCTCCGCCGCACTCACGCTCGTTCGCAGCGCCACCGTAAAGCCTCGCCGCGCACTCTGTGCATAGGGCAGGTAGACAACGCCCACCGCGCTCCCGGCCTGCGACAGATCCCATAACCGAGCCGTGCGCACCACGCCAATCACCCGCAGCCAGCGCGTCTTGTCCGTCACTTTGAGCAGGTCGTCGCTACCCTCCGGGAACCGCAGCCGTTTCCCCAGCGGATCCTCCTTCGGCCAAAATCGCTCGGCTAGCTGCTGATCCACCAGAATCGCCGGCTCCGCCTTCTCATCATCCCGCTCGCTGAAGTAGCGCCCCTTTACCAGCGCCAGGTTCAAGGTCTCCAGGTACCCCGGCGAAACCACGATATTCTTCGGCGAAATCAGGCTTTCGCCCTTCCGCATTGCATACCCTTCCGGAATCACCACACTGTCGTTGCCGTCTCCTCCCAAAGGCACGTCGGTCGTCGTCCCCGCCGAGACCACTCCCGGCAAAGCCCGCAGCTTCTCCAGCAGCCGTTGATGAAACTGCCGTTGCAACTCCACGTTGCCATACCGCGTGCCGGGCAACACCGTCGCCGCCATCGCCACATCCTTCACCCGGAAGCCGGGGTCCAATCCCAACAGATTGCGGAAGCTCGCCAGCAGCAGCCCCGACGCCAGCAGCAGTACGAATGCCAGCGCCACCTGTCCGATCACCATCCCCTGCCGGAACGCCCGTGTCCGCATGCCTGACGTGCCGCCGCGGCTATTCTCATGCAGCACCTGGTTCACGTTCACCCCGAAGGTATGCACGATCGCGATCAGCCCTAGCAGCAACCCCACGATCGCCGCTACCGCCAAGCCCGCGGCCGCCACCGTGCCATCCACGCGAATCTCGCTCGCACGCGGCAGCCGGTCCAGGCCCAGGTATTCCAGATTGCTCACCACCACCGCCGCCAACACCAATCCCACCGCGCCGCCCACCATCGCCAGCATCAACTGCTCCCCCAGCAACTGCGCGGTCAACTGCCCCCGCGACGCCCCTAATGCCAGCCGCGTCGCCAACTCCTTCCCCCGCGCCTGCAGCCGCGCCAGCGAAAGGTTCGCCAGGTTCACCACGCCGATCAACACCACCAGCAGCGCCCCGCCCCACAGCAACTGCAGCGTTCGCCGGACGTCGCGAATCAGAATCCACTCCAACGGCTCCACCGGCGAATGGTAGCCCGCATTGATCAGGATCTCCTTGAACTCGGGATAACGCTCCAGGTTCGCCCGATTCACGGCATCCACCTCAGCCTGTACCTGCGCCATCTTCACCCCAGGCTTCATCCGCCCCACAAAGTGCCAATTGTTACTGTGCCGCGCCTGCTTGGCCTCCGCTGAGAACGCCAGCGGGAACCACAACACAACCTCCGGATCCATGAACTGGAAACCGCGTGGCATCACCCCCACCACGGCAAACTCCCGGCCGCCCATGCGTACGGTCTTCCGCAACGCCCCAGGGTCGGCGCCGAACATCTGCCGCCACAGCCCGTCGCTCAGAATCACCTTCCGCTCGTTGCCGATCTCGCCTTCCTGCTCCGTGAAGCTGCGCCCCAACGCCGGCTGCGTCCGCACCAGCGCGAAGAACGACGGCGTCACCGTCATCCCCGTCACCCGTTGCGGTGACCCGTTCAAGTCCAGCGTCACCCCTTCACTCCGGTACAACGCATGATCACTTAAACTCCGCAACGTTTCCCGCCGCTCAAAGTAATCCGCCGCCGCGCTCTGCGTACTGTCCGCCGCCCCCGCCTTCGGATAGCGGTTCGAGATCAACACCAATCGGTCCGGCTCCGGAACCGGCAAGGGCCGCAGCAGCACCGAATACACAATGGTGAATATCGTCGCGTTCGCACCCAGGCAGACGGCCAGCGTGAGCAGCGCCGTTAGCGCAAAGCCTGGGTTATGCAGCATCGCCCGAAGACTATGGCGGAGGTTCTTCAGTACCATCGGACAGTAGTACGGAAGCCGGAGGGAAAGGTTCCGCTAAACTGGGAAGTTCCCCGACACATGCCCACCGCCACCGTGCCGTCGTTCGCGAAGATCAACCTTGCCCTCAAGGTCCTCCATAAGCGGCCGGACGGCTATCACGAGATCCGCACCGTCTTCCAGACCATCTCGCTCGCCGACCGCCTCACCATCGCCGCTGAGCCCGCCCGCCGCACCAGACTCACCATCGACGCCACCATCGATATCCCCGATAACATCGTCCTCAAGGCCGCCGAACGTCTGCTGGACGCGCTGAAACGCAAAGCCCAGGTGCATTTTCAACTCGACAAGCGCATCCCCATGGGCGGCGGCTTGGGTGGCGGATCCTCCAACGCCGCGGCTGTCTTGTTGGGGCTTCCCCCGCTCCTCGGTACCTCCCCGCCAGCCACCGTACTCCACGGCATCGCCGCCTCACTGGGCAGTGACGTCCCCTTCTTCCTCATGGGTGGCACGGCCCTCGGCCTGGGCCGGGGCGAAGAGCTGTATCCGTTTCCCGAAACGCCGGCCGCGCATGGCGTGCTCGTACTGCCGGGCGTTCACGTCTCCACGCCCGAAGCCTACAAAGCCCTGCAACGCAGCGCCGAAACGCCGTTCCCCCAAGGCTTCCCTCTCTCCACCTGGGACGCCCCACACGATTGGCGTACCTTCTGCGAGAACGACTTCGAACAACCCGTCTTCCGCCTCTACCCCAAGGTTCGCGACGCCCACACCGCACTCACGAATGCCGGCGCCGACCCCGTCCGCATGAGCGGCAGCGGCTCTTCTGTTTTCGGCTTCTTCGAATCGAGGTCCGCCGCCAGCGCGGCGGCGAAACGTATCCCTGGCGCCGTCCCGTTCTCCACGCTCAACCGGAAGCGCTACCGGCTGGCCTGGGGACGCGTTTAACGCACCGCCAGATCGCCCGCGAACACCGAACGGTATTGCCGGTAATCCTCCGGGATCGCCGCTTCCAACGCCTGTACCCGCTGCACCGCCTCGCGTTCTTCCTGGAACGTCGTCTCCACCGCATGGAACGCCATCGCGCACGCCTCCACGATGTCGGCGCTATACACCTGCGCCGCATCAATAGTGCGATTCACGGTCTCGAGCAGCTTCACCGCCCCATTCACCCGCACCCGTGCATCGCTGAGCATCGCCTGGTAATCGCCCACCGCCGCCGTCCCTGCGAACGAAGAGGCAAACTCTGCCCATCGCTCCAGCACAATCAGCGCCCCATAGCGGTGCTTGTCCAGTTGCATCTCAAAGCCGAACGCGCGCCCCTTCATGGTGTCTTCCAGACGCCGCAGATAGCTCAGCGCCGACCGCATCTCGCCGTCGAGCGCATCCACAAACGCGCTGGCACAGCCTAGCAACTGCGCCTCATTCAAAGATAGAAACCGCTGGATCTGCAATCGGCGGCCTTATTTCGAAAGATGCTCGCCCAGCTCGGCGGAAATCTGCTCGGCCGTCAGCTTCTCGCCCTCATTCAGCCGCGCCAGCAACCCGCTGATGACCTCCTTGGCCTCTTCCTTCGTCAGGTTCTTCACGAACCCATCGAAGAAATGCTCCCCGGCCATTGCCCGGTTGATCTCGGTCTCTTTGTCGTGATCCTGCAACTCGGTGAAGTACACCACGCGGTACTTGCCCGTGTACGTGGTCTCCCGGTAGATCTCGAACATCGTCTTGTCCGATTCGAACGCCATTCCTTAAAACCCTACCACAGGAGGCCATAGCTATCGTCATTTTCGTGTGATATCGTCCAGGCATGTCAGCCTGCCCGAGACGCCAATTCCTCAAGACGCTGGCCACCTCCGTCGCCGCGTCCGCCGTTCCCTCCCTCGCCAAAGCCAAGCGCGCCGCCACCGACTGGGTGGAACTCGGCAACTCCGGCGTCAAAGTCACCCGCCTCGCCTTCGGCACCGGCACCTTCGGCGGCCGCGTGCAGCGCGAACTCGGCCAGGACGCCTTTAACCGCCTCGTCCGCCACGCCTACGACAGCGGCATCCGCTTCTTTGAGACCGCGCAGAACTACGGCGGCATGCACGAAATGCTCGGCATCGCCCTGAAAGGCATCCCTCGCGATTCCTACCGGCTGATGACCAAGTACCGCCTGCGCAACACCGAAAACCCGCGCGAGGTCATCGACCAGTTCCGCCGCACCCTCAACACCGAGTACTTCGACATCCTCCTGCTCCACTGCGTCCGCACCGGCGATTGGGCCAGCCAGTTCGAAAAGCTCCGCGACGAGTTTTCAGAAGCCAAGCACCGGAAGGTCATTCTCGCGCATGGCGCCTCCTGCCACGGCTTGCAGCCCCTGCGCACCTTCCCCGGCCAGAAGTGGCTGGATGTCGCCCTCATGCGCGTCAATCACGACGGCACCCGCATGGACAACCTCCAGGGCAAGGACACCGAACCAGGCGACGCTATCGAGCCTGTGCGGCACATCGCCGCCGTCCATAAGCAGAAGACCGGCGTCATCGGCATGAAACTCGTGGGCGAAGGCGCTTTCACTACGCCCGAGCGCCGCGACGCCTCCCTCCGGCACGTCATCAAGCTCGGCACGGTCGACGCTATGACCATCGGCTACAAGAGCCCGGCCGAGATCGACGAAGCCATCGAACGCATCAACCGCCACCTGAACTCGTAACCCATGAAACGACGCCATCTCGTCAAACTCACCGCGGCCGCCGCCGCGCTCCCGGCCGCTGCTCCCGCCGCCGGCGATTGGTCGAATCCCTTCGCCAAAGCCTGGCACCACAGCTACGTCGAACATTGGAAGGACACGAAGGAGTACACCCTCCAGATGCTCGACGCCATGCCCGCCGAGCACTTCCTCTCCAAACCCGACCCCGCCCAGCGCACCTTCGGCGACCAGATGCGCCACTTGGGGAGCGCCAACGTCGCTTACTTCCGCGCCCTCAATCTGGTGCCCGTGCCCGACTCCCTCCCCGCCCGCGACCAACTCGCCAAACAGGTGCCCGAAGGCGATAAGGCAGCCGTCCGCGCCTATCTGGCCGCCACGTTCGACTACGTCATGGCCGTACTGGACAAGATGACCGAGAAGGACATGGCCCGCGCCGACATGAAGCTGTTCAATAACCCAAAGCCGCACTCCACCATCGACCTCTGTCTGCGCGCCTACATGCACACCGCGCATCACCGGGGTCAGACGGTGTGCTATCTCCGCGTGAAAGGCATCACGCCGCCGACCTGGAAGTTCGAGCCGACCGGCGGGTAGTGACCTGCACGCCGGCGCATCTGGCCAGCATTCACGCTACGGAGGCAAGGCCCGCCATCTGCCGATCCAATTGGGCCAGCAGACGCTGGATCGTTCGGACCTCGCGCTCTTCAAAGTAGGGCTCACCGCATTGCCCACACACCCAAGCGGGCACAGCATCAAGTGAGAGGTGATACCCCTTGCGGTCAACGTGAAACGGCGCGGCCGCCTTCTTCATCCGCCCCTCGCAATGCACGCACGTCATTGTTCTCATATCGCAAGTAGTCCGCATGGTAGGCAAAGATGCAGGGTTTCCCGAGTATATCGTGACCCGCCTCCGCTCCGCCCTTCACATTCCACGGAACCAATCCGCCATTCCCCCGTATTAGGATCATGGCCAACCTCCGCCAGGACCTCCGCTACGCCATCCGCCTCCTCCGCCGCACCCCCGGCCTTACGATCACCGCCCTGGCGTGCCTTGGCCTCGGCATCGGTGCCACCTCCGCCATTTTCAGCGTTGTCAACGCCGTCGTCCTCCGTCCCCTCCCTTACAAAGACTCCCCCAACCTCGCCCGCCTCTACTCCGAATGGCCCACCTGGCCCGGCGGCGGCATGTGGCGCTTCTGGATCTCGCCCCCGGAGTTCGAAGCCCTCCGCCGTGACCTGCAGACCGTCGACAAACTCGATGCCTGGCAGACCGGTGGCGCCAACCTGTCGCCCTCCGGCATCGAGCCGGTGAGGGTGAACATCGCGCAGGTCACCGGGACGCTGATGCCGACTCTGGGCGTGGCCCCCCTCCGCGGCCGCCTGCTGGAACCCGCGGACGCTGTGGAAGGCGCGGCCCTCACCGTCGTCCTCTCCTACGGCCTCTGGCAGGGCGCTTTCGGTGGCTCCGATAATGCCGTCGGACGCACCGTTGTCTTCAACGGCACCAACGCCACCGTCGTGGGAGTCATGCCGCGCGGCTTCCAGTTCCCTCCCGGCGAAGCGACGCCCGCCGAACTCTGGGCGCCACTCCAGATCGCCACCGCCGACCGTTCCCGATGGGGCAACCACCGTCTCTCCCTCGTCGCCCGCCTCAAGCCCGGCGCCAGCATCGCCCAACTCAACCACGACCTCAACCGCGTCGAAAACGAGTACGGCAGTTCGGAAAGCATGAAGCATCACCGGCCCAATCCGAAGAACCACACGCTGATCGCCTATTCCCTGCTCGATGAAACCGTGGGAAACGTCCGCCCGGCCATGCTGCTCATGCTCGGCGCCACCGCCCTGGTGCTGCTGATCGCGTGCGGTAACGTCGCCAACCTGCTGCTCGCCCGCGCGCAAACCCGGCAGCGCGAAGTCGCGGTCCGCCAGTCCATGGGAGCGTCCCCCTGGGGCCTGCTGCGCCAGTTCCTGCTCGAAGGACTGGTACTCTCCGTGGGCGGCGCGCTGCTGGGGCTCGGCCTTGCCTTCGGCATCCTCAAGCTCATCCTGACCGCGGGCGCCGATAGTATCCCCCGCGCCGAAGAGATTACCCTCGATGCCTCTGTGTTCTTCGTCGCCCTCGCGTGCGCCGTCTTCACCGGCATCGTCTTCGGCCTCGCCCCGCTGGCGCAAATCGGCCGTACCAAGCTCTCCCTCACCCTGAAGTCCGGCACCCGCACCACCGCCACCCGCGAAGCCCATTGGCTCCGCAACTCCCTCGTCATCGGCGAACTTTCCCTGGCCATGATGCTGCTCGCCGGCGCCGGCCTGCTGCTCAACACCTTCTGGAAGCTCGTGCAGACCGACCCCGGCATCCGTGCCGGCGGGGTGCTCTCCCTGCGCGTCAGCCTGCCCCAGCAGAACTACGCCAAGCCGGCCGACGTGCAGCGCTTCTGGCGCGAGACTCTCGAACGCGTCGGCCGCCTGCCGGGCGTCACCAACGCCGCCATCATGGGCGGCCTGCCGCCCCTGCGCCCCATCAACGCCAACGACACCTATATCGAAGGCTTGGTCCAGAAGCCCGGCGGCCCCATGCACAACGTCGACTACTGGAACGCCGCCTCGCCCGCTCTGTTCGAAACCCTCGGCGTGCAACTCGTGAAAGGCCGCCTCTTCGACGCCCGCGATGCCGAAGGCGCCCCACCCACGCTCATCGTCAACGAAGCCTTCGAGCGCAACTTCTACCCCGGCGAGAGCGCCATCGGCCGTCGCGTGAAACCGAACGGCGGCCCCAAGGACGACACGCCCTGGTACACCATTGTTGGCGTCGTCCGCGACATCAAGAACCAGGGCTTGGACCAGCGGGCCGGCACCGAGCTGTTCTTCTCCGCCGCCCAGGCCGGCGCCAACCTGCGCTCCAGCTACCTGCTGGTAAAGGGCACCGGCGACCCGTGGCGCTACCTCGCTCCCGTCCGCGACACCATCCGCGGACTGGACCCCGCACTCCCGCTGGCCCAGGTCCGCCCGCTGGAAGAAGCTATCTCGACCTCCCGCGCGCGCCCTCGTTTCCTGGCCATGCTCCTGAGCTTGTTTGCCGCGGTGGCTCTGGGCCTTGCGGCGATCGGCATCTTCAGCGTCATGATGTATGCCGTCGCCCAGCGTACGAATGAGTTCGGCATCCGCATGGCGCTCGGAGCCGCTGGCCAGGAAGTCCTGGGTCTGGTTCTGAAGGAGGGCATGCGGCTGGTCGCCGCGGGTATTGTGATTGGCGGAGCCGGCGGCTGGGCTCTGCTGCGCATCCTGCGCGGCACCGTGCCGGGACTCGCCGAGGTCAGTGTCGCCCCACTGCTCGCCACCGTGGTACTGCTTATCCTGGTGATGCTGGCAGCGTGTCTCACCCCGGCACGCCGCGCCACGCGCGTGGATCCGTCCACTGCCCTGCGCGCCGATTGATCAGTGCGCTACGTAGAAGATTTTCAATTGACCCTGGCCGACGCGCACCGGGCGGAAGCTGCCGCGCCCGCCCGTTGCACTGCGCTCATGCGACCACACGGCAAACGGCTGCTTCCCGGGCAGAATACACCAGGTCGATAACATCCGGCCGTCTTTGGAATCCTCCGGCCCGTCCAACAGATAGATGTGGTCCTTCTGGAACGACTGCGCCGCGGCCTCACTCAACCGCGCCGTCATCTCCTTCTTCTCGATCGCATCTTCCCACGCAACCCACTGGTTGCGGCCCGCATGCCATTCCATGTAGTTCAACCCGGACATCACCACCACCGCGCCCCATACCGGCCCTGGCTGCGTCGGATGCGCCGCCAGTAACCGGCACGCCGTGTCCAACTGCTCCTTCGCCTTCCCGATATCGGCACCCTTGCCCTCGCCCAGCACATACCCGTACTCGGCGGAGTGCATCACCCGCGCGATGACATCGCAATCCTGTTCCCCGCTGCGCTTGTTGCGGCCATACAGAAACTGCACGCCGGCGTCGCCCAGATACACCTGCTCGCCGCGCCCTTCCCCCGAACAGTAGCCCGCGCAATACAGTGCCGCGAAGGCCTCGCGCGCCGCGTCGTTGATCTGCGGATTCACTTCCGCCAGCGCCGGGCTCCCGGTCACCCGCGCTAACTCCTTGTGTCGCCCCGTGTTCAATTGGCCGTTGGCAAACACCAGGCCTTCCGGCAAATGCATCTTGGTTAGCGGCAAACACTCTCCCTACGTCACACGCGGAAATCGCCCAGCGCTCTCCATCACTCGTAAGCATGTATGATTTGAGGAGCCTGGATGAAGCACCTCCTCGTCAGCCTGCTCACGCTGCCGGCGCTGGCCCAGTCCGTCGACTTCGCCCGCGACGTGCAGCCTATCCTACAAGCCCGTTGTGCCGCCTGCCATGGGGACAAGGTGCAGATGCATCACTACCGCCTCGACCGCCGCAACGATGCCTTCGCGGGCGGCGAGTCTGGCGTGCCCGCCATCATCCCCCACAAGAGCGCCAATAGCCCTCTCTACCGTTACGTCGCCGGTCTCGACCCCGATGTCAAGATGCCGCCCGGCAACCAGCGCCTACCCGCCGTCGAGATCGCAACCCTCAAGACCTGGATCGACCAAGGCGCGCCCTGGCCTGACGCGAGTGGCACCGCCAGTCCTACTCGCGGCGCTGCGGACACGGCCGTCCTTAAACGGGGCGAGCGGCACTGGGCCTTTGCACAACCCCGCACTCCCGCTGTCCCCGCGGTGAAGAATCAGGCCTGGGCGCGCAATGCCATCGACGCCTTTATCCTTTCCAAGCTCGAAGCCAAGGGCTGGCAACCTGCGCCACCCGCTTCCGAACGCGCCCTGTTGCGCCGCGTCTATCTCGATCTCACCGGGCTTCCTCCCACTCTCGCCGAGCAGCAAGCCAGCCAACCGTTGGAACGCACCGTTGATAACCTGCTCTCTCGCCCCACCTACGGCGAGCGTTGGGGACGCCACTGGCTCGACTGGGTACGCTATGCCGAGACTAACGGCTACGAACGCGATGCCATCAAGCCCAACGTCTGGCGCTATCGCGACTATGTCATCCGCTCGTTCAATGACGACAAGCCCGTCAACCGGTTCCTGCTGGAGCAACTCGCCGGCGACGAACTGCCCGGCTCCAACGCCGAGACCCTCATCGCCACCGGCTACTACCGCCTCGGCCCCTGGGACGATGAGCCAGCCGACCCCGCCGAAGACCGCTACGATCAACTCGACGACATCGTCAGCACGACCTCGCAGGCCTTCCTCGGGATGACGCTCGGCTGCGCCCGCTGCCATAACCACAAGTTCGAGCCCATCCTTGCGGCCGACTACTACAGCATGGTCGCTATCTTCAATGGACTGGAGCGCCCGCGCAACGGACGCACCGAACTCGACCTGCCCGTCGGCACGGCCGCGGAACTGGCACGGGAAGCCGCGCGCGACGCCAGAATCGAGCCGCTGCAGAAGCGGATCTTCGAACTGCGCGGCGGCGCGGCCAATGCCAAGAAGCCCGCCGCCGAGGTGGACAAAGCGCTCAGCCCCGAAGCCCGCGAACAGATCGCTGCCGTGCAAGCGCAGATCGACAAGCTGAAGCAGGAGACGCCGGATCTGCCGCGCGGCTATCGCATGCGGGAGCCCAAGCCCGCCGCGCCGGTAACGCATCTGCTCATCCGCGGCAAAGCCAATGCCGAGGGTCCCGAAGTGCCGCCCGCGGTGCCGACGATCCTCGCCAGCGCGCAGCCGCCCTTCCCAAAACTGGGCGAGCATTCCAGCCTGCGCCGCCTGACCTTCGCCAACTGGCTGATCAGCCGCGACAATCCGCTCACCGCCCGCGTGCTGGTCAACCGCGCCTGGCAACTGCACTTCGGCGAAGGCCTGGTGCGCACCCCCAGCGACTTCGGCGTGATGGGGGATAAGCCCACCCATCCCGAACTGCTCGACTGGCTCACGGTCTGGTTCATGGACAACGGCTGGTCGATGAAGAAGCTGCACAAGCTCCTCCTCACGTCGAACGCCTACCGCATGAGCCGGGCGTCCAACCCCACCTACCTTGCCGAAGACCCCGAGAACCGGCTGCTGTGGCGATTGCCCTATCGCCGTCTGGAGGTGGAAGCTATCCTCGATTCCACGCTCGCCGTCAGCGGCAGGTTGCAGCCCACCATGTACGGTCCCAGCATGTACCCGTTCGTGCCGCGCGGCGCACTCGAAGGCTCGTCGGATCCCGACAAGATCTGGAAGCCCTTCCAGGAAGAGGAGGCCTCGCGCCGCACCATCTATGCGTTCGTGAAGCGCTCGCTGATCGTGCCGCTGATGGAGGTGCTCGACTTCTGCGACACCACGCGCAGTTCGGCCAAACGCATGACTACCAGCGTTGCCCCGCAGGCGCTGTCGATGTTCAACGGTGACTTCGTCAATCGGCAGGCCGCGCATCTGGCGGCGCGCCTGCGGCGGGAAGCCGGCGACGACAGATCCAAGCAGATTGACTTGGCGTACCGGCTGGCCCTTGCGCGCCCGCCCACCGGGACGGAGCGCGACGCCATGCTCAGCTTCCTGGAACGCGAGTCTTTGGAACAACTCGGCCGCGTGTTGTTTAACCTCAACGAGTTCGTCTATCCCGATTAGAGAGGCCCCCGATGCATCCATCGAAGACACGCCGCGACTTCCTCCGCGCCGGAGCCGGATTCCCTGCCCTGGCGCTGCTCGACCTGCTGAGCCGCGATGGCTTCTTTGGAACCGCGGAAGCCGCCCCCAGCCGCAGCCTGCTTGCCGCCAAGCCTTCCCACTTCCCAACCAAGGCCAAGCACGTCATCTTCCTGTTCATGAACGGCGCCCCGAGCCAGGTGGACACGTTCGACCCCAAGCCCGTGCTCGACAAGCATCACGGTCAGTCTTACAAGGGCCCGCTCACGGTAGGGTCGAACGGCCGCCCGGTCGGCTACCTGATGAAGAGCCCGTTCCCGTTCCAGAATCATGGCCAGAGCGGACTCCCGATCAGCAGCCTCTTCCCGCACACGGCCAAACATGCCGATGACCTCTGCGTCATCCGCTCCATGTATACCGATACCGCGGCGCATGCCTCCGGCTGTCTGCAGATGAACACCGGAGCTATTACGATCGGCAAGCCGTGCCTGGGCAGTTGGCTGAGCTATGGCCTCGGGACGGACAACGAGAGTCTGCCCTCGTTCGTCGTGATGATTGACCCGCGCGGCGGCCCCATCGGCAGCGCCTCCAACTGGACTGCCGGCTATATGCCCGCCGCGTATCAGGGCACGCTGTTCCGCGCTACGGGCGACCCGCTGCTCGACCTCGCCACGCCACAGGGGGTCTCTCCCGCCACCCAGCGCGGCTCGCTCGATCTGCTCGAGAAGCTCAACAAGGAGCATCTTGCCACGCGCGCCAGCGAGAGCGAACTTGCGGCCCGCATCCACTCGTATGAACTCGCCTACCGCATGCAGACCACGGCCGCCGAAGTGGTTGACCTCAACCGGGAGGATGAGAAGACCCGCGAGATGTATGGCCTCAACAACAAGCTCACTGCCGACTTTGGCCGCAAGTGCCTCATCACCCGCCGGCTCATTGAGAAGGGCGTGCGCTTCATTCAGCTTTACTCGGGCGGCGGCCACATCGAAGATACCTGGGACGGCCACAACGACTGCATCACCAACCACACGCTGCACGCCGGCGAGACCGATCAGCCGATTGCCGCGCTGATCACCGACCTCAAGCGCTCCGGCCTTTGGGATGAGACGCTACTGGTGTGGGGCGGCGAGTTTGGCCGCACGCCAACGAGCGAGGGTGTCAACAAGCCAGGCCGCGACCATGACTGGTACGGCTTCTCCATGTGGTTGGCGGGCGCCGGTGTGAAGGGTGGCCAGGCTATCGGCAGCACCGACGAGATTGGCTTCAAGGCTGAAGATGAGCCGGTGCATGTGAGCGACCTGCACGCCACCGTCCTTCACCTGATGGGCCTGGATCACACGAAGCTCACGTACTTCTACCAGGGGATGAATCAGCGGATTACGGGCGTGCGGGGGAAAGTGGTGAAGAAGGTGCTGGCTTAGAGCGTTCCTTAGGCCAGTTGCGGCTGGTTGGGCGCCCGCTTCGCCCACCGGAAAGCCTTCAGCGAGTTCTTCCAGAAGTACTTCTCCGCCGCCGGACGGCCCTTGGCGAGGAAGTAGCCCTTGAGGATCTCCAGCGCCTGCTTGTTACGGCCGGAGTAGACGAGCCAGTCTTCGCCGAAGATGTCCCAGATCAGATCCATTACGGGCTTCCAGTCCTTGGGGTCGAAGGCCTGGGCATTGCGCGGCCGGTGCAGGCCTGACACCTTCACGAACGCCTTGCGGGCATGCAGTTCCTTGAGGTTGTCCGTGTAGCTTTTGAGGGTGGCGGCATCGGTGGGCAGCGGCAGGGCCTGCAGGTGGCCGAGCACGATGCGCAGGTCCGGCACTTTGTCCGCCAGCTTCAGGGTGGCGGCGACGAGATCCAGGCGTGGGTTCGCCACTTCGAAGGTGAGCCCCGTTTGCGCGAAGGCCTTCATGTTCTCGATGAAGTCCGGCCGTTCAACGGCTTTAACGATATCGTGCCCTGGCCAGATGTTGCCGTAGCGGATGCCCAGGAACAGCTTGTTGCGGTGATAGCGTTCCAGGTACTCGCGGAACTTCGGGTCGAGCGGATCGAGATTGCCGACCGTGCCGACAATCATCGGCTCATCCTGGATCACCTGCAGCACCCAGAGGTTGTCTTCCACCCACGGGCTGCATTCCACCTCGATGCCGGCGACGACGCCGAGCGGGATGGCGCTCTCGCGGAAGTGCTTCGGCAGGAACGGCGGCTGATTGGGCTGGAAGGGGTAGGGCGAGCCCTGCGGCCGTGTCTGGTCGTATAGGTGAAAATGGGAGTCGACTATGGGCAACGAGTCATCGGCGGCGGAAGCGGCGGCAGTGGCGGCGGCGGCAGTCAGCAAGGACCGGCGGTCGATCATGAAGGCTCTCCTCATCAGCCCCGCATTCTATCAGGCGGCGCTGCTTGGGCAAGCGGCGGGGGAGTGGCGGCCGCTGTTCGATGGCAAGTCGCTGGGGCAGTGGAAGACGACGGCCTTCCCGCGCCAGACCGAGGCTCGTATCGACAACGGCATGATCCTGCTGCCGGCGGGACAGCCGCTGACCGGCGTGACGTGGCAGGGCGAGTTCCCGAAGAGCAACTACGAACTGCGCTGGGAGGCGATGCGGATCAAGGGCGGCGACTTCTTTGCGAGCGTGACCTTGCCTGCGGGAGGGAACTATGCGACCTGGGTAACGGGAGGTTGGGGTGGGGATATCGTCGGCATCTCGTCTATCGACGGCTGGAACGCCAATGAGAACGAGACGCGGATGTACTTCAACTTCGAGAGCGGCCGCTGGTACCGGTTTCGGATCGTGGTGACGGATGCGCGGATCCAAGCCTGGATTGACGAGGAACGGGTGGTTAACGTGGAGATCGCCGGGCGCGCGATTGGGTTGCGGCCCGGCGATATCAGCCTTTCGGCGCCACTCGGCTTTGCGAGTTACAACACGGCGGGCGGGATTCGGAAGATCGAATACCGCCCGGTGAAAGGTAGCTAGCCGTCCAGCTTCCAGTTGGGGCGATAGGTGCGCTTGAGCCAGGCGTTGGCCTCGTCCAGGTTGGTCACACGCCCGGTGGCCGGATCATAGTTCAGCTTTTTGCCGGCGCGATGCGCTACCAGGCCGAGCAGCATCTGCTCCATCATGGACCCTGCATAGTCGAAGTCGCAGTTGGTCTTCGAACTGGTCCCATAGACGGCGTTGTTGCGGCGGCCCTTGCAGGCTTCGATCCACTCGAGTTGGAACGGATCCGGACGGCCGGGGGCGGGTTGTCCGGCCTTGTCGGCGGCTGCGATCGCTTCGACTGTCGTGTTCGGCATGCCGACGGCGGGGGGGATGTTGCCTTCCATCATCTGGATGGTTGGGAAGCCGTTAGGGCCGACCTCGGCGCTGGGCAGGGCGCGCATGCCGCCGGGTAGGGGCTGTGGGGCGCGGGCGGCGGCGGGCCGGGGAGTTGGCGGGGCCTGCGTGGGCTGGCCAGTGCCCATGATGAGCGGGATCAACTGCTCCTTGCCGCGGCGCTTGTAATAGGTGAAGTCGCCGTCGTCGTTGTTGGGGATGACGATGCGGGTAGTGAAGTCGCAGACGATGGAGCCCTTGGTGCCTTCGAAGATGGCGCCGTTCGGGATGCGGGCGACATCGACGTAGTTCTTCGGGGCGTCGGGTTTCAGGCCGCCCTGGTACCAGACGCATTTCAGCGGACCGCGCCAGCTATTGCCGGGGTGCTCGAAGATGGCCTTCAGCTTCACGGGACAGATGTTCGGATCGTACTTGTCGCTGACGTCCCAATCAACATCGGCGGTAAGCGGGGCGCCGGCATCGATGGCGTTCCAGACCAGGTCCATGGTGTGGGCGCCCATGTCGCCCATCTGGCCGACGCCGAAGTCGCGGTACATATTCCAGAACAGGCAGTTCAAGCCGCTGGAGCCGCCGAAGTATTGGGGGCTGTAGGGGTGATAGGGCGAGGGGCCGATCCACTGCTCATAGTTAAGGTAGGCTGGCGGCTGGCCTTCGGCCTGCGGATAGCCGGGGCGCGGCAGGCGGCGGCTGTCCCAGCTATGGACGGTATGGAGGTCGCCTACGGCTCCATCGAGGATGAGTTCGCGAACGCGCTCGAAGTTGGGGTAGGCATGGCGCTGGGTACCGTGCTGGGTAGCGACCTTGGCCTTGCGCTTGAGGTAGTTGGCACGGACGGTGCGGACCTCATCGACGCTGATGCCGAGCGGCTTTTCGCAGAACACGTGCATGTCGCGGTTGAGGGCCCAGTTGGCGATGAAGGCGTGGTGATGGTCGGCGGTGCAGATGATGACGGCTTCGACATCCTTCTGGTCCATGAGCCGGCGCCAATCGACATAGGTCTTGGCTTTGGGAAAGATCGCGGCGGCCTCCTTCATGCGGAGTTCATTGACGTCGCAGATGGCAACGACATTTTCGTTGCGCATGGTGGTGTAATGGGCGGTGCCACGCCCCCAGACGCCGATGAGAGCAACGTTGAGCCGGTTGCTGGGGGCGGTCTGGCCGCGAAGGACGCCGCTGGGGAGTATCGTGAGTCCCGCGGCGGGTACAGCCTTCAACCAATCTCTTCTATTCACGGAAGTGGCCTCCTGGAGCCTGCCCACATCTTAGCCAAGTGCGGGATGGGTGGCGAGCCTCATGCGATTGGATACACTGGCGGTCAGGCGATCATGAGGAAACGGGCATGGGCTGCGTGGGCTTGTCTGCTGCCGTGCGCGCTGGCACAGACGTGGGATGGCCGGGCGGTGGAGCGGGAGGTGCGTCCCGGCGAGGTGCACAACTATAAGCTGGCGGTGAGCGCGGGGCAGTTCGTGCATGTGAAGGCGGGCCAGCGCGGCGGGGACACAGCGGTGAAGCTACTGCTGCCCGATGGCACGGCGTTCACGGAGATCGACCGGCTTACGTATGAGGGTGTGGAAGACATCCCGCTGCTGGCGGCCGTGGCGGGGGACTACACGGTTGCGGTGCGCGGCAGCCACGCCAGCCGTCCGGCGCGCTACGTGTTGGAGGCGGCGCGGCGCGCGGCGACAGACGAGGATCGCAGCAGCGCGGCGGCCTTTCGCGAGAGTTGGATCGAGGCGCGGCGTCTGCGCGAGCGGCAGGATCAAGCCAGTTATAAGGAAGCGATCCGCCGCTATGAGGCGGCGTTAGGGGAATGGCGGAAGGCCGGCAACAAACACTGGGAGGCCTTCACGCTCTCGGAGATGGGCTGGGTACTGGACCGGTTGGGCGAGCATCAGAAAGCCCGGCAGTGCCTGGAGCAGGGATTAGCGCTGCGGCCGGAGCCGGAAGAACGGTACATGCGGGCGGTGATGCTGCACGGCCTGGCCGATATGCTGACCAGCGTTGGAGAGAACCGGCGGGCCATCGAGTACGACCAGCAATCGCTGGCGATTCGGCGGGCGGCGGGAGACCGTAGCGGGGAGGCGACGGTGCTGACGGGCATTGGGAGCGCCTATATGAACCTCTCGGAGTTCGCGCGGTCGATCGAGGTACTGAACCAGGCGCTGGCCATCTGGCGCGAGGAGAAGGACACGCGGGGCGAGGCGGTGACGCAGTCGAACATTGCCGGGTCGTACTATTCGGCGGGGGATCTGCAGAAGTCGCTGGCGGCATACAGCGAGGCGCGGCGGCTGTTCGGCGCGGCGGGCGACAAGCGGAATGAGGCGATTGGGACGCTGGGGGTGGGGCGGGCTTATTACGGGTTGGGCGAGTACCGGCGATCATTCGAGACGCTGCAGGCGGCGGAGGCGGCGCTACGGAAGATCGGGGACCGGGCGGGGTTGGGAACGGCGCTGTACCTGATGGGCGGGGCGCAGATCTTTTTGGGAGGCCATGACACGGCGTTGCCCTATCTGGAAGAGGCGCTGTCGCTGTACCGGCAGACGGGGCGGCCGGGGTCGCAGGCAATCGGGTTGGCGGCGTTATGCCGGTCGTTGTTGGCGACCAGCCAATGGGATAAGGCGATGGCGGCGGCATTGGAAGGGGCGAAGCTGGCGCGGCAGGTGGAATCCAAGCTGAACCTGGGCTCGTCGCTGGCGTGCGAGGGGAGAGTGCACCTGGCGCGGGGCGACCAGGAGCGGGCGCTACCGTTGTTGAACGAGGCGCTGACGTTGTTCCGGCAAGTGGGTGGGCGGGACGATCAGGCGACGACGCTGATCGCCCTGGCGCGGGCGGAGCGGGCACGCGGCAACCTGATGGTGGGCCTGGGGCATATGGAAGAGGCGACGAAGCTGTTGGAGGGAATGCGGCAGCAGATGACGCGGCCGGAGTTGCGGGCGTCGTACCGTGCGGCGCGGGCGGACCGGCTGGACCTGTACACGTCGATGCTGATGGAGATGCACGGGCGGGAGCCGGAGGCCGGGTATAGCGAGCGGGCGTTCAACCTGACTGAGCAGTGGCGGGCGCGGAGCCTGGCCGAGATGCTGTCGGCGGGGAGGGATGAACTGCGCGCGGAGATGACGGGCGAGCAGCGGCAGGAAGAGGAACGGCTGTTGGTGCAGGTGAGCAACATCCAGCGGGACCTGCTGCGGGGCAATGCGGGGGCGGCGCGGCAGAAGGAGTTGCAGGCGAGATTGTCGGCGGCCGAGCAGGAGTTCGACACCTTCCAGACGGTGTTGAAGCGGAGTGGGAGCCGGTACGCGGCGGGGCAGTATGCGGAAGCCTGGAGCGCGAAGCGAATCCAGAGCGAGTTGCTGGATGGGGAGACGGTGCTGCTGGAGTATGCGCTAGGCGAGCGGGAGTCGTATGGGTGGGCGGTGACGAAGGAGGGGTTGCGGCAGGCGGTGCTGTCGGCGCGGGCGGAGTTGGAACGGCGGATTGAGGCGTATCGGAAGCTTCTGGCGCAGCCGGTGAGTGCGTTGACGGCGGCGCGGGCGATGGTGGGATTGGACGCGGCGGGCAAGGGGCTATACGAGGCGTTGGTGGCTCCGTTTGAGAGCGCATTGGCTGGCAAGAAGCGGGTGGTGATCGTGCCGGACGGGCTGTTGTCGTACCTGCCGTTCGAGGCTTTGCCGGGGAGCCGGCGGATGATCGAGCGGTTCAGCATCGGGTATGTGCCATCGGCTTCGGCGTTGGCGGCGTTGCGGGAACGGCAGAAGGGGAGGAAGGCGCCGGAGCGGGCGTTGCTGGCCTTCGCGGATCCGGCGCCGCCGGGGGAGGAAGTGAAGGCACCGGCGTTGTTGGCGGTACGGGAGCGGGGGCTGGCGTTGACGAGCCTGCCGAATGCCAGGGTGGAGGTGGCGGGGATCCGGGCGCTGTTTCCGCGGGCGGCGAGCACGGTGTATGTGGGCGCGGAGGCGGGCGAGGGGACGCTGAAGGGCGAGGATACGGAGGCGTTCCGGTATCTGCATATCGCGGCGCATGGGTACTTCGATGAGCAGAACCCGGCGCGGTCGGGGATTGTGCTGGCGGCTGGCGGGGCGGGGGATCATGACGGGGTGTTGCAGGCGCGGGAGGTGATGCGTCTGCGGCTGAATGCGGATCTGGTGACGTTGTCGGCGTGTGAGTCGGGGTTAGGGAAGTTGCTGGACGGCGAGGGGGTGATGGGGCTGACGCGGGCGTTTCTGTATGCGGGGGCGCAGAGCACGGTGGTCAGTCTATGGAAGGTGAACGATGCGGCGACAGCGGAGTTGATGAAGCGATTTTATGGGCATATCCAGGGTGGGATGGCGAGGGATGAGGCTTTGCGGCGGGCGAAGCTGGGGCTGATGGGGATGGGTGGGGCGTGGCGGCACCCGTACTATTGGGCGCCGTTGGTGTTCACGGGCGCGACGCGGTAGAGGGGTGTTATGCGGAGAGACACTTCGGGCTTGGGTCTGGCGGCGGATTAATCGGCGGCGGGGTGAGGGTTGCGGTTTTGGCGGCGTCAGGCGGCCCGGGTGGGCTGCTGGCGGGCCTTCGGGGCGATGCCGGGGGGCTCCGGCTGGCTTCGATCGGTCAGGCGCACGATCTTGGCTA
>CAYLPH010000091.1:0-28764 GCA_964385495.1 uncultured Candidatus Solibacter sp.
CGTGGCGGCGCCGCCCAGCGCTAAAATCGCGCAATCGTCCGCCAGCGGCAGTGGTAGGATGGGCGCCATGATCTCGCGCGGCTTGGCGCTGTTGTCTGCCATCGGCCTTGCGTTCGGGCAGATTGCCGACGCCCCGGATGCGGAAGTGGCGGGGATCCCTGTCAACTATACAGAGGCAAAGGCAGGCAACTATACCTTGCCGGATCCTCTGCGCCTGTCCAACGGCAAACCGGTGAAGGATGGCAAAACCTGGACGCGCGTGCGCCGTCCCGAGATCAAGAGGCTGATCGAGGAGCACTGGTTCGGCCGCGCACCGGGGCGGCCGAAAGACCTGTCTTTCGAGGTGGTGGAACAATCCGCTACGGCGTTCGAAGGTAAGGCCGTCCGCCGCCAGGTCACCATCTGGTTCACGAAGGACCGCGCCTCTGAGCGCATGGATCTCCTGCTGTTCGTGCCTGCGGCGGCGAAGGGCCCCGTGCCCGTGTTCCTGAACATGAGCTTCTTCGCGAATAACCTGGCGGTGCGCGATGCGGGCGTGAAAGTGGGGCGCCGCTGGGATCGGGAAACCAGGCGGCAGGTGCCGGCGGACGCTCCGCCGGCGGCGTTCCAGCGCATGCGCGGGGCGCCTGTCGAGCAGTTCCTGGCCAACGGAATCGCCTTCGCCACCTTCAACAAAGACGACCTGGCGCCGGACTTCATCGAGAGCGAAGGCATGGGCGTGAAGTCGCTCTTTTTGAAACCGGGCGCGGGGAAGCCTGCCGATGACGAATGGGGCGCGATTGCGGCTTGGGCCTGGGGAGCCAGCCGCGCGATGGACTACCTGGAAACGGATAAGGACGTAGATGCGCGGCGGGTGGCCGTCCATGGCGTCTCCCGGCTGGGTAAGACGGCACTCTGGGCGGGCGCCGCCGACGAGCGCTTCGCGATGGTGATCGCCAGTTGTTCCGGGGAAGGCGGGGCGGCCCTCGCGCGGCGCAATTATGGCGAGACGCTGGGGCACATGGCCGCTCCCACGCGCTATCGCTATCAGTTCGCGGGCAACTACCGGAAGTATGCCGGGCGGGTGGCGGAGTGGCCCGTCGATGCCAACTTCCTGCTGGCGCTGATCGCGCCGCGGCCCTTGTTATTGCAGACCGGCAACACCGATAAATGGTCGGACCCTTACGGCGAGTTTCTGGCCGCCGTGGCGGTGGAGCCGGTCTACCGCATGCTTGGAAAGAAGGGCTTGGGGATCACGAAACTGCCGCCGCCCGGCGAGGCGGTGCTGCACGATTTAGGCTACGTGATGCACGATGGCGGGCATGGCACGGTGCCCGCCGATTTCGAGATTTACACGAAGTTCATGCGCATGCATTTGGCCGAGTGAGCTACTTGCGCAGCAGCAGTGCCAGCAGGGCCACCACGACGGTGTCCGCAACGGCCAGCAGCGGCAGCGGACTGGACCATTTGTCCATATTCGTGGTGCGCCCGTAATAAGGCGGGCCGCTGCCGTAGGCTTCGCTAAGCCAGGAGTAGTTCAGCCACACAGCGGCCGCGACGATAACGGCAATCGGGATCAGGCGAATGGGCCGCATCAGGTGTAGCGTGTGTTGCCAGGGCTGGGGAAATCGCCGAGTTGTGGGTAGGCCACTGTTAGATGAATCTGGCAGGCGGCGTTCCCGGCTTCACGAATGAGGTCCGCCGCGAAGGCGTCGATATGCGTGGTCAGATCGATGCACCCGGCGCTGCCCGCCTCGGTCCCGCCATGGATGAAGAAGCCGCCGCGCGAATAGGTCTCGGTCGTGGTGAACGGGTGGATGGTGATGCGGTAGCGCCCCCACGCGCGCGCGAACGCGCCGGAGAACGTATTCCAATAATTGTCGTCGAGTTCATCGGGGCGGATCCAATAGACGCCCTCCGGAATAGGCCCGGTGTTGGAAATCCGCTGGCGGGCCACGCTGTAATCGAAGCGGCCCGACGCGTCGGGTTTCCCCGAGACGGCGGGGTAGCTCAAGGCGCGGCTGCCGCCATTCATCCGCAGGTAGTGGCCATCGAAGTACAGCGTCAGCACGCCGCAGTGGGCCATGCTCGGGTTATAGCGCTCGCCGGAGTAGTCGCCCATGGTGTGTGGTTTTGCTCCCCAGGGAGCATTGTATATGGTTTATTGCGTGATGTCGGCGGCCCCGTAGCGATGGTCCGTGCCGGTGGCGGCGTGGATCGCGAACGCGGCAAAGCTCGACGCGTTGCGCATGGCTTCCTTGGTCAGCAACTGCGCGTAATTCCGCACGTTGCCCTTGCCCTGCGGCTGGCCGTCGGGAGCCGGAAACTCCATGGCGAAATGGCCGATCTCATTGATGCCGCCGACAAAGTGCGCCCCTTCGTGGACCAGCATCGCGGAGCGCGTATTCGGGCCGCAGTTGACGAAGGCGGGGCGGAACGTGATGCGGTGAAACTCCGTGCCGGGCAGTTGGAAGCCGCCCATCGGAGCATCGGCGAAGGGCGAGTTGGCCACCGCCGGACCGTCCACGAAGATACTCTGCGCGTCGGAGAACGTCCGTAGGATCAGGCCGTAGAGACGGATCAGTTCCTGAAGATTCGCCTCGATCTTGTTAGGCTCGCGATCCAGATGGAAATGTGTATTGACTGTGTTGAACTGCGCCCCGCCCGCGCTTGTGCCACCTGTCAGCTTGAAGCTGGCCAGCAGGATATTGAGGTGGAAGGAAGCCAGGCTTACCCATACGGTGGCGATGGGCAGCACTTCGAAGGCCCTCTCGCGCGGGGTGAGCACCGGGGGAGTGACGGGCGGCTTGACCGGCGGCAGTTTGTTGATTTCGTTGAGGCGGCGTATGGTCTTCTGATTGGGATCCACGCGTCCGTCGCTTGTGCCGAAGTTCGCCTTCTGGAACTCCTGGATCGCGGCGACGGTGAGTGGGCCAATCCAGCCGTCCACCTTCAACAACTTCTTCGGGACGCCGGTGCGGGCCGAGGCGTTATTCAGCAGCGTCTGCACGGTTTCAGTATCGTCCCGCCGGTTGACGCCGCCCTGGCCGACGGAATACTGGATGCTGGCATCGCCGGATGGCGCTGGTGGCGGGGCAAGACAGCCCGTCCCTTTGATGTTGAAGAGGCAGTGATCCACTAAGCTTCCCTTTCACTCCCTCAAGCGCAAACGGCGCGCCGCGTCCATCAGGGAAGTCGGACTTTTTTTAATCCAACTGCCGGGCCGACAACACCAGAAACAGCGCCGAATCATCCCCGACGCTACTTTTGCCCACCACTGCCTTCTGGCCCTCCCGCAGATCGATGTCGGCGAGCACCTGCGCTTGTGTCTGCGTCGGCGAAGCCGGGTAGGTGCAGCGGAAGAAGAAGCCGTTGAAGCGGAAAATGCCGACCTTCGCGCTTTCGTCCGCTTCCGCATGGAAACCCGTCACGCACGTGTAGGTGGTCCCATTTGTCGGGTGCGGCACTTGGGCGTAGGTTTCCGATCGCCACTTCTGGCTCCCAGGCGTGTTCACCCGCTGGCGGATAATCTGCGTGTCCAGCACCCGGTAGTGCGGATACTGGAACACGCCCCGCATCTGCTTGATCACCGGCTCCAGCGCCGCCGGAATGGCATCGCTCGCCCCCGGCTTTGCAGTCGCCGCCACCACATAGAGAATCACTTCCACGTTCCGCGCGGCCTGCGCCACCACCGCCTTCGGCACATCCAGTTTCTGGAACGCTTCTTCAAAGGCTTTCACCATGGTTTCGCTGCCGCTCACCGAGATCACACCCAGATCGCTGCGTTGGATGTTCACCCCGAATACCTGCATCAGGTTCAACGCCTGCGCCAACTCCCGGTCCCGCAAATGCTTCACCGGAATCAGCCGCGCCACCATCTTGTTGTCCTGCGCCGACAGCATTCCCACGCCCGCCACCAACCATACCAGCAACAATACTCGTTTCATTCCACGCCTCCGCTTTCGAAAGTCCAATAGATAACTACATCGGGGTCGGACGTCTCCAGCCGCACCACCACCGGCTCGACCACCTTCCGCACCCGCGGCGCTGTCCGCTTCGTTACCGCCACCCGCGCCGCCACGGGCTTCGCCTTTATCGGCGCCGCCTTCACTGCCACCTCCGGCATCGGCGGAGAGGCCACCTCCAGTCGTGCCAGCACCGCCGCCAAGACGGCCGCCGCCGCGCACGCCCCTACCGCCCACAGACCCATCCACTTCACACGCCGCTGCGAGACACGCGCCGGTACCACCTCCGCCGCCAAGCTCCGCAACGCCACGCCATCCGCCATCCATTCCCCGCACGCCGCACACCCCGCGGCGTGCGCCCGCGCCGCTTCGCTCTCGAACTCCTGCCACCGCGCCTCTTCGCAAGTCACCGGCGCCTCCCTTCATAGCGCTTCACCCACTCCCGCAAATGGCCCCGCGCCTGGTAGATCAGGCTCCGCACCGTCGACTCCTCGATCTCCAGCGCCACCGCCACCTCCCGCGTCGTCAATCCCTCCACCTCACGCAGCAGCAGCGCCGCCCGCTCGCGGGGGGCTAGCCGTGCCAACCCCCATTCCACCGCCGCCTTCCGTTCCTCTTCCAACAGCCGGGTCTCGGCCACCGGCGCCGCCGCCCCATCGTCCACCAATTCCAACTGCGTCCGCCGCCTGCGCAGCATGTCCAGGCAGATATTCACCGTCATCCGGTACACCCACGGACGCAGTTCGCGCGTATCGTCAAATTGATCCAGTGAACGGTATAGCCGCAGGAACACCTCCTGCGCGGCGTCCTGCGCATCCTCCAGCCGGCCCAACATCCGCAGCGCGACCCGCAACACACCCTGCTCGTGCGTCCGTAGCAGGTGGTCCATCGCCTCACGGCTGCCCCCGCGCGCCTCGCGCACCCACGCGGCCAGTTCGTCCGGTTGTAGCGGCAATGCTGGGTTCACGGCCTTTCCAATTCTTACTACGAAGGAAGAAGCGCGAACGTGGAGTCCGATTTTGTCGATACGATGAGATTCATACGAGCCTAGAGCACTTTCATGAAGCCTTTCGCTCCGTTCCGGCACCAGGCGGCATTCTTGAGAGAATCCAAATTGACTGTCGCGGACCGTGAGACAGAAGTGGAAGTTGATCTTCTGCCCGGTGGGCAACGGCTCGATCCCGGCCCCCTCACGTTGCCGGTAGCGGTACAGGTTTCCGATAAGCCTCAGATACTCCCGTTAGAGAAACTGATCTCCGCCAAGTTGTCGACCTACATGGGACGGGGCATTGGTCGAAGGGACTTCGCAGTCGATCCAAAGGTCAGGGACGAATACTACAGGCTTTGTAACGCGCTCCACCAGCCGTCGAGATAAGCGTGACCCGTTCCAGCCTCACGGCACGCTATAATCCCAGCAGGCATGCTGACAGCGGAAGACAAACTGCAAATCCGCGATCTGGTGGCGGAAGTGCTTGGCACGTTCCAGCCTGGCAGTGTGCCGCTGTCCCGCATCGAAATTGTAGCTGAGGTTGCAGCGCGAGCGACCGAGTTGTTCGGCACGCGCGAAGGCGCAATGGCTTGGTTGCGCACTCCCGTTCGAGGGTTTAACGACCGACCTCCCCTTGAGGTTCTCCAAGAGGAAAATGGACCTGAAAAAGTTACTGACCTTCTGGGTAGGGTTGAGCACGGGGTCTGGTAAGACAATCTATCGGATAGGAAGCCCGAAGTTTCCCGCCGGCGACGGGCAAGGTGCCGCCCTTTACGGGGGGCGCTGGAACGAAAAAGGAACTCCCGTCATCTACTGCGGTGCGAGCCGGGCATTGTGTGCGCTGGAACTACTGGCGAATGCAGGTCGCTTGGCTTCGGAGTACGCCATCTGGACTATTGATGTGCCCCCGAGAGTGCGAACCTTACGCATGAAGCTCGAAGAGTTACCCCTTGGGTGGGACTCACCAGAACCCGGAGTTTTCACCCGTGCGTTCGGAACCCATTGGGCAAAAAGCCTGTCTGGGCCTGCGATCCTCGAAGTTCCTTCCGCCGTCCTGCCATTTGAAACCAACTACGTGCCGAACCCTCGGCATCCAGCTTTCCGGCACATCACGTTTTCCGATCCTGTCCCCTTCCGATGTGACCCTCGCCTGACTACACAACGACCCGCTAGTTCCTGAACTACAGCCCCTCCGGCAAAACCTCCCGGTCGTTATCCCCCATCCCCGCAATCGCAAACACGTTATCCCGAATCGTCTCGCAGATCCCCTCCAGCGGCAGATCGTTGTCGTCGTACCCGAACGGGCCTTCAATCTCCACGCCAATCTCTTCAATCCCGAAGAACACGTACGCGATCAGAAACACATCCAGGATCGTGGCCCACCCAAAGGTGTCCACCAGGGCGAACGGCAGCGTGAAGCAATACAGCACCAGCGCCCGCCGCAGATGCACCACATAGGCAAACGGCAGCGGAGTCTTCCGGATCCGTTCGCACCCGCCCACGTAATCCACCAGCAGCGTGATGTTCTGATCCATCGACGTCAGCACGATGTCGCTGATCAGCCCCTTATCCCGCGCCTGCCGCAGGCACGCCCCCATCCCCGACGCCACCGCCAGCGCGCTGTGCTGGCTGTTTATCACCACCTCCAACTCGACCGCGCTCAGGTCCCTCATCGCGCCCAGGTCCTTCGTCCCACGCAGCGTGCCCGCCGCCGCATACGGAAACGCCGCCGTCCATCGGGCCAGCGTCGCCAATAAATCCTTATCCTGTCCGAAATGCAGCGCCCCGGCCCGCACCAGGTTGCGCGTCTCGTTCACAATCCCGCCCCACAGCTTCCGCCCTTCCCAGAACCGGTCGTACGACGCATTCGTGCGGAACACCAGCAGCATGCCCAGCGCCAACCCCACCAGATTATGCAGCGTCGAAGGAATCCCCAGCGGGCGCACCTTGAAGTGGACCACGACTATCGCCGTCGTCCACAATACGCAAAGCGCCACCCGCCCCAGGATCTCCCGTACCATCGACCCGCGGATGTCAAAGAAATGATCGAGCCATCGATGCGGGTCGTAGTGAATCATGCCGGTCTATCTAGTATTCCAGACGCAGCACCATCTGTACCTGACGCGGCGACTGCGCCAGCCCGCTGATCACCCCAAAGGCCGCCGCGTTCCCCAACTGCGCCCCAGGAGCCGCGAAGTTCGGCGTATTGGTCAAATTGAACGCCTCGGCCCGGAATTGCACCCTCCACCGCTCCTTGAACGGGAAGTTCTTGAACACCGAGAAGTCCAGCGTCCGTGTCCCGGGGTTCCGCGTGTCCGGCAACACCCGCGGTGTGTTGCCGAACCGGAACGGCTGCGCGAACGTGAAGACCGACGTGTCGAACCACCGCGCAATCCGGTCCTGCGTGGAACCGCCCGTCAACTCCGCCGGCCTACCATTGTTGTCCGGCCGCTGCCCAGCCGACCCCAGATTTGTATTGTTCACGTTCTGCGTCACAATCACCGGCGTCCCCGTCTGCAGCGTCAGAATCCCATTCGCCTGCCAGCCGCCCAGCAAAAACTGCCCCACGGAGTTCATACCGGTCAGCAGCGCCCGCCCCTTGCCGAATGGCAAGTCGTAGTTCGCGCTCAACACCAGCCGCCGCGATATATCCTGGGTCGACACCGAACGCTCCGCCGGGCGGTTGTAAAAGTCCTGCTTGTTGCCGGCCTGCCCCAAAAACGTCACCGTTTGCGAGGCATCGTCGATCAGCTTGCCCGCCGTCAAACTCATCAGGAAGCCCAGCCCCTGCGAGAAGCGCTTCTCCGCCCGCAGCGTGAACGAATGATAAATCGAGTTCGCCTGCGGCTTACGGAACGCATTCACGGCCGTGTACTGCGGGAAAGGCCGCAACAACTGCGACCGCACCACCGTTGGGCGGCTCAGAATCGAACTCGTGTTCGTAATCACCCCGAAAAACGGATTCGGCACCAGGTCGTTCAACGCGTTGCCCAACTCCCCGTACGATGCCGGCAACTGGTTGTAGGTCATGCTGCCTTCGCCATCCACTAAATGATTGCCCTTGCTTCCCAGGTACCCCGCCTCCACAATCATCGACCCCGGCAGTTCCCGCTGCAACGTGAAGTTCCACTGCTGGATTACAGGATTGATCCAGTTATTGAAATGGCTCTCGCCAATCCCTAACCCCAGATTGGTCTCCGCCCCGCCGTTAGACACCTCCGCCGCCCCCAGCGGCAGGTTGAACCCGTTCGGAATCGGATTCGCCAGGTACGTCGCCGGCGTCCGCCCGCCATCCAACGACCCGATGATCGGCGTCGACCCCCGATACCCTTCCATCCCCGCGCTCCCCGACGACCCCGCCGCCTGCATCATCGACCCCGCATACATCAACGCATAGGCCCCCCGCATCACCGTCTTCTCATTGGCTCGGTACGCAAACCCAAACCGCGGCCCCCAGTTGTTCGTGTCCGTCGGCACCTGCCTCCGGTCATCCGGCGTCGTGAACCGCATCGCTCCCTTCAGATTCGAATATCCGGGCACCTTCCCCGCAATCGGCGACGGCGCGTCCAGATCGAAATAGCTATAGCGGTTGTACCGCTCCGTCCGCGGCAGGTCGGCATCCCAGCGGATCCCAAGGTTAAACGTCAGCTTCCGCGTCGCCTTCCAATCGTCCTGCGCGTAAAAGCCCACATACGAACTGGCCGACGCCGGAATCGGATCGTGCGAGAAGGACCCGCCCGAAGGCGTCCCTAACAAAAAGCTCGCCAGCCCGAATCCCTGCGTCCCGCTCGCCACCACCGGGTTCTGCTGCGTAAAGCCCTGGTTGAACGTGAACTGCCCCGCCGGATTCCCCAGCTGCAGGAAATTCAAAAACATCTTCCGATACTCATACCCAACCTTCACCGTGTGGTTCGACCACAGCTTCGTGAAATCGCCCCGCAGATTATGCGAAAACGGAATAAAACGCAAAGTAGTGAACGTGTTTTGCCCCAGGCTGCTTACCCCCGCGATGTCGAACCGCGGGAACTCCAGGTTCTGTGTCGCCGCCTGATCGCGCACCGCCGCCGGGAACCCGATCTGTGTCGGATCGAAACCCGTTGAGAACGGAAACCGCACATTCACGAACCGCCCGAAGCCGTAGTTCAGATTCAGCAGCGTGCTGCTGTTGAAGTTGTACACCCCGTTCAGCGTCACGTTGTAGCTGTCCGTGCTGCTATCTCCATCGCCGCTCGGCGTCGCCACGTTGCCGAAAAAATTCACCGGATTGTTTGCCGCGCGCGAGTACGACCCGCGCCCATACATGCGGAACTTCGACGAGAAGTTATGATCCAGCTTCGCGTCGAACCGGTCGTCTCCCGACTTGCCCTTGCTCGATACCGTGTAGTTATTCGCTTGCGTGTTCACATTCACCGGCGCCGTGTTCGGAGCCGGATAGAACGTCCGCAGCCGCGCCGCCACCGGGTCGACCCGGTTCGCGGGAATGCGGTTGCCCGGAAACGCCGTGCGAATCCAGTTGCTCCCCGATAGGCTCCCCGTCAGCGGATCGTAGATCGTGATCGGCTGCCCCGCCGCCGTCCGCAGATTGCTGAAGTCGCCCTGCAGCCATTCCGGCAGCGGCACCGTCGTGTTGAACACCGACTGGCTCCGCGTCCGCGTCGATTGCTCGCTGAAGAAGAAAAACGTCTTGTCCTGGCCGTTGTAAAGCCCTGGAATCCGCACCGGCCCCCCTACCGTGCCGCCGAACTGGTTCCGTTGAAACGCCCCCAACCGCCCCCCGCTCCGATTCGAAAAGAAGTTGTTCGCGTCCAGCTTCGAGTTCCGCAGATAGTCGTACAACGAAAAATGCAGTTGGTTCGTGCCGCTGCGCGTCGCCACGTTGATCACCCCGCCGCCCGTCCGCCCATACTCGGCCGCCAAAGAGTTCGTTACCACCGAGAACTCCTCCACCGAGTCCACCGGCGGCGTGTACGCCAACGTGTTAATACCGACATTGTTCTCCGGCAGAATCACCGACGTGCCGTCAATCGTGATCTCGCTCGAAGCGTTGCGCCCGCCGCTGATCCACGGCGTCGACCCCGGACCCGGCACCACGCCCGGCGTCAACGTCGCCAGAGCGAAGGGATTGCGCCCATTCAAAGGCAGGTCCTGGATCGCCTTATTCCCAATCACCGTGGCCACTGTCGCATTGCTCACCGCAAGCTGCGCCGTGCTTGCCTGCACCTCCACCGTGTTGCTCAACTCGCCAATCTCCAACTGCACGTCCACGCGCACCGTCTGCTGCACCTGGACGCCGATCCCCTTCTGCTCATAGCGCCGGAATCCCGTCGATTCCACCAGCACGTCATAGCTGCCCGGTACCAGATAGGGCTGCGTGAACAACCCCGATTCATTCGTCGTCACCTGCTGCTGCACGTTAGTCCGTGCATTCCGGATGGTGACTTTGGCCTGATTGATAACCGCGCCGGTGGCATCGGTAACGCGCCCCTCCACCGTTCCCGTCGCCGACTGCCCGAATACGGGCGCAAGCGTGCACAATATCCCCAAAGCAAGACGAAGCATGAGTGACTCCTTGGTCGAACGCAACCGGATTTGATATGGGAAAGCGAGATCCCTTTGGGCGCTATTATATACTCCCCTCGAGACTGCTGTGGCCCTTCCCGTTCCACTCCTCACAGGGAGCCGGTGCCTTCGTCTTTCCCACCTCCTGGACCTGTTCTCACGCCCTCGCGCAACCTCACTGTAATGCTGTCGCTTCGGAAACCGCCGCCACCCGCGGCAGCCGCAAAACCAGACACAAGCCCGGATTCGCGTTGTAAGCCCGTATCTCCCCATGATGCAACGTCACCGCGCGGCGGGCGATCGCCAGTCCCAACCCCACCCCTCCCGTACTCGCGTTGCGCGAAGGATCGACGCGGAAAAAAGGCGCGAAAATCTCCCCCAATTGCGATTCGGGAACACCCGGCCCATAATCCCGCACCGCGATCTCGTGATAGCCATCCCGTGTCGTAAGCGCGACTTCCACCCTCGTACCCGGCGCGGTGTAATAGACCGCGTTCCTCAGCACATTCTCCACCGCCCGCCGCAGCAGTTCCGCATCGCCCTCCGCCAGGGCTTCTCCGCTGCATGCGACGCGCACCGCCGCATTCTTCGCGCCAGCCTCCACGCGGGCGTCGGCGGCAATCGCTTCCAGCAGCGCCGCCAGATCCACCGCGTCGCGGCGGCGCGTATCGGGGTCGCCCTCGGCGCGCGTCATCTCCATCAGCGAACCCACCAGAGCCGCGAACCGGTCGATATCCTTGCGCACTTGGGCAATGGCGGCCGTACGTTCCCCGGGAGAGTCGAGCAACTCGGCCGCGAAACTCAGCCGCGCCAGCGGAGAACGCAACTCATGCGCGATGTCCTGCAGCAGCCGCCGCTCGGCGGTGAGCAGCGTCTGGATACGGCCCGCCATCGTGTCGAACACACGGGCCAGTTCGCCGATCTCGTCGCGCCGGTGCAGCTTCGCCCGCGCATCCAGATCGCCGCGGCCAAAGCGGTCCACCGCATGCGACAGCAGCCGCAGCGGCGCGGCCAGATACACCGCCAGCAGCCAGCACAGCGCCGCCACCGCCAGCAGCACCAACAGGTAATACGGAGCCAGCGACCATAACGGGATCGGCGGCGACGGCAAAAACAGCAGGCGCCATTGCTCGTCGCGCGAGAACACATTAGCCACCAGGCGCCCGCCCGCCAACGGCAATCCGCGCCAACGCTGCTGGAGGAGGCTGGAGCGATCCTCCCCGGTCAACAGATCCCTGCCCGCGGCATCGGTCAGGTACGTCTCGGTCTGGGTAATCTCCCGATACCGTTGCAGCCAGCGGGCTAACTGTTCCTTGCCCCCGGCGTTGTAGGCATCCCGCGCATCTTCCAGCACGGCGCGGTGCAGCCGTTGCATCGGCGAGCCACGATGAAAATGGCCGCTCGCCACTCCGATCGAGATAGCGACAAACGCTACCCAGGAAAGCAGCAGCGTTCCAAACGACCATAAAGCGATACGGGAGTAGATCGACTTCATTCGTACTCGCCCCCAGTCGACGGATCCAGCAGATAGCCAACCCCACGCACCGTGCGGATCAGTTGCGTCTCGCCGTTGTCGATCTTCTTCCGCAGATGGCTGATATGCACGTCCAGCGAACGTTCCAATGGGCCCGCGGGGCGCTGGTGGATGAGCGTGCAAAGCTCGTCGCGGGTAACGATCCGGCCGGCCTCTCGCGCCAGGAGCTCCAGGATGTCGAACTCCATCGCCGTCAGCTCCACCGCTTCCCCGTCCCGCCAGACGCGCCGCGAACGGGAGTGAATGCGCAGACTACCAACCTCTACCGCCTTCGGCCGTACCGCCGCGCCCGGCTTTCCGGAGCGGCGCAAAACCGCCCGCACGCGTGCCAGCAGTTCATTCGGGCCAAAGGGTTTCGGAAGATAGTCGTCGGCGCCGGCGTCCAGACCTTCAATCCGTTGTTGTTCCGCCACGCGGGCCGTCAGCAGGATCACCGGCACCCGGCTCCGCCGCCGCAGCATCTCCAGCAATTGCAAGCCGCTCAGGATTGGCAGCATGACATCGAGGATGATGATGTCGAACTCCCCCGTCAGCGCGCGCGCCAGCCCGGCCCTGCCATCGTGAACGGCCTCCACCGTGAACGCATGGCGTCGAAAAAAGGCCGCTACCATCGCGCATAACTCTACATCGTCTTCCACCAGCAGGATGGATGCGGTATCGGGATCGGGAATCACGAACAAACCTCTCTTACAGTTTTAGCCCAGTAGCCAACACTTCTTAAGAAAGGGCGCATTTCCGGCAAATCGCTCAAAGTCTCTGTCGGGACTCAACTTAGCAGCGATTTCCGGCGGTTTTCACTTAACAAACCTTTACGCCCGCCGGCCTGGGAATCATCGTCTTTGCATGTGATGAGACTGATCGTGATTCTTGCGAGCATCCCGGCGGGCCTGTTATGCGCACAGACGCCGGAAAAGCCCATTGTAGGTACAGTCGTTTCGTTCGTTGCCGCGCAGTTGCAAATGGAGGTTAAGCCTGACGCCGGCACCGAAGCAGTTCAAATCGCATTCGATACCGGAACACAGGTGCGGCGGATAGCGCCCGGCGAGAAAAGCCTGAAGAACGCCGCGACCATCGCCATTACCGAGGTGGCCCTGGGCGACCGCGTGTTGGTAAACCTCGTGCCCGGATCCCGCCAGGCGCAGCGCATCGTCGTCATGGCGAGCACCGACATCGCACGCCGCCGCCAACAGGATCAGGAAGACTGGAACGCCCGCGGCATCACCGGACTGGTCGCAACCTCGGAAGGCAGCGTAGTAACGCTACGTGTGCGCAACCTGATGACCGAATCCACGGCAACGGTCCGGACCACCCCCGGCACCGTATGGCGCCGCTATGCGCCCGGATCGGTGAAGTTCGCCGACGCGGTCCCGTCCTCGGCCAACGAGGTGAAGCCCGGAGACCAGTTGCGGGCCCGCGGCAACAAGAGCGCCGATGGCACAACGGTCGAAGCCGAAGAGGTGGTCTTCGGCAGTTTCCAGACCAGCGCAGGTACGGTCACCAGCGTCGACGCCGCCGCCGGCGTGGTTACGTTGAAGCCGCTCGGCGGAACGGGCGCGCCATTACTCGTCCGCGTACGGCCGGACTCGCAGTTGAAGCGCATGCCGGACTTCGCCGGCGGCCCACCCATGGGAGGAGCGCCGCCGCAGGGCGGTCCGCCAATGGCGATGGGCGGCGCCCCGCCCGACCCCAGCCGGATGATCGAGCGGCTTCCCGCCGCAAGCCTCGATTCCCTCCGCGTGGGGGAGACAGTCGTCGTGTCCAGCACCAAGGGAGAAACCGCCAATGAAGTGACCGCGATTATGTTACTGGCCAATGCCGAGTTTCTGATACGCATGGCCAGCATGCAGCAGGGCGGACCGGGGATGGGCCCTGGCCGGCCGGGCGCGGGCGGTATGGGAATGGGCATGGGGATGGGCGGGGGCGACCTCAGTTCGATGATGCCGGCGCTGCTGCAGTAAGGAAAAACGCGTAAATGACACGGCTAATCTTGGTGTGTAGTTTGTTGGCGGCGATGGCCTTCGGGCAGGAGACGCCGGGTAGATTGAGCGGTACGGTCACCGATCCGTCCGGCGCGCTGGTCCCGGGAGCCCTCGTGCAGTTGCGCGGCCCCGGTGGCGAGAAGCGCGTAACTACGGACGACCTCGGCCGCTATACGGCGCAGGGGCTGCGGCCCGGTAGATACAACGTGCGCGTGATCGCCAAAGGCTTCACCGTATCCCAGCGCCGCGACGTCACGATCGGGCCGGCGACGGTACTGGACGTACAACTGACCATCGAAGCCTCCAGCCAGGTGATCAACGTCGAGGATGAAGCCAATAGCGTCAGCACCGAAGCCGGCGCCAACAGCTCGGCCGTGGTGCTGCGCGAAAAGGAACTGGCCACCCTATCGGACGATCCGGATGAGCTGGAGCAGCAACTGCAGGCAATGGCCGGTCCGGCGGCCGGCCCCAACGGCGGGCAGATCTACATCGACGGATTCACCGGCGGGCGCATGCCCCCGAAGTCGTCGATTCGCGAAGTGCGCATCAACTCCAATCCCTACTCCCCCGAGTACGACCGGCCGGGCTTTGGAAGAATTGAGATCCTCACCCGGCCGGGGTCGGACTACTTTCGCGGCCAGGCGTTCCTACAGTTCAATGATGAGTCGCTGAACTCGCGGAGCCCCCTGTTGGCGCAATCGGCGCGGCCGCCGTACCAGCAGCGGTTCTATGGGGTCAACCTGAGCGGGCCGCTGAAGAAGCAGACGGCTTCCTTCGGCTTCGACCTCGAGCGGCGGTCGATTGAAGAGAACGCCCTGGTGCTGGCCACCACCCTGGACAATAATCTACAGCCTAACCAGGTGAACCAGGCGATCGTCACGCCGCAGGTGCGCACCTCCTTGAGCCCCCGGCTGGACTACACCATCAACGCGAACAACACCCTCGTGCTGCGCTACCAGCATACGCGGGCTTCCCTCGAGAACGAGGGCGTAGGCGACTTCTCGCTCGCCTCCCGCGCTTACACCCAAACCGACTCCGAGAACAGCTTCCAATTGACCGAAACCGCCATCCTCGGCACCAAGGCCGTGAATGAATTCCGCTTCCAATACCAACGCTCCGATCTGTCGCAGTTGGTGGCCGACAACGCGGCCGCCATCAACGTCCAGGGAGCCTTCGAAGGAGGCGGCGCGCAGACCGGCAACTCCGGCACACGCACACAGAGCCTCGAGTTCTCCAATCTCACTACCTACACACACGGTACCCACACCCTGAAATTCGGCGCGCGCCTCCGCCAATCCGCGCTCGACGACACCTCGCTCAACAACTTCGGCGGCACCTATACCTTCTTCGGCGGAACGGGCCCCGAGTTGGATTCCGCCGGCATGCCGTTGGCCGGTACCGCGACCCAACTGACCGCGCTCGAACGCTACCGGCGCACCGTCCTCTTCCAGCAGATGGGCTGGACGGGAGAGCGCATCCGCGCGGCTGGCGGTGGCGCCTCGCAGTTCAGCCTCTCGGCCGGCACGCCTCTGACGGAAGTGAATCAATTGGACGCCGGTGTGTTCCTCAACGACGATTGGCGGGTACGCCCGAACCTGACCGTCAGCTGCGGCCTGCGCTACGAAACCCAGACCAACCTCAGCGACCAGTCAAACTTCGCCCCACGAATTGGCATTGCCTGGGGGATCGACGGGCGCGGCGGGCGTAGCGCCAAAACCGTCCTCCGCTTCGGCTTCGGCAGCTTCTTCGACCGCGTCTCGAACAACGTGACCCTGCGCGCAAGGCGGTTCGATGGCACGACGCAGCAGTCGTATCTGCTCCTCAACCCCGACTTCTTCCCCGGCATTCCCCAAGCCTCCACACTACAGGCGGGGCTGCAGCCGCAGCGTCTCCAGGTGCTCGACAGCGGCCTGCGCGCGCCTCGCAACTACCAGTCGAGCGTCGGCGTCGAACGGCAGATGGGACGCATCGGGCGCATCAGCGTCCAGTATGTCCACTCGCGCGGCACCAACCTCGAACGCACGCGGAACATCAACACGCCCGTGGCGGGAGTGTATCCCTTCGGCGACCGCCAGTTCCGCATCCTCACCGAAACCACGGGCTTCAGCCGCTCGCACCAGGTCATGGTGGCGCCCTCCATCAACTACAAGAAGCTCTTCCTGTTCGGCTTCTACTCACTCGGCTATGGGAAGACGGACGCCGAAGGCAACCCCCAGGACCCCTATCAACTGCAGGCCGAATGGGGGCCGTCGCGGATGGCCGATGTGCGCCACCGCGGGATCCTCGGGACCAGCGTCCCCCTACCGTTGAAGTTGTCCGTAAGCCCCTTCCTGATCGTCTCCAGCGGCACGCCCTATAACATCACCACCGGACGCGACGTCAACGGCGATGGCTTCGCCAGCGAGCGGCCCGCGCTGCGCGGCGGGGTCTCCCCGGGAGCCTGCAATACCGGCAATTTGGTCTACGCCGCCGGCTTCGGCTGCTTCGATCTGAACCCGGCCCCCGGCCAGTCCATCGGCCGTAACGCCGCCCGTGGCCCATCGACCGTCCTGCTCAATCTGCGCGTGGCAAGGACCTGGTCCTTCGGCGGTAAGGGCGAGTCCGGGCCCGCCGACGGCGGACCGCCCCCCGGCATGGGAGGTCTGCGCGGCCCCGGCGGTCCGGGTGGTGGTGGGCCGCCGCCCGGCATGCGAGGCGGCCCGGGCGGTGGCGGTCCCCCTCCGGGACTCTTCGGGCCGGACAGCGGGCGTAAGTACAACCTCATGCTCAGCCTGTCGTTCCGGAACATCCTCAATCACGCCAATTATGCTCCGCCCAGCGGGGACTTATCGTCTCCCTTCTTCGGCCAGTACCGCAGCCTGGCGGGTTTCGGACCATTTGCGGGATCGACGACTTACAACCGCAAGATCGACTTACAGTTGCGATTCACATTTTGAGTGGGAGGAACAAGAATGCAGTCACGAAGACAGTTACTCGCGGTACTGGGCGGCGCGCCGTTCCTGCGCCTGCTGGCGGCCGACGAGGTATGGAACAAGAAGGCGGCGGCCGAGTGGTCGCCACAGGAGATCGAACGGATCCTGACCCGCTCGCCGTGGGCCAGGGAGACGACGCCCGAGTTCAACATGCAGGGCATGGGGATGGGCGGACCTCCCGGCGGCATGGGCGGACCTCCCGGCGGCGGCATGGGTGGCCCTCCCGGCGGTGGCATGGGCGGACCCCCGGGCGGCGGTATGGGCGGCCCTCCTCCGGGCGGCGGCATGGGCGGGCCCGGCATGGGCGGCGGCATGCCGCAGTTTAAAGCCATGGTGCGCTGGGAATCGGCGGCCCCCATCCGCGAAGCCGCCAAGACCGCATTGCCCGAAGGCCTGGAGGAGCGCTACGTCCTCAGTATCACTGGCCTGCCCATGATGGGCGGCGGTGGCCCGCGCGGCCGGGACCGCGACCGCGAAGACAGCGGCGACATGCGCAACCGGCGCGGCCAGGCGCTCGAATCCATGAAGGAGAACGCCAAACTGCTGCGCAAGGGCAAGGAGCCGCTGCTGGCGGAGCAGATCCGCGAACTGGGCGATGGCGGCGGCCTGCTGGTGGTCTTCAATCCCGGCAACGCGCCCATTACGGCCAAGGATAAGGATGTGACTTTCGCGACCCGCATGGGTCCACTCGATCTCAAGGTGAAGTTCCCGCTCCGCGACATGATGTACCGCGGACAGTTGGAGCTTTAGCCATTGGGGCGGCGCCGCACCAAACCCCTCTTCTCATCTCTGCGCCTTTGATGAGAAGGCGGCGCCGCATTTCCCGCACTTGTCCGGCCCACCCTACACTTTCCCGGCAAACGTTCAGAGAAGTACGTTTTCAGATACCTGCCGGCGGGGAACCCCCTATATTGGAAATCAAGGAGCCAAGACAATGTCCAAGCGCGACGCGATTTTCCCTGCAACCCGAAACGCATTGTACGATCAGTACCTCTACTCACCCGCCATTCGATCCGGTGACCTCCTGTTCGTCTCCGGTCAGGTCGGGAGTCGCGAAGACGGCTCCCCCGAGCCGGTGTTCGCCAACCAGGTCCGTCTGGCGTTTGCGAACCTGAGAGCGGTGTTGGAAGCAGCCGGTTGCACCTTCGACGACGTCGTCGATATCACGAGCTTCCACACCGACCCGCCTACCCAGTGGGAGACCGTAACGGCGGTGCGCACGGCGGAGATCGGTGAGCCCCCTTATCCGAACTGGACCGCGGTGGGTGTCACATGGCTGGCAGGCTTCGATTTCGAGATCAAGGTCATCGCCCGAATACCCGCGGCGAAGTAAGGCCCCAATGAGCAATCTCGAACGGAACAAGGAAACCGTCAAGAAGTTCTACGACCTGATGTTCAACCAGTGCCGTCCCAACGATGCAATCGAGAAGTACGTGGGCGACACCTACATCCAACACAATCCTGGCGTGCCGGACGGCAAGGACGGCTTCATCGACTACTTCACCCGCATGGCGCGGGAGTACCCCGGCAAGAGGGTTGAGTTCAAACGCGTCATCGCCGAAGGCGACTACGTCGTGCTGCACTGCTTCCAGCACTGGCCGGGCGGCCACGATTGGGCCGGTATGGACATCTTCCGGCTCGACCAGGACGGCAGAATTGTTGAGCACTGGGACGTGCTCCAGGTCGTACCGGAAACCTCGGCCAACAACAACGGCATGTTCTGAAATCCGAGGGGGCGCGGACCTCCTGAGCACGGAGCGGATGTACCGGACTTCCGACCTCGGCGATGGCGGCGGCCTTTGTTTTTGCTCAATCCCGGCGCGCCCATTACGGCGAAGGATGACGATGTGACCTTCATGACCCGCATCGGTCCACTCGAGCTTTACTGACTTCATTGCGGAGCCGCGACCGCCATCCAGGGAGCGGGTGCCCTAGGTTCTTAACAACCCTGTAACTGCACGGGTCGCGGCACACCTGGCTCGGCCCCCAACTCCCCCTGAGCAACCGGGTGATTAGTAGTCCCAGAACGCCGGCACCCAGCGGAAGGCGTCGCCCGCGGCCGCTACCCGGCCGACAGACGGGAACGGCAGGTGAGTCGCCACCAGCGCCTGGCGAGTCTCCGCCAGTTCCCGCATGAGACCGATCCGGACGCGAGCCGCCTCCTCGGGGTCGTGCTCGAAGCCGTTGTACCAATCTGGGTGGTCGAACGCGACCGTGAATAATGCGTCACCTGCGAACATCATCCGGTCGCCTCGGGACGCCATGCGGACCACGCTGTGACCCGGCGTGTGGCCGCCCGTGCGGGTCACAACCACCCCCGGCGCGACCTCATACTCGGTTTCGAACGTCCGCATTTGGCTACGGTACTCGTTCAAGAACTTCTTGGCCGTCGCCCGAAGCGCATCGGGGAACCCCGGCGGCATCGACACCCGGGAGAAATCGGGTGAAGCCCAGAACTCGGCTTCCGCCGCTGCCAAGTGTATCTTCAGGTCCGGCGACAGTTGGCGCTTAACCCCCTCGACGAGCAGCCCGCCAATATGGTCCATGTGCATGTGGGTCAGGACTACGTCGGTCACCGAGGCGAGATCGATGCCCGCCGCCTCCAGCCGATGGTTCAACCTCCCTGCTTTCGGCAAGCCTGGGAACTCCATCCCTATCCCAGAGTCGATCAGAATGGTCCGGCCGCCGCTCCGCACCACGACCACGTTCAGTCCCCAGTCGAAGGCGTCTACCGGCAGGAACATATCGTCCAGCCAGCTAGCCCGGACGGCGGAGTCGGCGTTGTGGCCCAACATCTCGCTTGGTAGACGTAGCACCCCATCGCTGACTACCAGTACGTCAATCTCACCGACACCTACCGCGTAGCGCGACGGAACCAACTCGTCGGGCCCCGATTGACCAGCGTGCGCGGCGTTGCTCAAACTCACGTTCTTCTCCGCGACTGCGGATTTCTGCATTGCGCCCATGGCGAATTTTCCTTTCTCTCGGGCGAGGGATGTGACATTGACTTCTCAGCGGCCGTCGTGTCAATCGCAGGAGTTGGCATAACAGCATCTGAGTTCTGTGTTTTCATATTGAACCTCGCGCCTATCTTTTTTGCATCTGGACTTCCATGTGGCTCCGTCACCAAGCGGTGACAGCAAAAGCTTGCAAATGCTGGATGTTCCGCGCTCCCCCTGATTTCTGCTCGAACGGTATCGCACGCTATTTCGTGAGTTCTCGCGGCATCGGCGGTCGCCGCTCACGAGATAGCGTCGATGCCGTTTAGAGTCCTTGTTAAAAGATAAGATCAGGCTTACCTTACCGAAAAGTTGGATCGATTTGGATAGCGTGCCGCCCTCCGATTCGTTATAATCGAATGCGCTCTCGAGGGCGAGCGATGTCGCACGGCAATTGTGTCAACTGCGGGCGCGTGAGTCTCAGCCGGAGACGCCTGCTTGGCTTGGTGCCCGTACTTCTGTGCCAGGCTTGCAAGCAAAAGCTGAGCCCGAACGCTGCGTCCATTACCTTCACCCGCATACCGCAAGCAGATCCGGATGGATTGGCCCGCCACGACATCATCGAAGGCCGTGTTGCAGGAGCGGCGCCCGGGCAGAAGGTCGTTCTCTACGCGAAATCCGGCAAGTGGTGGGTGCAGCCGCTTGTTGATCAACCGCTCACCGATCTCCGCCCGAACTTTAAGTGGACGAATGCGACGCATCTCGGCACCCACTACGCGGCCCTGCTCGTGAAGGACGGCTACCGGCCGCGGCGCGTTCTGGACTCGCTGCCCGAAACCGGCGACTACGTTCTGGCCCGGTCTGTTGTGCCCGGTGCCGGGCGGCCTCCTTCTCCGATCATCGAATTCAGCGGTTATCAGTGGCGTCTGCGCACCGCGCCCAGTTCGCGCGGCGGCCAGAACGTATACTCCTCGTCAAACATCTCCGTGGACGAACGCGGCGCAATGCGCTTGCGTATTTCTAAAGCGGACAAGGGCTGGAGTTGCGCGGAGGCCAGCCTGACGCGGAATCTAGGGTACGGTACCTACGAGTTTGTAGTAGCGGATCTGGGAAGGCTTGAGCCGGCTGCAGCCTTCGCAATGTTCACTTATGACTATGCGAGTGGAGCGCTGCACAACCGCGAAATGAGTATCGAGATAAGCCGATGGGGTGACCCGGCCAAGAAAAACGCCCAGTATGTGATGCAACCTTATTACGTCGCTGCTAATGTGCATCGGTTCAACGCACCCGCTGGCCCGTTAACCTTCTCGCTCCACTGGCAACAGGATCGCGCCACCTTTCGTACCCGCCGTGGGTCGTCCCAAATCTCCGAGGCGGTCTTCACAGCCGGTGTTCCCACTCCGGGTATCGAGTCCATCCGCATGGTGCTCTATGTTTTCCGTGCGGCCGCCGTAAAGTTGCTGAATCCAACGGAGGTCGTGATTGAGCGGTTCACGTACTTTCCGTGATGTCCGCCGGGCGCACTTGCTTGCGTTCTGCGCCGCCTTGTGTCCTGTGGTCGCCTTCGCGCTCGACCCCAATCGCAACCTCAACCAATACACATCTACTCGCTGGGGCTCTCGCGACTCGTTCCCGGGTGGCGCGGTCAATGCCATTGCACAAACGCGGGACGGCTATTTATGGATCGGTGCCGCCCATGGCTTGGTGCGTTTTGACGGGACCGGTTTCCGGTTGCTCGATCACACCAACACACCCTCGCTCCCACCGGGCCAGGTGCTCGACTTGCTTGTGGATCCTGAGGGCGTACTCTGGGTGCGCATGCATAGCCCTTATCTTCTGCGCTATCGGGGCGGTGCCTTCGAGCAGATGTATCCCGAGAAGCTTCCGCCTCCGTTCTCGGCTGCCCGCGAACGGGGTGCAACAGCGCTCACCCGAGGGACTAGCGGCCATGTCTTGATTGCAACCCCCGGTGCGCCTATGCGCTACATCGCCGGCAAGTTCACCTCAGCCGTGCCGTCGGGCAGTCTATCTGGCATTCCGATGTCAGTCGCCCAAACGAACGACGGCGCGGTTTGGGTCGGTACCAGGGATAACGGGCTGCTCTGTGCCCGGAACGGTAGCATCGCGCAGGTCGGGCGGCGCGACCAGAAGGTGAATGTCTTGCTGACGGGCCCAGGTTCTGAGTTGTGGATAGGAATGGATTCCGGCTTGCTTCACTGGGATGGCAACGCCCTGAGCCGTCGTGGCGTCCCCACCACACTCGCCGGCACGCCGATCCTTGCTCTGGCGCGTGATCGCGATTCCAATCTATGGATCTCGACTCCCGCCGGGGTCACACGTATGGCCTCTGACGGTTCCATTGATGTCACTCGCGGTAGTTCGTTCCTAGGGGTGCGCGCCATCTTTGAAGACCGCGAGGGCAATCTTTGGATTGGAGGAAGCGAGGGACTCCTGCAGCTTCGTGATGCTCCGTTTTTGACTTACACCGGAGTGGCCCGCGAGGGAGGGGCTCTGTATATCGACATGTCCATGCGCACCTGGATCGCTCCCTCCTCGGGAGGCCTGCTCTGGATCCGGGGAGCGGAGTATCGCTCCATCACGCAGGGACTGGATCGCGACGTCATCTACTCCATCTGCGGCTCCGGAAACGAACTTTGGGTTGGTCGCAAGCTCGGCGGAGTAACCCATTTGCGGGAGGAAGCCGGGAGTCTTCAAACGCGGACTTACACCGCCCACGACGGTCTTGCTCCCGGAGTCGTTTACGCAGTCCATAGGAGTAGGGATGGATCGGTTTGGGCGGGAACGCTGAGCGGTGCTGTGAGCCGCATCGAGAAGAGCCGGATCACGACTTTCAATGCCGCTAATGGGCTGATTGCCGATGCAATTAGCACTATCCAGGAAACACCCGACGGAGCGATTTGGGTGGGCACCGCGGGAGGTTTAGAGTCGTTCCGCAATGGGAACTGGCGAAAGTACGGCGGTCAGGACGGACTGCCTCCCGGACGGGTAAACAGCCTCGCTGTGGATCGCGACGGAGTATTGTGGATCGGTTCCTCCGCCGGACTGTTCTTCTTCTCGGGCTCCCTTGTCGAGAGCGCCCGGAACGCTCCCGCTTCCCTCGAAGGGGAGATATTCGGCTTAGCCGCGGATGAATCCGGGGGCTTGTGGGCGGCTACGGATCGCCACGTCGTCAGAGGGTCCCGCGCCTCCCTTCTGGGTAAGGGCGATGCACCAGCCACGATGCGGGAATTCAGCATGGCGGACGGTCTGCCTTCCACCCGCGGAATCCGCCGGGATCGTGCCGTCGCGAAGGATCCTTCCGGCCGGATCTGGTTCTCGCTTCAAGGCGGGCTGGGCGTAATAAATCCAGCACTTCCTTCTGCTGCGGCACCAGCGCTAGTGACCTTGGAATCGATTGCGGTTGATGGCCGTCCACTCGTCGCGGCACCTATCGCGCGTTACCCTTCCGACCGCCGCCGCGTCGTATTCAACTTTATCGGGGTGAGCCTCGCGGTTCCCGGGCGCGTCCGGTACCGTTACCGGTTGGACGGCTACGATACCGCCTGGAGCCAGCCCACCGAATCCCGCGAAGCGGCCTACACGAGCCTCCCGCCTGCACGTTACACGTTTCACGTCATGGCCAGCAACAGCGAAGGACTGTGGAATGGACTGCCTGCAAGCGTAGGGTTGGAGGTGGAACCGCACTTGTCGGAAACATTGTGGTTCCGAATTACCTCCCTGTCCTTCGCGGTAGCGGCTCTCTTCGTTGGTTTTCGTTACCGCCTTGCACGCGCTCACGAAGAAGTTAACATGCGCTTTCAGGAGCGCCTCGCGGAGAGGACCCGTATTGCGCGCGAGTTGCATGACACACTACTGCAAAACTTTCAGGGGCTGCTGTTCGAACTCCAGGCCGCGCGTAACCTCTTTTCACGGCGCCCCGAGGACGCCATGCGCACGCTGGACGAAGCCATAGGGGGCGCCGAGGCTGCGATTGCCGAGGGCCGGGACGCAATTCACGACCTACGCTCAGGATCCGTTCGCCACGCCGGCCTGACCCAGTTGCTTGCGAGCGCCGGACAGGAACTTGCCGCCGCTGAGGACTCTAACCTGAATGGCGCCCTGTTTCGGTTGACCGTGGAAGGGCCATCGAGAACGCTATCGCCCGTTCTTCAGGACGAGCTCTATTCTATTGGCCGTGAGATCCTGCGAAATGCTTTCCGGCATGCGCGCGCCGTAAACATCGAAGTCGAGATTCGGTACGATGCTCGGTCGCTTCGCTTGCGGATCCGCGATGATGGAGTGGGGATTAACCCTCAGGTGCTTAGCGAAGGGGCACGCGAGGGTCATTGGGGCTTACCTGGCGTTCGCGAACGCGCCAAACTTATTGGAGCGAAGCTGGATTTCTGGAGCGAAGCTGGCGCTGGCACCGAAGTTCAAATCATCGTCCCCGCTTCGGTCGCTTACTCGAAGTCCCCCGATGCCCGCCGGTCCGCATGGTCCCGCAAATCTAGGAGGTCTCATGCCGAGTGATGGCGGAGTCATACGAATCCTGGCGGTTGATGATCACGCCCTTCTGCGGAAGGGCATCGCCGCTCTGCTCAATGCTGAACCGGATATGAAGTTGGTGGCGGAGGCGTCCAACGGCGCCGAAGCGGTCACCGAGTTCAAGAAGCACCGGCCGGATGTCACACTTATGGACCTGCAGTTGCCCGGAATGAGTGGCATCGAAGCCACACTTGCCATTCGGGGGGACTTCCCGAATGCGCGTATCATCGTTCTCACCACCTATCCGGGCGATGCCCAAGTTGTAAGAGCGCTAAAGGCGGGGGCGCGCGCTTACCTGCTTAAGGCTCAGGTGAACAAGGATCTCCCGGACATCATCCGCGCCGTCCATGCCGGCCAGAAGCGAATTCCCCCGGAGGTCGCGATCGAACTAGCGGAGTATACGGCGGAGGATGATCTGTCTTCGCGCGAAATCGACGTACTCCGCTTGATCGCCAGTGGCAAGGCGAACAAAGAGATCGCAAACCAGCTCTCCATTGCGGAGGAGACGGTGAAAAGCCATGTTTCCAACATCCTCTCCAAACTTCACGTCAACGACCGGACTCACGCTGTCACCACTGCGCTGAAGCGCGGAATCATCCAGCTTTGATCCCCCAAACAGGGGATTCCCCACTCCCGGATTCAGGTCTGTCCGTTCGACCGTCAACCTTATAACCTTTCTATGGGGTGATGTGCAGCGCCTGTTCTCGACTTTCGCGGATGGCTGGCCCGGTTTTGGTCTCCTGCTCCTGCGACTGCTGACTGGTATCCGGCTTGTCCATTCCGGGATTACCGGGTTGGAGGAAGGATTACCGCCGTTGTTCACTACTCTACAAGCGGCTAGTATCGCTGCTGGGATGCTCTTATCGGTTGGCCTGCTCACCCCCGTCGCCGGGCTGCTGGCAGCTCTCGCGAAAGCTTGTATGGCGATCTGGCAATTTTCCTCGCAGTCTGGCGATCCCTGGATGGCCCTCACACTGGCGATTCTGGCCACAGTGCTCACCATGACCGGGCCGGGCGCCTGGTCCCTGGATGCCAGGCGATTCGGCAGGAAGCACATTAAGATTTCCGATCGCTGACCCGTATCCCCACAAAGTGGTACTTCCCAATGGGCCGGTAGGGGTACCGTGCCCCTCCGGCTAAATAGTCATCCAATGCTCCGACTCGCGGGGGTTGGAGCTCAATCCACTCCCGTCCACACTAAGTAAGGTGGCTATACAGGAACGGACGCGATGCGGTAGCAAAGCTGTGACGGATTCCTTCGGTTCCCGAAGAGAATCAGTTTGCCGCACAGCTTGACCTGACATGCTGGTTCATGGGCAGCGCATCCATTGAGTGAGCGCGATTTGGAGATCGATGACTGCCGGTACGCAGCCCGTTCCGCGGCGCTGCTCATTACGGCATCGGCCGGATCGTTAGCAAACAGGCGGGAGTTCTATGCAAAGACCGATTGTGGGAGGCGTACATGCTAGTGGATCAATGGCAAGAGACGATCAGCAACCCTGGGACCGCCAGTTGTCGCTGGACCGCGGGCGAGGAGAGCGAACCCCGGGACGTGCGGGCCGCAATGGCCAACAATTGCCACGACGCAGACCGGCGGGAGCGTTGTTCCGACCGCATTCTGGGCAAAAGCCCGGCACTCCTGAAGCTGCTCGATCGCGTGGAATGCGCCGCCCCTACCGATGCGAACGTACTGATTATAGGGGAGACAGGGAGTGGGAAGGAACTGATTGCGCGGGCGATTCACAATCGGAGTGCCCGCCAGAACGGCCGCCTGGTGAAAGTGAACTGCGGCGCTATTCCCTCCGGCTTGGTTGAGAGTGAACTCTTCGGACATGTCAAGGGCGCTTTCACGAGCGCATCCGGCCGCCGCATCGGTCGATTTGAACTTGCCAATCGCGGCACGCTATTCCTGGACGAAGTGGGTGAGCTGCCCCTCGATACCCAGGTTAAGTTGCTCCGGGTTTTACAGGAGCGGGAGTTTGAGCCGGTAGGAAGCAATAATACCATCAGAGTTGATGTCCGGATAATAGCTGCCACCAACCGTGATCTCGAAAGGGCCGTGCAATCCAAAGCGTTCCGTGCCGACCTCTATTACCGCCTCAATGTGATACCCCTTCGTGTACCTGCGTTGCGCGAACGCCAGTCCGATATCCCTGAATTAGTGATGGCGTTCCTGGAGCAAGCCGCGAAAGCAATGCGGAAGCCGGTTCGAACGGTTTCGCGGGAGGCGATGCGACTGTTGATTGAACACCCCTGGCCTGGCAATATTCGGGAACTACAGAACGTCATCGAACGAGGCGTTGTCCTCTCCAAGGGTTCGGTTCTCGAACTCGGAGCGGACCTCCTGCCCGTCGACGCACCCGCTACCCCCGCCGAACCCGCGCCGGCCGCTGACACGAGGAGCGCTGATTCACTCGACGAGATACAACGCCAGCATATCCTGCGAGTACTCGAAAGGACCGGCTGGGTCATCAGTGGACCGGGCGGCGCCGGAGCCGTAATGGATATCCACCCGAATACGCTTCGCAGCTTGATGCACAGACTGGGCATTCGGCGTACGCTGCGAACGGCCTTGTGATTGTAACTAGAGTTGGGACAACTCAATCGACCAGAAGTTACTGAAAGCGGTCTGGTCGATGAATGCGAGCCGCCGGCCGTCTGGCGACGCCACCCCCCACGTTGTGATCGGGCACTCCCGCAGAACCTTAAACTTTCCATTGCGATCGACATGCAGCAACTTCACTCCCCGCGAGGAAGTCGCGGAGGCGAACCAGCCCTCGTCGCCGGCGTCGGGTACAAGCGCAAGCAAACCACCCAAACCAGGAATTTGCAGCTCCCTGGCCGGTGGTGTTGGACCTGGCGAGGCATCGAGAGCGATGAGACGGATTCGCGCCTGCCGCGAATCATGATTGGGAACGGCCACCTCCGCGCCATTCGCCGACAGCGTCCAATCTCCGAGAATCGACGGAGTCCATGCCGTGCGCGCAAGCTCCTTACCGCGTCCCCGCGCCGGATCCAGTTCGCTGTAAACATACTGCCGGTTCTCGATCGTGCGCAGCACACACCGCTTTCCGGGTACCAATGCGCAGCGGAACTCGTCGAAGGGCCCCGTGGGTACGAGCTCCTGCCGTCCGCCGCCGATCGGAACCCGCATCAGCTTCTGGTCGGCCCGAGACGCTGCTGAGCCATCCCGGAAGAAGGAGAACAGCACCCACTTACCATCGGGAGACAACTGGGGCATTATCTTCGACCCATTCTCCGTCGCCAACGGATAGGCAATACGGTCATCGCTGCCTTGCACGTAAAGATCCCATCCTGTCTTACCCGGCCTCTCGAAAATCAAGCGGCGGCTATCGGGGGTCCACGAATGAGGGTACTCGGGAACGTCCTCCTGGATCAACCTGTGCACCGATTGCAGCGACCTGTCCGCAAGCTCCGCAACGTAGATATCCGATTGGCTTGATTGGACCAGAGCGCCGGCAACGTCCCCCTTGGCCGAGCACGTCATCCCCGCCAGATACTTCCTCTGCCAATGCGTGATTCGCCGGGGCCCTCTCGTGATTTTGCCCGTCTTGGAGTCAGTCCGAAGCTCCCAAACGTTGAAATCATGGCCGCTTCGGTCCTCGGCCTTGAGAAAGAGAATGCGCCCATCGCTTAGCATGCACCCCGACGTCATAGCTATCGCGGCTGTATCCACAACCTTGCCCGCTAGATCGACAGTTTCAAAGGTTCGCACGAAGTTGTGCTCGCCGTCACCGCGCGTGCGAGGGTCAACCGAACTTGCCGTATGGTGGCGCCGTTGATAGGAGACGCGGAGGCTATCGGATGAGAAGGCGATGAAGGGAAATGTATCGGTGCTGCCGCCCACCACAAGCTTACGCACGTCCCCCCCGCCGGCCTGCATCACCCAGATCTCGCTTTCGTCGGCGCTGGTAAACGCCACAAGGCTACCGTCCGGCGACGCCACTCCGCGGCGTGCGTCCTGTCGCAGAGTGAACGGCTGGGAATCGGAGACAGGCTCCAACCAGAGGGTTTGAATCTCTGTCTTCGTTTCACCACTGATGAGAATCTTGCCCGTCCGTCCAAGCCAGGAGATCGATTCCACCGAAGCTCTTTCCGGAGCAAGAAGAAGCTGCCTGTCTCCGCTCTTTAGGTCTTGGATGATTAGATTGCCCCCAAGTTCCGAATACGCCAACCTGCTTCCGTCAGGGGACACCGCCGCGGCGGTCACCCGGTTCTCAGACAGAGTTGCGTAAGCATCACATGAACCCCTCTGGCCAACCTGCTCGCCCGGCCGCATAGTG
>CAYLPH010000092.1:0-28757 GCA_964385495.1 uncultured Candidatus Solibacter sp.
CGATGGTACTGCATGCGTGAGTGTGTGGGAGAGTAGGACGTTGCCCGATTATGACAAAAGACCCGGCCCACAAGCCGGGTTTTTTGCTTTTTGCGCCCGGATTTCGCCCCAGCTACACTGGAAAGTTGATACCGCCCGAATCCGGCCCCGACCTCTTCGCCGCGCTGCAGCAATACTGGGGCTACAGCACCTTCCGCCCACAGCAGGAAGGCATCGTGCGCAGCATCCTCGGCTCGCGCGACGTCGCCGCCGTTCTGCCGACCGGTGGCGGCAAGTCCCTCTGCTATCAGCTACCCGCCGTCGTGCTCGGTCAAACCGCCGTCGTTATCTCCCCCCTCATCGCTCTCATGCAGGACCAGATCACGCACCTGGTCGACATGGGTATCCCGTGCGCAGCCCTCAATAGCTCCCTCCCGCAACCCCAGCAGCAGCAGATCGTCCGCAACACGATCGCCGGCCAGTACCGGTTGCTCTATCTCTCTCCAGAGCGCCTGGCGAGACAGGATACAGTCGCTTGGCTGCGCCGGGCCCCGATCGCCTACTTCGCGATCGACGAAGCGCACTGCATCTCCGAGTGGGGCCATGAGTTTCGCCCGGAATACCGCCAACTCGGCAGGCTTCGTGAGCTGTTCCCTACGACTCCGATCGCCGCCTTCACCGCCAGCGCCACCCGCCAGGTGCGCCATGACATACTCGCCCAGCTCAACTTACGGCAGCCCGCGGCTTTCATCCGCAGTTTCTATCGCGCTAACCTCAGGTTACTTGCCAGAGAGTGCGACGCCAAAACACAAGACCGGCTATTACTGCAGGCGCTTCGTGCTTACAACGAGCAGAACGTAATCGTCTATGTGCCGACAGTGGCGTCGGTGGGCGATACAGTCGTCCTGTTACAGGATAGCGGTATCGCGGCATTAGGGTATCACGGCCAAATGGACGCCGCCGATCGCAAACGCAATCAGGATCGCTGGACCAATGGCGAGCCGCCCATCATGGTCAGCACCATAGCATTCGGCCTTGGCATTAATAAGTCGGACGTCCGCGCCGTCATCCACACGTCGATGCCCAAGTCCATCGAGCAGTATTACCAGGAAGCCGGCCGCGCGGGCCGCGATGGGGAACCTGCCGATTGCCTCCTGCTCTGGCGCCGGAAGGATAAGGGACTACTCGCCTTCTTCATCGACAAGATCCAGGATCCGGAGGAGCAGCGCCGTGCCTGGCGCCGGTTCCGCGACATCGAAGGCTTCGTCGAGAACAAAGAGTGCCGCCACCAGCAGATCTGCCGGCATTTCGGCGAGACCCCGAAGTGGGAGAAATGCGGCAACTGCGACGTCTGCGGCTGGGTGCCCGAGTGGATGGGGGCGCCGCAGGCCGTCCGCGTCCCAAGACCTGCCGCGCCACACGGAGCCAATCCCGCGCTCTTCGACCACCTCCGCAAGTGGCGCGCCGAACTCGCCAAGACCCTGAAACTACCGCCCTTCGTTATTCTCAGTGACGCCACCCTGCGGGACCTCTGCGGAAAGCAGCCCCGCACGCGCGCCGAATTGCTCCAGGTGAGCGGCATCGGTGAGTTCAAAGCCGATGTTTACGGGGAGGAAATCCTGGATGCCATTCGCAGCTTCTTCGGAGAATCCGCTCCGAAAGCAAACGTAGTCGCAAAGGGCATGGTGCCCGTGTCATTCGATGCCATCGCCGGCCTGATGAACCAAGGCTACAACCTCGCGGAGATCGCCGCCCGGCGTGGCCTGTCGACCAACGTCACCGCCGCGCAAATCGCCTCCATGATCGAGGCCGGCGCCGTAACCCTGCCCGATGGCTGGATCGAGCCGGAACGCAGGTCGGTGATCCAGCAGGCGGCCGCCAAAACCGATCTCAAACGCCTCGCCGATGTCCGTGCGCAGTTGCCCGACGACATCCCCTTCGAAGAGATCCGTCTCATCGTGGCAGTGCTACGGCGCGGCTAAGGCCTCACTTCTTCATCGTCTTCTGATGCACCACCGCCACCGCCCGCATATACCCACCTACATTCTGATCCAAGCAAATCCTGATATGCTTCGCCGCGCCCTTCGCATCCCCATGCACATCGGCCAATAGTGCCAAGTACAGATGCGCATAGAACAACCGCACCCGCCGCGGCTGGCCCGAGTCCTCGCCCTTCTCCACCGCCTCCATCACCTTCGCCTCCGAACCCCGTCCGGCATACAACTCGTAAATCTCCGCCATCGGTATGCGCGGATCCGGCCCCACCGGCAGCAACTGCTTGCGCGCCTGTTCCCGCCGCCCCAGCTTCACCATGCACAGATACCACCACGCCGCATTCTCCACGTCGTTCGGATTCACGGCCCGGTGAATCTCGAACTGCTTGCGGCCGTCTTCGAACCGCCCGGCATAGTAATAGGAGATGCCGCGCTGCCACAGTTCGGGAACAATCGCCGGCTCAGCCTGGGCGGCGCGTTCGAACTCCCGGATAGACCCGTCGACATCGCCTCTCACGAACAGGTCCATGCCGGTCTGGACGGCCTGGTGCGCTGTCTGCGCGGCGGCCGGGACCACCAACAGGCATGCGGCAAGGCAAAGCAGCAGCAACATACCTCCCAACCATACACCATCGGATCGGGGAACTTTTCGCGAAGTGGCGGTGTCTAGGGTGCCAGAGCGGTTGATCGAGGAGTAAGATTCAAGTAGGGACTTTGCCCGTGATCGAAACCACCACCCACATACCGGTAGAAGCAACTGCCGACCCTCAGGCGCCGGCAGGCGATCCGCCGTGGCTGGTGGACGGCCTTCGCAACGGAGAAGAACGCGCCTACGAAGCCCTGATCACGCGTTACCAGCAGCCGGTTTACAATCTGGTCTACCGCCTGATGGCGGATCCGGCCGATGCCAGCGACGTAGTGCAGGAAGTCTTTCTCAAGGTCTTCCGCAGCATCTCGTCGTTTCGGGGGAACAGCAGTCTCAAGACGTGGATTTACCGCATCGCGGTCAATGAGGCCTACAACCAGCGGCGCTGGTTCAGCCGTCACAAGCGCAGAGAGATCGGCCTCGAAATTGAGGACGAGGGCGTACAGCCTTTACAGGAAGTGCTGAGTGACCCGGGCCGGTCGCCGTTTGACTTGGCCGCGGGACGGGAAACCCGGGCGCTGGTGGAAGCCGCGCTCACCGAGGTCAATCCCACCTTCCGCGCGGCCGTCGTCCTGCGCGACATGGAGGATTTGAATTACGAGGAGATCGCCGATGTTCTGCAGATCTCCATCGGAACGGTAAAATCGAGGATTTTGCGGGGGAGAGAAGCAGTGCGCAAGTCCTTAGCAGGCCGGTTGGAACCGGGGCCGGACCTGAGTTGGAGAGCGCAACCTGGCGGTATCGTATGAACCTGCGAGACGTCTTCAGTTGGTCCCGGCCGTGCGGCGATGTCCGCGCCAGCCTGTCGGCCTATGTGGATGACAGACTTCCGGCAGGGGAGCGAAAAATGGTCTCCGTTCACCTGCGGGAATGCCGTTCGTGTGCGCTGCGTTTCGACGAACTCCAGCGGACGCGGGGCATGGTGCGCGGCCTGCAAGGCGCGAAGACACCGCCCGCCGACTTGGCGGCACGATTGAAAGTGATGGCGCTGCGGGAAGCGGCGGTGCGCCGCGACGAGGTTCGCAAGGAATCGGCGTTGGCCTTCGCGTGGGCGGGGCTGCGGCAGCGGGTGCGCAATTCCATGCAGCCGTTGGCGCTGCCGTTCGCTGGTGGTCTGGTGTCGGCGATGGTGCTGTTCAGCATGCTGCTGCCGACCTTCCCCGTGGTGGCGCGGACCACGCCGCATGACGTGCCGCTCGGTTTCTACCAGGAGCCCACCGTGGTGAGCGTCGCGCCCTTCGGCTTCGCCAACGACGAGATCATTGTCGAGGTCACACTGGACGACCAGGGGCAAGTCATCGACTGCCGCCTGCCGGATAGCGCCAGCGCGGAGATGCGCCGCGAGATCGAGAACACGCTGCTGTTTTCCCGATTCACCCCGGCGCTGTCCTTCGGCCAGCCCACCACGGCTCGCCTGCGCCTGACCTTCCGCCGCAGCCATATCGACGTGAAGGGCTGAGCGCGCTTGGGCCAACGCCTGGGCCAGCACTTCCTGGTCCGTACCAGCATCCTCGAAAAGATAGCCCGCGCGGCGTGTCCGGAGCCGGAACCGCTGGTTATCGAAATCGGTCCGGGCAAAGGGGCGCTGACGCGGTATCTGCTGGAACGCACCGCCAAGCTCATCGCCATCGAATTGGACGCGGAACTGGCGGCGCAACTGCCCAACAACTACCCTGCCGTTGAAGTGGTACACGCGGACGTCCTGCAAGTCGATCTGAACCAATGGGGTCCGGCGGTGGTGGCGGGCAACCTGCCCTACTACATTACGTCGCCGATTCTCGATCGCGCGCTGGCTCTGGGGCCGAACCTCAAGCGCGCGGTGTTCCTGGTCCAGAAAGAAGTAGCCGAGCGGATGCTGGCCAAGCCGGGCAGCCGCGATTACGGCTATCTCAGTGTGCGTACGCAGTTGCTGGCGGAAGGCAGGCAGGTGGCGAAGGTGCCGCCGGGCGCGTTTCAGCCGCCGCCACAGGTGGATTCCGCGGTAGTCGCGCTAACGCCGCGCGCCCAACCGCTAGTGGAAGACACGGGCCGCTTTCTGCGCTTCGCCGCGGCCTGCTTCTCCCAGAAACGCAAGAACCTCCGCAATAACCTGCTCGCGCCGTACCCTGGCATCGACGGCCGTCCCGAAGCTCGCCTGCGTGCCGAGCAGATGGGTCTCGCGGACATGATCCAGTTGTGGCGCGCCCTGGATCAGGGTACGAAATAGCCGTTGATATCGACGATAATCTCGGTGTTGTTAGTCACAAAGAAGCTCACCGATCCATTGGTTCCCGCGGGCACCACGGCGGCATTGGCCACAATCTTCCCGTCGAAGCTGTTCAGCGTGGAGGCCACCGGGCGCGGCTGTCCGGTAGGCCAAGCGGTCAGGAACGCCAACGGCCCAGGCGGCACCACGGTGATGTTCAGCGAATACGCCAGTGCCGTCGCGGGCACGCCGCAGCCGCTGTTGGGGATGGGCAGATCGCGCGCGGTGTTGCCTACCACGATGGGCGGGCCAAATGCGCCCGACTTGCCGCCGCCAATGCGGGTGTCGGCGACGCGGCAGGGCGCCACGGGCACAAAGCGCAGCCCACCGCCGCCCGCGCTACTAAGCTGGCGAACGTTGATAGCCGTGGACCCGGCTACCGACACACTGCCGAACCTGGCCGCGCCGCTAGTGTTCGGCTGCACCGTATAGGTCACCAGCGTATTTCCGGTGCCGCTGGTCTGGCTGAAGGTGATCCACGGGGCGGTATTCGTGATCGTCCAGGGGCCGCAGGCGTAGACCATGATCGTGTCGGTAAGGCCGTTCGGACCGGGTTCGGGGAACTGGGAGAAGCCTGGAATGCAGGTCTCCACCACATCATAGGTAACGCTGACGCCGGTGCTGCCGCTGGCGTTGAACTGCAGCAGGCTGCCGCCGGGCGCATCGTCGCGCAGGGTGGTTCCGATGGTGGCCGTGACGGACTGTCCGGGCTCCATGTCGGGATACGTGATAGCCACATCGCGATCGGCGCCCGAGCAACTGCCGCTACCGTCGGCGACCTCGCAGGAGCCATTGAACGCCGCACCGGCGGAGAGATTGCCGCGGATGATGGGTTCGGGGCAGGCTTCGGCCGCATCGCATCCCATCGTCACCTGGAGTTCCACCGAGCGGTTGCCCGTAGGGGCGCGGACCGCCGCGTTGGCCGATACGGTGGAAGACGCCACCCCCGTGATGGCGCCGCGTAGCAGCACATTACGGCGGCCAACCGGGGGCGCCAGCGGATCGATACAGCGCGGCACCGGTAGCACCCCGTTGGCAGGCAAGCCGGTGGCGATGGGTCCGCACGAAGGCAGGAAGCCGGACTTCAAGGACTCGACGGCGTCGGCACTTATGCCGGCCAGTTGCAGGTTAAAGGTAAGGGTCTCGGTGCGGGTGGTCTGGGGCGCCGCCGTGATTTCATAGGTGGCGGTCGCTTCCCCATTCGTGATGGGTAGCAGCGCCGTGGTGCCGGTCTGCAAGCCGACGCCGTTGCCGGTGCGATCGTTGGTGGCCAGTTCGGCGCGCGTGCCATCCCCGTTGGTGACGACTACAGGGGCCTGGACGCTGGTAACGGTAGACGGCAGATTGCGCAGCGTCACCTGCAGCCGGAATCCGGTGTCCGCCGTGCCGATTTCACCGCCCAGCGCCGCCGTGTTCACAAAGCCCGACTCACTGCTGTACCGCGTGCCGGGCGTACTGGGATCCTGGCCTGTCGCGATGCGCGGTTTGAAGGTATCCGGCAGCAGTTCCGTATAGTTGACAGGAAGCGTCGTAAAGCCATTGCCGTTCACAGCCGTGCCGAAGGTGGCATTCACCGGCGCCTGCCGCCGCGCCACGACGTTCTGGGCGTTATTGACGGGCACCGTCACCGAGGGCACCTCGATCTCCACCCGCGCCGTGATGTCGGTGGGGATATCCGCCGGGCTGGCATCGGCCCGCAGGTTGGTGATGCGGAAGTTGCGATTGGCGTTGTTGCCGGACACCGCCAGGGGAACGCCCGCGAAGCGCACCGCATTGTTGCCGGCCAGTTTGCCGAGGAACGCATTCTGGTTCAAAACCAGGGCGCCGCTATCGCTGATGATGAGCAGCGCGTCGACATTGTTGCCGATCACTTTGCTGGTGAGGTTCGTGTTCAGGGTAACCAGCACGTCACCCGACAGAGCGCGCGGTGCGGTACCACCGCAGGCCAGCGTGAGGTCGCCCGTGAGTTCTGCCATCAGGAACTGGCGGATATTGGGTACGGTGTTGGGGCCAGATACATTGCAGGCAAACGCAGAGGCCGAGGGCTGCTTGACATTGATCAAGCGGCCGGCAACCGTGACGGTGCCCGTGCGCTCGGTAGCGCCGTTATTGGCAGCCGCCGAGAAGGTCGCCTGTCCGCGTCCCGTACCTTGACCGGCCACCGTCGTCACGAAGCTGGGCGCACCGGTAGCGTTCCAGGAACAGGCGGCGGGCGTGGTGACGGTGACCGACGCCGTACCGCCCGCCGGCGGCAAAATCAGGTTACCGGTGGAAAGCGAGTAGGTGCAGGCGGGCACGCCTTGCGTCACGGAGAAGGTAACGCCACGCGCCGTGATGGAGCCTGAACGGACAGTCGCGCCGGCCGCCGTGTTGGGGTCCACCGTATAAGTGATCGTCCCCGGACCAATGCCCGCGGCGCCCGCGGTGATGCGGATCCAGGGGACGCTGCTGCTGGCGGTCCAATCGCAGGGAGTGTTGATCTGTGTAGTAGCGCCAGCGCCGCCGCTGGATAGGAAGGTCGCCGAACCCGGTGTGAAAGAGGTAGGGCAAGAGGTGCCCGCTTCCTGATTCACAGTGAAGGTCTGGCCGGCAATCGTCAGGGTGCCGGTGCGCGCGGCGCCGCTGTTCGGGGCTGCGGCGAACGTAACCAGCCCACTGACACTGCCATTGGCGCCCGCCGTGACGGTGAGGAAGGCGGCATTACTGGCGGCGCTCCAACCACAGGCGCTGGAGGTTTGGACGAATGTGCTGCCGGTGCCGCCCGCGGCCGGGATCGTGACGTTCGTCGAACTCAGGCTGTAGGCGCAGGTAGTGTTCGGCGGATTCTGCGTCACGGTGAACGGCACTCCATTGACGCTGATAATGCCGGAACGCGCCTGCGTAGCGCCGGTATGGGCACTGACGAAGTAGTTGACCGTCCCGTTATTGCCGCCCGTACCGCCGAGGGTGACCTGGAGCCAATCGAGGTTCTCGGTGGCGGTCCAGGAAGCGCAGTTGGAGTTGACGGCGAAACTGCCGGACCCTCCATTGGCGGTAAAGATATTGGACGGGGGAGTGAGGGTCAGGGTGCAGCCGGTTCCGGCGGCTTGCGTGATGGTGTAAGTCTTGTCGCCAACGGTGATCGTGGCTGTACGCGGCTGCGTGCCGCCATTGGCCTCGACGCGAAAGGTCAGCGTCTGAGTTCCGGTGCCTTGTAAAGAGGATGCTGGGGTGGATCCGTTCAGCAACTGGATCCAGGCGGCATTGGACGTCGCGGTCCAGGTACAGGTGCTGGCGGCCGTGACGGTGAAGGTGCCGGTGCTTTGTCCCGATCCGACGTTCTGATTGGAACTGAGGGTGACCGAGCAGCTATCGACCGGCAGGGTGCACTGGGCCACCGCGGTACGGTTGGCGGCGTCGTTGACGCGGGCGCTGAACGCATAGGACCCGGCCGTCGTTGGTGTACCGGAAAGAACACCGGCTGCGTTCAACGAAAGGCCCGGCGGCAAGGCGCCACTGACCAACTGCGTCACCCATGTGTAGGGCGCCGTCCCACCGCCGGCCGTCAGACTGCCGTTATAGGCGGATCCGACGAGGCCTCGCGGCGTGGGGCACGAGGTGGTGAGCTGGACGCTACCGCCACGCACGGCAAATAGTAGCCGGCCCGGCACGCCGCTGGATAAGCTGCGGAAGCGGAGGCCGTTCGGGTTGCTGTCGAGGAAAGAACTGGGGATGCGCGAACCTTGCAGTTCGAAGTAGGTGCCCGCGATGCCGGTGCCATTCGAATAGCCGGCTGAAGCCGACGTACCGCCAAGGCCATTGCTACCGCCACTAGCGCTGCCGGTTTCCCACAGTACCCGGTCGTAATTGAATTCGATATCGAAGTTGCCGGCCCCCGTATCGGAGCGGTCAATGAGAACAAGTTGGAAGCTGTTGAGTTTGTCGGCGGCGCCGCTGTAATAGCCGACATTGACCCAGTTGACCCCGAAGGCCGTTCGGCCGTCCACGGTATCGTTTCCCCAACGGGTGACGTCGGAGGCGGTGTTACTGGTGTCGACATCGGCGAAGAATGGCGCGATGATCTCGCGCTGCAGGGCGCTGAAGGTTTCCGGGCTATAGCGGCCCAGGTTGCCGTCGTTCGTGAAGGCGATATTGCCGTTGTTGGCGACGTACGCCTGGCTCCGGTTGACGCCGAAGAAATTGATCGTGAAGCCGATACCGACTGGATTGGTGGTGTAGTTATCGTCGCCCCGCGGCAGGCTGTTGGTTCGGAACCCCGCGTTGGTGCGAACGGCTTGGCCGAACACTGGGATAACCGGCGTGAAGGAGATCAGGAAGAGTAGAAACGGGGAGAACTTCATGGCGTACCACCTGGACCTGTACGGAACCGGACTACAGCGTACCAGACCAGGGACCCGGATACAAAGAACGGTACACTGGTGAGTCTGTGCCTACGGCACGAAACGACATCATGGTAATACTCGGAATCGGTGGACTGTTGAATGAGGCGGCGTGTGCCGTATTGAAGGATGGAGAACTGCTGGCGGCGGTGGAGGAGCGCAAGCTCACCCGCACGCACCATGCCGGCGGCTTGCCGGAACAAGGCATCGCGTTTTGTTTGAAACAGGCAGGCGTTGATGCGCCGGGAGTGAACTTCCTGGCCCTGGTGCGGCCTTTGGCGGAGGGCCCAGCCAGCGAATTGCAGATAGAACTGCGGCAACGCTTTCCCAACGCCGAACTGCTGCTGGTGGATCATCACCTGGCGCATGCTGCCAGTGCCTATTACGTGTCGCCCTTCGATACAGCCACCGTGCTGACGCTGGACCGCGCCGGCGACTTCCGCTGCGGCGCGCGCTGGCAGGCCACTGGGACGCAGTTGACCGTGGATCGCGAGATCTACCTCCCCGATTCCCTTGGCGAACTCTATGGCCGGGTTACCGAACTGCTCGGCTTTTCTCCCAACGGCGATGAGCACAAAGTGCAATGGCTATCGGTATCGGGTGACGACCGCTTCGTCGCCCTGTTCCACGAGATCCTCAGCGGCGGGCGCGATGGCTGGCCGCGCCTGGATCGCAGTTTCTTCGATGGAGACCGCATCGGGCAGGGCGCGTTCAGCGCGAAGTTCTACGAACGGCTGGGGCTGGGCGACGGCGACGATGTGCCGGTGGAACTGCGCGCACACATCGCGGCCGGCATGCAGCGGGCGCTCGAACAGACCGTCATCGGCATGGCCCCGCAGGGCGAGAATCTCTGCCTGGCCGGCGGGCTTGGGTTGAACGTGCTGTTGACGGCGGCGCTGGAACGCTGCGGCCGCTTCCCCGAGGTATTCGTGCAACCGGCCGCGGGCAACGCGGGTACGGCCATCGGCGCGGTCACGCATGTGTGGCATGGCGTGGCCCGCCAGACGCACCGGGTGAGCATGCGCGATCTGCTGCTAGGTCCGCAGTATAGTCCGGAAGAGATCAAGCAGGTCATCGAGAACTGCAAGTTGCGCTTCCACTACATGCTGACTACGGATGAGCTGGTGGAAGCCGCGGTCCGCGAGTTGGGCGAGAACAAGATTGTGGCATGGATGCAAGGTGCCATGGAGTTCGGGCCGCGCGCGTTGGGCAACCGCAGCCTGCTCGCCTCACCGATGAACCCGTACTCCACCGAGAACCTGAACGCCTTCATCAAACATCGCGAGAGCTTCCGGAAGTTTGCCGCCTCCATACCGGCGGAGCTTGCGTCGGAGTACTTCGAAGTAGGGCCGAATGCGCGGTATCTGGCGACGGTGGGCACCGTGAAGGCGCCATACCGGAAGCAATTCGAGAGCGCGATTCTGGCGGGTGATATGATCCGCGTCCATACGGTGACCGAAGAGGACAACCCGTCGTTCTGGCGCCTGCTGCATGCGGCCGGTAAAGCTACGGGGCTGCCCGTGCTCTACAACACCTCGTTCAATCTCTTCGGCGAGCCGCTGGTGTGTTCTCCTCGCGATGCGGTGCGCAGCTTCTATTCGTCGGGCGTCGATTCGCTATTCGTCGGCCAGTTCCTGTTGCAGAAATAACGGAGGCTTGAAAGATGCATCCCGTGCGTTGGGGAGTGCTCGGCGTGGCCAGGATCGCCACGAAGAAAGTGATTCCGGCGATGCAGCAGAGCGCGCTGACGCCGGTGACGGCGATTGCCTCGCGCGATCTGGCGAAGGCGCGGGCGGCGGCCTCGGAGTCGGGTATCGCCAAGGCGTACGGCTCGTATGAAGAGCTGCTGGCCGACCCTGATATCGACGCCATTTACAACCCACTGCCGAATCATCTGCACGTGCCGTGGTCGGCGAAGGCTGCCGAAGCCGGTAAGCATGTGTTGTGTGAGAAGCCGCTGGGGCTTTCGACGGCCGAAGTGCGCGAACTGATGGCGGTACGCGACCGCACCGGCGTGAAGATCGGCGAGGCGTTCATGGTCCACACCAATCCGCAGTGGCTGCGTGTGAAGCAGATCCTCAAAGAAGGGCTGCTGGGCGATCTGCGAGTGATTACCGGCTTCTTCAGCTACTACAACGACGATCCGGCGAACATCCGCAACGTGGTGGATTGGGGCGGCGGCGGGATTATGGATATCGGCTGCTATCCCATCCACGTATCGCGGTTCTTATTGGATGCCGAGCCGGATCAGGTGCTGGGTATCCTCGACCGCGATCCCGAGCTGAAGACGGATCGTGTGGCCTCCGCTATGCTGCGCTACGGGCGCGTACAGGTGACTTTTAGCTGCTCCACGCAGTTAGTGCCGTATCAGAAGATGCAGATCTTCGGGACGAAAGGGCGCATCGAAGTGGAGATCCCGTTCAACGCTCCGCCGGACCGCCCTTGCCGCGTGTTCGTCGATATTGGCGGCGATCTGTCCGGGTCCACGGTGCAGACCGAGATGTTCCCCATTTGCGACCAGTACACCATCCAGGGCGAGGAGTTCAGCCGCGCCATTCGCGAGGGCAGGGAAGTGCCCGTTCCGCTCGAGAACGCGCTCGGCAATATGGCCGTGATTGAGAAGCTGCTGGCGCAAGGTTAGCGCTTCACGAGACGGCGGTTCTCATACCAGACCACGTTCTCGCTGGCCTGTCCGGCCACCAGCACATCCAGGTCGCCATCGCGATCCATGTCCACCATGCGGATATCGTAAGCCGCTTGATCTTCGTGGATGGGATGCGTGGTGAAGTTGCCTTTCCCATCGTTCTCAAACCAGGCCACGATCTTCGATTCCTTGGCGCAGGTGACGGCGTCGATATCGCCATCGCCATCCATATCGCCGATAGCCAGCGAATGCGGACCGATCAGGCCCGCGTTGATGTCGTGGCGCGTCCAGTTCGGGCCTTCGAACCACACCACGCCGCGGCCGTGCCCGCGTGTGGCGATGAAGTCCATCTTGCCGTCTTTGTTGACGTCGGCCATTTGGATATTGGTGGCGCCCTCTTCGCCAGTGGAGATGATGTGTTTCTTCCACGGCTCCTTACCATTGGCGGGTTGCTCCCACCAGGCGTACCAGTTGCCGTCCGCGCCGATCTTGGCGGCGCTGGCAATGTCGGGGCGGCCATCGCCGTTCACATCGCCGATGCCATGGTAGTGGCTAAGGCCCGGCGCGTCGCCCTGGGCGAACACGTGACGTTCCCAGGCCGGGGCCTTGCGCGGGTTCTTCGGAATCTTCAGCCAAGCCAGGGAGTTCGGAAACGCGCCCTTCGGCTGCCCGCTGTTCACCACCAGGTCCGGCTTGCCGTCCTTATCAATATCGCCAAGGATCATGCCGTGAATGCCATTCACGCCGCCTTTTGCATCGTCATCAATGACATGGTAGGGCCACTTGTCAGTCAGCGGATTCTTCGGCTGCTCCAGCCAGAAGACGAGGCCGGGCGAGTAGCGGGCGCCGATGTAGTCCAGGTCGCCATCGCCATCGACATCCATCACTTCGCTGTGGATAGCATCGGGGCCTTCCAACAACAGGACCGGCTTCCAATCGGGCGCCGGGTGCAGGTATAGCTTCTTGCCTCGCAGGTCGCCGGCAATGACGTCGGGCTTGCCATCGCCGGTGAAGTCGGCGGCGATGGCGGTGAACGGGAAGTAGGCGCGGCTCACTTCATGACGGATCCACTTCGGCTGTGTCTCGTTCCAATAGATGCGGACGTTGGCAGTGCTGCGGCCCACGGCGATGATCTCGGGCTTCCCATCTCCATTCAGGTCGCCTACGGTCAGGTCCTCCGCCGCCATACCATCGTCGACGGCGTGCTTCGACCATTTGCCATCAAGGCCGCGCTGATAGAACGCAACACCATGCGGGGCGCCGCGCCGGCCCACCGCTAACTCATCGCTGCCATCGCCATCGAAGTCCGCCCACCCCAGCGCATGCGCCTGGTTCAGCTTGTCTTCGATCACCTCGCGCTGCCACAGGCCCGTCAGCGGGACCGGCCGCGGCGGAGTGCCCGTCTGCGGATCGGCGGGCTTGGTGGGTTCCGTGTAGACCACGATGCTGTTGCCATGCCAGGGCTCCACCGTTGCGAGCCGGCGCACGGCATTGATCCAGCCGGACTTGATCTCGCCCGGCGCCCCATCGGCGATCTTGCGCTTGGCCCACTTGCCATCGGCACCTCGCTTCAGGGCATGTACCCCTTCGCGGCTAGCCGTCCAGATCTCGCCGTTCTCGATGAGGAAGTTGTGGACGATGTGCAGGCTGTCGTCGGCCACCTCCGTTGGCCACGGCCCTTGGGTGGGGTCGGCGGGCGGCTTCATCACCAGCAGTCGCGCTCCGGTGCCTTCCCATTGCGGACCTTTGCTCCCGCGCCCATGCAGCGGCGCCACCACCAACTCTGGCTTACCATCGCCATCCACATCGCTCCATCGGATGCGATGCAGCGTCGGCTCTTCACCCAGTGGGTACAGCGGCCAGTTGCCCGCCGCGCCCGTCTGCCGGATCCATTGCAGGCTGCCGCCCGATTGCGTGTTGGTGGGCTGCCAATCGGCCCCCACCGCAAAGTCGAGCCTGCCATCGCCATCCACATCCGTGGCCGCGATCGCGACGTTGTCCTTCTTAGTAACCCCCTGCAGTGCGGTGTGTTTGGTCCAGGTGGGGTTCTCAAACCAAGCCACTTCCGTTGGGTTAATCGCGACGATGTCCGGCTTGCCGTCCCGATTTACATCGGCCAGCAGCGTCGCATACACCACGCCGAAGTCTCTCTGGATCTCCTGCGTGCGGAAGCGAATCTGAGCCGGCAATGAAGCGGCGAAGATGGCCAGAATCAGGAACAGGCGCATACGGGAATAAGCATACACGACATACAATGGACCGCATGTGTATCGCACTCCTGCTCCTCGCATGCAGTACCCTCTTCGCTCAAGTTCAATATGACTTGCTGCTGAAGGGGGGCCACGTCATCGATCCGAAGAACAACATCAACGCCGTTCGTGACGTGGCCATCAAGGATAAGAAGATCGCCGCCGTGGAGGCCAACATCGCGCCCGACAAGGCGAAGAAGGTAGTGGATGTGAAGGGCCTATATGTCACCCCGGGCCTCATCGACATTCACGTCCACGTCTTTGCCGGCGGCATGGGGCGCGAGTATGCCTCCGGCGCGCTCAGCGTGTTCCCGGACGGCCATACCTTCCGCAGCGGCGTTACCACGGTGGTGGATGCCGGTACGTCCGGCTATCGTAACTTCGAGGAGTTCAAGGCTCGCACCATTGACCGCGCCAAGACCCGCGTCCTGGCGTTTCTCAACATCGTCGGCCATGGCATGGGTGGCGGCAACGACGTGGAGCAGAACACGCAGGACATGGATCCGAAGCCTGCCGCGGCCATGGCGAAGAAGTATCCGCAGGTCATCGTCGGCTTCAAGTCGGCGCACTACCAGGGGCCAGAATGGATTTCCGTGGATGGCGCGCTGAACGCCGGTAAGGAGACCAACCTTCCCGTCATGGTGGACTTCGGAACGTTCCGTCCGGAGCGTCCGCATGAGGACCTGATCACCAAGCGCCTGCGTCCAGGTGATATGTACACGCACACGTTTCTGGCCTCGGTGCCGATGCTGGATGAGAACAACAAAGTGCGTCCCTATTTGTTTGAAGGCCGCAAACGCGGCGTCTTCTTCGATGTGGGCCACGGCGGTGGCAGCTTCATCTGGCGTTGGGCGGTGCCCGCCATGCAGCAGGGCTTTCTGCCGGACTCCATCTCGACGGACCTGCATGTGAACAGCATGAACGCCGGCATGAAGGATCAGTTGAACGTGATGTCGAAGTTTCTGAACATGGGCATGTCGCTGCAGGATGCGATTCTGCGGTCCACCTGGAATCCCGCCAAGCAGATCAAGCGCCAGGAACTCGGCCATCTGACGGTGGGCGCCGGCGCCGATGTGGCCGTGCTTAGCCTGCAAAAGGGGAGCTTCGGCTTCGTCGATGTGCTCGGCGCGAAGCTGAGCGGCAATCAGAAACTCGTAGGCGAACTCACCGTGCGCGATGGCATGGTGGTGTGGGATCTCAACGGCCTCACGCGTACCGAATGGAACAAGCTGGACAAGCGCTATACGTCGCAGGCCGATCCGGTTTGGGATGGCACGCTAGGCGGCGGCGGTGGCGGCGGCCGCCGCGGTAAGAAGAAGCAGTAGCTAATTGGCGAACTTCTTGCCCTGTTCCAGGCTCTGGATCATCGCCCTCAGGTTATTGCGATTCAGATCGTCCGGAGCCTGCTCCACAGCCTTGCGGGCATGCTCCAACGCCTTCGCGAGGTCGCCCTTGGCCATCCAGGCGCGGGCCATGCCGACATGCGTTGGCCAGCGGTCGCCATAGCGCTCCACGTTTACCTGGAACACTTCCAGCGCAAGATCCACCTTGTCGGCGGTAAGCAGCGTGCGGCCCACCTGGTGGATCTGCACCGCGGTGGCGCTGGGGTGGCGGATGGCCTGCGCCATCAACTTGCGCGACTCGTCATCCCGATTCATAGCCCCCAGGACGTTGGCTTTCGTCGACAGAGTGAGGAAGTTCTCCTGGCCAATGAACGGGCGGCGAATCGCGATGTCGGCCCACTCCAGGCCCTTATCCAGATGCTTGCCGGTACGCACCGTATAGTTGGCTGCGTTCACGAAGGCCATCCAATTGAAGCCGGGAACATTGCGCAGTTCCTCGCTCATACGCGAAATGTAGATGTCCTCAATGTTCTTCACACGCAAGCGAATCGGCACCGCCAGTTCCTCCCACTGCAGTTCGACAGTGGCGGTATCGGGACGCCGGTCGGTGAACTCGAAGGTGAGAAACTCGCGGAAGGCATTCTGCTTCGGCGTAACCGGAACGCGCAGAGCATCTTCGGATTCCTCATAGTAGAAGCTGCCCCAGGAATTGGCGTTCTTCGACAGGATCAGCGTCCAGGGCTGCTCCTTCTGCGGCACCAGGAAGAGACCGTAGCGGCCGGCGGGCAGGGGTTTGCCTTCCACTTCGATGTCGTGGCTGACGGTGAGCACGGTGTTCTCATTCGCGCCCGTGCGCCACGGTGCTGGCTTGCCTGGTCCGAAGCCCTGCTTGAACATTCCGTAGGGTACTAGCGTGCCCCAGATCTTGCCGCGGCGGTCCATGCCGTTCAGGGTGACACGCGGGCTGCTGTAATCGATGGTTACCTTCACCGGGCCGATGCCTTGCATGACCGATGCTCTTTGGTTGTCCCCATCCGGCGGCAGGGAGAGGCCGGGATACTGCGCCATCACCGGCAAGGCTGCCGCCAACACCATTGCGAAACGAAGAAGCTGCATATGTGCTATTTCCGCGCATCTCCCGTACGGCCCGCGATAGCGTGGACCGTTTCATCTGTTACTGTGGTCGGCATGGGCAAGCAAGTGTGGCTGATTCGCCATGGAGAGACGGAGTGGAGCCGCAGCGGCCAGCACACCTCGCGGACGGACTTGCCGCTGACCGAAGAGGGCGAGGCGCGGGCCCGCGTGTTGGGCGAGACGCTGCGTGCCAAGACCTTCGCCGCGGTGCTATCGAGTCCGCTACGGCGTGCCGTCGATACATGCCGGCTGGCGGGGTTTACCAGAGAGGCCGCGCTGCAGGACGATCTGCGCGAGTGGGACTACGGCGACTATGAAGGGCTGACCACCGCGTCGATACGCGAGCAGCGGCCCGATTGGTCCTTGTGGCGCGATGGCGCCCCTGGTGGAGAGAACGCGGCTGCGGTGGGTGCGCGGGTGCAGCGGGTGATTGATCGCGCGCTGGCCGTGGATGGCGATGTGGCGCTGTTCGCGCATGGGCACCTGTTGCGGGTACTGGGCGCGGTGTGGGTCGGTCTGGCGCCCGCCGACGGGCGGCTGTTCGTACTCGGGACAGGCTCCATCAGCAGGTTGGGTTTTGAAAGGGAATCGCGGGTGATTTTGGAGTGGAACCGCCAGTGTTAGCCGGGCGCACTACAATCGGTTGAGCATGCGGGAATACCAGGAGCATTATCCGGGCGCGGCGCTGGCGGATGCGGTGGAGTGTTTCTGGACCGCCCGCAGTGGACCGGGGGAGCGGCCACACCGTGTCTATCCCGATGGCTGCGTCGATATCCTTTACAATCGCCAGGGCGAGGCCGTATCCCTGCAACTGGTCGGCACCATGACGGCCTGGGAAGATGTGTCCGCATTGGCCGGCACCGTGGCCCTGGGTGTCCGGTTTCGCCCCGGAGCGCTCGGTACGCATCTGCCGGTGCTGGTGGATGAGAATGCGGATCTGGGGGAAGTGGATCGGACGTTGAGCCGCGCCCTGTTGGACGGGTTGGAGGTGTCGCTGCGGCCCGGAGCGATCCATGCCGTGATCAAGCGGCTGGTGGAGCGTTGCCGGCCGGACGATGCGTCCGCCCGCGCCATTCGTCACCTGGAGCAGCAGTGGGGCAATGTCGACTTGGTCTGGCTGGCCGGGCAGGCGAACTTAAGCGAGCGTCAGTTCCGGCGCATCTGTGAAGCGCGTACCGGGCTATCGCCGAAGCGGTTGTCGCGCACGCTGCGCTTTCGCAAGGCGCTCGACCTGACGCTGGACACGACGCCGGGCGGACTCTCCGGAGTGGCCTATGCCTGCGGTTTCGCCGACCAGGCGCACTTTACCCACGAGATGCGCCGCTTTACCGGGCATACCCCAAGCGAGTTGTCCGAAATCTACAATCCCACGGCCGTGGCGCTGCCCTAAGCTCAAGTCATGAAGATCACCGCTAACCTGATGATGGCTGAACTGGAACCGTCCGTTGCCTTCTGGCAGCGCTTCGGCATGGAACTGACTGTATCGATCCCGCATGGGGACAAGATGGGGTTTGCGATTCTTTCCGGCGATGGCGCGGAGTTAATGTTGCAGAGCCACGCAAGCGCAGCGGAGGACGCGCCCGTGGTGGAGGCGCACTGCCAAGCTTCAAAGGCGGTGCTGTTCGTCGAGATGCCGGACTTCGAAAAGGTGCTGCAGTCGCTGGGCGATTGGCCGGTGGCCATCCCGCAGCGCGACACCTTCTACGGCATGCGGGAGATCGGCGTATTTGAGCCGGGAGGGCACCTGGTAGTGTTTGCGTCGCGCATTTCGTAGGATGCTGGAGGGATGGCCTCACCGATACCCTTCGAGATATCGCCCCAGGATACGAAAGCAAAGCTGGACGCGGGAGAACGCGTCGTTTTGGTGGACTGCCGCGAGCCTTTCGAGCACGCGATTGCCCACCTGGAAGGCGCGCGCCTCATTCCCATGAACAATATCCCCGCACGGCTCAATACCCTGGAGTCGGTGGCGGATGAATCGCTGCTGGTGGTCTACTGCCATCATGGCGTGCGCAGTCTCAACGTCGTGAACTGGCTGCGGGAGCAGGGCGTCGGGAACTGCCAGAGCATGGCTGGCGGAATTGACCGCTGGAGTGTGGAAATCGACTCATCCGTGCCCCGGTATTGACGGAAACGCTTGCCTGTCAACCAAGCTCTAACCTGGGAAGTCTGTCGGATAGGAGCGAGGATTATGGCCGGAAAGAATACAGCCGTTTTTGGGATTTATCGCACACGTGCGACTGTGGAGAATGCAGTGGACTCGTTGCGCGAGGCGGGTTTCCGCAGTGCCGATATCTCGGTATTGTTCCCGCACAATGAGGGCAACAAGGACCTCGCGCACGAGAAGCACACGAAGGCGCCGGAAGGAGCATCGACCGGTGCCGCCACGGGCGCTGTTTTGGGTGGCGCGTTGGGATGGCTGGCGGGCATCGGCGCGCTGGCGATACCCGGTATCGGACCCCTGCTGGCCGCCGGGCCGATTGTCGCCATGCTGGCGGGAGTGGGTGCGGTTGGCGCAGTGGGTGGCATTACCGGCGCGTTGATCGGCGCCGGTATCCCGGAGTTTGAGGCCAAACGCTACGAAGGCCAGGTGCGTGACGGCGGGATTCTGCTGTCCGTTCACGCCGACAATTCCGATTGGGTCGATCGGGCCAAGACAATTCTGCGGCAGACCGGAGCCCAGGATATCGCCTCGACGGGCGAAGCGAAGGCCGATTTCGCCACTAGCGACCGGCCTTATCCGGTTCCGCCCAAGCGGGCCTGAAACGAGAGACAGAACGATGGCTGGCTGCTAGTGGATACCTCCACCCGCGGTCCGGAATTCGTATTGCTGGATCTCCATGGCCACCCGCCCTTGTTCGAAGCGAACAATCTTGCCACGGGCAACCAGCCGCAGTGCGCAACTGTTGTTAAGCTGAGCCGGCCAGGCGATGGAAACCTCCAGTCGCCGTCCGGGTATCAGCAGCTTATCGGTGGTAAACAAAACCCCCGTGCTGCTGATGTTCACGGTCTTACCGATACCGTTTTCTTCCGCGCTCTTTTTGCTTAACATGCGATAGCGCACATCCCGCTCGATCGGGAAGCGGTCGGCGGCACGCCGCTCGTTGGTCTGTTGTGTCGATGCGCTGATCAATGGTCCTCCATAGACGCTTGCTAATGCCCTTTCAGGATGCCCCGCCGGGCGCGTACCCGCAATGGTGAATTGGATGGGTTCTGACCCGGTACGCTAGGCCATGTAAGGCACTAGTACTAGGGTTCCGATGCGTGTCCTGAAGTATCATGGGCGGTATGCTTCGTCGAATTACCTTTGCTTTGCTCATGACGTTACTGGCAGCCGGCACGGCTGCCTATGGCCAGAAAAGGGCTATCGTACCCCCTGGTTCCAAACCCAGTCCCAACTTCAGCGCTGGCCTGATGGTAGGCGATACCCTGTATGTTTCCGGCATGGTGGGCCGCACGCCCGACGGCAAGTATCCCGCCAAGTTTGAAGAGGAAGTGCAGCAGACCCTCGACAACATCGCGGAAGTGGTGAAGGCGGCTGGGATGACGATGGCGGACGCCGTGTCGTCGCAGGTTTATCTGACCGATATGTCGATGTTCGATCGGATGAACAGTGTTTATGTGAAGGCATTCCCGGATCCCAAGCCGACACGGACGACCGTGGGTGTCGCCAAACTGGTCGGCGAGGCGAAGATTGAGATCACGGTTACCTTCCGGAAGGGGAAGAAGTAGCCTAATGGTTGCCGCGGGGCGCTACGCCGCCCCGCGCCCCTTGCGGAGCAGGAGATAACGGTTCCAGGCACTGTGCCGGAGCAGCCGGACGGCTTGATCTCGGACTAAGGGAAATGCATCGTTAGCCAGCACTTCGAGGAGACTGGAAGGGCTCTCCGCGGTTCGCCTTTGCTTTCCTACGTGATCGAGACAGGCGACGATGAAGAAGTAAACGGAGTCGTAGGATTCTCTGTCCACTTCGCATTCCAGCAGCGCGAATGGAAGATCCTCAAGAATGTGGGTAAAGGCCATTCGTGCCAGTAGCAGGGTGGTGTCTCCCTTCGCCAGTTCGTTGACGGTCAGGATCATCATCCAGCTTCGGCCGCAAGCCACGAAATCGCGAGCGTAGAAACTGTCGTGTACTTCGATACAGCGATTCACGAACTTGGTATTCAGGCGAATTACGGAGAGATCATCGGGCCATTCCGCGAGCACATGCCGGCTGATGCAGGCATGGATTTGTAGGAAGGCGGTGAAGGCGTCGTTTTTCCCGGTGCGGGAGCGGGCAATCTCGTTTAATCGCCGGTTAGCCGCCTGCCCCGCTCGCCTCGCTGAAACCAATTCTGCGCTTTCCGGCAACCGCCTCCGCTCGCTTCCTCCCGAGTCTGCCGATCTCGTCCAGTAGTTTGGGTAACTGCTCGGGATTCTGAGTATACAAGCTTTGAGCGCAAAGCAAAATATACTCCCGTAGTTCCCAATCTTCACGTTCGTCCAAGGGGAGATACTCCCCAGGGGCGGACAGGACCTCTTGGGATGCGAACCGCGCGATTGGCAGAAGATCGCCGCTCTGGATCAGAGGTGTAAGAAAGCGAACTTCCGCCAATGCGAAATCGTGCTCCGTTAGCGTTGCTTCCATCGGTGCCTTCGCACGACGTGTTCCCGTTTGGGGCATGGCGGAATCGTACCACCTTGATGCCGTGACGGCAAGAAAGTGCCGAAACCTGAGAAAACTACGTCGTGCCCTCCTTCTAACCGTAAGATTCTGTGTAGCGCGTGCGACACATCCTTCTCTTGCAAGCCAGAGACCATTGCCCACACTGCTCTTATCGGTGACAAGAGCGACGGTTCGAGATGTTTTGAGGGTGCTCCGCTTAGCGGCGTTGCATCGTTGGGGTGGGACGCAGTTGCGCGTCCTCCAATCTCTTCGTCTCCTCGTAGGTGTGCACCATCCGATGCAGCACGGTGATATTGCCCAGCACCGCAATCGCCCACAACACCGGCGCCATCCGGTCAAACAGGCAGCCCAGAATCAGCAGCACGATCCGTTCCGGCCTTTCCAGGAAGCCTACCTTGCAACTCGGAATCGTGTTCTCCGCCCGTGACCGGGTATAGCTGATCATCACCGAAGCGGTCATGACAATCGCCGTCAACACGACATAGAAATTGCGGTTGATGGAAGCGTAGTACACCAGCAGGCCCATCAACAGGCCGAGATCGGAGTAGCGGTCGAGGACCGAGTCGAAGAATCCGCCGAACTTCGTGACGCGGTTGGTTTCCCTGGCCACGCGGCCGTCCACCATATCGAAGATTCCGGCGCCGACGATCACCCAGCCCGCCGCCTGGAAGCGGCCGAAAGCCAGCAGCACCGCCGCGCCGATATTGATCAACAGCCCAATAAACGTAAGCCAGTTAGGGCTGATCCTGGAGAGAGCCAGCACCCGCACAATCTGCACGATCACCTTGTTGCAGGCCGTGCCAATGGCATTCGTGTACGTCATATCCAACCCTCACGCCCGCCCCGGTACCGCGGGCTTGGAACCCTACTCCGGCTTCTCGAGTTGCGCCAGTTCATGGATGGTGGTCAGTTCGAGGATCTCGACTTCGCGCATACCACCCGGAATGGGTATTTTTACCTCATCTCCCACCTGTTTGCCAAGCAGCCCCCGCCCGATCGGGCTGGACGTGGAAATCTGGCCCTTGGCCGCATCCGCTTCTTCGCTGGTCACCAGCCGGTAATTCAGCTTGACGTCCTTCTGCAGATCCAGCAGAACAACCTTCGACCCCAGACCGACACGGTCCTTCGGGATCTTCGTCATGTCGACCATGGAAAACTCGCGCAGGCGGCCTTTCAACTGGGCCAGACGGGCATCGACGAACGACTGGCGTTCCTTGGCGGCGTGATACTCGGCGTTCTCGCTCAAATCGCCATGGGCACGGGCCTTCAGAATCTCCTTAGGCAACTCGTTGCGCAGCTCATACTCCAGCGCGGTGATCTCTTCTTGCAGTTTCTTTTTGAGGTCTTCCATGACGACGGCGGTACACCGCCATTCCTGACATTATAACGTGCCGCTGTTCATGCTCTGGAGAAATGGTCGTATCCTAGCGGCAGGAGCTCATAGCCGCCGCCGATCCGCATGCGTCCGGGGTTGCCATCCAGGATCGTGCCGATGCGAGTGAGCGGGAGTCCTTCGAACGTAGCGGGCACGGCTGCTTCGTCGCGAACGGCAAAGAGCAGTTCGTAGTCCTCCCCGCCGTGAATGGCTTGTTCGGGCGTTGCGCCAGGGAACAGGGGCAGTTCGCCGTCCAGCGAGGCCGACACGTTCGACGCCACGCACAGCCGGTGCAGATCGAGCGAAAGGCCATCGCTCAGATCCATGCAGGCGGTAGCCCCCCAGCCGCGCAGGGCCTGGCCAAGTGCGACGCGCGGCTCCGGCCGCAGGTGCTTCTTCCAGCCCTTGCCTCTCCCGGTTGCCAACCCCAGCGCCGAGCCGCCTAGATGGCCGGAGACAAACAGCGCGTTGCCGGGTTTGGCGCCATCGCGGCGCAGCGCCTTGTTTCTGGCCACCGAGCCGCAAACGACGATGTCGCAGACCAGCTTCCCGGCGCGCGCCAGATCGCCGCCGGCGAGCGTGGTGCCGTGCGCGGCCGCCAATCCCAGCAGGCCCTTGTAGAATCCCTCGATCCAACGATTGTCCGCCCACTCCGGCAGCGCCAGGCTGAGCAGGCAGAAGCGCGGCACTGCGCCCATCGCCGCGATATCGCTTAAACCCCGAGCCAACGCCTTGTGACCCACGTCCGCTGCCTTGTGCGTCTCACGCCGGAAATGCACATCCTCAATCAGAAAGTCCGTGGTGAAGACCAGATCTTCACCGGCTTTCGGACGGAAGATGGCGCAATCGTCGCCAATGCCACGAACGATGCCATCACCTGGCGCCCCGCTCCATGTCGTGATCTTCTCGAGCAGCCCGCGCTCAGTCACCCGCGACCACCAGGCCCGACGGCAACTCCTCACCGAAGATGGCCGAGGCGTCGCGGTCTGTGTCGCCATCGAGCACAGCCAGCGCCGCGACGTTGCCGCCGATGGCCTTGCGGGCGAGCGCGATGGTGCCCTCCGGCAGATCGCGCGCCGCATCCCCGGTCTTCGCGGCCAGCGATGCCAGGGCGTCCGCCGCCGGCGCGGTGCCCTTGGCTTTCGCCAGCGAGTCCACCCAACGCGAGACGGTCACCTGCGGCAGTACCTGGTTGATCGGCCCATAGAACAGCTTGCGGGCGCCGATGCGTGTCAGGCACCAGAGTTCGGTCGGCCCGTACTCGTTCGCGCGCACCTTCTTGATCAGTGCCTCCCCGAGTTCGGTCCTGGTATTCATCGGCAGCAACTCCAGGCTGGCGGCGGTACGCCACATCTCGCGTAGGAGGCTGCTGTTCACGCGGGGCGGCTTCTTCTGTCCGCGCGGCAGCAGGAATTGGGCCAGCCGCTGGTAGATATCCGTCTGCTGGTTGCGATTCAAGCCGCCGGCTACACGGCCCCAGAAGATCCACCATTCGATCTCGCACTGCACCTGGTTGCCGAACGTGATCCCACCGGCATAGACGCGGCGCGCCTGTTCGATGCGCAGATCGTCGCCGGGAAAGCCGAAGCCCGGCCGCAGCACGAAGCCGGTCAGGTTCAGCCAGCGAGCCTCATAGGCGGGCCCCTTCTTGCGGCCGTCGGCAAATTCCAGCAGCTTGTCGGCCATGCGGCGAATGGCCGATCCCGGCCAGGAGTTGCGGCCCAGCGCCATAGCCTGTTCCAGCTTCGAGGGCAGTTCCTCGGGAGTCACGGTTTGCGCCGGCCCAAAGCAGGCGGTGATGAGTTCCTCGGCCTTCACCAGCGATTCCTCGCTAACCATCGCCGCGGGCTTCGACACCGCGGATGCCGCCTTCTTGCGCAGTTCGAACTGGAGGCGCCAGCGCTGCTCGCTGACCTTCGATTCGGCCCAGATATCCAGCGTGCCGACTTCGGTCAATCGCGCGCCCAACTTGACGGGAATGAGCCGCTCCTCGATCTTCTTCCCGAAGCGGATGACGGCATTAAGCGGCGCATGCTGATGCAGCCCTTCGGCCTCGTCCGGGGTGAACTCGACCACATCGCCCAGCTTGTCTTCGGTCCGCGTCAGGGAGCTGTATAGCCGGAAGGAGACCGGGCGGTTAGCCACCAGTTGCAGCCCTTCCATCTCAAGATCGAGCGACGAGCCTTCTTCGGTGCCGCGCGGGGCGAGGCAGACGGTGCGGATCCTGCCCTCGGCTCCGCCACCCACTTCGATGAAATAGGCGCGCGGCAGCCCGCCACGCACCAGCACGCCCTGGCCGCTCTGGCGGACGTAGGAGTAATAGGCGGCACCCACGGCCACGGCCAGATCCAGATCCTGATTCTCGAAGACGATGGGGCGCTTGCCGTACCACTTCTCGACGACGTCGGTGACGCGCGTGCGGCAGATCTCGGGGATGAAGAAGCCGCCGTTGAACAGCAGAGCGTCGATGCGCTCGACACCGGAGGAGCCCAGAAACGCCGCCAGATGGCGGGTCACGGCCGGGTCGCTGACGTACGGCAGACCCAGTTCACGGAACAGGCTTTTCTTGTCTTCCTTAGGCTGATCGCCGAGTTCGCAGAACGGCAGGAAGCCGTCGAGCGTAAGCTCCAGCGCCTCCTGGCGGGTGATCTCGGTCCGCAGCGTGCCGCCGATGAGCGACGAGCCGCCGCCCAGAACCGTGATCTCCGCGCTCTGGCGATTCGGATCATTGAGCAGCAGTTCTTTGGCCGAGGCGCACTGGCGGCGAAGGGCGCTACGCTGCCGGACGGATAGCGGTTTGCCGAGCTTTGCCTCGACGAGCCAAGCCAGCGTGAGGTCCAGGTTGTCGCCACCGAGCAGCAGGTGTTTGCCAACGGCCGTGCGGGTGAACGTGACGCGGTCGCCTTCGCGATTGACGCGGATGACGGTGAAGTCGCTGGTGCCGCCGCCAACGTCGGCAATGAGCACCGTCTGGCCATCGAAGAGCGTCTTCTGCGATTGCGACAGATGGTTGGCGATCCAGGAATAGAAGGCCGCGGCGGGCTCTTCGAGCAGCGTCAGTTTCTCGATGCCGGCTTCGCGCGCCGCCGCCACGGTCAGCTCGCGCGCTTCCTCGTCGAAGGACGCGGGCACGGTCAGCACCACGTCCTGCGCGGAGACAGGCAGGTCCGGGTGGCTCTGGTTCCATGCCTGGCCGAGGTGAGCGATGATCTTCGCCGACACCTCCACCGGAGAGAGTACGCGCCCGCCTTCCTGGGCGTCCCAGGGCAGGATCTTGGCATTGCGATCGGCCTCGGAATTGGATAGCCAACTCTTTGCGGAGTGGACGGAACGGGTGGGCACCAGCGCGCCCTGCTCGCGGGCCCAGGCGCCGGCGATCTGTGCCTGATCGGTCAAATAGAGGAAGGAAGGCAGCGTGCGGCGCGGTTCGGTGCGTCCTTCGGCCACCACCTGGGGGACCTCCAGAACATGAATCGCGGGATACTCGGATTCGCCCGCTTCGCGCGGGTCGACGAAGGCCAACGCCGAGTTGGTCGTTCCCAGGTCAATGCCGATGTTCACTTAGCCGACGCGCTCCCTCACGTTGAACTCCAGTTTCCAGCGCCGGCCGTCCTTGGCGACGCAGTACAGCTCCAGCACGCCCGTTTCATTGACATGCGATTCCAGCGTGACCCTGACCACTTCGCCGGCGTTGCCGGACAGGTTCACCTCGATGGGCGCCAGTTCATCCAACTCGTCCGGCTTCCATTCTTCCAGATACATGCCGGCATCGTCGTTCTTGCGGGAGGAGGAGGTGAAGAAGCGGAACTCGGCGGGCTCGCCGACCCAGAGGCCGAACTCCCGGTCGGGGAACAAATGCGAGGTGCCTTCCTCCATGCCGAAGGGCACGACGGTGAGCGCCTTCATGGGCGGGGCCATGCCGGGAATGGCGGGCATCGCGGTCTCGATACCGACATAGTAGGTGCGGGGCACACCGCCGCGGATGCGCACGCCACGGCCGCGGCGCGCCAGGCCGTAGTAAGCGGCGCCGCGGGACACCGCCTGCATGAGGTCTTCGCCCAACAGCGGCTCGGCGGGGCTCATCTGGTCAGCGGAGAGCCAGGAGTTGAGCACGTCCATGAGGCGCTCGCGAATCATGCGCGCCCGGAGCACGCCGCCGTTGAACAAGACGTGGGTGGGCGCTGCCATTCCGGAGCCCGTACGGCGCACGGACCCATGCTCGACCTGGGCCGCCTGCTGGCGGAGGAAGCGCGCCAGCTGGCGGGTAATGGCCGCGTCGGAGGCATAGGGCAGACCAATCTCCTGTAACGCGGCGCGGCGCTGGCGGGCCGGCATATCTTCGCTCGAGACCTGCGGCACAAAGCCATCAAGGACGGTGCGCAGGACATCGTCGCGCAGCAGTTTCGACTTGATGGTCCCACCGACCAGTCCCGTGCCGCGACCGAGTATCGTTACCGGATGGTCTTCGGCGGTGTTCTCGTCGGCGAGCAGCTTCTCCTTGCCCACGCGGGCCTGTTGCCAGAGGGCGTGGAACTGCATCATGTCGAGCTTGGTGTTCTTGGCGGCAAGTTGCTGCTCGACGACGCGGGCCAGGGCCAGGTCGACGTTATCGCCGCCCAAGAGGATATGGTCGCCGACCGCGACGCGTTCCAGCTGCAGTTCGCCGCCCTTTTCCGTGACGGCGATGAGCGTGAAGTCGGTGGTGCCGCCGCCGATGTCGATGACCAGGATGAGGTCGCCAACCTTGACCCGCTCGCGCCAATCGGGGTGCTTTTCGAGCCAGGCGTAGAAGGCCGCCTGGGGCTCTTCGAGTAAGGTGACGGGGCCATAGCCGGCTTCGGCGGCGGCACGCTGGGTCAACTCACGGGCAACGGCATCGAACGATGCCGGCACGGTGACCAATACCTGCTGCTGTTCGAACGGCGCGTCGGGATGGGCATGGTCCCAGGCTTTGCGGATGTGCTCGAGATAGCGGCGGGAAGCCTCGACGGGGGACACCTTCGGCGTACCTTCGAGGGCGTTCACGGGCAGCAGCGGCGAGGTGCGATCCACACTGCTGTGGGAGAGCCACGATTTGGCGGAACTCACCAGGCGGTTCGATCGCTCGACGCCGCGCTTCTGCGCGAGCACGCCAACCACGTGGGCCGGGTCGCCGCCCCAGGGGAGTTGGAGCGAGCCTTCGGGAAAGTCCTTGCCATCGGGCAAATACAAAGAGGAGGGCAGTAACGGTTCCTCGCGGACTTCGCCGGGATTCACCAACTGCGGAATCGCAAAGCTCTCGACGCGCGGAAGCGTGAGGGCATCGGGCGCTTCAGTGGCATCGGCCCAGGCAACGGCGCAATTCGTCGTGCCCAGATCGATGCCGATCACATACCGGTTTTCTGCCATGAGGGGTAACTGCCGGGGACTACTCGATTTCGATCTCGGCGGGCGCGACAAGGTTCACGTCCTGCTTGGGGGCTAAGGCCGGAAGTTCCACTTGCTGCACCTTCCAGCCGCGGTGGCGGAGTGTGCCTCCCTTCGGAGGCGGGCCGGAGGGCACGTTGCCGACGAACTTCACGGCGTTCTTGCCGGCGCTGGTGTCGGCTTTCGTGTAGGTGCCTTCGACGCCGTCAATGACGGGGGCCAGTTTCACGTAGCGGTCGAGGGTGGCGCGGCACTGCTCATGGAGGCTGCGGACGGCGGCGCCCACCTGGTCGTCGGAGTAGGCGGAGATATCTTCCATAAGGAAGTCCACCAGGCGCGCGTCGCGCTGCAGGATACCCAGGATCTGGATGGCTCCGTCGGAGGTCTTCACGACGGGGACGGGGGGCGGCGGAGGTGGGGGTGGCGCCGGTCTGGAAAACCCGAAAGCTTTAGCGATATCTTCCGGCAGAGCTCCGCCGAAGAGAATGGCGAAGAAGCTACGGAAGGCGAGCGAGATACGATTCAACGGATAACCTCGGAAGTTCTTGCATCAAAAGCGGACTTGGGGCGGTGTGCTGGCACGGGCCGCCATCTTCTAGCATACACTGCGTGTTGAGGGGCGCATGCTCTGGACGTCTGGACGGGGTGCTTAACCGTTTTGGGGATCTCGGCCAGGAACCATGCTATACGCTTCAGA